>NZ_JBCNKF010000004.1:0-315830 GCF_039596155.1 Chitinophaga sp.
TTGCCATATTTAAATATAGGAAGAGTTAATAAAATATTGATTAACAATACATTTTTTTATACAAATAAAAGAGGGTGCCTCATTTATTTATGAGACACCCTCTTCTTTATTTAATACAAACGCAAATAGATAAAGCCTTCTGGTTCTTAGACCGGAAGGCTTTCAATCAGGTATCTACAGGTATAAATTAGCTAAGTCTTCTGATCAGCTCATCCTGTACTGTAAACCAGGCTTCCACCTCACCACTGTCTGTGAACGTCTGTTTCATTTCAGAATTCAGCTTGATCTTTTCAACCACAGAAATCGCCAGTTTCCTCAGTGCCAGTGTAGCCAGAACGTTTAACGAATCCAGCTTTTCCAGTGGAGTTTCAGGATAATCTTCACTGGGTTTACCTGTCAGTGCGGCTACTGTTTCTGCTGCTGCCAATGCGTCTTCGCATTCAGAAGTGTCGAGGAGACCGTCTTTGTTCAATGAAAACTGCAAGGTATCAGCAATCAAGCCTCCGTCCTTCGCATCAATCATTTCAAATACCCAGTCTAGTGAACCATCATTTTCAAAATTTCTGGTACCCCATGTGCCCATAGCTATGTAAGTTTTTTGTTTGGTTGCGTAAAGTTACTTCAGAGATCTGAAATCTAAAAGTTCATGCTGCTTAGTATAAATTAAAAGTTAGTTAAGCACATGAAATCTGGCAAAGAGTTCTGGTCATCAAATTTTAGTCCAGATTGATAGATTTTATTATTCTCTACATCCCGGCCAAACATTTCTATCCAAACTACCGCTGTTCATTCTTCCTGTAAATGTCCAAAATACACCTATCTTTTCCAACTACCCTCATTTACGCTTCCTTCAACCACCTTCAATTCTCAGCTCTCTTTCTATGACCGCAATTCATTCCTCTTTCAGATAAAGACAAATTTCCTTTCTTCTAATTAGCTCAATCCGCTGTACCCTCTAATTCAAACTTCTGAAATCCACTGGTACCAGCTTACTCACGCCCGGCTCCTGCATCGTCACCCCGTAAATCACATCCACTGCGGCCATCGTTTGCTTATTGTGTGTTACGATAATAAACTGTGAGTTATCAGAAAACTTACGGATCATATTCGTAAACTTCCCGACGTTCGCATCATCCAGTGGCGCGTCCACCTCGTCCAATATACAGAATGGTGCTGGTTTGATCAGGTAGATGGCAAACAACAACGCGGTTGCTGTCAGCGTCTTCTCTCCCCCGCTTAACTGCGTGATGGCTGCCGGACGCTTACCCTTCGGCTTGGCTATGATCTCAATTCCTGTGTCTGCCAGGTTTTCCGGATCACTCAATATCATATCACACTGGTCCTCTTCTGTAAACAACGCCTTGAATACCCTGACAAAGTTTTCCTTCACCTGGTTAAAGGTTTCCAGGAACTTCTGGTTTGCTGTCGCCTCTACTTCCTGGATGGTTGCCATCAGCGACTCTTTCGCTGTCACAAGGTCATTCTTTTGTTCCAGAATGAACTCATAACGTTTCTTCATCTCCTGGTAGGCCTCAATAGCAGTCGGGTTGATCTCACCCATGTTCTCCAGGCGTTTCTTCAGGCGTTCCGCACTCCCCTGCAATTCGTCTGCCGGCAATGTAGAACTACGTACCTCGTCGATGATTTCGTCAAGGTTCACCTTGAATTCCACACTTAAGCGTTCCTTCATTGACGCCAGTTGCAGCTTCAGTTCGTTCACCTTGTCTTTGATCACGGTCAGCTGGCGGTCCAGTTCCTCCCTTGCACGCTGCCGCACGCGGAGGCTACTTTCCTTTTCCTGCAACTGATTACGGAAGTTATAATACTCCTGATCTTTCTCATTCAGTTCTTTCTCTTCTTCTTCTTTGCGGCGGAAGAGGTCCACGAGACCGTCTTCGGCAGCCCCCAGTTTGTCTTCGGCAGCAGCGATATTCGCGACTGCGTCTTCCAGCTGAGATTTATTGCTGGTGATCTGATTGTGCAGATCGGTCAGTTGTTTACGTTTGAAATCCAGTTCCTGGCGCAATGCCGCCACTTTGGATTGCTGGCGGGTTTGCTGTAAGTTCTGGTTATTGAACTGTACGTTTGCCTGGTTGAACTGTGCTTCGGCATCACTGGCAGCACGTTCTGCATTCACAATGTTGTCATGCAGGGCGTGTACCTTTTCATTCAGATCTTCCAGTTCTTCCCTGACACCCGCAATGCTTTCCTGGTTCTGCTCCAGGGATTGCTGCATTTCTGCAAGACGCTTTTCGCCTGATTCGATGAGGTGACGGAAGTTCTCTATCCTGTTCTGCAGGCCAAATACCTGGTTATTCAGCTGGTTGATCTTCTCACGTTGCTGATTGATCTTATTTTCATTCAGCTGGGTGTTGAAGCCCAGTACCTGGTTGTGTTTTTCCTGGATCTGTTCGCGCAGGGTAGCCACGATAGTTTCCAGGGCCCGGATCTCTTCATCCAGTTTCTCCAGGTTCTTGGCACGGCCAAGTTTCTTTCCTTCGAAAGCACCGACGCTACCACCGCTCATATTGTATTTACCACGTACGATGCGTCCACTCTTTTCAATCACGAGTATATCCTGATCAGAGAGTTGATCCCATTCTATCCCGCTCACATTCCCGGAGATAAATACTTTACCCAGCAGGTAATTGCCCAGCCCTTTATAACGCTCGTCAATCTCTACCACATCCAGTGCCGGAATGGTACCGGGTGGGGTAAATAGCTGTCCGCCCTGATGATTGAACTGATCCAGGATAAAGAAGTTGGCTTTACCTTTTTTGTTCTCATCGAGGAGGTTGATCGCCTGAATGGCTTCGGCTGCGTTGTTGACTACGTAATAGTTAAGGTAAGGTTCGAGCAGGTTCTCTACACAGGTGCGGTAGTCTTCACGACAGAAGAAGATATCGCTCAGGATGGGCGCTTTATTGTTCCAGTCGGTATTTTTCTTGAGGAATTTGATACTGTCGGGGTAACCTTCCAGGCTATCTACCAGGGATTTGAGCAGGTCGTACTCGTTCTTTTTCTGATCGAGGGTACGGTTTTCATCTACCAGCTTGTCGCGAAGTCCTTCGATTTCGCCCTGTGTGGCGAGAATTTTGCCTTTCGTCTCTTCCTGGAAGGCAATCATGTCTTCCAGATCGGCTTTACTATCCAGCAGGGTATCCTGCAGCGCGGCCTTCTCTTCTTCCAGCTGCGTGATTTGCACCTGGCGATTCGCCTTTTCTTCCTGCAGTTGCTGGATACTACGCTGGAGGTTCTGTACAGAAGTATCAGCTACGGCCACTTTTTTCTCCGCTTCGAACTGCTGGCGTTGCCATTGTTGCTGATCGCGGCGGAGGTTTTCGAGGGCCAGTTTCTTCTGGTTGAAAGATTCCTTTTTCTCATCCACCATGTCCTGCAGGCCTTCCAGTTGATCCTGGAGGGAGTCAAACACTTCCTGTTCTTCAGTCACCTGGTTTTCAGTAAAGGCGATGGAATCGGTGAGACCCTGCAGCTGCCCTTCGGCATTAGCGAGGAACGAGCTGATATTGCGTTCTCTTTCTTTTAAGTAAGTGAGTTGCTGCGTGGCGAGGTTCTTGTCGTTTTCCTTGGTACGGATGGTGGCAACGAGTTCGTTGAAGGATTTCTGTAAAACCGACAGTTCGCGTTCTTTGGCAATGAAGTGGAGTTTATCTTCTTCAACGGAGGCTTCATCTTTGGTGATGTCTGCTTCCAGTGCCAGTTTCTTGTCTGATTCGGCTTGTTGCTGGTCGGTAAGGTCTTTAAATTCAACATTAAAGCCTTCGAGGGCAGCTTTAGCCAGTTCTATGGATACTTCGCGGTATTCTTTCTTGATCTCGTAGAAGCGTTCTGCTTTGCGGGCCTGCGCTTCGAGGGTTTTGAGGTTGTTATTGATTTCGAACAACAGGTCCTCAATGCGGTTCAGGTCACCTTCGGTCGCATCCAGCTTCGTTTTGGCTTCCTTTTTACGGGTCTTGTAGATGGAAATCCCGGCTGCCTGCTCAAGCATCCGGCGGCGGGAGTTCTCTTTATCTTTGATGATATCATCTACCATCCCGAGCTCAATGATGGCGTAGGAATCGGTGCTGACGCCAGTGTCCATGAAAAGGTTATGGATGTCTTTGAGTCGGCAGGCTACGTCATTAAGGCGGTATTCAGAATCGCCGTTTTTGTAGAACTTACGGGTGATAGTGACGGTTGTAAACTCAGTAGGGAGTACATTGCGGGTATTCTCGAACGTGAGGCTTACTTCAGCCATCCCGCTGGCAGAGCGGGTTTTGGAGCCGTTGAACACCAGGCCTGATTGGTTTTCGGAGCGGAGATTGGAGATCTTATGCTCACCGATAACCCATCGGATGGAGTCGATAATATTACTTTTGCCGCAGCCGTTGGGGCCTATCACCCCGGTTACACCTTCGTCAAAGTGTAAGACAGTCTTGTCAGCAAAACTTTTGAAGCCTTTGATTTCTAATGTTTTTAAACGCACAATTGCTCCTCTTTGTTTTTTTAAGCCGTCAAAGATAACTATGATTTCTCTGATTTGCATGATCAGATTTAACCATTCACAGCACAATTATGTTCCGAGTCATTATTTTTCAAAGAAAGCAGTAATTTATTATAGATAGACATGTCGGGGGAAATTTAATTATACACAGTTGTGTATAAATTTCAGACAGGTTGCTGAAGATCATTGCTTTAGATGAATATAATGCTGGGTTAGCCGATATGGTATGGACTAACAGGGCGCACAAATTAGGGATTTTTTCTATCTTATGAAAAATTTAAAATAAGCGACTGTTCAGGGATTGACGCGAACCTACATGGGTATAATATTTGAATTCATATCTTTGTAAATATTAATTTTCTACATGCGGCACTGGATCCAGGAAGTCAGGAATTTCATCTACAGCTATCATTTTAGTACCGGTTTGCGTACTACCATCAGTGTGGTCGTGCCCTCTGTAGTCTGTTCAATGCTGGGCAACCTCCCGCTGGGCATCGTCATTTCTCTTGGTGCCCTTGCCACTGCCCTCTCGGACGTTCCGGGAACCGCTATCCATAAGCGAAATGGTACCCTCATTGCCATCGGTTTCATCTGGTTTACGGCGATTACCACCTCTCTCATAATGCCATACCCGGTATTGATGACCTTTTATATACTCGCCTGTTGTTTTATGAATGCCATGTTGCTGGTCTATGGCAACAGAGGGGGAAATATAGGGATTGCCTGTATGCTGGTGATGGTCTCCATTCTTGGTGAAAAGGCCGTGCCCGTTCAGGAAGCCTTCATTCACAGTTTCTATATCCTATTGGGCTCGGTATGGTACGGGCTCCTGGCCCTGCTGCTGTGGCAGATCCGCCCCTACCTCAGCGTTCAGCAAATGCTGTCTGAATGTATTACTGAGACAGCCGATTACCTGCTGGCAAGGGCGCGCTTCTACGAACCCGGCGCCGGTGATAAGATCGAGGAAATCTATAAAGATGTTCTCGCACAGCAGGTGGTGGTGAGTGAAAAACAGGAAGCAGTGCGCGAATTGCTTCTGAAAAGACGTTCCCACCAGGAAGGTACTACCAGTATTAATAAGGCACTGGTTTTAATTTTCCTCGACATGGTAGATCTGCAGGAACAGATCATGGCCGCACAGACTGACTATCATGCCCTGCATGACTCATTTGACAATGCAGGGATTCTCGATAAATTCCATACCCTCATCCTCGAATTTACCGGAGAACTGAAGATCATAGGCGAAGCCGTCGCCACCGGCCAACGCTCCCTGCCAAAGGCGAACCTGAGGTACGAGATCGTAAAAGTGCAGAAAGCCGTCGATGAGATCCGGAAAACTTTACCTACCGTCAAAGAAAGGACCCGCCTACTCGTTCTTTCCAATATTCTTCATAACCTGTCAGACATGGCACAGCGGATCTATAACCTGCACCGCCTGACCAGGTTAGAAAGGGTAAAAGATGAGATCATTGATCCAAGATTACAGTTGTCAAGTTTTACGAACCATGGCCAGTATGACGCGGAGACCTTCTTTAACAACCTTACATTTCAATCACATATCTTCCGGCATGCACTGAGAGTGAGCCTGGCAGCAGTGACTGGCTATGTGATCGGGCAAATCCTGCACCTGGACAGGATCTACTGGATCCTGCTTACGATCGTGGTAATCCTGAAACCAGGTTTTAGTATTACCAAAGCACGTAGTTATCAGCGAATATATGGTACGGTGGCAGGGGCTTTATTTGCTGCAGGCATCCTGTTCATCACTGGCAATAATACGGTGATCTTCATAGCCATGCTGATTTGTATCCTGGGGGCGTATAGTTTTATGACGCACCAGTATACATTGAGTGTCTTCTTCGTTACTCCCTTTGTTATTTTCCTGTTGCACTTTTTACATCCGGCGCATTTCTATAATGTAGGATTAAGGGTATTGGATACTGCCATTGGTGGTACCATTGCATTCTTTGCAAACTTGCTGCTGTGGCCTAGCTGGGAGAAGAATACGCTGCCCAGTCATATGGTTAAAATGGTAAAAAGCAATGCGAAATATTTTGAGCAGGTGATGCATATGTATACGCAGGATCCATTTATGGTAAATGATTATAAACTGGCCAGGAAGGATTCAAATGTGAATGCCGCCAACCTGATGTCCGCGTTCCAGCGTATGCTCTCTGAGCCAAAAAGTAAGCAGACAAACGGATCGCTGGTATATCATTTTGTAGTTGTAAATAATTCAATTATCTCACATATTGCGGCGTTGGCCAATTACGGTACTACCCATAATGGCGTGCGGTTCCCGCAGCCGGAGTACAGGTTACTCAGTCATAATTTACAGGCTTATTTTACCTGTATAACAGAGATGCTGGAAAAGCCAGGCGAGAAACCTTCCTCCCCACCTGCCAACCTGGAAGCGTTTGAAACGCTGGATATGAAACTGGAAGCCATGTATCAGAAACGGCAGGAAGAGGTGAATAATGGACAGGGGGATACAGATTTGAGGCAGGAGATACTGGAAGTAAAGCAGGTAAGGGATCAGCTGCACGCCGTGATGTCATTGCTGAAAGATATGAAGAAAATGCTGGAATAATAAAGCCGCATTTACGTTCCGTAAATGCGGCTTTTTACCTGCATGCAAATTGGCTGATTAGTCCGTATAAATAATCCCAAACTGGTCCGATACAGGTTCCAGATGTTCCAGAATCAGGTCAAAGAAAGCCGGCCCCTGCTGAATGTACCAGGGCATAAAGTTTTCTTTGCGTTCCTGGAGGCTATTGGCAGGGAAAAGCCGTTGTTTCAGCACCCGGATCTGGTCGGTTTGCCATGCGAACTTACGTTTTTCAGCGCGAAGGAATTTGTGTTCCAGTTTGCCGATCGCCTTGATAGCTTTCGCTCGTTCTGATTCTACCGATTTTACCAAAGTAATGTCTATATCTTCTGCTTTCAGGGACAGTTCGTCAAAGAGCTTGTCGATGGCAGCATATTCATCTTTGAGTACCAGTGCAGCATTGGTATGCTTTTGTACAAAGTCGTTCACCAGTGATTCCGCATCCCTGAACAGGTCTGCCATGTCCAGGCCCAGTTTCTCCAACCTGGCGATGGAAGACATATCTGCGAGCAGGAACGAATTGCGCAGTAACAACACCGGGAATGGCACCTGGTAATGTGCAAACAGATCCTGCAACTCTAACCAATACGCAATCTCACCACCTCCGCCAATAAAGGCGATATTCGGCAAAATCGTCTCCTGGAAAAGTCCTCTCAGGATCACATTTGGACTGAACCGCTCCGGATGCTCCTGCAATTCTTTCTCCAGTGAATCCCGGGTAAACTCCACAGGCATGTGCAGCACCTTCCATGTATTTCCTATCTGTACAATGCGCTCACGGGCGGTCGCTGTAAGGTAAAACAGGTTGATCTCCCTTGGATTCGCCTGCGCTTTATAGTGTTGAGAAAGCCGGGAAAGCGTCTCATTTACAATTTTATGTGAATGCTGGTGCAGCAGTTCATCCCGCATTACCGGAATGTACAGTCGTTTCAGCGCAGGGCTGTCTGGCACAAGTACGACCAGGCCAAACCGGCCAAACAATTCATTTACAAGGTATAAAGTGGCCTCCTGGATATTTTCATGCTCCAGGTATGCCTTTTTCATCATGGCCATGAGCTCGGCAGCATGTGGTCCGTAACCAAGGGCAGACTCAATGGTGGCAAAGAGCTCCGTAAAGCCTTCCGGCTGCATACGCCCCACAGCTCCCTGCTGGGAAGTCGCCCAGTTGATATTCCTGCCCCCGATATATACATGGCCCAGTTCCTCCAGGTCAGCATCTTCACTGCCCATGTAATAAACCGGAACGAATTTATACTGCGGATACCTGTCTTGTAACTGCCCCGCAAGCTTGACAGCCTGCAAAATCTTATATACAAAATACAGGTAGCCGGTAAAAATATTAGGCTGATGAGCGGTGGTCACCGTAAAAGTGTTCGCCTCGCCCAGGCTGGAAATATTATTCTTGACGTGATCTGTGATCTGAAGGCCCTGATACTGCTCCTGCAAAGCGGAGACTAATACCCCACGATTTTGTGGATGGGATTTTTTCGCCTTGATAGCAGCTTCAAAATCAGGGGATAAGGAAGAATATTTGTAAAAAGAACGCAGATGCGGATGATCTGCCAGAAAGTCTATCACCAGTTGATTGAAATACCCCGTCTGACTATACGTTATATTGCTTACAGGTTGCTCCATACTACACTCAAATGATCTTTTGAATGCACGAATTTAGGGGAAAAGGCGGAAAAGAAGGGGTTAATTTCATGAGTGGTAAATTTAATGTATACGACAAAGGCGCTTTTACCTTCAGCAAAAGCGCCTTTGTAGCCGGACCGGTTCCTACCGGCATATTAATGACATCATTTAAGGCTGGCTAAGTTGATTTCCGTAGTACTTCAACCGGATCTCCGCAGATTTTGCCGCGAAACTTACATTTATCAGGAGGTAACCGGCATTTTCAAAGCTTTGCTGTGCGGTCTTAACGTCTATGATCGTCGCCTGCTTTAACTGGAACCGCTGCAAAACAAGATCGAGTAGTTTGCCGGACAGGTCATAGTTATCCTTCGCAGTCTGCAGCTGTTGTAAGTTATTATTATAAGCCTGCCAGCTCTTTACGATATTCCCGGTATAATTCATACCCAGTGTGTCCCGGATCAACTTATCATTGGCCGTATTGATCCCCGCAATTTCCTGCCTGCGCTTATATACTGACCCGTTAAAGATAGGAATACTCAACCCCACTCCTACATAAGGACCATAGTTCTGGTTCAACAAAGAGAATCCCTCACTATTCCTCGTATAGTTGAAATTATACCCTCCGTTGCCACTCAGGGATGGATACCTGTAAGCCGCCGTTTCCTTTTCCAGGTATTGGTCCACCTGCACCTGCTTGCCTGCGGCGATCAGATCCGGATGCTGCTCCATTGACTGAAGAATGGGCGCCAGCTGCAAATCTGTCGCCACGATGATGGTATCCTTTATCACGATAAGAGAGTCCTGCTTCAATGTCAGCACTGTCAGCAGATCGGTTTTGGCCTGGTCTATCACGAGTTGTTGTGCCTGTAAATTCTGTACCTGCGTATTGAGGTCCACCTGTGCCTGAAAGAGATCTGCATTATTCGCCACGCCCACGCTCTGCTGCGCCTTCACAATATCCAGCTTCTGGCGGGATACCTCAAGCGAACGTTCCAGGGTGGCCGCATAGCTCTCCTGCCGGATAATGTCATAGTATTTGATCATTACATTGTAAGTAATGAACGCCGCCCTTGACCTGAGATAGTCGTTACTCATCGACTCCGTCACGTCCAGCCTTTTAGCTGCATTTGCCACCCTGCTACCGTTGTAGATAGGCACGGTAGCACCAAAACTTGCAGAGAGCTGGTTGGAACGCGCATTGTTACTCGACTTGTTATTCGCAGGATTCGCATACTTCTGCTCCAGGCTCGTTAACTGCTCCACATCCGAGCCGGAAGCACTTACCACCGGCATCCCTCCTGCTATTCCGTAGTTATTATTTGTCTTTGCAATCTTCACATTATTCTCCGCGATCTTAATGCCTAAGTTCTTATTCAGGGCAATACTGACCGCATCCTTCAGCGAGAGTTGTTGCGCAGGCAGCCACCCCGGAAGTAAACAAAATATCAGGTATATTATGAATCTTTTCATGCTATTTATTTTATTCCGCCACATCCGGTATATGTGCCTTATGCTTGCCACTCACGTAAGTATATACAGCCGGTATCACGAACAGTGTCAATATCAGTGAAAACATAATCCCCCCCACAACTACGATACCCAACGGTACACGACTTGTAGACGCAGCCCCCAGGCTCAATGCCAGCGGTAAGGCACCTAGCGCAGTTGCCAAAGACGTCATCAGGATCGGGCGTAAACGCTGCGAAGCCGCTTCTACCACTGCATCATGCTTGTTCATACCCATCTCCCGCTTTTGGTTCGTAAATTCTACGATCAGAATTCCATTCTTCGTTACCAACCCAATCAACATGATCATACCGATCTCTGAGAAGATGTTCAATGTCTGGCCAAAGATCCACAGGCTCAACAGCGCTCCGCCCAGTGCCAGCGGTACTGTCATAATAATGGTAAATGGATCTATGAAGCTTTCAAACTGCGCAGCAAGTACCAGGTAAATCAGCACCAGTGCCAGCAAAAATGCAAATACGATATTGGAAGAACTCTCTGCATAGTCACGACTGGAACCAGATAACGCAGTGTGGAATGTGGGATCCAGTAATCGATCCGCAATTGCCTGCATTGCTTTGATGCCGTCTCCAATCGTATACCCCGGCGCCAGCGACGCTGAGATGGTTGCACTCTTGAAACGGTTAAAGTGATACAATGTAGCCGGGCTCGTACTGGTCTCTACTTTTACCACCGCATCCAGTGGTATCTTATCGCCACTTGCATTGCGCACATAAATATGACTGATATCGGCCGGTTCATTTCGCTCAGTCCTTTCCAATTGTGCAATTACATAATACTGGTAGCCATTCATGATAAAATACGCCAGGCGACCACCGCTGAATGCAGCCTGCATGGCAGAAATGACGTCATTCGTAGACAAGCCAAGGTCCTTGATCTTCATACGATCGAACGTCACTTCCAGTGTAGGTTTCGTAAACTTCAGATCTACGTCTACATTTGAGAACGTCTTGTCTTTCCGGGCTTCATCCAGGAATAACGGAATGGTATTTTTCAGTTTAGTCAGATCCTGATTCTGCAGAATGAACTGTATGGGTAAACTTGTTTTAGAACCGGATCCTACAGCAATCGTCTGTTCCTGTATTGTAAAGATGCGGGCATCATTGAAGCGCTTCAATTTCTTATTCAGGTCATTCGCAATTTCCGATTGGCTGCGCTCTCTTTCTTCAGGAGGCACCAGTCCGATACGTGGCTGGGAACTGTTGATCACAGACCCTGCAGGTGTTCTTGCAAATACAAATGCCCTTTCTGGAACTGAGTCGTAAAGGTAATTCGCAATCTTATCACTCACAGCCTGGGTGTAGCTATAACTTGTACCTTCCGGCAGGCTTACTGTCATACGGATACTGCTTCTGTCTTCCAGTGGGGCAATCTCACTTTGAATATTTTTCAGGATGATCAGGATCATACCGAAACATGCGAGAATGATCAGCCATGCGGTCCAGCGGATCCTCATAAATGCTTCCAGCCATCGCTTGTATCCATTCTCCATACCCTGGAAGAATGGTTCTGTCTTTTCGTAAAACTTACCGTGGCCGGCATCTTTCCTGTTCAGGTATACATTTAACACCGGCGTGATAGTCAGTGATACAAATGCAGAGATCAATACAGCCGTAGCCAGTACTACACCAAACTCACGGAACAATCTGCCCACAAACCCCTGCAGGAAGATCACCGGCATAAATACAACCGCCAGTGTCAATGAAGTTGAAATCACTGCGAAGAAGATCTCTTTACTACCTTCCAATGCTGCCGTACGGATGCTCATGCCCTGCTCCAGTTTTCGAAAGATATTCTCTGTGACCACAATCCCGTCATCCACTACAAGGCCTGTAGCCAATACAATTCCGAGCAGGGTCAATATGTTAATCGTAAACCCGGCCAGGTACACAACAAAGAAAGTAGCGATCAGTGAGATAGGTATATCGATCAGGGGGCGTATGGCAATGAGCCAGTTCCTGAAGAAGAAGAAGATCACCAATACCACCAGTGCAAATGCAATGATGAGTGTTTCTTTTACTTCTGCAAGTGATTGCCTGATGTTCCGGGTATTATCTACCAGCACACTGAATTCAATATCGTCCTTATTGGAAGCTTTGATTGCCTCCATACGCTTCTTAAACTCATCGGCTATCGCAATATTATTCGCACCTGGTTGAGGAATGATTGCTACCCCTACCGCGTTCACTCCATTGTATTTCCAACCCTGTTCTTCTATCTGCGGTCCAAGTTCTACGCGGGCTACATCGCCCAGCCGCACAATACCTGTACTATCTTCGCGCAGGATAAGATCCCGGAAATCCTTCTCTGTAGTAAGCCGGCCAAGGGCATTGATCGTTAGCTCAGTATTATTCCCGTACACCTTACCTGCGGGCAACTGCACGTTCTCATTGCTCAATGCCGTACTGATATCATTAAACGCTACATTATAGGCATCCATCTTTGCCTCATTCAGCCAGAGACGCATTGCATAACTCTTATCGCCAAAGATGGAAACAGAGCTGACCTGGTCGATCGTCTGTAATTGCTGTTGCAATACGTTGTCGACATAGTCACTCAGTTCCATGAGCGATTTACTACGGCTTTGCACCGCCAGGATGAGTATCGGATCACTGTTTGCATCCGCTTTGGTCACGACGGGAGGTGCATCAATATCCAATGGCAGACTTTTGGTCGCCTGGCTTACTTTGTCACGCACATCGCTCGCAGCAGCTTCAAGATCGATTCCCAGGTTGAATTCCACCGTGATCACGCTGCTACCTAGGGAACTATTGGAAGAAATGGTACGTATACCAGGAATCCCGTTGATCTGCTTCTCCAGGGGTTCGGATATCTGGCTTTCTATGATATCCGGATTCGCACCTGTATAAGCAGTCGTTACTGTAATAATAGGTGGATCGATGGCAGGATAATCTCTTACTGCCAGGAAATAGTAGCCAATTACCCCAAACAGTATAATCAGGAGGTTCATCACTGTCGCAAGGACAGGCCGCTTCAATGATAGTTCTGAAATATTCATTTGTCGATTTCCGTTGGGTGATTATTGCTGTGCAGCTACGAGTTGTTCCAGTGTCTTCACTTTCCTGACCTTCACAGGGGCGTCCGGTCGGGCAAAGAGCACGCCGGTAACTACGACTGTATCACCGACAGCAATGCCGCTGGTAATCTCCACATTATTGGCCTCGCGCACCCCGGTTTGCACAGTAGAAAGATGCGCCTTGCCGCCTTTGACAAGGATTACCTGGTTATTCTTATCATTTGGGATGAGGGCATTGGTAGGCACCATAATCGCTTTTGCGGCTGCCCCGGCATTGAAGTACACTTTTACAAATGCACCTGGGCGGCCTTTACCATCAGCGAGCAAGGCACGTACTTTTACATTGCGGCTGGTCTGGCTCACCTGTGGTTCCATCGCAATTACGGTCGCCTGCTTGTGGGTGCCATTACCCGCATCACTTACCACATCCACTACTTCTCCTTTTTTAATATTATGTGCATAGTTTTCAGGCAGCAGGAAGTCGACCCTCATTTTATCGGGCGACTGTATGGTCGCGATCAGGGTGGACGGCGTAGCATATGCTCCGATGCTCACCTGGCGAAGACCGATAGTTCCGGTGAATGGGGCACGGATGGCCGCCTTATCTATCTGGGCCTGGGTATAGGCAATATCCGCTTTTGTACCATTCACATTGTTCAGTGCCAGGTCGTAATCGGCCTGATTGATACCGTTTATATCCAGGAGTTTGCGGTCGCGTTCTTCAGTTTTTTGATAGAGGTCCAGCAGGACTCTGGACTTCTGCAGCTGCGCCTGCAGGTCGGCGTCATTGATCCGGGCAATAAGGGTACCTTTTTCCACGATAGTGCCTTCGGGCACATTCAGGAAGGTGATCCTGCCGCTGATTTCCGGGTGAAGTTCGGCAAACTCATTAGGTACGATCGTCCCGTTTGATTCAATGTTATTGCTCACACTTCGCGTGTCAGCAATGATCACATCCACAATGGTGGGTTGATTGCCCTGAGATTTTGCATCCTCTTTTTTCTTTTTGTCATGGCAGGCGACCGATAATAAGAGCATACAACAGAGTCCGGTTATATGCATTGCCCTTTGATCCAGCAAGACCATCAAAATTGATTTTTTGTTGAGAACCTAAAAAACAAATGTAGATGCGGGGCGAAGTAGGTTGATGATATGTCGGCCAACAGGCAAAATATGTCGGTGATTAATTAAAAAGCAGAGATGAAAGGGCCGTAAAACACGGTAAAACAAGCCGGAATTTTAACAGTATTTAACGCTGTTATCAGCATTTAATTATTTACATTCCACAGCCCGTAAACCCTTTACTGGAAAGGATTTACGAAGACACAAATCCAAAACCGCCTGTCAGTTTTAAAATGAAATTCAACAGTATTTCTGACCGTTTGTAATGAGATTTTCAGAAGTTCAAAAGGCCATTACAAAAAGTAACCAACGGGGAGAAGCGGGCAAAAAAAAATCGATTTCACCTGTGGTAAAATCGATTTTTTTTAGTGGCCTATACAGGCTTAAGGAAGCATGCAAAAATTCATTTGCATGGTCTGTTCAGTCTTAGATCTCAAAACCATCTGGCAGCACCATTCCGTTCTTTATCACCACAATTCCGTCCTTCACTGTATACAATTCGTGCTCTCCGTCTGGCAATGTCTCTCCCACATTAATCTTTACATTATTCCCAATACTTACATTCTTATCGATGATCGCATTGTTGATCACGCAGTTGTCTCCAATCCCCATTGGCGGATGTCCTTTTGCTTTCGCTCTTGCCAGGTCTTCCAGTGTCTGGTAGAAATCACTACCCATGATATAACTATTGGTAATCACCGAGCCCTTACCAATACGTGCACGGATACCTACCACGCAGCGTTCCAGTGTACTATCGGTAATAATGGTACCATCTGCAATGATGGTCTTCTTAAATGTACCGCTCATTTTGGCGGGCGGCAGCATACGGGCACGTGAATAGATTGTTTTGCCTTCATCGAATAAATTGAACTGGGGAATATCGTCTGTCAGGGACAGGTTGGCCTCCCAGAATGAACTGATATTTCCGATATCTGTCCAGTAACCGGTATATTGATAACTCATTACCTTCAGATCAGCATTGATCGCGTAAGGAATGATTTCTTTACCAAAGTCTGTTGCAGCTGCCTGACCTTTCAGCAGGTCATATAAAGTTTGTCTGCTGAAAATGTAAATACCCATACTTGCCAGGTATTCTCTTCCGGCTGCATGCATTTCATCACTTACAGGAGAAGCCCATGGCGCCAGTACATCCTGTTTAGGCTTTTCTGTGAAGGAAGTGATCAATCCTCTGTCGTCGGTCTTGAGGATCCCAAAATCAGAAGCATCTTTCGCCGTTACCGGGATGGTTCCGATCGTTACGGCTGCCTGAGACTCAATATGATGTTGCAGCATCTCCCTGAAATCCATCTGGTACAGCTGGTCGCCGGACAAAATGAGTACATAGTCGTACTCATAGTTCTCTATATGATGCAGACACTGACGTACTGCATCGGCTGTTCCCTGGTACCAGGTGGGGTTGTCGGGGGTTTGTTCTGCCGCCAGAATATCTACGAAAGCCTTACTGAAGTGACTGAAGTGATATGTGTTCTTAATATGCTTGTTCAGTGAAGCGGAGTTAAACTGGGTCAGTACAAAGATGCGGTTCATATCCGCATTCAAACAATTGGAGATGGGAATATCCACCAATCTATATTTACCAGCTACCGGCACCGCGGGTTTCGAGCGTTTGCGGGTGAGCGGATAAAGACGGGTTCCGGAACCGCCTCCTAAGATAAGGGAGATAACTGCGTTAGACATATATTCTATTCTTTTGTTTCGTTGAAATAATGATTACTATAATGGAAAGTCCCGTTTACAAACTACGTGGAAAGTTCCGTGCCAATTAAGGTCTGATTACTATTGATTCGTATAATTTTACATATTCCGCAGCTGCACTGTCCCAGGAGTGGTCTATCTGCATGATATATTCCTGGATCTCCTGCAACGTCTGCGCATCGCTGTACAGCTCCACAGCCCGCGCGATGGCCTGACAGGCATCCCAGGCCTCGGCCTGTATAAAGCGGATGCCAAAACCGCCAGGTTCTCCGAAGTCCTTCACCGTATCTTTTAACCCGCCTACACTACGCACAATGGGTATTGTTCCGTAGCGCAAAGCATACAACTGATTTAACCCACAAGGCTCTACTCTGCTGGGCATTAACAGGAAGTCACTCCCTGCATATATGCGGTGAGACAAGCCTTCATTATACCCATACTGTACATTGAAATTAGGTCCGGTAGCTACTTTTGTCTGGTGCAACCGCCATTCTGTATGTGACTCCCCGCTGCCTAATACAAGGAAGTTGAGCTGATTCTGCTGCTCATACAAAGAACGTCCGATAATATCTGGTAACAGGTCGGCGCCTTTCTCGCCTACCAAACGGCCAATGAAGGAGATCAATGGTAATTCGGGATTGAAGCCAAATTCCTCGCACAACTGGCGCTTTATTTCTTTTTTCCCACTTACAAAGGAAGTTTCGTCATAGTGAAAGGGTAACATAGGGTCTGTAGCAGGATCCCATACTTTGTTGTCAATACCGTTCAGGATACCTTTACACTTGCGACGCTCGCTTCGTAGCAGACTTTCCAGTCCGTTTGCGCCGTTATACATCTCTTCCAGGTATCCCGGAGACACGGTGGTTACTCTCCATGCACATTTGATGGCTGCTGCCAGCGGGTTCACTGCATTGTTCCATCCTACCAGTCCTGCCTTCCAGAGGTCAAAGCCCGGTAAGCGGTAAAGCTGATCCCAGCCGAATTGCCCCTGGTACTCTGCATTGTGAATAGTTAATACCGAAGCAATGTTCCGCAGCCGCTCATACTTGTAAGCATGTGTCATCATAAAGGGGATAAAACCTGTATGATAGTCGTGACAATGCACAACATCAGGATGATGTTGCCATTCATTCAGCCAATCCAGTACAGCGATCTGAAATGCCAGGAAACGCTCCATATCATTCCAGTGACCGTAGACGCTTTCCTGGTCCAGCAACCCCGGAATATCCAACAGGTACAGGTCAAAGCCCAGTACATTGTTCTTTTCGCGGAACACGTTGACGTGGTACCAATTGAACCCGACCCAGGTACCTCCCTGGTGAACGAGTTCAAATTCGTTGTTCTCAAAAAAGCGGGATTTATAGGCGGGCATCACTACCTTGGCAACACAACCCAGATTGTGCTGGTATTTAGGGAGTGCACCTACGACGTCTGCTAATCCTCCTACTTTCGCTACCGGATAACATTCCGCGCTAACGTGTAAAATTTCCATGCTTGTCAGTTAATAAATAAAGCTCTTGTATATAATCAAATTAGCTTGGAAAAAGGATATTGCAAAGGAATATCCAAACTTTCTTTATATTATTTGCACAGTCGCCACTGGTACAGCCTGCTGCCCGCAAAGCCGCTCCTGCCCGGCTTGTAGCAAGCCTTTCAGTCCATAACATTTTTTTATCATAAGGCAATATCAGTAACCACACTTTGAGGCGATGTAACCACGGAATGCTGAAAAGGCGATTATAGTGAAAAATCTTATCTTCGAAGGTTATTAATTTCCAATAGTTTTTATGCAATTCGGCCGCGTCAATGATTCATTATTAAACAATATAGACTTTACCCTGCCCGACCCGAAGGACAATCTACTTGTATTACCCGGTCTGCCAGCAGCGAATCTGTCTGTCTATATCGGAGCTCCCCGATGGGGAATGAAGGAATGGGTAGGGCCCCTGTATCCTAAAGGTACCAAAGAAGCCAATTACCTTGAAGAATATCCTCATCACTTTAATTGTATAGAGTTCAATGCGACACATTATAAGATCTATGACCCGCTCACCATTGGGAAATGGAAGGCCCGTGTGAACAGGAAGGATTTCAAATTCTGTCCTAAGGTTCCGCAGTCCATTAGTCATTATAGCAGCCTGGTGAATGCGCAGGATCAAACCACAGCTTTCCTGGAAGGGATCCTCGCGCTCGAAGAGAACCTTGGACCTATATTCCTCCAATTAGGTGAAAACTACAGTCCTAACCGTCGGGAGAATCTGTATAAATACCTCCAAAATCTGCCGACAGACCTGCAATGGTACCTTGAACTCAGGCACCCCGATTGGTTTAACAATCCGGCTGTCACTAAAGAACTTTTCGACACCTTACGGCAGCTGAAAATCGGTGCTGTCATCACAGATACTGCCGGCCGCAGGGATTGTGTACACATGCAACTGCCCACACCGGGGTCTATGGTTCGCTTTGTGGGGAATAGTTTGCATCCAACAGATTATAAAAGAATGGATGACTGGGTGGAAAGGATTGACAAGTGGGCAAAGAACGGGCTGCAGGAGTTGTACTTTTTTATGCATATGCAGGATGAAATGGCATATGTGGAGGCCACTGTGTATTTTATCGATAAACTAAAAGAAGTGTGCGGCATCAGCGTGCCTAAGCCTGTGTTCCAGCCCAGACAGCAATCTTTATTTTAAATAAACCTGCCGCAAGGGACTATAAACAGTTCCAGAAAAAAGGCGGTTAAAAAGCGTTCGCCTTTTAACCGCCCTACCTTATAAGCAGCCATCATCTTATTGCTGCTCCTGGTTTTTATCGCCTTTGTTTTTGTTTTGTTCCTGCTTTTCCTTGTCTTTCTTTGGAATGATGACTTTTTCTGTATCATCTGACGTCACCTCCCGGGTAATATCACGACTATAATCATTTCCGAGGTTTGGACCTCCCTGTTCTAAGCCGTGGCTGCCTATTGATCTGTCTCTGATTTCCATAACTCACTATTTTTGGGTTTAATAATACTAACGATAATGGTCCAGAAACCATGCCAGCCAATATGTTCGCAAGCGGACACAAGTTCCTGAAAACGAACAGCCTGCAAAACAAAACAAGCTCATTTACAGGCGTTTACAAACTGGTATCATTGTGGTAATTATTTTTTTATGATCAGGAATTATTGCCGTGTTGCCTGGCGCAACATTGTACAAAACAAGCGACTCTCCGTTATCAATATTACAGGGCTAGCCCTGGGTATGACTTTCGCCCTGCTCATCGGCATGTGGGTACAATATGAAAAGAGCTTCGATCAGTTCCATAAAAATGGAGACCGGATAGGTATCATTATCAGGCATACCTTGTTCAATAATGAGAAAGAGACAACGTATACTACTCCCCTCCCCCTTTATAGTCTGATGCAACATAACTATCCGGAAGTGAAACGCGCTTCGAGGATCAGTCAGTCTGATCAGATGGGCATTGCCTATGGTACTCAAAAGTTCTTCAGGACAGGCATTTTCGCCGATCCGGCTTTTCTGCTTATGTTCTCGTTCCCTTTAATGGAAGGTAACGTCCATACCGCCCTGAATGAACCGAACAGCATTATACTGACAGTCTCACAGGCACATTCCCTGTTTGGTAATGCACCTGCCCTTGGACAAATTGTGAGGGTAGACAATATGGAATTGCAGGTGACAGGGATCATGAAAGACCTGCCGCCAAATTCAACTTTTCAGTTTGACTTTATCATGCCCTTTTCTTTAATGGAAAGAGAATCTCCATTTGTAAAGGATGCAAATAACAGATGGGGAGTCAACTTTGCATGGAATGCGGTAGAGCTGAATCCGGGAGCCACTATGGCTGGTTTGTCAAAGAAGGTAAGCGGATTAATCAACGAGCATGACCCGGGGCATGATAACCAATTCCTGGAACTGCAACCATTTACACACATGCACCTGTACAATGAATTTAAGAACTGGAAAGAATCGGGCGGCAGGGCTGGTTATGTACATCTCTTTACCATCATTGGTCTTTTTATTTTGTTGATTGCCGCTATTAACTTCATGAATCTCAGTACGGCAAGATCTGAAAAACGTGCGAAAGAAGTAGGTATTCGTAAGGCGATCGGCTCCGGACGTATACAATTAGCCGGTCAGTTCCTGAGTGAATCTGTCCTGACAGCGTTGCTGGCTTTCATTATTGCAATCATCTTAATATTACTCATACAGCCTTTCCTGGGGGAGGTAGGCATCACACATGTACAATTCTCGATGCAACATGCGTGGATGGCTTTAGGCATTTGCTTCTTCACCGGATTACTGGCAGGCAGCTATCCTGCCTGGTACCTCTCTTCTTTTATGCCGGTACTTGTATTGAAAGGCCCGGTAAAGACAGGCAAAAGTCCGGTTACACTGCGCCGCGTATTAGTTGTCTTCCAGTTTGCCATCAGCATTGCACTCATCATTTGTACCGCTATCGTATTCCAGCAGATCAGGCATGCACAAAACCGGTTCATGGGATATAATCCAGATAACCTGCTCTCTATAAATACGAGTACTGCACTTAAAAAAAATTACACGGCTCTGAAGCAGGAACTCCTGAGTAGTGGTCAGATAGCTGCGGTCACCAGAACATCTCAACCTATGACAGCCAACTATAACAAGTGGAGCGATTTCTCCTGGCAGGGTAAAGATCCCAAGGCTGAAATAAGCATGGATGTGATCATGGCTGACTGGGACTACGACAAAGCGACCGGCATGCAATTCATGCAGGGCCGCGCTTTTGATCCCAGCCATCCGTCAGATTCCAGTGCTGTAATTCTTAACGAGACGGCACTCAGAACAATAGGATACACAGACCCTATTGGCAAAACCATTCAATCCGGGTCGAATACACTTACGATTATCGGTATTATAAAAGATCTTGTATTATACAATCCTTACCAGACTGCCTATCCGCTGGCGATTATCTTTCAGAAAGAAGAAGCCAACAATATACTCGTTCGCCTCAAACCAGGTGCAGATATTTCGAAAACACTCAATATCATCACCCCCGTTTTTGAAAAATACAATACAGACCAGCCATTTGTGTATTCTTTTACGGACAAGGATTTTGCCCATAAATTCGAAATGGAAAACCAGGTCGGCACTTTAGCAGCCTCTTTTGCATTGCTGGCAATCCTGATTTCCAGTATGGGGCTGTTTGGATTGGCGATGTTCATGGCAGAGCGCAGGACGAAAGAGATAGGTATCAGAAAAGTGATGGGGGCTACACTGCCACAACTATGGTTACTGCTGTCAAAAGACTTCGTCTGGCTGGTGATACTGGCGGGTGTTATTGCTTCACCTTGTGCCTTTTATCTGATGCAGCAATGGCTGGCGCATTTTGATTACAGGATAGCCATCAGTTGGGAGGTATTTGCGGGAGCAGGATTGGTTGCCGGTATAATCGCGCTGATCACAGTCAGCTCCCAGGCTATAAAAGCGGCACTTATGAATCCCATCCGGTCATTACAATCTGAATAAACTCCTGGTGTTCCTCAGCCTGCCGTAAGAACAGGCCGGGAAAAGTATCGGGGCCTGGTCCGGTGAGCAATGCATGTTCTAACTGGCAGCCTTTGAATACCGCTTTACCCCTGCAAAAGCAGTTTTTTATTGTTCACAGGAATATTCTTCAATAAATCCCGTGAAAATTAGACAAAATCTAACAAATTCACTCATTTGCATTCCACCGATCAAAACCTTACTTTTGTTCTCTGAAAAGGGAAGAATAATATGCGCGAAAAGCTTAGGGAGCTTGCCGGTGAACTGACCGGAACGTTATACACCGATGATACCATGCGTACCTTGTACGCCACAGATGCTTCTGCATACCGGGAAATGCCATTGGCCGTTGCTATTCCAGCCAATGAAGCAGACATCAAAACACTGATCCGTTTTGCGAGGGCAAACAAAACGTCGTTAATTCCGCGTACAGCCGGAACGTCGCTCGCCGGACAAGTTGTTGGCAACGGGATCGTCGTTGATGTGTCGCGTACTTTCACCAAAATTCTCGAAATCAACACAGCAGAACATTGGGTAAGAGTGCAGCCAGGGGTCATCCGCGATGAGCTCAACATGTTCCTCAAACCATACGGCTTCTACTTCGGACCGGAAACCTCCACTGCCAACCGCGCCATGATTGGTGGGATGGTTGGAAATAACTCCTGTGGTTCTAACTCTGTTGTATACGGTAGTACCCGTGAACACCTGCTCGAAGTAAAAGCTATTCTCAGCGATGGCTCTGACGTCACTTTCAATGCTATCTCTGCAGAAGAATTTCATGCCCGCTGTGAAAAGAATGATGGTAGTCTGGAAACGGCTGTCTATAAGCAAATGCGCACACTGCTGGGTAACCACTCCCACCAGGAAGAGATCCGCCGTGAATTTCCGAAACCTAGTATCCTCCGCAGAAATACCGGTTATGCTGTAGACCTGCTATTGGAAACAGCACCTTTTACAGCCGGTAAAGAAGATTTTAACTTCTGTAAACTCATTGCCGGTTCAGAGGGAACCCTCGCATTCCTGACAGAAATAAAAATCAACGTGGATCCCCTGCCTCCTAAAGAGACAGGTTTGCTTTGTGTACACTTCAATAATGTTGATGAATCCCTGCGTGCGAATATTATCGCCATGCAATATAAACCCAGCGCCAGTGAATTGATCGACCACTACATCCTGGAGTGTACAAAAGATAATATTGAACAAAGCAAGAACCGCTTTTTCGTACAGGGAGATCCGGGGGCTATCCTTGTAGTAGAATTCCTCCGCGACACCCGCGAAGAAATCACCGGGGTTGCCGACCGCCTCACTGCTGAGCTGAAAGCTGCAGGTCTGGGATATCATTTTCCCCTGCTGTTCGGTGCAGACACGAAGAAGATCTGGACACTACGTAAAGCAGGTCTTGGCTTACTGAGCAACCTGCCCGGCGATGAAAAGGCTGTGCCAGTGATCGAAGATACGGCAGTTGATATCTACGACCTGCCTGATTATATTCGCGACTTCAATGAGATACTGAAAGCAAATGATCTTTACTGCGTACATTATGCGCATGCGGGTAGTGGAGAGATCCACCTTCGTCCGATTATCAACCTGAAAACACCTGAAGGCAATGCCCTCTTCCGTAAGATCGCCGAAGAGATCGCAACCCTCGTTAAGAAGTACAGGGGTTCACTGAGCGGTGAACATGGAGATGGCCGTCTGCGTGGTGAATTTATCCGCCAGATGATTGGTAATAAGAACTATGAACTGCTCAGAGAAGTAAAATATACCTGGGATCCGGAGAACATCTTCAATCCAAATAAGATTGTGGATACCCCAAGCATGAACAGCATGCTGCGCTATACACCAGGCCAGCAAACACCGCCTATCCAGACTGTTTTCCACTTCCCGGAGCAAACTATCCTGCAACATGCTGAGCAATGTAACGGATCAGGCGACTGCCGCAAGACACAACTGAGCGGTGGTACCATGTGTCCCAGCTATATGGCTACGCGTAATGAGAAAGATACTACCCGTGCAAGGGCCAATATCTTACGTGAGTTCCTGACGCATTCAACAAAGGAAAACCGCTTCGACCACCAGGAGATTAAAGAAGTACTGGATCTCTGCCTGGCTTGTAAGGGTTGTAAGTCAGAATGCCCTTCTAACGTCGATATGGCGAAACTGAAAATGGAATTCCTGCAGCACTATTACGATGCAAACGGAGTGCCTTTCAGAGCAAAACTGATCAGCAACTACAACCGGCTGAATGGACTGGCACAATACGTTCCGGGACTGTACAACTGGATGATCCATACAAAAGCTACCGGTGATCTGATCAAGAAGACTTCCGGGTTTGCGAAAGCACGTTCATTACCAGGATTACAGGCAACCACCCTGCGTCGCTGGTATAAGAAAGAGTGGCCAGCGGTAAAGGCAGCACTGCCGGCAGCCACTAAAAAGGTGTACCTCTTCTGTGATGAATTTACCAACTTCAATGATACACATATCGGGATCAAAGCAATACAATTACTGTATCGCTTAGGTTATGAGGCAGTGATGATAGAACACCCTGAAAGTGCCCGCGCATGGCTGTCTAAAGGCCTGTTGCGCAAAGCAAGGACATTCGCGGAACAGAACGTACGCATTTTCAGTGAGGTGATTAACGACAATGTACCTTTGTTAGGTATAGAGCCGTCAGCCATCCTGAGTTTCAGGGATGAATATCCGGATCTTGTCAGAGAAGACCTGAGAGCAGCAGCGAAAGCATTAGCCAAAAATGTATTCCTGATAGATGAATTCCTGAACAGGGAAGCTGAAAAAGGAAATATCAAAGCCGATCAGTTCATAGCTGACAAAAAACAGATCAAACTGCATGGACATTGCCAGCAAAAAGCATTGTCATCTGCACTTTACAGCAAAAATATTCTATCATTACCTGCTCAATATACCGTCGAAGTTATTCCTTCCGGATGTTGTGGTATGGCGGGATCATTTGGGTATGAAGAAGAGCACTATGAGCTATCCATGCAGATTGGGGAACTGGTGTTGTTCCCGGCGGTAAGAAGTGCCGGTGAAGAGACCCTGATTGCGGCACCGGGCACGAGTTGCCGCCACCAGGTGAAAGACGGTACAGGCAAAAAGGCCCTGCATCCAATCGAGATTTTATTCGATGCACTAAGATAAAAGCAACTTATATTAATGATAGATAAAAACGCTTTTGCCGATGCAAAAGCGTTTTTATTTAAGTCAACTCTTTCCTCAGTTCTTTGATGGCTTCATGCACCTTGTTATAAATAGTGCGCTCTGACAAACCTGTCTTCGTAGCCATATCCGCGTAAGACAATCCTTCAAAATACTTTAGCCGGATTAATAATTGTTTTCTCTTCGAGAGACGTTGAATAGCATTTGTAATTCTTCGTTGCAGCAAAATATTTTCTTCCCGATGCAGGGATACCTGTTCCGGAGATTGTTCAGTGTATAGCTGTAAATGTTCATCGGTCAGTTCTGATACTGCCGACAGCATCCCTCCCTCTTTCAATAACTTTCGCCTGAAGGAAGTTGTCACATAAGTAAGCGGATATCCAATGTCCTGCAACGTTTCCCGCTGCTGCCACAACTGCAGGAATTGCTGGTTCAGGACATCTTTCAGCAGATCCCTGTCTGTCGTGATCTTCAATCCTATCGATAATAAATAAGGGAAAAACTGACGGTACAATGCATAAAAATCCTGTTCGCTACGATTATTTACAAATGCCTTCCATAACGCCCGGATTTCGTTTGTATCCCTGGCACCCATATGTTGGCAATTAAGGCAGCAAAACTACCTTATTCAAAAAACGATCGTTTACGTATTCGGGAAAAATGCAGGCAATCAAATTTTCCCAAATTGATCATCTACCCTGAAATCCCTTACCACAAAACATTTCAGAGGATTATTTTTTTTTCTTACCCAAAAAGGCAAGGGTAAAAATAAAAATCTGACTGCTCTATATAGTATGACTCAGCCATTCGACATAGAATCATTACTGTTAGACGACAGCTTTATTCAATATTGCCTTGACCGGGCTGACGAGGCCACCATCCGTCACTGGGATGCTATTAGCCATACACATCCAGATACTGTAGCCCAGGCCAGAGAAATTGTATACGGTATTTACAACTGGGGCGTCGACAAAGAACTGCACCTCTCCACTAACACACTTCGCAGGCAAATTAATCAGCCCACACACATCTACCGTATCATCAAACGGGTAAGCGTAGCAGCTGCTGTCTTAGTGGCTGTAGGTATTAGTTACCTATGGCTGCATACGAACGCTATGATCACACTCAGCACAGCTGACAGTGTCAGGAAAATCATCCTCCCTGACAGCTCTGTTATCTGGATGAATACGAAAACTACGATCCAATATAGTGGCAGAAAAATCATTCTTAAAGAAGGTGAAATCTTTTGCGAAGTACAACATGATGTCAACCACCCATTTACTGTCACTACGGCTACGGGACTGAGGATAGCAGATATCGGCACCAGTTTCCAGGTACGCAGCTACCAGGCACTCAACGAAGAAAAAGTCAGTGTAATGAGTGGCATAGTCATGGTCAAAAACCAACTCATTCATCAGGGAGAAGGTATAACAGTCAACAGGTATACCCGGCAGGTCACACCTATTCCCGCAGAAGATCCCCGCTGGATGCGGCAAACATTCATTCTCAACAATGTTCCGCTCAGCCAGTTGTTACAATCCCTGCAGGAAAATTATCACGTGCACTTCAACGCTAAAAACAATAGCATGCTGAGATGCCATGTCACCGTGAGTTTTACATCAGGTGATCAGCTGCGCGATATTCTGGACAATCTCACCCTGATTTACGGAATCACCTATACAATTCAACAGGAAGAAATCATATTAGATGGTAAAGGATGTAATTAAAATCGCCGGTCTGCTGCTCATTACAGCTATTTGCCATGCACAAAAGATCTCGTTCCGCACAGAGAAAAGCTGGAAGCTGGATCATGCGCTGCTGGCATTATCTGCACAGTCGGGTGTAAACATTGCATTCAATCCCGCTGATGCAGGCGACATTGTTGTACCTGCGCGATCGTTTGAGAAGCAGTCAATAGAAGGCATTGTCACGATCCTGCTCAACGGGACCGGCCTTACTTATCACCTGCAGGGAAACCGTCTTGTGGTTTTTAAAGCAACTACTGCGGCGCCCAAAAAAGCAGTTCCCCTACCCCCCGTAGCCACAAGCAGATTCGTTATATCCGGTCGCGTGCTCGCTGAAGATGGTACTGCGCTTCCTGCCGCCAGTATCCGTCTTAAAGAACTTAATCAGTTTTTCACTACCGATAACCGTGGTAACTTCACCATGATCCTCTCCGGCGCCAACACCTTTACCCTGGAGATTTCATATGTAGGTTACCAGCAACAAACGCGCAGGATCGAACAATTGTATACCGATACCATATTACCGGTCGTGTTCTTAAAAGAGGTAAGCCTTCGCCTAAAAGACATAGCAGTCACTGCCAGCCGCTCCATGGAAGGTAGTTCCAACTCTTCGCTCATGATCACCAGGGAAGTGATCGAACAAACACCTGCATTAAGTCTGAACGACCTGCTGAACCAGATTCCCAACAGAGCAGTAACAGCACCCTCCCTGCAAAATGTACAGCAGATCAATCTACGTGCAAGTTTTGCCCCTACTACCAATAACAGGGGCGCCTACGAACTGAGTAACTCATTCGGTGTGGCCATTGTCATGGACGGAAACACTATTTCCAACAACATGAATATGCAGGGATACAATCCGGGTTACAGGGGAATGACCAACTCATTCATCACCAGTGGATCCGGCTGGGGATTGAGTGGGGCCGGCACTACCAGCTATTCAGGAGATTATACGTATGGTGGTACTGACCTCCGCCAGATCCCACCTGATAATATAGAAAGCATTGAAGTCATTGCTGGCGTTGCTTCTGCCAGATACGGCGACCTTACCGATGGTGCGATCATTATAGAGAGACAGGCGGGTGTCTCCAAAGGGTATTTTCGTACACAGTTGCGGGATGCAGCTACTACCGCCAGCTTTAGCAAAGGCTTCCGGCTTTCACCCAAAGCGGGTGTAATGAATACCAGCTTCAATTACGTGAACTCAACTTTTGATAGTCGTGATAAATTAAAGAACTATGAGCGCCTCAACGGCAACATTATCTGGACAAATTACTACGGTCAAAATAACCGGCTGAAAAATACAACCATCGTGGATTACGGGCGTAACCTGGATGGGATAAAAAGAGACCCGGATGATCCGACCTCTGCGAAAGCCCGCTTCGACAGCTGGAACTTCAGTATCTCCGATAAGGTGACTTATCGCGTAAATAGCAAGTTCATAAAAAACATTACTGCCAATCTACGTTACAGTGAAGGACACCAATATACTTACAGGGAATGGCAGGTGAACAATGCGTATGTACTATATACACTGGCCACCACTACCGGTATTCACGAAGGATCTTACGCACCGGGTATCTATACCGCACAGGCCATTGTAGATGGCAGGCCGGTGAGTCTGAACGGGAGTCTGGATGTTGCAAATGAATTCCGCACCGGTCGTATCAATCACTACCTTACAGTGGGCGGTAACTACAACTGGGGGCGCAACAAAGGTCTGGGCCAGTTATCTGACCCCAGCAATCCACGCATTGGCGCTAATATCAACACAAGCTCCGGCGGCAAGACCATGGGCGAGCGATATTATGATTATAGCCGTATCGTACCACAGCGCGACTTCGGATTTTATGCAGAAGATGTATTTAAAACGCCCATTGCCAATAATTATCTGCATGTGAGGGCAGGCGCGCGGCTGGATGTACAGAATGGTAAACTCAGTGGTTCCCCGCGTATCAATACCAACTATGAGCTAAACAAATACCTGAGGGTGGGGCTGGCGTATGGACTGGCATTTAAATCACCGGGTTTAGCGATGCGGTACCCGGGGCCTTCTTTCACAGAGATTCCACTGTTGAATGCATATAACGGCAAGGAAGCAGAGAGTGCTGCACTGATTTATGTAAACCGCTATGATCCGACTAATAAAAACCTGAAGGCGGCTAAAAGCCAGACATTTGAACTGTCTGCCCAATACCGTAAGCATGGCTGGAATATCTCAGGTAATGCATATGCCAAATGGAATACAGATGGTGTGAACACAACCGTGCAATATACACCGGTGACGCTCCCGATGTATTCAGCTACACAGGTAGCGGGTTCCAAACCGATCATCACAGTGGATAGTATGAAACGTTTTCAGATTGCCACCCATACATTTTCTAACAGCTTAAAGTCAACCAGCTATGGGGCCGAACTGATAATGTCTACACCGGCTGTAAAGGCAATTGCGACATCATTTACGTTGAGTACAGGTATTAACCGTTCCCTCTCCAGCACAACGAACGATACCTGGGTATCAAGACCCGGTAGTATAACCAATACAAATCCGGACTATGCGCTGCAGGGATTATATCCTCCGAGAAATGAATATACCACCTTCAGTTCCGGTCGCATTACTTCGGTCACACATATTCCTAAGATCAGCCTGATCATTCAGTTTACTGCGGAATGTATACTGATCAGCAAGACAACTACAGCCGCCAGAAGTGGTATTCCGGTTGCGTATATGACGAATAACTATGACATTGTTTATCTCGCTGCATTTAATAAGGATGACCTGAGATATGGATACTTATATCAGCCTGAGAGTGAAACGAATGCAAACAGGGCACCAGGTCCCTTGATGAACTTCCATATGAGTGTAGGAAAGGAGATTCGTAAGCGTTTCAAATTTGCCTTCAACGTATACAATGTTTTCAACTATCAGCCTTACTACATAAACGCGGCAAATCAATATCAATTCCCCAATGCGTCACCAACATTCGGGGCGGAGGTATCCGTGAAGTTTTAATTACATCCGATTCCCTGATACTGGTCCTCGTTCCGGGGCCAGCTATCTCTAAAATTTAAAAAAAGAATAATGAAAAAGATCTGTTATTACCTGCTGCTGATCACCTTCCCAGCCATGTACTCGTGTAAAAAGGAAGGCGGTGTAACCACTGGTATACAACCCGTGAACCTCACGGTCAATCTCTCTTATGCACTGGACTCCAGCAAATATACCCTTCCGGTAAAAAACGTACAGGTAAAAATTACCAATACCAGTACAGCCAGTACACTTTCATCCACATCCAATGATTCCGGCATCGTACGCTTCACGGGCATTCCAGCCGGCACTTACGATGTAGACGCAACGATCACCATCACTGCGGACAACTATTACACTATCACGGGTACTTACGTGGCTGAGGATGTTACCTTCAACGCCTCGGAAAAGAACACGGCAATCGCGGTAGGTAGGGATGTGGCAATGAAGATGATACTGGTAGCCGGTACTACCGGTCAATGGGTGATCAAGCAGGTGTATTTTGCCGGCTCCAACCGAACAGACGGAGCCCTGTACCGTGACCAGTTCATCGAAGTATACAACAACAGTGACGAGGTATTATATGCAGATAGCCTGTATATCGGGCAGGTATTTGGAAGACAGTCATTCACTTCCAGCAACTACTATACACAAAAAAATGGCCAGATGGATTGGAGCAAGTCTGTAAACATGCCAGCAGATATTGATGCAAATAACGATTATGTGTATACCCGCACACTGCTTATGATACCTGGTACCGGTAAGACTTATCCTGTACAACCAGGCAGCGGTATCGTCATTGCACAAACCGCCATGAACCACAAAGTGCCCTGGACAGGCGCAAACGGTTCAACAATATCAGTAAAAAATCCGGCTCTGACCATCGATCTGAGTAGTGCCGACTTCGAAGCGTATTATGCATCCTTCCTGACGTCACCGCTGGCATCTGATGTCGACAATGTGAATGTACCCAACTTAGTAGTATTACAATATTTTGGCAGCGACTGGATACTGGACAACAACGGGCGTGATGGTTATGTCATCTTCAAGGCAGGTGGTTCAACAATAGTGAAAGATTGGCCCATGTACAACTTCCCCACTACCAGCGCCCCCTCGTCTAACGCAACGAAATACTACCAGATTCCACTGAAGTATGTGATAGATGCAGTAGAAATCCAGCCGAATACTGCAGAAGACCGCATCCCTAAAAAATTCGGTGCGCAATACGATGCAGGCTTTACAGCTGTTCCTAAAGGTGCTTACTCCTCACAATCGGTGATCCGTAAAACGCAGAAAACATTGAATGGCCGTATCATTTTAAAAGATACGAACAACTCAACTGAAGATTTTGATTACTTCGACGTAGCTACTCCAGGAGGATTCAAATAATAAGATATAGGATTCAAAAAATGAAATAGCCCCCTGATGTATTCAACTAATGCAGTGGCTATTCCGGAAGGATTCAGATAATGAAAAGACTGTTATTAATTTTAGTCAGCATAGGCGTTTCTCCTGTTGTCTTTGCACAAGGGCAACAGGAGCTGCCAGCAATGACACTGGCAGCAGACTCCACCAGATACCTGCTTTACGAGGCCGGCAAACTTTCTCCTACCTTCATTCCTCATCTCATGCCTATGGGTTTCAACACCGTGAAGCTTGACTACGGATTACACAACGGTAAGTTTGCAGCCGCGCAGGATGCTACTTCTGACAGGACATTTACTTTCAGTACAGAAGGTAAAACCAATTTAGGCCAAACAGCACTCTGGGGTTCCTTCAATTACCAGCGGATAGTAGAAGACAGTACGCGCTTCCGCCACCAGACAAGAAACAATCCGACAGCGCCATACTATTATGGTTCGCCAGCTGCCGTAAGTTATCACCGGGCACTGTATCAAACCCGCGTAGGGTTATCGCATTATTTTTTCAATCATCACCTCCCCCTTTCTGTTGGTGCCGACTATCGCATCGGTAATCACTTTAGCGTAAATGATCCCAGAGGTTCGATCAACGATTACCAGTTTAACCTGAATGCAGGTACAGGTTATTCCCTGAGGAATAAATTCACAGGTACCATCGATGGTTACTATGGATATGGTACCGAAGTAGTAAATGTAGCTTACAAGAATGACAGCTATGGAGAAAGCACCGTTTATCCGGATTATGTAAACTACCTGATCAATGGATATGCGGACCCCAATCCCAAATTGACAAACCGCAATTACAGAACACGCTTCAGACGAAACGGGGCTGGTTTTTCTCTGATCTGCAAGGACAAATACATAGGTACGCTTGCTGCCACAGCAAAGCGTATCAAAGAACAGCAATTCTACTATTACCGTTCTGACGGAGGATTTGATACACTGGAAAATTACACACTGACTACAACGAAAGCACAGGTCTTATGGTCAAAGGGGCATTTTCTGGCATCCTTTGCCTATGAGGCGCAGAAGGGCGAAGATTACCAGATTGTGTATAAAGCCAACAATTATCAATACCGTTCCGAAAGCTATACTTTTCGTGCAGTGTACACCGGCCGCAATATGAATTATGGCGTGCAACTGAACAATCATACAGAAGAGCGGATGGATGGTATCACCGGCAATCATGTGCAATATGAACACATCACGGTACAGCCCAATATTGGCTATAATTATACTACTAAAAAGAAAGATCACTGGGGGACTGATTTATCGGTGCATTACACGCAGTCAATGAATCCAGCTATATACACCACATCAGTGAATGTCAATTATTTCACGCACCAGGTAATACAATATGACTATTACTTCAATGCTGCCAGCAGTGCAGGTGGTATGTTCTCTATACAGTACAACAAACATTTCAAAGGGTTTTACGCCGGGCTGAAAGGAACTATAGCATATACAACGGCATTTCATGAAAGTAACGTTGTACTGGATGGAGCATGGAGACCCGGGAAGGACAGAACTTACGGGAACATAGCGTTGCAATTCTATTTTTAATACACCAGGTAAAGGTGCATTATCCTTTACAACACGTCGTCGTGGACTAGCAATTTCATCTTTAATACACCAACATGAAGAGGTCAATTTTGATAGCAGGAAGCTTTATCATTTTATGTTCACTAAACAGTTACACAATTAATCATTTTAAGAGTGAAGCAGATTCACTGCGTACAATCTATAGCAGACCCGTTTCCGAATGGCCCAGACCCGATATAGACAGCGGAGTTAAATATGAAGAAATGCAGGCACTGCCAAAAGAAAACGCATGGTTTGATGGCATGAAAGACCCTGAAGTCCAACTAGGCAAATTGTTATTCTTCGATCCCCGCCTATCGCGGTCCAGCCAGATCTCGTGCAGTAGTTGCCACGAACCGGACCTTGCGTGGACAGATGGTCGCAGGGTTTCATTAGGCAATGATCATTTACAGGGCACCCGCAATACTCCGACATTGTTAAATGTATTCATTTATGGACGGAGCTATTTCTGGGACGGCCGTGCAGGTTCGCTGGGCAACCAGATCTTCGGACCTATAAGTGCGCATCACGAGATGGATATGGATACTGCATTATTACCTGCAAAATTGCAGGCGATCAAAGGCTATGATTCGTTATTTAGAACGGTTTACAAGGACAAAGTAAAACTGGAGTACATTAGTAATGCACTTGCTGCGTTTGAGAAAACCATCCGCAGCAGAAAGAGTCGTTTTGACCTGTTCTTACAGGGTATGGACAGTGCATTCACCGACCAGGAGATAAAAGGGCTACATGTGTTCCGTACCAAAGCAAGATGCATGAATTGTCACTACGGTACATATTTAACAGATAAGCAGTTTCACAACATTGGTCTTACTTATTACAAGCGTAAATACGAAGACCTGGGCAGGTATGAGATAACAAAAGATACTGCTGATGTAGGTAAATTCCGTACACCTTCGCTGAGAGATGTTGCCTACACAGGTCCATATATGCATAACGGATTGTTCCCTGAATTAGAGGGTGTAATTAATTTATATAATAGTGGGATGCGGCTTCAGCCAAGGCCGGCGCTGAAAGATGATCCGATGTTTCCGGTAACGGATAAGATCATGCGGCCGTTGAGATTAACAATCGCGGAGAGAGACGCGTTGGTAGCGTTTTTACGTGCGGCATCTGCAAGACCGATGCATGTAAACAGGCCACAGTTACCTGACTGACAAAGAACAGGAAAGCTGTTCCGGGAAACCGGGCAGCTTCCTGCACACAAAATTATTCTGACCGCCCAGGAAATCTTATCAACAGGAATGTTGCATCGCATTCCTATCTCCCCAATTGTCTTATTGCCCTATACCCTCCAGCTTAACTTTCCTTTATCATAACCTTAACTTTTTATTAAAACCCTTTTTTTCACCTTAGCGCAATCACGGTAGCGGATCAACTGCCAGCGCAGTCCCTAACCGAAGGGATTGCTAATGAAGACGTTGTTAATTCGCTATCCTTTTCTAACCAAACAAAGCCTATGTGCAAAAATTTTACGTTCGTTATCCTGTTGCTGTGCATTACCATGCTTACCACTTCCAGTTCATTCGCACAGGCAAAAATTGCCTACGTGAATATGCAACAATTAGTTATCAGTATGCCGGAAGCACGAAAAGCATATGACTCACTGCAACATTATCAACAGGCATTAATCAAAGACGGACAGGCATTGGTCGTTGCGTATCAGGCCCGGGCAGCTGAATTTGACACCTTACAGGAAAGATATAGTCCTGCGATCAGAGAAGTAAAAATGAAAGAGCTTGAACAGGCTAAGAACAATATCGAAGAATTCCGTCAAAGAATGGAACAACAGCTTTCGGTACGTGAACAGGAGCTAACCAGTCCTATACTGGTCAAAGTGAAAAAAGCCATCTCAGACCTGGCTGCGGAAAAAGGCTATGTGTGTGTTTTAGATAACTCTAAAGATATTGTGATCACTGCTACCTGCGAAGACCTCTTCCAGGCAGCCAAGCAAAGATTAGGTATAAAATAAGCGGTCTTTCGCCATTGATAACCCTCACAAACGACAAACAAAACGGGAATTGGAGCTGGTAGTCCCCTCCCGGGAAGGGAGGGGAACTATTAGCTCAAACAACAATCAAACGATTAACCACCCTGATAAAGATTTTTTTTCCATTAGTTGTCTGAATAAAAAACGGCTGTTTCATTTCTGAAACGGCCGCATTTATTTTGTAACATTCACTAGTATTTACTACAAGACTTTTAATAAGGCCACTCTATTTTACAGATCACCTTTCAATGTAAGCCCATTCTACAGCCTGATTGTGGCGGGTAGATACTTCGCTATCAGATCTTCGTAGTAAGGCTTCAATTCTGATATAACCGGTGGTTTCGGGCTCTTACTATACAAGTCGTAAGGATTAAATTTTTTCACCCACTCAAACATTTCCTTATCGTGCTTAGTCATTAAATGCTCATAACTATGCTCCCTGTGCTGCGAATAAAAAGAGTGGTACCTGATCATATACAACGCCGGCTCCGGCAAATAATCCTTCATCATCTGATATAGATACTCATCATGCCCCCAGCTCATCGACACATTATCCAATCCGCAGTTAGGGCTATATATACCGTACTTCGTATTATAACGTTCATCTCTTGTATCAGGATTTAACGAAAAAAACTCAGGATACACAATCTTGTCAGAAAATGCACATCCGACCGGGAAAGTATCTCCTACAACTGCCCACTGAGCTTCGCCAAATAAACACAACACCTTTCCCATATCATGAATAAATCCTGTTAATACAAACCAGTCAGGATGACCATCCGCGCGGATTGCCTCCGCCGTCTGGAGCAGGTGTTGTAACTGATCCAGGTCAATGTCCGGATCAGAATCGTCTACTAATGTGTTCAGGAATTCCATAGCTCCCCATACAGGCATTTCCTTCCTGTTAAAACGCAGGAAATCTGCCCTTTTCTCCTGCACAAACTCATAAGTCTGATAGGTATGATTAAGGCGGTAAAAATCCCGGACAGTATCCCTGCCTGGGTTCTCGTAGTTTCGAAACTCTTCCTTGGCTTTGGCTGGTTCACCTGCATCCGGATAGCGCAGGAGTACATCATCTTCCCATTGTTCAATACTCTGCAGTGGGCGTAGCTCCTCACCGGAGAAATCATGTGCTTTCATACGTGTAGTTTTAAATAAAAGAGTGCAATCAGGCTTGACAACCTTAATTTACAAATTACAATCGATTTCAACAAATAATTTCACCTAAAAATGCCTCATTTTGAGCCACTTTTAAGCTTTTTTCAAAAAACAACCCTTAAAAGGCATTTTCATCAAAAAGGGCGAAACGCGTGTATAGTTCGGGAGGCCGGTTCGATCACATTCAGGACAAATTAATAACAGTATCAAAACAATTTGTGCTCAAAGTATACAGTTGCACAATGCGTCTGATATCCGTATATAAATAAAAGCAAAAAGGCAAACCTGTATAGATTTGCCTTTTTACTTTTATTACATTATTAATTACCTACCAGAATACGGTGTACAATGCCGTCAAAATCCCCATTATAATCACTGATCCCACTACAAAAGCCGGTGTAGCCTTATACATTTTCCTATCCACTATTATTACCGGCTGATAGAACTTGCTATTCTCTTCCATCAGGGTCATTACCACCATAATCAGCATCAACAACCCGAATACAATACTCATCCGATCCAAAAACGGGAAATCCGGGAAAGCCCCACCTGTCCAAACTGGCAGGAACTTCAACACAGCGGACAATGGGATGGTCAATAATGCCCCAGCCATCGCAGCCCGGGTAGTTGTTCTCTTCCACCATAAACCTAACAGGAAGATAGCCAATACGCCAGGCGCGATAAACCCTACATATTCCTGTATAAACTGGTATGCCTGATCTAAAGTACGCAACGCTGGCGCAACTAATGCTGCTATTACCATCGCCACGATCACAACGTACCGGCCCACTCTCACCAATTGCTTTTCTGTTGCTGATTTATTAAAGTATTTATGATAAATATCCAGCGAAAAAATCGTCGAAATACTATTTGCTTTACCGGCCAAAGATGCAACCACGGCCGCAGTAAGGGCCGCGAACGCCAGTCCTTTCAATCCTGCTGGTAGTAAATTCAATAATGTCGGATATGCCTGATCCGGCTTCAAAGCCCCGGTCGCATCGTGCAATTCCGCACCAAAAACCCCATTTTGATACAACACGTAAGCTGCTATTCCTGGCAACACCGCAATCACCGGAATCAGCAGTTTCAAAAACGCGGCAAACAATATACCGCTCCTCGCCGTTTTCAGATCCGCACCCAGCGTACGTTGTATAATATACTGGTTACAGCCCCAATAGTTCAGATTATTGACCCACATCCCTCCTATCAATACTGATAGTCCCGGCAGATCTTTATAATATGGATGCGTAGAGGGAAAGATCATATGAAAATGTGTATCGGCTTTCTCCTTTATCAATGTCAACCCTTTAAAAACATCATCTCCATATCCAAAATGCCTGCTCACCATATGCAATGCCAGATATGTAGTAGCAAGCCCTCCCACAATTAACACGATTACCTGTATCACATCTGTATACCCGATCACTTTCATACCACCGAGTGTTACGATCACAGCGAACAACGCCAGTCCTAAAATACACCAGTAAAAGTCAATTCCTGAAATTGCAGATATAGCCAGCGCACCTAAATAAATAATAGATGTCAGGTTCACAAACACATATACCAGTAACCAGAACACGGCCATAATTGTACTCACCGTAGAATTATATCGCTGCAACAAAAACTGTGGCATGGTATAAATCCTGTTTTTCAGGTAGACCGGAATAAAAAATACTGCTACGATAATCAATGTCGCTGCACTCATCCACTCATATGTAGAAATTGCCAGCCCAAGTGCAAAACCTGACCCGGACATGCCTATAAAGTGTTCAGCACTAATATTGGACGCAATTAAAGAAGCACCAATTGCCCACCACGTCAATGAACCTTCTGCCAGGAAAAAGTCTTTGGAACTTGCCATGGCAGACTTCTTGCGTTGGTAGATCCAGTAGCCATAACTAGCTACAATAACAAAATAGATCAGGAATACAATATAATCGAGTTGCTGTAAGTGGTTCATTACAACTAAGCTGTTTAATAGACCTTAACGAAAATTCTAACTGAGCAAAGAAAGTAAAATATACGGAATTAATGCAGGCTTTTCAATTTATATTATATTTACCCAATATGCTGGAAGTTGACAAAAAAGACGCCCACTTACTCGAACGAGCCGTTTCCCAGTGGGAAAATGATTCCCTCATTTCGCCCGAGCAGGCTCAAAACCTGCGGAGCACCTGGCACATCCGCACTACGGACTGGCAAGCTATTACACTCTACATCTTCATTGCAGCCATCTCCTGTGCACTCATGGCCTTTGGCGCACTGGTACTTGACGAAAAATGGATTGAAGTGCTCCGGCAAAAGTTCGCCCTCGGAGACGGCGTAATCGCTGCGGGTTTCGCGGTACTCACCGTATTTCTGTGTATTCATGGATACCGCCGTCAGCAGCGCTATCCGGTATATTCACTCAACAGGGAATTATATTGGCTGCTCCCGGTGCTTAGTATAGGAGTCAGCGTAGTTTACCTGGGCAAGGCACTGCATTATCTCAATGGTAACTATGGGGTGTTCTGGTTACTCGCTACTTGTGCATATGGTGTGCTTGGCGTTATGCTCTCCAGCAGGCTCCTATGGTCAGCTACACTCATTTGCCTCATTCCTGCTTATGTGAAACTTACTTATTTTCTCAGTGATGGCCAACCTTATTTCTGGGGCATGAACCTGCCCTGCCGGATGGTGTTGCTGGCACTTATCATGATGGGCATTCACGCGATGTTCTATAAGAACAAACATTATAAACGGATAGAAGATATTACATGGACGGGTGCGTGGTTACTCCTCCTGCTCTCAGGCTGGATGATCTCTATTTTCGGCAACACCTCAGGCTGGGAAGAATGGCAACAGGTACGACAGGTACACCTGCTATGGTGGGTGATCGGTTATACATTTTTATGTGTAGGATCGCTTTTATTTGGCATTAAAAAACATGACCCGATGATCCGTGACATGGCTGTACTATTTCTTTTGCTGGACATGTATACACGCTACTTCGAGTATCTATGGGACCGTACCCACAAGGGACTCTTTTTCGCAATACTGGCAGCATCGTTCTGGTGGATCGGTAAACTGCTGGAGAGAAGACTTAAAAAAGGCTGATCGCAAGTGATCAGCCTTTTTTAGTACAACCAACATACTAATGCGCAATCTCTACCTCTCTGATCTGATATCTTCCTGTATCATAAAAGCTCCAGTCGTAATTTGCTGTAATCCAGGAACGCAGGATCATAATAAACCGTTCTAACTCCTTATCCATTACTTCTCCAAATGATGGCACCAGTTTCTCGAGCGCTGTAAACAACTTCACCTCTTCATTATGCATCCTGGCTGTTTCATCAACTGCTTCCTGTATAGATAATTTGCGTTCATGCTGCAATACCAATACAAGATTATGTACATCTCCCTGTCTGGCTTCCTTCGCGCAGGAAAAAATATCATTACTCCAGCAAACAATGTTATTACAAGCTAAAACCAATCGCTGAACAATAAAATTTTGTAAAATTTCCGAAGGCAGATAGACCTTTTCGATAATCTCGATGGCTTCGACATCGGCAAAAAGGGCTCCTGTGTAAGGACGCATGGTAACGTATTCCGCAACTGTAGGAGTCACACCTGCGGCGCGGTTACCAGCCTCCCAGTGGCAGGAAGTAAAGTACTCTTCCATACTTCTGATGAACCGCAATTGCCATCCCGGAGACCCTAATGCCTGCATCCGCTCCCAGATATCTGTGAAACTGCGGCCGAGGATACTCTCCGCTGGCTTATTATTGCGTAGGATTTGCATAAAGCTGTCCGTCACGCTCTCCAGGTATACCGCCTTTTTACCCAGTTGTGCTTCGTCGCACTGGTCATCGAGCATAAAAAGCCAGGTATTGAAGTTGGCAATTACACAAAGCTCATGTAGCTCCGCATAAGGGAAAGCCCTTGCAGCCAGCCACGCAAAGCGCGCTTTGTTAAATTTAGCAATGCCTTCCGGTGAATTAACAAGGCCGAATTTGGTCACAAATTCCAGGTTCTGGGCGTGTGCAGCTTCTACATGCTGGTTAATGAGTGAGGGAAACGGATATGCAATCCGCGGTAAAATAATCGTTGGCATAATAAAGTGGATTTTGAGTGGGTTCACGCATCTGTGGCATTTAAGGGCGTAAAAATGAGGAAGGGCCCGACCTCCGGTGATGCCGGAATGATCAAACCCTCAAACATTCAGGAAAAGAAATCCCTGGCGCTGTCGGCTCTGATGACAGCACCATCGTTCTCTTTCTGCATTTTGACAACCTTACTTGCCCAGATGCTCAATTAATTTTGGAATTGCCAGCTTAAACCAGCTGGTAAACTGTGCGGGTTGTTCCTGCAACAACCGGGTTAGTGTTTCGACAGGTATAAAACGATAATCGTTTACTTCCTGTGGGTTCGGGTTAATTGTACCATTGTAAGTCCCGATGAGTACGTGGTCGTATTCATGCTCGATAAGACCATTATCAAAATCAGTACGGTAAGTAAACTGAAACAATTCCGACAACGGGCAGTCAAAGCCCATTTCTTCCATTAAACGCCTGTGGGCGGCCTGTACGACGGTCTCTCCCGGCAAGGGATGACTACAACATGCATTCGTCCATAATCCACCTGAATGATACTTATCCAGTGCACGCTGTTGTAACAGCATTTCACCTGCATCATTCAGGATAAATACGGAAAACGCCCTGTGTAATAGCCCTTTCCGATGTGCTTCCATCTTCTCCATTACCCCCATCACTTCATCCTGTTCGTTAACTAGAATTACCTGTGCTTCCATAATCGTAACAAATATACTAAAACCCGGTTGGCATTATAAACAACTGGCAAATTGAATGCTGAATGACAAGCGTCATGCTTGTGGCGGAGAATGAATGGATCTCATGTTTTGTTGTCTTTTAAAGGTTCTAACGATTTCTAAAATGGGCGGGGCTTTCAATAGGTGAACCGTTTTTAGGAAGAACGGGCCAGGTTAAAAATATCTGAACTGAATGTACGACATTATTTTGTTCATTCTATCTTAAAATGGAGCAGTGGTAAGCACAGGCCCATATCTCAACTTTCCCGTATATTTGCACCCTATGGCAGAAGATTTAAGTATCGTACAGGGAGACAAAGTAGCCCAATACCAATCTATCATTCCGCAAATCAAGGCACTCATTGACGGCGAACCCGACCTGGTGGCGAATCTCGCCAATACCGTAGCCGCCCTGAAGGAACAATTCAATTGGTTTTGGGTAGGATTTTACCTCGTAAAAGGAGATGAATTGGTACTTGGCCCTTTCCAGGGTCCTGTAGCATGCACCCGGATCAGAAAAGGCAGGGGCGTTTGCGGCTCCAGCTGGGCTCAGGCCGCCACCTTGATTGTACCTGATGTCGAAAAATTTCCGGGCCATATTGCCTGCTCCAGCCTTTCCAGATCCGAAATTGTATTACCCATTATCCGCAATGGTAAAGTGATTGGTGTTCTGGACGTAGATAGCGAACATTTGTCCCAATTCGACGAAACTGACCAGCAATACCTGGAGGAAATAATCTCCGGCCTGAACTTTGAGGAATAATCTACTATTATGTTTTTCTTCCGTAAAAAATCTGAAAATGTCGAACCAGATCTGCCTTTCCTGGCGGGTATTGGAACTGACATACACTCGCACCTGTTGCCAGCCGTGGACGACGGTTCTCAGGATCTGGACACGTCCGTAAGCTTTATTGAAACACTTCATGCACTCGGTATTCAGAACGTAATCACGACTCCCCACGTCATGATGGATCGTTATCCAAACTCAGCCGAAACGCTCAGTGAACCTTTCCGGCAGGTTAAAAATGCACTGGTTGAAAAGAATATACCCGTGCAATTTCACCATGCAGCGGAATATTACATGGATGAATTTTTTGAAGAGCTGATGAAAGCACCACTCATGACATTGAACGGTGAACTCATCCTTGTAGAGATCTCCTTTATGAGTGCGCCTCCTCAGCTCCATCAATGGCTTTTCGAACTCGCAGCGCAGGGCTACCGTCCTATACTGGCGCATCCGGAAAGGTATAATTACTATCATGCTACACCAGAAGATTACAAGGTGTTTAAACAAAGAGGATGTTACTTACAGGTGAACCTTCTTTCACTTACAGGTTATTATGGTAAACATATACAGAAAACTGCAGAATGGCTGGTAGAGAATAAACTGATTGACTTCATAGGAACAGACTTACATCACAGCAAACATTTACAAGCGATTAAGTCAATTGCAAAAGATAAAAAACTGGTGAAGTTGCTGGAAAATTATGCATTCAAAAATAATACAATACAAATAGTACCACAATCTATCTAACTATTTAATTCTTACTTTAATTATGCAGCCCGTTGTACAGCAACACGTACCAGAAAACAGCCGCATTGCTATCATTGGCCTCGGCTATGTCGGCTTACCCCTTGCCATAGAATTTGCTAAAAAGTACCCCGTACTGGGCTTTGACATCAATTCAGATCGTGTAAAGGAATTAAGCAAAGGACAAGACAGAACAAAAGAAGCAAACCTGGACGATCTCAAAAAAGTAATCCAGGACCGTAAAAAAGAGGGCGCGGCCAACGGACTTGCGTTTTCTTCAGACAAAAACGATCTGGCTCAGTACAATGTCTTTATAGTCACGGTTCCTACCCCCATCGACGAATTTAAATCCCCGGATCTCAAGCCCTTACTCAGTGCATCTTCCATGCTGGGTAGTATTTTAAAACAGGGTGACGTAGTCATTTACGAATCAACAGTATACCCCGGCTGTACGGAAGAAGATTGCGTACCAGTGCTGGAAAAAACTTCCGGCCTTACATTCAACAAAGATTTCTTTGCTGGTTATTCCCCCGAAAGAATTAATCCGGGTGACAAAGTGAATACCCTCACAAAAATCCGGAAAGTTACCAGCGGCTCTACACCTGAAATAGCCATTTATGTCGATGCTTTATATGCAAGCATTATCACTGCCGGCACCCATAAAGCACCAAGCATCAAAGTCGCGGAAGCATCAAAAGCGATTGAGAACGCCCAGCGCGACATCAATATTTCTTTTGTAAATGAACTGGCGCTCATCTTTGACAAAGTAGGTATTGACACCAATGATGTGATAGAAGCTGCCGGCACCAAATGGAATTTTCTCAAATATAAGCCAGGATTGGTAGGAGGACATTGTATAGGGGTTGACCCCTATTACCTGGCGCATAAAGCAGAAGCGCTTGGCTATCATCCTCAGGTAATACTCTCCGGCCGCAGAGTGAATGATCATATGGGACATTTTGTTGCAAACAAGATTGTAAAACTCATGATCGAAAAGGACCATAAGATCAAAGGGTCAAAAATTCTGATCATGGGTATCACTTTTAAGGAAAACTGTCCGGATGTACGTAATACGAGAGTAGTCGACATTTATCATGAACTAATTGATTTTGGGCTAGATGTTACCATCTATGATCCATGGGCAGACCCCGAAGAAGTAAAGCATGAATACGGTCTTGACATTGTTACTTCATTAAATGAAAACGAAATTTACGATGGAATAATCATTGCCGTTGCCCATAAGGAATTTCTTCATTTCGATTTTAAAAAGTATAAACGCAATAATGGGGTTATTTTCGATACCAAAGCCTGCATTGACCGCAATCTGGTTGACTGCCGGCTGTAACCCGTTAACATATCTATTAATAGCAAACGCTTCTGCTTACCGCAGAAGCGTTTTTCTTAAAGAAATTTTCAATATCTTTACATAAGTCTCGCACTCAAAAAAATCCCCATATCTTTTCTGCAAAGCCTTCCTGTAAATTGTTATTATCCTATTCCGATCCGTACCATTATTCAGATTCAACTAATGCTTCCCATGCTGGTTTGGGAAAAACCGTATACCATGATTACACCTCACTACACCCCTGAAGTACAAGAGTCTCCCCGGAAAATACTTTTGGTATCCGGCGATGCTGGTATAACCCGAAAAATCAGGTTAATGCTTTACTCTCAATACAATGTTCTTGAAACATGTTCAATTTCAGAAGGAATGGAAATAGCCCATATCCGTCATCCCGATCTCATTCTATGCGATGCTGTAGTACAGGATGATTCAGGCTATCAGTTTCTGATCACCCTGCGTAATGACCCTATTCTGAAACCAATCCCATTCATCCTGTTTTCAAGACCGCAAATGGCAGCCAATGTACGCAAAGGAATGAACCTCGGAGCGGACGATTACTTATCTGGAAACTTCACGAGCGAAGAATTACTTAAAAGTATACATTCACGCATTAGCAGATTTCATCACATTAGGGATACGCCTGCATTTGTCACAAAAACTTTAGCTATACATGACATCAATCCAACAGCCATTAATGAAAGGCTGAGTAAGACAGAAGCTAAAATTTTAAATATGATAGCCAGGGGAATGAGTAGCAGGGATATTGCATCGCATAAATGTATTAGTGTAAGAACCGTGGACAATCACAGACATAATATCACCAAGAAACTGCACCTATCCGGACCAAATGCACTCGTTAAATTTGCAATTGGCTATGCCGGCGGAATGGGACGGTGAAAAATCATACTTACTTTACTACATGTTCCTTTACGATACCCAGTTTTCTCATCCTGGCCTCCAGGGTGGTTGGCTTTATTTCCAGGATGGCCGCGGCTCCTCCCGGTCCCCTGATACGTCCATTACATTGTTGTAATGCCCTTATAATAGTATTCCTCTCTGCATCGGCGAGTGTTAATACAGGCAGAGGTGGAGACATATCTGAAGCAGCTACCTGCCGGCTTATAGGTGGCATAATATTAATATAGGGCCCTGTTGCAATGATTACTGCCCTTTCAACTGTATTTTCCAGCTCCCGGATATTACCCGGCCAACCATATGCCAGTAGTGCAGGCAAACATGCCGGGTTTATTCCCGTTATATTCCTTCCATACCGCAATGCTGCTTTACCTGTAAAATGCTGTAACAACAACGGAATGTCATCCTTACGTTCACGCAGTGGTGGCAAATGTATCGGAAAAACAAATAACCTGTAGTACAAATCCTCTCTGAACTTTTTATTAGCAACATCTTCTTCCAGGTTCCTGTTAGTAGCAGCAACAATCCTCACATCTACCCTGATAGTTTTAGCACCACCCAGACGCTCAATTTCTCTTTCCTGTAAAACTCTTAATAACTTTGCCTGCAACTCCAATGGCAATTCCCCTACTTCATCAAGGAATAAAGTACCTTTATCAGCCTGCTCAAATTTCCCGATACGCATTTGCAAAGCACCCGTAAAAGCACCTTTCTCATGCCCAAACAATTCTGATTCGATCAAATTAGGTGGAAGCGCTGCACAATTTACCTTTACCATCGCCTGCTGACTCCGTGGCGATAACCGGTGCACCGCTTCTGCAATCAGCTCCTTACCTGTACCCGTCTCCCCTGTTATCAATACAGTAGCGTCGGTAGGTGCCACCTGTGCGACCATTTGCAACACAGGTTGTAAAGCATCCCCTCCAATAATGCCCTTGTTCATTATCACGGCAGGCAGTGCAGCAGGTATTTCCTGCCTGTACTTTTCAGTCAGTGATAATATTAATACCTGTAAACTACCCACAGCAAATGCAGCGGCAGATCTGGTAACAGCTTGTTGAAGGGCATTAGAAAATGTAGCTTTTGAATCCGCCAGCAAACATAAAAAACCAAAGGCCTTCTCATGATAACGCAATGGTTGCAATAAAACCTCTTTCACCCCATTCTTAAACAAAGTGGTCTGGAATGCATCTCTACGATCCGGGGATTGCAACTCCAATATTTTGGAGCTACCATCTGCCAGATATGAAGGGGCTATTCTATCAGGCAATGCCTGGGACGATAATCTATTGTTCGAATTTAACCACCAGAAGGCAATCATACCCTCCGCATCAGTGATGCCTATAAGCATGGATATATTATGCAAATACGGCATTAATACCATTTGTATAAATGCCATTAATTCTGTCTCGTTTCTGATTTTCATTGTCAAATCATACTCTGACTGATTGCCGGTAGTTCCTTGTGGCAGCAACCATTCTAATAACCCGAATAGCTCCATATGCCGCTGCTTTCTTTAAATAGATGCCCCATCAGACCTGCAAGCATGGCAGATCCGGGGAACAAACTCCAATATTTAGTACATGCATTTAGAAAACTCCAATATTTTGGAGTAGGAATAATTGTGATAATTACGTTACATAATTGATTCACAGATACTTAATCTAATGGCACGAAGCTTGAGTCTCTTGGGTTACCTGGGTTGAATTTTTGATAATAGCAAGTCTATTTTTAAATGACTGGAGCGATAGTGTCATGTTTGTTTAAGATTGAAGAATTTCTCTCTCCAGCTGGACTTTCACAGGGGTAACAAATTTATTTCAGAGCTATTTACAAAAACAGTACCATACGGTGCTGCCTCCCAGGCTCCCAGACCCAGCCATTTTGCTAAACTCATTGTTAACATTCATCAGCAAAATAAATATTTTATCCTACTAAGGAGTAAAGAAATGTAAACGTTGCTTTTGCTTACTTTTTTTACACCCATTATTGAAAAACTAGTAAAGAATATGTCTTTTACGGCCGTTAGCATTTACGATAATATTCGATGGGATCGTTATATACGAAATGCGCATACCTTTGATTTTAATCACACCTGGCATTATCTCAGCACTTATCCTGGAGATGCCATATTACTCGTATATGAAGAGCAGTTGGATTACATTGCTTTACCCATAATCATACATACCAATTCAAACGGCTCAAAGTGTGCCAGAGCACTTGCTGGCCCCGTATCTAACTGTAGCTTTGAAATAATTGACAAACATCTGCAGGAACAGTTCGAAGCAGCCCTTACTAAGTATTTCCTCGAACAACGAATAGCTGAATCGGATATACTGCTCCATCCGCTTATACATAACACATTCTCTCCGCTATTGACGGGGCGCTTGCAACAGCACCCCGATAGTTTGCTGATAGACCTGGCTTTACCTCTGGAAACCCAACATCTATTCAGTACCGAAAACTTCAATCAAAAAGTATCGCTGCTCAGGAGAAAGGAATATACGGTAAGACGGGCCATGTCGATTCTTGAAGTAGATACTTTCGCTAATATATATCAAAGGAATAGTTTGCACCTGCAAACGATATCTACTCTCTTTGATAAAGCATGGTTCAGACAAATGATGCGTCCCAGTGGCTTTGATACCATATTGCTGGTGGCTTGTAACAATGCACAACAAATTGCAGCCGGGGCATTACTTACTTGTTGCAACGATATCATGCAGTTACACCTGGCCGCAACACATGAGAACCACCTGCAGCATTCACCGTTACACCTGCTGATAGCAGAAGCCATTAACCTGGGCCAGAGCCTGGGTATGCAATATTTCAATCTTGGAGGTATGGCAGACAAGCCGGAAGCAGTTTTTGCGAGTAAAGCAGTTACATCAGAAACCTATCCGGGATTTAAGACCTGGCAGATCTCTGTACAAACCGGTACTTTGCAAACCTTACGAACAAATTACCGCCCACAACTTTCATTAGTTGTTTAAGAATTTACATTGGAAAACCAGGTTAGACGCAACCTTTTAAGTGTCGTTATTGACTAGCCCTCTCCCCGGGGGCTTTTCGTCATTTAAGGGCAAAAAAAAACGGCCAACCATGAATGGAAAGCCGGTCTTTCATCCATTGTTTGTTAACCCCAGATACCGTTTCTCTTTCGAGTCTGGTAGCTGGGGCTACCCTTGCAATGTTTGTTATGCAATATTAATGCATTCCACATTACGATTTTGTTAACCCTTAGTTAATGGAAAAGTATTCTTTTTTTAAAATTATCAATTACTTCATTTCTATCCCACTTTGATGGGATCTTCGAAAGTATGTATGAAAAGCCTGTCAGGTTAAAGACCTTGTACTAAACATTATAGATAGTATAGAATAATATTAATATCTGATTACTGTAGGATACCTGGCTATACAACTAAATACTCATGGTAAATTTTGAAAAAAAAGTCACTGTTAAACATGCACTCAAAAAGGCGACTCTATAATTGGTGCAAAATGAACATTTACCAATACTTTCTAAACAAACAACAATATACACGCGTAAATGTATTCATGAAGAGAAAGCGGCTTAGTGCAACGCCCTCATAATTAACTGCCAACTCAACGCAAGCTTATCGCTTTAATAACAGCAATTCCTATATCCCTTTAATAAGCGGTTCAAGGCATCCAACCCGGAAACATCATTACTAAGGTAACTATCTTAAATGACTATGGAGATAGCACTGGTCACATGCATCCTGCTTTCATCCACAGAGGCAGTAGCCAACATGGCAGATGTATCATACAATCGAACGCAATATGGCTACCCCTACTTTATTCAATTGAATAATATCATTCTACCACTACCCCCTCTGCCATACTTTATATAAAAACACCGGATAACCTGACCGGGTATAACTAAAACACATTGTCTGGATAGCCAGACAGCGACTGCCAGAACAATTATAACAACCTACCAATGCAATTCTTAAGAAATAAGTAGTCCAAAATAAAATCATATATTATATAAACTGCAAATCAATCCCTTACATAAACAAATCTGTCAGTTTTAACATTTCTTTAACACCCCTTAACGTATTTTCGATAATAATCTATGCCTATATATTTTATATCATACTAATTCTTCATGATCTTTAATTCTATCAACTTTCTTTATTTCATCCTGTGTTTTTTCCCCCTGTATTTCCTGTTATCCAGGCAACTAAGACTACAAAACTACCTGATTCTTGTAGCCAGTCTTTTCTTTTATGCCTGTTGGGACTATCGTTTTCTGGCACTCCTGCTGGCAAACGTATGCATGGATTATTATTTCGGAATAGCTATCTATAATGCTCGCGATCCCAAAATCAAAAAGCGGATCCTTACGGTAGCCGTTATTATGAACATCGGTATTCTCTTCTTTTTTAAATACTATAATTTCTTCATTCAGTCTTTTAACGAGCTAACCCATATTCACCTGAATTCATTAAATATATTGCTCCCGATTGGTATCTCATTTTATACGTTCCACTCTCTTTCTTATACCATTGATATCTATAATGATAAACTGGCACCTACCAAAGATTTTGTGGCGTATGCCTCATTTGTAACATTCTTCCCCCAGCTTGTAGCCGGCCCGATTTCCCGCGCAAAAGATATGCTTCCAAAGCTTACCTCTGAACGGAAAATAGATGCTGATCGCATGACCAGTGGCCTTTCCCAGATCACTTTTGGATTCTTTAAGAAAATGGTAGTTGCCGATACTATCGCGACCTTTGTAGACCCTGTGTATAACAATCTTCATATGGTATCCGATCTGAGCATATTACTGGCAGTAATTTTTTACTCGTTCCAGATCTATTGCGACTTCTCTGGTTATACCGATATCGCTCTCGGATTAGGCAAAATCTTCGGTATCGAGCTGAAGGTGAACTTCAACCGACCCTACTTTTCAAAAAATTTCAGTGAATTCTGGGAACGCTGGCATATCTCCCTTTCCAGCTGGCTGAGGGATTATTTATATATACCACTTGGAGGAAATCGAAAAGGAACCGGACGTACTTATTTAAATCTATTTATTACCATGCTCCTTGGTGGGCTCTGGCACGGCGCCAGCTATAATTTTATTATATGGGGTGCTCTTCACGGCACTTATCTTATCATCCAGCGGTTGCTTAAATTCAAACTTCCCGGATTGCTTGCCATTTGCATTACGTTCGGGCTTACGACGCTGACATGGATTTTCTTCAGGGCGCAAACCTTACATGACGCAATGTATATCCTGCAACGTATCTTTATGCTGCACAATAAACAGCTCACCAGTGTATTTACAGTAATGAAGCTGTTCTATCTCACAGGAATACTGCTGGCTATGGATCTGCTATTCGTGAATTACTTTGACAAAGTAGACAGAAAGGCGGTGATCATCAATGTCTTACTGCTGGTGCATATTCTACTGTTCTCAACTTTTGCCGGTAATTCCTTTATTTATTTTCAATTCTAAATTATGTCACTCTTTATAAAACGCCTTTGCATATTACTCGCGCTGGCTATGATCGTACAAGTAGGCGTTTACTTCGCATTTAAAACCCTGCTGGACCACCGATCACAATTCAGGTTATCCCGCTATTTCAGGCAACCAAGGCACCAACACTATATTTTGGGCAACTCACGCGCCGTTAACGCTGTCAACGAACAGTATGCAACACAGTCCAAGCATACAGACCTGATCAATCTGGGCTTTAATGGTATGAATTATCAAACCATCTCCGCTTTAATCAGTGATATCAATACAAAGCAAACGAACGCTACCCTGTTCATTGAAATTACAGGCCTACTCGAGGAAAAGCAGGATGACAGCTATGCGTACTACATGGGGAACTCTCCATTCCTGCGTGAACAATATAAAAACACAAAATACGCATACCTGCATCTTATGCGGCTCAACAATGAGATATTCCTCAGGAATATCTATTATCTGAAGAAATCAGATGCAGACTGGATCAACAAATACACGATTTCAGAAAATATTATTGAAGAAACCAGAAAGCTGGCACCCAATGATACAACGATGGCAAACAGACCATTGCTGATAAAACGTATGCGAAATATCGTCGAAAACTGTAACCAGTACAACAATAAAGCAATATTTTTCCTCGCCCCTTATTACCCGGAATACCTGAAAAAACTCAGCCAATATCCTCCATTGATTGATACTATCCAACAGTTACATGTATTCGATTTTCATGACCTGAATACACTAAAGATACCAACCACAGGATTTTCTGACCGGATTCACACCAATATAAGTTCCTCCTTACAGATTACTGAATATCTTTTGAGACTATAACATGCACATGTAGAGCGATGTCATGCTTTATATAAGGATAGGCCGGTCTTAGTTACTATCTCACTAAGACCAGCGTGCCCTGTTGTTTCATTTCCTGACCTCTGCCATCCACGTAAGTTACCACATACAGATATCCGCCCGGATCCTGGCTTACCCCTTTAACAGTGCCGTCCCAACCAATACCTGGCTGACGGCTCTCAAATATTACCTGTCCCCAACGGCTGAATACCCGCATACTGAAATTAGTGATCTGATCATGTACAACAGCTCTGAACAAATCGTTAACGCCATCTCCATTCGGACTAAACGCTGTGGGTATAAAAACGGAGCATCCCATCTCCCCTTTACGAACCTCAAAATTACCTGTTACCTCGCATTGATGTCTATCCAGCACTGAATAGCTGTAATTACCAGGGGCAAGTTTCGTAACCACATTCTCAGCTTGCTCATCTGCATAGCCTGGCAGTGTGTATCGATAAGGTGCCGCGCCGCCTTCTACATCAAACCTCACACTCCCATCCTTGTTACCTGCACAAGACTCGGGTGTTACAGAGAGATTCTTCACCACTATTGCAGAAGGTTCTATTAGCTCTATTTTATCTATAACAGCCGTACAACCACCTGCATCCATAACCCTTACCTTATATTTACCTGCAGCCAGGTGACTAAATACAGAATCCCTTTCCGCACTTGTCGCATCATTGAGGTAATAATAAAACGGCTTTACCCCTCCCCTGGGAGCTACGAAAATTACACCGTCCTGGGCGCCATTACAACTCAGGGCACTTACATGTACACTTCCTGACAGTTCAGAAGCCTGTACCTTTACCCTTCCATAAGTAGAGGTCTTTTTATGCTTTCCCCTCACCGTTACATGGTATTCACCGTTCTTCAGACCTTTCACCCGGGCGCAGGTATCACCTGTACTCCACAGATAGGAATACTCATCATCATCCTCATTTGCCACCCGTGCCCATGCTACGCCATTCGAGCCGTTACAGGAGTTCTCCGAAGACAGTGATAATTGTATGACCTCCCTGATAGGTGAAAAGTTGTCAACCAGTACACCGGCAATATACTTAATGGAATCTCCCGGTTGTTTATAAGCACTGAGAATTATATACTTGTACTCATTGGATGGTGTAAATACAGCCTGTTGCCGCTTCCATTGAGTATTCATGAACCTGTCCGAAGCCCACAACAATTCCTCCCGTTTGCCAAACTCATTACCTCCGTAAATAGCAAAACCGCCATAAGTAATGGCCCAGGAATAATCAGCGGCATAAGCCAGGTCAAAAGACAGAGAATAACTCTTCCCCGAATCAAGCGGCTGCACCAGCAATTGAGTAATACCTTCCTGGATATAGGTATTCGCAACCATACCCACGTAAGTGTTTCCGTCAGATGCCGGCATCGTTAAACCGTAAACACCTGGTTGTATATCAGGCGTTTCTTCAATAATAGACCACTCGGGTGGTGCCGCCCTTTCCAAACCGGCTGTACCTTCCAAAGAAGGATTCTTTAATGGTATTATTTGTGCATTCGAATGGATGGAGGGCAAAATGAACAATAATAGGTATAACAGCCTATAGCGGGCAAACACACCACTACCAGTCAATTGTAAGGCTTTCATAGGACTTCAGATAATTTAATCTAACTCATAGGATAGAAAACGAAAATAACCGGTTATTATTTTTTCAAATATAATTTTTATTATCTATAAAGAAAGGTGCTTAACAATTATTTATTGAAAAAGTTTATTTTTTATTTGGAGAATTTATTAGATTTTTATTGCTTATTCAAGTAACAACCCCTATCTGTAACCACCAAATAGTATCTCTCACATGAAAAACATCCTTTTCATCAGCGCAATATTTCCACTGATTTTCATTGCTTGCAGGAAAGATAGTTCGTCGAATCACCCTGTAGAAAACAACAAATTTCCTGTTCAGTTCGTAATCAATGGCTTTAGCAAATCGACAGAAGATTTTAATGGTGAAAGAAAGCCAGCAAACAATGGAAAAGAGACAGCTGATTCTCTGTCTGATTACATCCAACATCTTTACTACCTGGTATATAACAACAGCAATGTATTGGTCAAACGTATTAATCAGACCGCCACGGACAGTAGCTTTGGCCTGATACAGGATTCCCTTCCGGCAGGTCATTATACTATCGCACTGGTAGGTTCCAGAAATGAAACCTATATCGGCGGTGACCCTATCTCCGGCTCCCAGGACGAAATCGCCTTCTTTGATTTACCAGGGGGAGATGTCTTCTACAAAAAAATAGGGATTGATGTTAACAATAGTATTGCTGCCAATATTTCCCTGGACCGGGTTGTGGCCAGGCTCAGTGTACAAATCCAGGATGCTATTCCTAATAATGTCAAAAATATCTCTGTCTTACCTACTATGTACCCATTGCCTCCTGATGGAGCAAATGCAGGGGTACCGAACAATATATTATTATACAGTGGCACTAATTATGCCTCTATACGAGGTGGCGGATTTTATTCAGCTTACTTCTTCCCTGTACCAGACTCCCTTCATGGTAGCACCCACCTGTCTCTTGAAATGTACTTGCTCGCACTTAATCCCGCAACCATTTCGGTAATTATCAAATCACTGGATGCCAGCTTTGGTATTATTACAGAAAAAGATGTTACACAGGTAAATATCCAGTCTGGTAAAAAAACTGTCCTGAAAGGAAATCTATTTTCCGACCTCCCCGGACAAGGTAAAGGCGTCCATGTGGGCCTTAACACGCCCGAATGGGGAAACGATACTACCCTGGTCAATTTCTAGCAATAAAAAAGGCTCCTCAGGGAGCCTTTTCAAATACTGTATTGGGTGGAATCTCTGTCCATGCCGGAACCTGTACATTTCGCATTACGACAGCTCCCGGACCAATCAAAACACCTTCCCCGACTGTCGCCCCACCACCTATATAACACCCGGGGCCCAGATGTACATAATCACCAACCACTGCATCATGATCCACCTTACTGCCTATATTCAATATACACTGTTTCCCTATTTTTACATTTGCCTGTACAATCGCTCCAGACAGTATCACTGTTCCTTCCCCTATATATACTGAAGGTGAACAGACAGCCGTCGGATGCACCAACACGATCTCTTTATTATTTACCCGCTCTGCCACTAATTTACGGGTCGCATTATGTCCAATAGCAATTAATACCGGCAACATACCTTCTTTATAAGAAGTAACCTCAATTCCGTTAAATAATCCACCGGTGTTATCCGAAAATGCGGCTGATAACGTCCACTGGGTCATCGCTGCAAGTTCCGCCAATACCTTTGCATGTCCGCCTGTACCGTATAGCTGATATGCTCTCATACTACTGCTGATTTCATTAATCTTGGTTTTAAAGCCACATAAATGATCACCAATGGAATGATCACCCCGACAAAACTGAACAGACTGCCATTCAATATTACGATCACACATACAAACGCCTGCAGAATCGCATACAATGTACTAACATACAAATGCGGAATCTTCCTGTCGTTTGCAAGGATCTGATAAAAGTGCAGGCGATGGGCTTTAAAAATATTCTGTCTCAGGTACAAACGGTGTATAATCGTTAGGATCGTATCTACCCCGTAGATAGCCAGAAACAGGATATAGGTGTAATTACCAGTGTGAATGATCAATTGCAACAACAGTCCTGCTATCCAGAAAGCAATTGTTACACTCCCAACATCTCCTGCAAAACATTTTGCTTTTTTCCTGAAATTAAACACCAGGAATACTACACAGGCTATAGCCGGATACCAGATCATGCTATCACCAACAAAATGCACCTGTGACAGATTCACGTACTGCAAAAATAATAACACCACCAGGCTATATAAACCTGTAATACCATTAATGCCATCCATGAAATTATATGCATTGATAATGCCTATCACAAATACATACAGGCAGACAACCCAAACTATATTGAGTGTGAAAACCGACAGGAAATAAAACAACAGGCTTACCGCAGCAATATGAAATATTATACGAATCCTGTTACTAAGCGTGAATACATCATCCAGAAAACTAATCACCCCTATCATCAACAACCCGGCTACAAATGGCCAGTATGTCGTAAAATCGTCTACCAATAATGCTAACCCGGCAAATAAAAAAATAATACCTCCACCTCTAATAGTTATCTCTTTGTGTGAACTCCTTTCGTTAGGTTTATCAATAATGTTAAAATGATCTGCCAGCCTGAAGTAAATTAGGATTAGCAGAAATAATGAAATACCTAAAATCAAATAATTCATCTGTTAAATTTTGAATTCATCTAATACCCTGTGGGGACGCCAACCCAATGATGCCTTTGCCTTGCTGTCATCAAAGGTAAGCGTGGATATGATCTTGCTCAGCTTGAGAGAATTGATCGGAGACCTATTCCCGGCCAGGTCGCCTACTCGCCCAAGGAACCTTGCCATCCACAAAGGAATGGCCATTGGTCGTGCTTTGCCTAACTGAGAAGCAATCGTTGCTTCTAATTCTACAAAGGTGGGATGGTAACTGTCTGTCAGGTTATAAATCCCTCCAATCTTACTCATTACCGGAATAATAGCCGCTATATCCGTTGCCATTACCACACTCTTCCGGGCATTTACACCCTTTATACTCAGATACCGGCCTGTACGAATACCATTAATCATCGCCCCCAGGTTGCCTGGCGGATTATGACCAGCTATCAGCGGCAACCGGACTATGGAGAGAATGACGCCGTGTTCCTTAGACCATTCAGTTAAAAACGCTTCCGCCTGGATCTTACTTTCTGCATAAGGAGTATCTCCGTTCAACGGATGCTCCTCGTTGATTCCTTCCCCGGCTTCTACACCATACACCGCCACAGTACTGATAAAAACAAAGTATGCCGGCAGCTTTCCACTGGCACTCAATGAACGGCATAACTGTACTGTACCGTTGTAATTAACATCGTAAAAAGCGGCCTTTTCTTCCGCTGTTCTGGGTACAGAATGTGCCTTGCCTGCACAATGTACGACCAGTGAATACGCATGCTGATTACTAAATCCCTGTTTTGAAAGGTCACACACGATATCATGCTGCGGATCTCTTCCCAGCGTGTGCACCACGTCTGATTTCAATAATTCTTCCCGGATTATCTTCCCGAGAAAACCACTGGCTCCGGTTAATAAAATCATATAAGCATCAATTCTCCTGATTTTTTAAACTGCTCAGTGACCTGTTTGATCTCCTGCTCATTTTCTTTTTTAAATATCAGCGGTACATTAACTGTAAGAATCCCGGAGAAGGGTACTGCCTGTCAGTATTGACGTAAGCTACAACAGGTGTAGCCCATATGCCTGTTATGTCCGGGAACTGCTTAGGTTTCCCAGCACTTACTAATAGTCCGGAAGCGACTACCTACACCGACGGTACATATAAGTAAGTGCTGGTTATTCATATTCTATTCGAATTGATTCATTATCTCAAAACCGTGTTCCTTCAGCAATTTCTCTTTCTTAAATAATCTGATATCTGCCTCCACCATTTCTTCTACAAGCATATCCAGATCGTATTGTGGTGTCCATCCCAGTTTGGTTTGTGCCTTTGTAGGATTTCCAATCAGCAAATCTACTTCTGTAGGGCGGAAATAACGCGGGTCTACACATACAATTTCCTGTCCTTCTACAAGACCGGTATCCATATTGTGCAGGGCCTTCACTACACCCACTTCATTCACCCCCTCACCAGAAAATTCAACCTCGATACCTGCTACTGCAAATGCTTTCTTTACAAAATCTCTTACAGTTGTAGTCACACCGGTTGCAATAACAAAATCTTCAGGCTCGTCCTGCTGCAAAATGCGCCACATTGCTTCTACATAATCTTTAGCATGGCCCCAGTCACGCTTTGCATCCAGGTTACCCAGGTAGAGCTTTTCTGATAATCCCATAGAGATTCTTGCCACACTACGGGTGATTTTCCTGGTCACGAACGTTTCTCCTCTCAGCGGACTTTCGTGGTTAAACAGGATACCGTTGCAGGCGTACATGCCATATGCTTCCCTATAGTTCACTGTGATCCAGAATGCATACATCTTAGCCACCGCATAAGGGCTTCTTGGATAAAATGGAGTACGCTCAGATTGCGGTACTTCCTGTACCAGACCGTACAACTCAGAGGTAGATGCCTGGTAAATCCTGGTTTTCTTAGTCAAACCAAGGAGCCTTACCGCTTCCAGGATTCTCAGGGTACCGATACCATCCGCATTACCGGTATACTCAGGAGTATCAAAACTTACTTTTACATGGGACATAGCGCCCAGATTATAAATTTCATCAGGTTGCACATCCTGTATAATCCTGATTAAATTGGTCGAATCAGTGAGGTCACCATAATGCAGGATGAAATTTCTGTTATGCTCATGAGGGTCCTGATACAGATGATCGATTCTATCGGTGTTCAAAAGAGAACTTCTTCTCTTAATACCATGCACAATATAATTTTTGCTTAAAAGCAATTCTGCCAGGTATGCACCATCCTGACCAGTAATCCCTGTAATGAGTGCTACTTTCATTATTAAAAATTGTTTTTTTTAAAGTTTTATACCAACTGTTTCAGCTTCTTCACCAGTCTATATGCGTACAGCAAGGCCGGTACCGGCAGTTTGTTCATCTTCCATGCCTGCATAATCTCACGGTTACCACGCATAATGTTCTTTATGCTTCGGGTGCTTTCTCCCCCCATTCGCATTTTTACAATAGTATTATCTAAAAAATACGGCTTGTAATGATGCACACGGAAAGCTCTTAACATGAACTCATAGTCAGACGATATCTTGAAATCAGGGTAGTATGTGCCAATCTTGTCATAAACTGCTTTGCGTACAAACAAACCCGGATGTGGAGGTACTTCCCCGCTTTCGAAGAAATTCCTGCCATATGGTTTGGTTCTCCAGGTACGCACCACCTTATCAAAGTCATTCTCCCTGAAGTAAACAATATTCCCGTATACTGCATCCACATCGGAATGCTCCTTAAATACCTGCATAATATTGCTGATGGTATGGGAATCGTAATAAATATCGTCGGAATTCAATATCCCGACCACCTCTCCGGTAGCCATTTCGATTCCTCTGTTCATGGCATCATAAATGCCCTTATCCCTTTCTGACGAAATTCTGGCTATCCGGCCCTTATACCTGTTCACCACCTCCATGGTTTTATCTTTCGAGCCTCCGTCTTTCACGATATATTCAATATCGGGATAGTCTTGTGACAACACAGACTCGATGGCCTGATCAATATACCGTTCGTTGTTATACACAACAGTTATTATACTCACTTTCATGTTATCGGGAGAATATATTTTTCAATTTCATTTTGTGTGACTGCCTGGAAAATTGTGCCTGGTAACGCTGCTGCAACCACTCAGATAATCCATCCTTATCTGCATAGCTTCTAAAACGTTCGATGCAATCTTTCAGCGAAGCTTCATTCTTTGGCTCACAATAAAAAGGATAATTATCACCCAGTAGTTCGTTCACATACCCAACACGTGTGGTAATCACAGGAAGACCTACGCTCATAGCTTCCAGCAATACAAGTGGCATACCCTCGTTATGAGAAGGGAATATAAATACATCAGCAGCTGACAAAGCGCTGAATTTATCATTACCGGTTATTGCCTGGCATAATTGAATATGTTCCTGCCCGGCAACACTTGCTTTAAGCACTTCCCAATAAGCCGGCTGAGTAACATTTCCATAACAATCCAGTCGATAATCAGCCGCTGAAAGTTGGCAAAACACACGCGTCAGCTCTCCTATTCCCTTCTCTTCAATATAATTTGCGATATAGATACAGCGTAACACCTCTTGTTGGCCTGTTTTTACCCTGGCCCCGCCCTCCTGTTCTATGGTATTGAATAACACGACTTTCTTATCAGCCGCGGCAGGAAATCCATCCAGCTGCTGCGCTGATAATAAAATAAACCTGTCGGTCATCTGCTGCACCTTACTGAAAAAAAAGCGATTCAGCTTCGATGCATTAAACCGGTCAAAGTCACTTCTGTGAATATGCAGGTAAACTTTTCCGGCGGGGTTCGCTCTTCTATACAAAGACAGCGCCAGATAATTTTTTATAATGCCAAATAGTGAAAAATATAGCACGCCGTAGTAACAATCATATGCCCTGTGGGAAAGTGCGGCCTTTAATTTCTTTATCGCCCTGAGAAAAACAAAAGTTTTATTGAGCGAAAAACGACCGTGATACTTCAGGTCGGCAAATTCCTCCACAATTTCAATATGAAAATCCTCCTGCAGCATCTCCAGGTTTATACCACTGGAAATGCTGGCACCATGAATTGTACGGGGCGGGGTTTCTCCAAAAAATATCAAATTCCTTTTATTCAGTAATGGATGTATGTTCATGTCTTCTAATTCCCATTTTGATTGGGATCAAACTTGTATTTGTTCAGGCTTTTCCAATAGAACTCACTGGTTTTTCTGATACTAACTGAATTTTTATAGCTGTTGTCTGAGGTCACACCTACCCGCTGTAGATCTATATCCTTAAATCCTATCTGCTGTTTCAGATTGTTATTGATGAAAGACTGACTCTTTACATCGTCATCTTCCACTTTTGTATTGGATATTACAATAGAATTGCGGTCTTTATTAGACAGTTTACGCCAGTCATTAAGGTTACCGTTCGCGAAAATTTTCTGCACGTTTTGTGCGTTGGAACAATACACATTGCTGTCCAGGTTAATTGTCATCTTACTCCAATATCCGTCCAGCCAGTTGCTGCTACCATCACCCACAATGATGTTTTTAGTGATCGTATTATTGACAGATTTTCCATCAAAAGCACCAATCTTCATCTGGTAGCCCCGGCCATTTGCAAAAATATTATTGTGCACTCTATTGTCACGGCCCTGGCTCAGGAAGAAACCTCCTGAATTGGTGTTATAGACGATATTATTCTGAATGTTGAAATCTGATGATCCCTGGTCCAGATAAATACCCCAGCCACCATACCTGTAACAGAGGATATCATACACCAGGTTGTGTGTAATAGATGAATTAGCATTTAGGCCAAGTGTATAAATACCGCCCAGATCATCCATCACTCCCTGCCCGATTTCATGGATGACATTATTACTGATCACAATGTTCTTATTCAGTGTGGTCTTAAATCCCCAGGTCCAACCTGTTGATATGCCGGAGTAATAAAGATCGCTGATATCATTGTTGGTAATTGAAAGATCACTGATATTAAATGCAGTAATACCAGCAGCAGCTGGATTCAGTCTGCCACCCGATTTGATAATATTATTAGTGATTTTAACCCCTGCAGTCAGCTGGCTCGCATCCATCATAATATTTCCCACTTTCACCGCGCCCATACCCAGGTCGCTGAACAGGCAGTTGCTTACTGTAACGTTATGAACACCATTTCTAAACCACATTACATTGTAACCAAAGTGCTCAAAGGAACAACCATCAAATGTGAGGTCACTGGTGTTATCTACCTGTATAGCCGCTGGCTGTGAAGCTGCCGCCTGTTGTGGATCGAAACCTTTATCAGGCAGGACGCAACCGGAATATTTAAAATGAAGATTCCTGAATGAAAAACCACTGCCGGTAATGTTGAACAACACATCAGTAGCAGGTGCATAGATTTGTGTACCCGAAGCTATAAACCCAATGGTTTTACCATCCGTAAAGAACTCTCCATCGTCATCCAATGCAGCCCATGTATTCGCAATTTTTATACGGGTACCGGCATTCCATGGCGTATATTTGGAAATAGCCAGCCCTGTAGTGGTAAACTGCTTACCTGATGCAGCAATAACAGGATATTGTGTAAAGTTCCATTTTGTATATACTTTAACCGTAACACCGTCTGTTGATTTCAACAAGCTACCCAGGTTATTGGCAGCTGTATCCAGGTTGACTGTTTTTCTTCCACTGGCATCTTCAGTAGTGCTTTTGATATAAAAGTAATTGTCGTCATTCGGTGATTCTGCCTGTTTCAGGCGTTGCTCTCCTGCGAATAACTGTAGTTCCCCCTTTCTCAGCAAAGCAGGATTATCAGGTGTAAGTATATTGATATTCCCTTTCTTACTGAGTTTTCCGGTCACTAACCGTGCTCCGGATATAATTACATTCGCATTGTTATAAGGTTGAAATGTGATGCCCGCATTACCCGAAAGACTGATCGGTGCATCGATGTAGTAAGTGCCAGCCAAAAAATTGACTGTCCCACCACCAAGTTGCTGAATCTTAGCGACAGCGGCTTTTACAGTTGCAAGTGGTGCGGAGACAGAAGTTCCTGCATTCCTGTCATTTCCGTTAACAGCGACATATACATTTGCCGCCTGAAGGCTCTGACATGCAATAAGCATCCCTAACAATAAGCAATTAAGGAGTTTCATACAAACAGTTTTAATTTGATGACAATTTGAATAACTCTTGATTATTATGAACAGGATGGAAATTTTCATTTTGCCCTACCCTGAATTTTCTCTTCTTAACTTTTTTCTTCACAAGCATATATGCCAGGTAGGCTGTCACCAGCATTCCAAAAGTATATGCATAAGAGGATAATAAATCACCTCTCATCATGAAGAAAAACATGCCTAACAACGACGGATAAATTAATATCCAGAAATTCATTTCGCTGCCACGACTCACATTTACCCAATAGAATCTATCAAATCTGGCAAAGATGAACGCAAACAGTAAAACTATAATTAAAGCACCCGGAATACCAAAATTCAGGTATCCTTCGGCCAGGTAAGGGCAGGACACATTCAGAAAGTAAAAACCATTTTTCTGGCCTATAAAATATCCGCTTCCGACGGGTTTATCCGGCCACACATTACGGGGTACAAAAAACAGGAGGACCCCCGAAAGTTGTTCTCCATATACGATACCTCTCAAATCGGTATATTCTACCGTCTTACAAAACATTGTATATGCATCAAAGTCACCAGAACTATATGCTTTAGCAGAAATCTCAGAAAAATTACCTGCTACATATTCCATAGAAAAATAATCATGACGGGCCTCCGTCAGGATCGGAAACACATAAAACAGTGATGCGATAATAATAATTGGAAACAGATTAGGACTGTTGAACCAACGCCTGTAAGTAAGCGCAAGCCCGATATAAAAAGTTGCAGCCAGATAACGGGGCAAAGCAAGCGGGAAATTGGTTAGTACAGTGGCCAACAATATGGTCAACATCCAGAACAGAGAAATTCTCCTGGACTTATACAACTGAATTGTTATGATAGCATAAATCAATACCCATGATCTGGCGACCTTATCGACCAACAGGTTCTCCGAAGAGTTGCTGTTTACATTATCTACAGAAGCACTGATTACATCAGAGCGCAAAAAAACAATTCCCCCACTTCTAAGCACGATCAGGGCACAAAATGCAAAAAATATGGTACCCCCAATCCAGTAATAGCGGGGAATGCTTAGGTCCGACGAAACATTTTGCGACCGTGACTGCGTGATCAGCTTACCTGAAAAATAAGCATAAAAAAACCTGAATAGCAAAAGACATACGATCAACAGAATATTTACCTTCAGTACCAGATCGTCGCTTAACTTCTCTCCTATCCATGGGTAACGGTTATTCAGGTATTGCATGGTAGGAATATATCCCAGGAATACAAGATTGAAGATCCAGAAGAACTTTTTGAGCGAGTAAGGATATCTATCTTCGAACACACCGATAGCCGATATCAGTACTATTCCTCCAAACGTCAGCAGATTCAGCAATGACACGCCACTCAGGTTATCATTCTGCAAAATGATTACTAAATAAAGGAAAAGGATAATTCCTACGGGTATATATGTCTTTCTTTCTTTCATTCCTGTTTTTACGCAAAATTTTCCAGGTACATCTTTCTGAATGTACCGAATTCTTCCTGTAATACCTTGCCCATATTGATCACTTTCATATTACTTTCATCCACATATAAGCAGGTAGTACTACTTTCGTGCACCACCGTTAATTCGTTTCCTTCTGCCAGCCGGCTAATTATAATTTCAGCCAATACACTGTTCGACATCACCGTCAGCTTTTCCGCCGGAATTTTGTCGGTGTGGTTTTCAATCCTGAAATTGTTGGCCAGATGAGGGTGTATTTTTATTATTATATTGTCGTATTGATCTATATTTTCCGTAAGGAATGTAATTACATCCGGATTAATGTTATAGGCGGTCAAATAAAATGCCACCTTTTTCCCTCCCTGTATAGCTTCCGGCAGTTCCAGGCCTGATACCTTTTCCATTAGCTCCTTTCTGGCTGCAAGTGCACTAAAGAAGTCGGTTCTGAAAGGTAAAATCTGTTTCTTATACCCCTTATGTACATGCCTGTAATAATGAGGGTTATACAGGTAAATTCCTTTCGTCCGGCTATTCCCTCCCAGGAAGGTTCCCCAGCCCTTCACCCGGAAAACAAGGCGTTTTAGCGTGCCCTTCTTTACTTTGTCGACATAAGGTCCAAGGCCCTCTTCTATTACATACAGGTTGCCAACAGGTAGCCTGGCATATTCACCGCCAATGCTGCCATAGTCACAATCAACATACAACCGCTCAACGGCATACTTCTTTGCCAGTTCTCTCACAAGGGCATACGAATCCTCCCTTGTCTGTCCAAATATCACTTCAGACCATGTGTCATCATATAACTTTACTCTTTCGTAGAATAACTCAGCTTCCTTAAAAGAGTTAATCACGATCAGGATACGATCCTCCTGACCCGGAAAATCTATATTCAGTGCATTGAACCACTGCAGTGGTTTCGTGCAGACAATTACATTTACTACTTTCATCTTAAAGAAGGCTTTAACCAAGGCATTTTATAGACCTTATCCGAAAAAATCAAAACGGCTATAAAAGTCAGTGCCGCAATAATTGTAGCTGAATACGCTGCACCGATAGGTCCGTAATTACGGATAAAATAATAAGAAGTTCCTACCTGCACCAGTGCAGCAGAAAAGGTAATGTACGCCAGCTGCTTAGTTTTCTTTGCATAAAAATAATAACAGGCTACCATCAGGTACATTCCCTGAAATACCTGCGTAAACATAGACCAGCTGATAAAGTCCCTGGCTTCTATGTAACTTTTTGAGAGAAAATGGTCAACTATAAAATAAGAAACCACAATGAGTATTACCGCCAGCACCACCTGTACGATACCATATGCGTATGTGAAAAATACCAACTTTCGCTTCAGCGGTTCATTGTTCTCTCTACCCAGGTTTTTATACAGATATGGAATGTAAGCATTGTTAAAAGCGAGGTTCATGAAAGACAGCAATAGCCCGAACTGAAAACCTGTAGCATACAGCCCGGTTGCTTCTGTACCATAAAATTTCGTTAAAAAAATCCTGTCGATACCTGTTCTTACCCAAATACTCATCGCATGAGGCAGCAATGGCAAACCAAATCCGAGCGCATCTTTAATGTAAGCTTTATTATACACCGGCTTCAGGTATCCCCTGCGCCAGATAAAACCAAGACTAAAGATACCATATACAAATGTTGAGAGAGCGATGGCCCAAACCCTGCCTTCCCACTTATACTTTAAACTGATCACAAACACAAGTGTGAGCAGAAAATTCAGTATGGTCTGCGTGATCTGATAAACACCAAAACTCAAAGGCTTCTCTTCCAGCCTCCACAGTTCCATATTAAACAGCGTGATTACCTGCGCCAGTGTGATCATTACACCCATCAGCAGATAAAAATTATTAATAGGCAAAAAACCTCTTATGAAATCTCCCAGCAATGCGATCAACACAAAACATACCACTGTAGAACCAGCCAGTATAAGACAAAGATTGTAGATGTAAGTGGCAATCTGCTCCTTGTCGAACTTATAAAAATTAACAGATATCGTACCATGTAAATTAATACCGGCGAATACCAGTAAGATAGAAGTATAGACAGTATAGTTGGCTACCACACCATAATCTGAAGGTGTCAGGTAAAAAGTCAGCAATGGCAATATAAGGAAAGGTACTGCCTTGTTAATGGCATCTGTCAGTGCATAAATCAGGCCTCCTTTCAGGAGTGGATGTTGTAAGATCTGCCGAAAGTTCATTTAATTAATTTTTCTATATCCACTTTCGCAAGCGCGATACGGGGCTTGCCCGTTAGCTTGCTATACTTATTATATGTAATGATGAGTAGTTTACCGGCAATCTTCACAGAAGGATAGCTATATGAATAATTAGCGGTATTTTCAATATCAATCTTCTTATCCCAGGTCTTCCCATTGTCAAAGCTTACCGCCAGTGTCAAAGGATTTCGCTTGTCAAAAACAGCCGGATCGTAGGTAGCATTATTCCAAACCATGAATAAACAGTTATACGCCGCGGAGTATACAATCGTTTGTGGTGATTCCGGTGTATTAATCTTTGATTTGGAAATATCCGACCAGGTATACCCGCCATCACTGCTCGATGAAAACAATACCGAGCCTGTTTTGCTCCTGATCGCCATTAGCAGCTTGCCGTTCCCCAGTTCCGTCACAGAAGGCTCCATTAGTGCCACATCAGCACTATATGTTCTACCCTTTTGCCAGGTCAGACCATAATCATCACTATAGTAGCAGAACATCGTCTGGAAGTTATAATACTGATTGATTTCCGGTGCAAAAGAAACAGGGATCAACAACCTTCCGGATTTCAATTGTATCAGCCTGGAATTATTGATGATGTTGTACCCGTCGTTCAGTGGATTTATATGTGTAAGTGGATTCCAGGTCAGGCCTCCGTCATTGCTGGCTTTAACATACAAATTGATATTAGAAAGAGAATTCTTTGCCAGGAATACCAATAACCTTTTGTTATTTCCTACATCCAACATATTAGGCATAGAAATATTAATCTTAGCCACTTTTTCCTGAAGGATCGAGTCTATTGCCCATGTTTCACCCAGGTCATAACTGGATGCCACTGCAATGGTGGCACTATCTGTATCAATCAAACCTACTGAATGTCCTGTAGCAGACAGTATCCATTCACCCGTTTTGGAAATCAGTAACTCAGGGTACCCAAAGCCTCCCGGGAACCGGGCGTCGGGCATTAAAATGTCTTTCTTGAAAATCAGCGCTTCTGATTTACGTTGTTCTTCTCCGTCGTCACTGACTAAGGCAATACCAGCATCATCATTTATACTCAGCCGATCATCATAAGTCAAATTGGCTGACTTCTTACAGGCTGCCAATGCAACCAGCATAAATAGAAACCCAAGACGGTACATAAGTAAGAGATAATAAGATTTCTGTACAAGTTAAAGCAAATCAATGCCGACCTTTCCTGTGTTCACCAAATACTCCATAAAATCGAAATCAATCTGATGATCAACGTCGAAACAAATATGGGGCATATCATATATCATAGACCTTTCTGTAATGACCTTGTTTGTGCCCAATTCAAAGAATGAACGTCTGTAAAAATAGAATGATCCATTGATGTCGTATACCTGAGGAGAAGCCTGACGGCTTAGGAAACCGCCTCCGGCAGATTTAACGACGCCGTAAAATCCATTTTCCTTTTGTTCAACCATATTAAAATAAGGGTTACGCCCTGATTTACTTACGGAAAACAAAGTAAGTGCGGTTTCCGCTGATTTAAAAGTATGGAAAGCCGTTTCAAGGTCATCCATAGTACGAAAAGGCGATGTAACGTCAAGATCCAGCAGGTATTCGAATTTTTGATTACGCTGTTGTTCCTCGAACAGCAGGAGATCAGCAATAGCATCCACTTTACCTGCAGTATCAGAAGCAAGTTCTGCCGGGCGTTTGTAATTGGTAGTAATACCAGATGCTGCAGCTACACGGATGATGCCTTCATCATCCGTCGATAAGGCGATTGCACCATCATACCTGGTCAGGAAAGCCTGCGCCATTTTAATAGAATAATCTATCAGTGGTCTGCCACCTAATGGCTTAATATTCTTACCCGGCACTCCTTTGGAACCACCCCGGGCACATATTGTTACTAATATCGACATATATTAAAACCGGATATATTTAATGTCTTCCTGTGCCTTTTTGAAATCCTCATGTTTGCCGATGTCCAGCCAGTACCCATGCAATGGATAAGAAGCCACCTTCTCCCCTTTTGCAATCAATGTCTCCATCAGGTCGGTGGCATTAAAAAATGCATCCCGGGGTATAAGATCCAGACATTCTTTTTTCATCAGGTAGATGCCTCCATTTGAATAATAAGTATACGTCGGTTTCTCCTTAAATGAACGAACATGTGATTCGTCTGTTTCGAGTACCGCGTATGGCACCTCTACATGATAAGGAATGGTTACCACGGAAAGCATCGCATCTTTTGCAATGAAATCCAGGAAAAAGTCTTCGTAATTAAGATCTGTTAACAGGTCCGAATTACTAACCAGTACATAGTCCTGGCTTAAGTCTTCGGCTTTCGATACTGCGCCGATAGTACCCAGCGGGGTATCTTCCCAGATGTATTTAATGGTAGCGCCTTTCTCTCCACCATCTTTCAGGTGGTTTTCGATCTGCTCACCCAGGTAGCGTACAGATACCCATATATCGTCAATACCGTAACTAACCAGCCGGTCAATGTTATACTCGATAATCGGTTTCTCACCTACCTTCAGTAAAGGTTTAGGCGTATTATCCGTCAGCGGTTTCAGGCGTTCTCCCCTGCCACCCGCCATAATAATGGCGTCTACAGGCAGATAGGAACGATGAAAGCGGAAGTTCACAATATTTTGAATACGACCTTCATCATCAACAACGGGAATGATCTTCAAATTGTTCTTCCTGTATTCAATAATTTGTTCAGCAGTATATTTTCCCTTTTGAATAATTTTTGGCGGTTTGGCAATAAAATCCCGGACATAACTGTCCAGTTGCAGGCCTCTGAGCAAACCTCTGCGAATATCTCCGTCTGTCAGCGAGCCAACCAGTTTGCCGTCTTCATCTATCACAAATAAAATAGTATCACTCGCCAGCACATTCAAGCGTGCCAGGCCTTCCATGAGGGTTGCCTCCTGGTTTATTAAGTGTTTTTTGTAATCTTCCATAACTTTTGAGGTTTAAAGCTGCTTAAGGGTTTGTATAATCCTTTCTGCTGCTCCGCCTTTGAAATAAATGTTTTCACCTTCGTAAGGCCCTTTCCCGGAAGCTTGTTCCACTGCTTCAAGCATTGCCGCTTTACTGAATGGCACATGCATTACATTGCTGCCTGTCAATCTGCCTTTCTGCCGGTCGCCCAGGTTAATAACATATTTATTAAAAGAGGCCGCTTCTATGATACCACTGCTGGTATTTCCCAGGAGCATACTGGCGTGCTGCATACAGGAAAAATAACTTTGGGTACCAAAATTTTCTATCAGTTTTATCTTTTCCGGATTGTTCTGTCCGAGCGCCTGAAAGGCATTGCGGAACACACTTCCGTTTGTATCTGCATTCGGCATGGTGATCACCAGCTGATAGCTGGATGAAAGTACTTCCAGTGCACCCAGCACTTCCTGCAAATGGCTTTTATTCTGTTGCGCCCCTACCGTCTCGGGATGAATGGTGATCAAAATAGAAGGCTTATCCAGATCAATATGCCACTTGTCATTAAATGCTGATTTGCTTAATAATGGAATACCAGAAAGATTATCCAGGCTCAGGGCACCGGTAACCGTTACGTTTGCATCCCTATTATCCAGTAAAGTGAAGACCCTTTCAGCAAACACATCTGTGGCCACGAAATGCAAATGGGATGCCATAGTTATAGTATGCCTGAAAACATTATCTATAGCACCTAAAGTTGTCTCTCCTCCGTGGAGGTGTGCAAATTTCACCCCAAAGCTGAGACCGGCTACCACAGCGGTACACATTTCATAACGATCTCCCAGACAGAAAACGACATCAAAATCCTTTGCGTGTGCCTGCCAGAAATCTGCAAAGCGGATAGTGGTCAGGCCCATCGCAGTTGAGATAGATGCATCATCATCTGTCAGTAACATAGAAGCGATCCTGTAATCCACCTTATAGCCATCCTGCTCTATCGCATCTACAGTATGCCCGTGATATGACGATAAATGAGTACCGAAAGCGATGATCGCAGTCTGAAAGAAATCGTCTGCGTACAGTGCCTTAATCAATGGTTTGTAAATTCCATAATCTGCTCTGGAACTTGTTAAAATGGCTACTCTCATGAAATATCAGACCAACTGAGTTTATGAAATGCGGATAAATCCCTGCCTGCCTTTCTGCCAACAATCTTGTCCATTTCAAATGGTGAAATTCCATCCCCCGGGCGTATCATTACCAAATCACCTGCTGTAATCACGGTACCTTCTGCAAGGTCTTTGCTCAGGTGAATGCTTTTCCTGGCGATTGCCATATTCTTCCTTTCACTTTCACTGGGCTGTTTATAACCATCTCCGGCCATTGCAAGCTCCACATTGCGAATAGCAGACACCATCTGCCGAAGTTCTGCAGGGTCCAAAGATGCTTTGTGATCAGGTCCTTCCATTTCCTTGTCCAGGGTAAAGTGCTTTTCAATCACTTCAGCCCCCAGCGCCACAGCTGCAACAGGCACTTCAATACCCAATGTATGATCAGAGTAGCCAACACCTATTCCAAATGCAATCCTGATGGTGTTCATGGCACGCAGATTTACATCCTTCATGGGTGTAGGATATTCTGTATTGCAATGCAGCACCTGGATGTTCTCCCTCGCAATGCCGTTCTCCAGCAATACATTTATGGCATTCTCTATTTCTCCGAGGGTAGTCATCCCTGTAGACAATATCACCGGCTTCTTTTTCGCCGCAATATGTTTCAGGTATGGATAGTTGGTAATTTCACCGGAAGGTACTTTAAAAAGGTCCATTCCAAGATTGTCGAGGAAATCTACACTCTCTTCATCAAATCCCGTACTGAGGAAACGGATATTATTCTTCTCGGCGTGGGCTTTTAACAAATAATGTTGGTCTTCTGTAATTTCCAGCTTTTTCAGCATCTCGAACTGGGTTGATTTGGCCCCCATATTCTTTTCCTGGTATTCGGCCTGCTGAGCGGTTTTACTAACCAGTTTGGCAGCTTTGAAAGTCTGGAACTTGACGTAATCTGCACCTGCCGCTGCTGCCGCCTCAATCAATCTGAAAGCATTTTCCATGCTGCCATTATGATTCACACCGGCTTCGGCTATGATCAATACTTTTTTCATCTCTATATTTTTTTGCAGGGAACACCTGCATATGTACCGGGAACGGTGATATCTCTGATCACAAGAGCACCTGCACCTACAACGGTATTCTCTGTTATTTTTACCCCATGCGATACAATACTACCGGAACCGAGCATGCAGGCATCTCCTACTACCACATTTCCATTAAGCAATACACCGGTAGAGATGTGGGTATGATTACCAACGCTGCAGTCGTGTTCCACATTTGCGCCTGTGTTGATAATGCAGTTTTGCCCGATTGTGACATCTGCATTAACAGATACCCGATGATGAATGACCGTACCCGCACCAATGGTTGCATATGCAGACACGGTTCTCTCATCTGCTATCACTGTTGCCAGGGGGGCTCCTCTTGTCAGTAGCGCATCATAAATACGCTGCCTTGGCTGAGCACTTTTAATCTGGCCAATGGTGATTAAAAAATGATGACCGGCTGCAACTAAAGCATCCAGGTTTTCATCTGTACCTATAATTTTCTGGTCGAGCAGGTTTGTGCCGACCAGTTCTTTTCTATCCAATATGCCTGCTACATGCCATTTACCGGAAGTACGGATTACTTCCAGAACGGATTTGCAATGCCCTCCGCCTCCTATCAGGATCAGCGACTGTTTAGGCATAAAACTCCTGGATTTTTGCAATGACTGATTTCACTTCTTCATCAGTTATATTTGTAGAACATGGAAGGCTCAGGCATTGCTCATATACCATGTTACTAATGTCTGCTTCTGAATAATAAATATCATTCTTAAACGCAGGCAGGCGGTTCATTGGCACCCAGAATGGGCGGGTTTGTATGCCATTCTTATTCAGGAATTCCAGTAAGTCCCTGCTTTTTGAAAACGCCGCTGTATACAACCAGCAGTTGGCCACCACTCCTTCTGTAAGCGCCTGTCCCATAAAACCAGGAATGTTTTTCAGTCCTTCGTTATACATGGCGGCGATAGCGCGTTTCCGCCCGATAAAACCAGGTAACTGCTCCATCTGGGCAACTCCCATAGCCGCCAGTATATTTACAAGACGGTAGTTATAACCCACTTCATCATGAAAATATTCCATTGGATCTGATTTGGCCTGGGTAGTCAGGTGTTTCGCCTTTTTTCCCAATGCTTCATCGTTCGTGAGTATCATTCCACCACCACCGGTTGTGATAATCTTATTACCATTATAACTCAGACATCCGAACAGCCCCATAGAACCCGCTGGCTGGCCCTTATAGCTGGATCCCAGCGCTTCGGTAGCATCTTCTACAACCGGAATATTGAACTTTTTCGATAAAGCCATCAATTGATCCATGTCTACCATATTGCCCAGCACATGCACAGGCACAATTGCACTAACTCTTTTGCCACTTTCTTTGTGATAAACACCATCTTCTTCCTCATCACAGTTATGGCTAAGGAAGTTCTCCAGCAGCTGTACATCCAGTTGCCAGGTGTAGGCATCCACATCTATCAATACAGGGTCAGCTCCCAGGTATTTAATCACATTTACAGGAGCGACAAATGTAATGTTCGGGCATACAACCAGGTCGCCCTGTTTAACACCTGCCAGCATCAGACTGATATGCAGCGCAGCAGTACCATTACTGGTTGCTACCGCCTTTTTGGTATGGGTAAAGGCAGCAGTCATTTCCTCGAACTGATTTACATAACTTCCTACTGAAGATACCCAGTTGGTATCCAGGCAATCTTTCACATATTTCCATTCATTTCCCGCCAGATTTGGCACAGATAACGGTATCATATATTGTATATATCGGCTTTATACTGCTTTAAATTTTCTTTGTCTTTAAACCATTCGATCGTAGCGGCAAGACCATCTTTCAGGCTATACTGCTGCTTCCAGTTGGTATATTCCTGGATCCTGGCGTTTGCTCCATACAACCGGAATACTTCCGACTTCTCTGGCCTCAGCCGCTGGTTATCAGTCACGATTTTCGCATTCGGATTGATCTGGTTGATCAGTTCCTGTGCCAGATCACCTACAGAGATCTCTGATTGCGTGGCGATATTACAATCGAGGCCAATTAACTTATCACTTTTTGCAATTTCCACGAAGCCATTGGCGGTGTCTTTTACAAATAATAAATCACGCGTAGGAATCAGGTCGCCCAGTTTTATTTCTTCCTTTCCATTCAGCAGTTGAGTAATAATGGTAGGTATAACCGCTCTTGCTGACTGACGGGGACCAAATGTATTAAATGGCCTTACAATAGTGAGCGGCAGATCAAAGCTTCTGTAAAAAGATTCCGCGATACAATCGGCTCCGATTTTCGAGGCCGAGTATGGCGACTGCGGCTGACGCGGATGCTTCTCGTCGATCGGGATATACAGTGCGGTTCCATATACTTCCGAAGTACTGGTGACAAGCACACGTTCAGTGCCGAGATCCTTTGCTGCCTGCACAATATTCAGTGTACCTTTTACATTTGTATCAATATAAGAGTCAGGTGAATGGTAGCTAAAAGGAATTGCTATGAGCGCAGCAAGGTGAAAAACAACATCAATATCTTTCATGGCAGTACGTACACCATTAGGGTCACGTACATCGCCCGCAAACACTTCCAGCTGTGCCAGCTTCTCTTTGGGAAAAGAATCAAGCCATCCCCAGCTGTTAAAAGAGTTGTAATAAACGAATGCCTTCACTTTACATCCTTCATCCAGCAGTCGCTCTACGAGATGACTCCCAATAAATCCGTCAGCTCCTGTTACCAGTACCTTTTTACCCTTTAAGTCCATTGTCAACAATTAGCTTTAAAAATTATTTTTTGATCTTTTTTGTCAATTTTGATAATAATGGTCGCTCCGTTTCTGATACATTGTAACCGTAACCATAACCATATCCGTAACCATAACCATATCCGTTCCTGTCACCTTTACGCACATCGTTTACAACCAGATTCAGCTTCGGCATCTTCCGTTGCTGGAAGAGGTCATTTACGATCTGGAGCTGCTGCTTGAATGTATAATTCTGACGTACCACATAGATAGTTGCATCAGCATACCTTGCAAGTAACTGCGCATCTGTCACCAAACCGATAGGCGCCGTATCGATGATCACATAATCAAATTCCTGACGCAGTCTTTCAAAAAGATGCTGTACCTTCTCCTGCAGTAATAATTCGGCCGGGTTTGGAGGAATAGGACCAGAGCTGATCACAAAACAATTTTCGTTAAAACCGGAAGGCTGAATCAGCTCATCATAGCTGGTCTTACCAATTATATAGGTACTAAACCCGGAAAAGTTCTTTAATCCCAGGTATGTGGAAATCTTTGGCTTTCTTAAGTCCAGTTCCATCAGCAACACCTTTTTCCCTGAGATTGATAATACAGCTGCCAGGTTGGTCGCGATGATAGACTTACCCTCCCCACTCATACTGGAGGTCATGAGAATGACTTTGTCGTTCGCCCCGGACAGAACGAACTGAAGGTTGGTACGTGCAGCGCGGAATTGTTCTGCAATTGGCGTTACAGAGTCTCGTTGTACAATGACCATCTCTCCATTTTCAAAATGTCCTATTTCAGAAAGAATAGGCACATTGGTGCTACCTGTGATATCAGCTTTGTGTGTGATACGGGTGGAGAGAGATTCCTTCAGATAAATAATCAGGGAAGGGAAGATCATACCCAGCAAAAGCCCTATCAGGTAAACGAGAGAACGCTTAGGTCTGAAAGGACGGGCCAGGGTCTTGGCAGGATCAATCACCCTCGCTGTTGCCATGTTGGACGACTTGGAAATCGCAGTTTCTTCACGTTTTTGTAGCAGGAAAAGATATAACTCCTGTTTAATAGATTGCTGCCTGGAATAATCAAGGAAGATACGTTCCTGTGCAGGTACTTTTCTGATCTTCTGAGACAGGTCGCCGGAACGTGATTGTAACTCCTTTATGCTTACTTCAATGCTCTTCCTGACAGATGCCACATTTGAAGAAAGGTCCTGACGCAAACCAGCCAGTTGGGTATCAATATTCTTTACCAGCGGATTGGACTCTGTGCTGGAGAGTAATTGTCTTTCTCTTTCCAGCTGCAGCAGGTTATATCGTTCAATGATACCTGCAAAGGTTGGATCTTCTACCACCAGTGCAGACGGCACCACTCTCTTATTGTTCTTACTGTCGGCCAGGTAATCTTCCAGTGACTTCACTACACTTAATTTTACCTGTAGATCCGTTAACTGTTTCAGGAAGTCGCCTGTACCGGATACCAATAATTTAGATTGTTCAGTCAGGTCTGCCAGCTCATTGGTCTGCTTAAAATTCTGGATCTCCTTTTCAACACCGGTCAGCTCCTGCCCTACTATCACCAACCTGTTGTCGATAAAGGCAATCGTGCTGTCGGCAATTCTGTTCTTATCGTCTACACTGGCCTTCAGGTATTCATCAATAAACCTGTTGAGGATAGTTTCTCCCTTCACAGGCACTTTGGTATCCAGTTTAAGGTCGATTGTGCTTACCTGCTTATTGGGAATAGATACGTCGATCATCCGCTGGTAATCTTCAACAGCCTGATCTACCGAAGTCAAATCAATCGTGTAAGTTCCTTCAAACGGGTAGTTGGTATTTCTCCTGATCACAAGGTCTCCTTCGTTCAGCCGCAATGTATCTCCCCAGGAAGCAGTCGTAGTTTTACCGGATTTGCCTATTGTCAGGGCAAATTTAGTCACATCAGCCACTGGCTTGATGGTATATGTTGTAGCCCGCAGGGAGTCAGTCATGCGAACCCAGTTCATATTGAACGGGGAATTACCGTACAACTCACTGCGCTTAATATGCCCCTCAGCAGTAATTCTGGAATAGAGTTGTAATTCCTGCACCACGCGTTGCATGAGAGAACGGGACTTCAGAATTTCTACTTCATTGTCCACATTACTCTTATTAGAGAAGAGCTGTAATTCCTGGAAGAGTTCCTTACCAGGAATATCCCCTCCCTTTTTGTCATCCTGGATCAGGATCTTAGCCTGTACTTTATATTCGGGAGTTGTATACCGGATATATAGCCATGACATTACCATACAAAAGACCAGGAAAATAAGGAAGAGGTACCAGTGGGTGATAAATTTATCAATAAGTTTTCTCAGATTCACACCATTCTCATTGACCTCCTCATTAGAGATTGTAGAGGGAATAGGACCTGGCTGATAATTGTTCCCGTTATAATGCATAATAAAAAAATAGAAAATTTATAATTTGACTCTGGACACGATGACTACCAGTAAGGTCAGCACAGAAGTGAGAATAGTAATTCTGCGTACCTGTCTGGAATCTGTAGCAGCAACCCTTGCTTTACTAGGTTCTACATAAACGACATCGCCCTGACGGAGGTAAAAATAGGGAGACTGGAACGTATTACTTTTATTCAGGTCAAATCGAACAAACTCTTTTTTGTTATTATTATCCCTTATTAGTAAAACATTCTCCCTTTTTCCGTAGATGGTCAGGTCTCCGGCCATGCCGATAGCATCCAGGAGCGTAATTTTTTCATTGGGCATTACATAAGTGGCAGGTTTGGCAACTTCACCAAGAACAGTCACTTTAAAATTTGCAAATCGGACGTTGACAACAGGTTCTTTATAGAATTCAGCCGCCTTGGTGCTGATTTCATCTCTTACCTGGTCAGTTGTTTTACCAGCTACAGCAACCTTTCCTAATAATGGAAGTATTACATAACCGTTCTTATCAACCAGGTAACCACTTACGTTTGTTGGAGATACTGATGCATTGTTCAAAGCGGGTTGTGCACTGCTACCTGTTGGCCAGGACTGCTGATTTAGCATTGCAGTAGCAGACGGGTCAAGTGTCTGAATGTTCACCTGGAGGATATCATCGGGTTGTATTACAGGTGTTGTATAGCCTGCCTGTTCAATCGATCTCCATTTTACAGAATCTGCAACATCATTAAAGTAGGTGATATTTTTTGTGGATGTACAAGAACTGATAGTTGCAAACATTAAAAGAGCCACCACATATAAGTATACACTTAATGCTTTTTTTTGGTGCCCGGTTGTAGAAATCCTCATTATGTAAAAAAAGTTTAATAGCAAATGACCAGACACAGCAAAATTCTTGCCGTTCGAGCTTATCTGGTATTAATATCAGATTTTTATTTTGTCTTTGTCTAATTGTTCATATGCCGAATTTTTGCTAATGAATTCTGGCACCAGTTGTTTCATCATCACAACTGTAGGGGTCACATAATGTTTATTCGCACTTGCAATCAGTTCTTCAATTCGTTGATTTACCGTAACAAAATCGTATTCTCTCACCTTTGCAATCATGATTTTCTCATGATATGTGCTCACTGTATTCTCTGAATTATTAAGTAATTCTTCGTACAGTTTCTCACCTGGGCGCAATCCTGTATACACAATTTGTACATCCTTACCTGGCTCACGACCACTCATAAGGATCATTTTCCTGGCCAGATGCGCAATTTTGACAGGTTGTCCCATATCAAATACAAAGATTTCGCCGCCCTGTCCCATCGCTCCTGCTTCCAGCACCAGTTGGCAAGCCTCAGGGATGGTCATAAAATAGCGGGTAATTTCCGGGTGTGTTACAGTAAGTGGCCCACCTTTTTCAAGTTGCTGTTTGAAGCGGGGAATAACACTACCATTCGAACCTAATACGTTTCCAAAACGGGTAGTAATAAATCTTGTAGGCGGATTGCCATATACTGGCCCCGTCTTTTTATAATGCTTATGCAGATGGTGATTAAAAGACTGTGTAAAGATCTCTGCAATTCTCTTGGAAGCGCCCATTACATTCGTTGGATTAACAGCTTTGTCTGTCGATACAGTAACGAATTTCTCTACGCCGAAGTCTACAGACAGTTCCGCGAGAATTTTTGTACCCAGTACGTTGTTCAAAACGGCTACTGAAGGATTCTTTTCCATCATCGGCACGTGCTTATAGGCAGCAGCGTGATAAACCATAGCAGGTTCATAGACTTCGAACAACTGCTGCATACGATTTCTATCGCAGATATTAGCGATAAAAGGAACAACCGGTACATTTGGGGCGAGATCCTGTAATTCAAGCTCCAGCTCATGCAGCGGAGATTCGGCCTTATCACAGAGGATTAATACAGAAGGACTCAATTTTACCAGTTGTCTTACAAGTTCACTACCAATTGAACCGGCAGCACCTGTGACGAGGATAGATTTTCCTTTAGCCTCTTTGCGAACCTGCGCGTTATTAATATTAATAACTGAACGGTCCAGGAGGTCTTCAATACGGATATCCTGTAGTTTGGAAGGGTTCCAGCCAGAATTGATCCATTTATTGATCGGTAATACCTTTTGTACTTTGATATTGAGAGAAAGGCAATGATCTACCAGGTTATTTAATAACTGAGAGTCGATAGCTTCTTCAACAATCAACACGAGTTTTACACCTTCCTGGTTTGCCAGTTTCTCAAGTGAGGCACGATTGGTAGCAAAAATAGGCAGCCCTTCCAATCGCTTTCCAGATCTTGTGAGTTTATCGTCCAGGAACCCACAGACTCTGATTTCACCGCTTGCGTCTTCACTTATTGCCTTTTGCACCATTATGCCGGAATGCCCAGCATTATAGATGACAGCTTTGGTCTTATTAATTGAACCATAGCGTGCATAATAATGGAACGCCCATTTAACAAATAACCGGTAAGAAAGTAAAGCGGAAATGTTGATGAAGAAGTTAATTACAATGACTGATAATGGAATCATTGTACCTGTGCCGAAGTGTACAGATGCATAATTTACAGAAAAATAGATGATACTTCCCAATAATCCCATACCGGAGATTCTACCGATATCTGACATACTGGTGTATCGTACAATACCCGTGTAAGTACGAAAAATCATCGACGTCAACAGATTTGTACATACCACTATTACCATTAAATCCTTGATGGGATAGTGGCTAAAATCTTCGAGGTTAAAATTAAGCCTGAGCAAATACGCCAGGTTCATCGCAACAATAGAACAACCTAGGTCCAATAATAGTATCAGCCAGGACGGAGTTATCCAAGATCTCTTAGTCATCGAATTAATTAGATAAGGTTAAAACTGTATCAGTGATTTAAAATTGTCCCAATCTCTAATACTTACCCTTATATTCTGTTTATGCCCTGAGAGATAAACAGCGTGCAAAATAAATATATAATATCAAATTTTGCAGTAAGAATGAGCACTTAAGATCAGATGTTTTTTTTATTAATATGTAATTTGATCAATATATTTTTATCCACAACTTATAAACCATTCAAAATTAATACATTATACCTTTTATACAATGCTCAGTTTGGAAGGATCTATATAGGATGAATACTAATCAATTAAAAAAAAACGTATTTATACGTATCCATATTTACAATCTTTTGGGTGCGTTTCGACAAAATTCACCGGAAAAGGGGCAGTTCTCTAAACGGACCACTTTAAGGTGTTTCGGTTGTTACCTGGATGGTAACCTTGGTCTTTACGTAACGTTTAACTTGAATAGTTTTATTGGAGGCATGATTAACTCTAAAGACAATTGTGTCTGATAATTTTAAAACAATAAGTTTGATAAGGTGCCATTCTCACAATTACCGACAGTGATGACTAATCAAGCAAACACTATACCAATTCAACTGGAGTATCTTGATGACTTAACAACTTTAGAGAAAGATTGTTTGTCTTTTTTCGAAAAACAATTTAATTGAGGTAATAACAAATAAAGAGCATTGTTAATATCAGCAATATTTCCCACACGGGCGAGTTTACACATGCCGTTTAACCCGTGCGGGAAAATGAGAATTGAGGATTAATTATCCTCTCTGTGCCATACGTAGGATTTCTTGAAACACTTATAACAAATATATCTTCTAAGGGGAAGTACCCCTAGCAGATACTTGACAAAAAATCCCCGTGGAACTCTATCTTCAAGGGTTCCTCCTTTACACCGGGGACAACGGTGTACTCTCTTGTGGGCAGTACTTGGGGGAACTGCAGCTTCATGATTGTGATTCATAACCTAATTAAAAGTTGTGTAGATATAACCGTTTCAGTTAGTTCGGAATAACGATAATACCCCGTGCTAATGGCAGTCTTCATTCAGATGGTTAAAATTCTTAGGGAGGGAAATGAGTATGTAAATGTAACTGTATTTTCGCCGCAAAAATAATACTCTGAATAGTACAAAAACAATAATGAATTGTTAAGGACTATGAACACATGAGCAAATTTTAAACTACGTCTGCATATAAACGAAATTGTATGTGATAAGAATTATTAATTTAACTCGTCAATTGCACACTGTTGTCGGGATAATGTTCCAGCCTCTTACCTTCATTGATTTCAGATGGCATTTGTATTTAACTCCTCTGCTAATTATTTAAACAACAATTGTGCAAATTTGGTTGAAATTGATATATAAAAAGTTTCCCCATGTGATTATCAGTGCTTCTACGCCGATGTTGCGTATAAATACGTATCGTGCGGGAAGTTTTAGTATTTTGCCAGTATGAAAGGGCTGAAACTTGATACCAGTAGTAAAATTCCCGTTTATCAGCAAATCGTACATTCTATTATGGCAGCCGTTAGAGATGGCATTTTGCAGCGCGACCACCAGATTCCATCTATAAATGAATTGAGTGAAGAATACCTGTTGTCACGCGGAACCGTAGAAAAAGCTTACAATGAACTGAGGGATAAAAAAGTAATCATATCAGTAAAAGGTAAAGGATACTTTATAAATCGTACCGACGTCACCACACCGCTGCGGGTATTACTCCTATTCAATAAAATAAGCAATTATAAAAAGCAGTTGTATAACGCTTTTGTACATGCGTTAGGTGATAATGTATTTGTTGATCTGCATATACATCATCATAGTGTGACCTTGTTTCAAAATCTTATAAATAACCGGATCGGGGATTACGACTACTATGTGATCATGCCTCATTTCTATGAACAGCCGGAGAAAGTATTAGAGATCATTCAACGAATTCCTGCGGATCAATTGATTTTACTGGATAGAGACCTGCCCGGCCTGAAAGGAAAATACGGACTCGTATATCAGAATTTTGAGAAAGATATATATGCATCATTAACAGATGCTTTACCCCCATTAAAGAAATATGACCGGTTAGTGTATGTCAACCCGGGTATGACCCCTTATCCTGAAGAGATTAAAATGGGGTTCCAATATTTCTGCAGGATGAATGATTTTAATTATTCTGTGATTGAAGGAGTGGAACTGGATACACCTGTGATAAAGGGACAGGCATATGTGATAATTGAGGAAATGGACCTGGTCAACCTGGTGAAAATCTGCCGCAATCAGGGGTTGAAAATTGGAAAGGATGTGGGAATAGTCAGCTATAATGAAACTTTGCTGAAAGAGATATTATTAGACGGTATAACAGTTATTTCCACAGATCATGATGAGATGGGGAAAACCGCTGCCCGCATGATTCTGGGGAAGAAAATGGAAGTGGTAAAGAATGAGTTTAAATTGATATTGAGGAATTCGCTATAAGCAACCGAACCTGATTTTGAACGCATCTGAAGTGCAGGATCGTTAGATTTTTTTTCCGTAAAATGAGTTGAAGAAGTCCTCTCAAATTTTGATATTAACTTGCCGTTAATTTGCTGCAAAAATTTGGATATGATTCGTATTTAATTTGATTCTAATTTGATTCATCGGCTGGGTTTGATTTCGCTTTGCACCTCCTGGAATAAGCCCCCTGTCATTTACTGATTCTTCATGTACTCCGCTAACTGAGAACCGGATGCATCCCCTGATTTTTCCAATGATTCAATGATCCTTTTCCGCTCATCTGGTGTTTTGTTCTGGCTCAGTTTCTTCTTTCCCTGCAAGGTAGTCACTACTATTTCGAACGCAACAATTCCGTTTGCCATCTTCTGTTTAAAACTCCCGGGCAACTCATTCCATTGTATCATATACTCCTGTTCATAATCTTTAATAGCATCTTCCAGTATCGACATTACCGCTGCTTTATCCGAAATGACATTTGCCTTTCCATATGCATGCACAGACAAGTAATTCCACGTAGGTACAGATTGCATGCTGTCGTAATTGGCCGGGGAAATATAAGCATGCGGCTCTGAGAAAATGATGAGATTTTCTTCCGTTGTTATTGCCTGCCATTGTTTATTAGCCTTCGCCATATGTGCGGTAAGCACTAACTGGTCGTTTCTCATTACTGCATGAAAAGGCAGGTGTGTGGCCACAGGGCGTCCCCCGATATTGGTGATGATAGTACCAAAGCTGTACCGCTGAATAAAGGAAAGGATTTCAGCAGCATTGTCCATTAAGTTATCGTTGGGTATATACATGGTACAAAGGTGCTGTTTCTTTTTGCTCCTGCAGGAGGCCAGCAGGGAAATAACGAATAGTCCAGAGAATATTTATTTTTGTGATATTATGATCTTGACGGAACTCATACAACGGATTCATCCAATACCTGCTGCAGCAGAGTCTAAATTAATGGATATTGCAACTGTAGTATCTTTTCCTAAATACCATTTGCTATTCAGGGCGGACAAGATAGATCATCACTTGTATTTTATTAAGAAAGGAATTGTGCGGGCGTTTACAGAGAAGGATGAGATAAGTATTACTTTCTATTTTGGACTGGAAGGTGACCCTGTATTGTCGATGAAGAGCTACGTGAGCCGGGAAAAGAGTTATGAGGATATTGAGTTGTTGGAAGATAGCGAGTTTTATCAGTTGGATGGGGCAGCCCTGGAAAGATTGTATAATGAAGATTTGCATATTGCGAACTGGGGAAGGAAGTTGGCGGAGATTGAGCTTGTGAAGACCGAGCAAAGATTGATAGCACGACAGTTCAGAACAGCGGCGGAAAGGTATGGAGAGTTAATGCAGGAAACGCCGGAGTTATTGCAAAGGGTTTCGCTGGGACATATAGCGAGTTATCTTGGGATTACGCAGGTTAGTTTGAGTAGGATCAGAACGAAACATAACAAAGTTATTTAGCTGCATTATTCATGTAGATAGGAAAAAGCGGATGGGGTGTTTTTTGTGGGATGAGACAATATTCCTGTGCGTACGTGTGTAAGTAGCAATTCTATTTTGCAGCACCAGCGGTGGCTGGTATTTACTTTTTGGGGGACTGTTATTGCCGGATCAGATTAAATGTTAACCTTACATCTTTGTGATTTCTTGCCAGATGAATTTTTTATCATTTGTATAAAATATTCTCCTACCCTATCCGGACCTTTGCAACCATGAATTGGATAATATTAATTCTCGCAGGGTTATTAGAGACAGCCTTTACATTTTGCTTAGGGAAAGTGCAGGCAGCCAGTGGTTCTGCTGCTTATGACTGGTACGCCGCATTAGTCATTGCGATGGCTTTCAGTCTCGGCCTGCTGATGAAAGCAGCGCAAACGATTCCTATCGGCACAGCCTATACGGTTTGGACAGGTATTGGTACAGTGTGTACAGTGCTGGTCGGCATCTTTATATTCAAAGACCCTGTGAATATATGGCGGATAATTTTTATCACGCTGCTCATAGGGTCTATTATCGGTTTGAAAGTAGTAGCAGAATGATCCCTGTATAGGATCATTCTTTTGCTGTGTTTATGGATCCTTTCCATTTTTACCTATAAGGCCAGATCAAATCGCAACTCTGTCAATGGCTTATCAAAAGCAGTTGAAAACTTTTCTTCCGTCTGCTTAAATCCAAACTTTGTGTACAGGGAGATGGCGGTTTCCTGCTCCGTCGTAGTCCATAAATAAATATGCTTACACCCGGATGCTTTCGCATATTTCATAAACTCGTACATCAGGTGCTTCCCTAAGCCTATCCCCCGGTATTCCGGCAGAAAAATAAAATACCTGAACTGTATATCGTTGTTTCTGCGAAATGCTACCAGCGAACCTATGATCTTATCCTCATGTTCACAGATCCAGACACAATCTTTAGCAGGATCATATTGATGTGCAAACTCTCCTAACCCGTCGAGGACATATCCTTCAAAATTGATCCCATATCCCATTTCCTTTGCATAAAGTTTTGCATGCATATAGGCCAGGAAACCAAGGTCTCCGGGTTGTAATTCCGTTCTGATGCTGATGTTGGCTAAAGTGATTCCTGCTTTCATGATGGCTGTTTATTGGTTGTTTTTTGATGTTTGTACTGCCGACCTTCCCGGCAATATCTTCCTGATCGCGTGCATATGCCCCACCAGATCCTCCTGTTCCTGTTCGCTCAAATGTGCAATCAGCCCCCCGACCTGCTCCTCTGTCAACCGCGTTAATTCCTGAAACAGCTCCTCCCCCTGCTCCGTTAGCGACACGACCACAGCACGCCCATCCTGCTCTGATGCTTTCCTTACTATCACCTCGTCCCGCTCCAGCTTCTTCAAAATCCTGCTCAGATAACTCTTATCGATATCCATCGCCCCCATAATCTGCGACGCCTGCACCGCCCCGGCGGTATGTATCTCGTACATAATCCTCACCTCTGACAATGAATACGCACTGTTCAGCAAATGCTTATTTAACAGACCGATCAGATCTGTATAAAACCGGTTAAATGCCCGGATCTCCTGTATGACTGCTTTTGACATGATAAAGTAAAGGTAATTAATTTAGTGGACAAAGTCCACTAAATTAAGAAAATAGTATTTCGGGGTAATAACACCCCTGCTTTTCGCCGGCCTTTCACCTAACCGGCTATACCCTGCCGGTACATTCAATAGGACATTTTAAGTGCACCATAAGTACATCATAAGTACACCTCTATATCAATTCGATATTGAGGTGTACTTATGGTGCCGTACTAGTACTCATTTGGTAGACTGGTAGTAACGTCAATACAGTATCCCCGACATATTCTTTATTGCCTGAAAAATTGCTCGTTAAAGTGAAGTGCTACCTTCGTCTTTTCCTCCTTGGCAAGGAAAAATTGCCGGGCACTCATCTGACATTAATAAGGATTGCAGGTGCTACCCACAATATCAATGGATTTTACCAGTGTGGAAATAGCCATCAAAACAGCGTAAGACGTTAATAATCAGCGATCATAAATACGGGGAAATATAGTGGAAGCAGTTGATGATGGACATGGCGGGTTTTATCGTGAATGATTCACCTTTACAGTATTATAGTGGTTAATTTTAAACAGAAGATCTTAATTTCCCGCTTTAAAAAACATACACGGTACATGACCAACAAGGAAAAAAACAGCCGATTTGAAGACGGATATAAACTGGCCTTTAATACGCCCGGAAAAGTCAACTGGAAAACTGTTTTTGCCCACTGGTACCCAGCCGCCATGGCCGGCCATACCCGCGCTCAATTCTACATCGGTACGTGCTACGACCTGGGGCGCGGCATCTCAAGGGACATCACCATTGCCTTTAATTGGTACCTCAAGGCCGCAGAAAAAGGCCATATGGAATCCGCTTACAACATAGGATTCTACTTCGACAAAGGTGAGGTAGTAGCCCAAAACTATAAAACTGCTTTCCGCTGGTATAAATACGCCGCGGCACTCGGCGACATGGAAGCCCAACGCTCAATGGGCTATTTCTATTTTTACGGCCACGGAGTGAGAAAGAACCATAAGAAAGCCGTATTCTGGTATAAAAAAGCCGCCAGACAAGGTCTGGCCGGTGCAATGTACAACCTCGCCCTCTGCTATAAACAAGGCGATGGTGTTATCCAATCCAATCGCTGGGCAAAATTCTATTTTGAAAAAGCCGCCCACACCGGACATAAAGCCGCGATCAGCGCATTAAAGAAATAGTACTTCCTCCAAATGTAAAAAGCATTTCGTTCCCGCGGTAGCCCCCCCTTCTTACACATTAAAATGGTAGAGGTATCATTTCATACTTCTCACAGAAACCTGAATGGATAGTCACCGTTATCCTCAGTGCGCCCCGACACACCCAGTTATTTTGCACATTAAACGCAGGAACAGCATAAAGGAGATCAGACAACTCTGGCAATTTTTATGATAGTAACATTGTACAGCAATTAATATTGACAGCACAATAAGGTCGTACGCGTGTGACACTACCCGGCATCTTCCGGCGATGAAAAAGCATATATCTGGTAAATGGATAACCCTGACATTAAAAACCTTTCTATGAGAAAACAAAGACAATAATGATAACGAAGACGCTAATTTGATACGCGTTGTTTTAATTTGAAAACCAACACATTACGTAAATAAATAATTTTTATAATCGTATTTTTTCTGGTAACTTGGTAGTGGGCAATAGTAAAAGTCCGGAAAATGCAACAGTTAAAAATCAGAAAATTTGGCCCACTGAAAGAAGTGGAATTGAAAATACAGGATTACATGATTTTTATTGGTCCGCAGGCGAGTGGGAAGAGTACTATCCTGAAGATCCTATATATATTTAAGTCATTGCGGGAGGAAGTATTCAGAACGGTAGCAGATATCGTAGAAGGAATCAATGCAGACCCCCTACCTGAAATGATATTGAAGGAGCATATCGTCAATAAATTTAAAAGCTTCTGGGACAGCCCTGAGCGTTATGGAGATTTCTTTTTACAATATAATTATGGGAACGATAAGTTAGTCAGCATTTTTCAGAAAAAGAAAGTGGTGCAGATAGTATTTAGTGACAGATTGGAGCAGGAGATCAGGGATATCTTTGCCGGTCTGAGGACCTTTATATCCGAGCGCTATAAAGATGCAACACAGGAATTTAAAGAGAATTATTACCTGGAGCTGGATAGTTATATCTATGAATTATTTGACAGGGAGCAAATTCCTGTCTATATCCCTGCCGGAAGGGTAATGGCTTATGGAATTTTCGGACGCTATCTGAACGAAAGGCTGGACAATACTATAAAAATCTTTATTCAACAGATAGCGGAGATGCGACCATTGTATTTTGAGCAGTTGGAGAAAATGGTGAATAACGAAACTGCGTTTAATATCCTGGATAGGGAGAGCGTAGAACTGGCCATAGCGTTGATAAAGCAAATTCTGAAAGGAGATTATATTTATGGCGAAGAGGTTGAGCGCATCAAACTGGATAAGAAGGGAGCTTATATTGAAATGCCTGTTGCATCAACAGGTCAGCAGGAATCATTGTGGTTAATGATGCAGCTGTTTACAACCATGTTGAGTGGGGTCGAGTACTTTATCATTATAGATGAACCTGAGGCACACTTATACCCGCTGGCTCAGAAGCAGCTGATAGCGTTGATTACCCTGGTGGCGAATTATACAAACAACCAGGTAGTGATGACTACAAATAGCCCTACGGTGTTGAAGACAATTAATAACCAGGTGTATGCGGGAAGGAAAAAGGGAGATGATGTGGCCAAAGTGATGAATAGCAAATTCTGGTTGAAAGAAGATGATCTGGGTGCATATATAGTGGAAGACGGAGTTGTAAGAAACATTGTAGAGGAGAACGGAATGATATCACCAGAGATGGTGGATATAGCCGGCGAGATGATTGAAGAAGAGCTGAAGTTGCTGGAAGGGTGAGAAACCATTGTGAAATGCCGGAAGAAATGTTTGTAATCCGGCGAAGGTGGCATATACCCCGTTCAATTTTACTCCATATGAAAAACAGGTTCCAGCGGAATAGTAACAGGGGAGTGATCAGGATTTGTTTCCATGATATCAGCCATGTAAGCCCACCAGCGTTGTACAATCTCTGTTGTACCAAGGTCCTGCGAAGACTGTTCGCCGGATTGTTGCTGCACGGCAAATAACGTGTTCGTAGCATCGTCAAGAAAGATCGTGTAGTCGCTCACACCGTTTTCTTTCAGTAGCTGCTTCAGTGCTGGCCAGATAGCAGCATGGCGCTGGCGGTATTCTTCTTTGCACCCGGGTTTAAGGTACATTTTAAATGCGATTTTCATACGTGGCAAGGTGGGTGAAATGTATGCAGGCAATGTGACCTGCATACCGTTATTTTTCGTCTATTACTTTAAGGTCTAGTCGATCAGGAACACTGTCAGGCTTTTGGCACCATGCGCACCTAAAACCAGTGACTGTTCAATATCTGCAGTCTTTGACGGACCTGCAATGAATACGCCGAATCCCGCATCCGGACCGCCTATTTTACGGTAAGCATCATGCATAGTCGGTAAAATAGCTGTGCTTTTTAACACAATAGCCAGGTGCTGCGCAATAAAAGGCAATGCTCTTACCTGCAATTCATCGTCAGTAACCCACACCGCACCATTTTCTGCCACACCCAGTTGTCCCTGAATGATAGCCAGGTCCACCTTCTCCAGCTGACGACCGTCCCCTTCCTGCCATTGCCGCATTCCATCAGGATAAAACTCAGGATGAGTGGTCACCACCAGGGAATGTTCTTTGATCAGGGGCAGCATATCAGCATAGCTTTTAATGGCTATTACCTGACCACCCAAAAACTCGACAACCTTAGTGAAAGCAGCAGGATCGCCAGCTTCATCATGGTGAAAAGGTGCCAGTTCCGGAAGGGCCTGCCCATCAGGTTGGTTCTGTTTTACAGCGGATAATATGCTTTCTCTGCTCATTATTTGTCATTGAATTACAGTGCAAAATACGGGGAGAAAATAAAATAATAAAGAAATTAGAAAATATCTTTATATTGAACATTCCCTGTTGCCCATTTAATCCCTTGCCATGAAAAACTTACATACTATCCGGGGAAATTGCCTGCGCATACCTCAATCCTGAATAGGAACAAAAATTAATTTTATCTTGTACACTCATACGCTCACCAAAATCTATGCTACCTAATGAAAAGATGTTTAATCCTGCTGACCTTTGCACCCATGCTCTCTGTGGCCCAATCCAACCTGGACAAATCGGTCGCCTCCATTAAAGACTCCGTTATCAACTGGCGCCGCGCCATTCACCAGCATCCTGAACTTTCCAACAGAGAATTCAAAACCGCAGCCTTCGTTGCCGAACACCTGAAAAAACTGGGCCTTGAAGTACACACCGGTATTGGTAAAACCGGCGTTGTTGCCATCCTGAAAGGTGGCAAACCCGGCCCGGTTGTCGCCCTCCGTGCCGACATGGACGCTCTGCCGGTGTATGAAAGAGCCAACATTCCTTTCAAATCAGTGGACACTGCCGAATACCTCGGCCAGCAGGTCCCTGTCATGCATGCCTGCGGACATGATTCTCACATCGCCATCCTCCTCGGTACTGCAGACGTGTTGACTGCCATGAAGAAAGACGTGCCAGGCACCGTGAAATTTATTTTCCAACCTGCTGAGGAAGGCGCTCCCGCTCCTGAAGAGGGCGGCGCACCACTTATGATCAAAGAAGGTGTGATGGATAATCCTAAAGTAGATGCCATCTTTGGTCTGCATATCAATTCCCAGACACCCATTGGTATGGTAAAGTATAAGTCCGGTGCAGAAATGGCTTCCAGCGACTGGTTTACCATCAAAGTGAAAGGAAGACAGTCCCATGGTTCCCAACCGTGGAATGGAATTGATCCGATTGTAGTCGCATCACAGATCATTCAGGGATTCCAGACCATTGTGAGCCGACAGACGGAACTTACAAAAGGGCCTGTTGTGATCACTGTCGGCAAGATAAATGGCGGGGTAAGAAGCAATATTATTCCCGAGGAATTGACAATGGAGGGTACCATCCGTACATTTGACAACAAGATGCTGGAACTGGTGCACGAGAAAATGAAACTTACTGCCACCAAAATAGCTGAAGCCTCCGGCGCGACTGCAAGCGTAGTTATTGAAAACAAAACAAAGGTGACCTACAACGATCCCGAACTTGTAAAACTTATGGTACCTTCTATCGAAGCAGCTGCCGGCAAAGAAAATGTAAACGAAACTGAATGGACGACAGGTGCGGAAGACTTTTCTTTTTATGGAGATAAGGCACCTGCATTTTTCTTCTTCCTGGGCGGTATGCCTGCGGGCGCCGATCCGGTTAAAGCGGCTGCGCACCATACGCCGGATTTCTTTATTGATGATTCAAAACTGGATGTGGGTGTAAAAGTGTTCTGTCAACTGGTATTTGACTATGCGAAAAAGAAACCACAATATAAATTGAGCAATAGTATGCCCGGTTCAATGTAAACAGACTATAGCAACTGTTGGATAAAGCTTATTATCTAAAAAGCCGTCTCTTTCATGAGACGGCTTTTTACTCAAACATCTACACCGATATTATTTACCCCAATTCATTCACCCCCTTCTCTCCTTTCACAAAACAATCTAAATTGTACATCGTCGTTGCTGCTATATTCTTTAATGCGGTGTCTGTAAGAAATGCCTGATGGCTCGTGATCAATACATTCGCAAAAGTGATCAGCCGGGATATTACATCATCCTGCACGATATCACTTGAATGATCTTCAAAAAAAAGTCCCCTCTCTTCTTCATACACGTCCAGTCCTAAATATCCTATCTGACCCGATTTCAACCCCTCTGTCACATCCAGTGTATTGATCAGCCTACCACGGCTGGTGTTGATCAGCATTACCCCTTTCTTCATTTTTGCAATGCTGTGCTTGTTTATTATATATTCCGTAGCTTGTGTCAGTGGCGCATGCAAGGAAATGATATCTGACTCCCTGCACAATTCATCGATACTCACATAAGTAGCATCATATACTTTCGCCCATTCATGATCAGGGTACCGGTCAAATGCCATGATCTGACAACCAAAACCCCGCATGATCCTGCCTACGATCTTACCTATCTTTCCCATACCTATGATACCAACAGTCTTACCATGTAAATCAAAACCGGTTAAGCCATCCAAAGAGAAATTCAGGTCTCTGATGCGGTTATGTGCTCTCACCAGCTTTCTGTTAAGTGCCAGTATTAATGCCACCGTATGTTCTGCCACTGCATATGGAGAGTATTCCGGCACACGGGAGATCCGCATTCCCAATGCATGTGCTGCCTGTATATCTACATGATTAAATCCTGCTGAGCGCAGGGCAATATACTTTACCCCAACTGCTGCGAGCTTCTCTAAGACGGGTGCGGAACCATCGTCGTTTACAAAGATACAAACAGCCTCACAACCCGCTGCCAGCGGCGCTGTTGATAATGAAAGTGTTGGTTCGAGCAGGACTAAGTCATGCTGATCACCAGCTGCCTGTAACAAAAAATCTCTTTCAAATTTATGTGTACTGTAAAAGGCGGTCTTCATGTTGATCAAAGTTATTCAAACAATAGTAAATTTTCAGATGATAACAGGTATGATAATGTCTGACTAAGATCATAAAAATTTGTCAATCCGGCGGGAAGAAATTGTGATGCGGGGGTGTAACTTATGTGATCGTAGCCATATAAGCGGCTTATCTGGAAATATATACAAATACGTTAGCCAGGCAATTCCTATCAAAGGAGTGGTTGACTTGCTGAAGTTGAAGTAATATAACGGTCCATGTTCCACCCGTTTTGTATTATCTATAGTGCTGCATAACTAAAAGAGGCAGCAGGAATAGTTTTTCCCACTGCCTCATGTTTAACCCAATGAAACATATCTGGACAAGCATCTTTAATACCTTGTAATCAGGGCGATATGTTTATGATCTTCTAAAACTCCCTCTTTCACAAAAATAATCTCTCCGTTTTTATCGATTACAGCGCGCATTGCATCTTCCACGGCATCAATAGTATGAGTTGCTTCAGCACTTTTCGTGCGAAGTTTGCCGGTTAACTCATCAATAAAGTCTGCGGAGTTAAAATCTTTCTCTATGAGTAACTTGCTGCCCCTGCCATCTTTTGCAGCGTCCAGTACGGCGCGGATACCGTCTACCACCTGCGCCTGACTATCTTCCAGTTCACGTATCACCTGCTGATCCCGCATTTCAATAAATGAGCAAACGGCCGGCCATACTTTGTCTTCCAGTGTTTTCATAGGAACGCTGGAGAAGTTGCCGTGGATAGAAGCTGTCACATCTTTCTTGTGCATGCTGATGTCCTCAAAGTAGCCAATGTCTTTTGTGGGACCTGTGAGGATCAGGGGCTGTCCATGCAGATAGGCCGCCAGCAGCCTGTCGGCAGCCTTGTAGAAATTCTTCTGGCGGCGGCCAACGATCGTGGATTTATCTTTCTCTCTTTCACCGGCAGTAGCCGTACTGTAATCGTATTCGTCGTCGAAATCAAGCGGAAAGTTGTCATCACTGATCTGTTCCAGGCGCCCCATTCTTCCGCGAAAAAGCTGTACCTTCTTTTCTTCCAGGTGGAGAACAAGATAGTCAAAGCTATATTGTTCCTGATAGAGCAACTCCCTGACTGCAAATTTCTCACTCAGGATCACCTTGGGCTGCACGGGAAAGGTGAATGCGAAAAGTTTGTTATAATTAGGTGCTACATATAGTCCGAGACCTTTATCAACCGGGCTGTAGTTGTAGCTATCGGAAAGTTCATTTAATGCATTGATGAGTACATCGGCTTTATCGGGCCAGGCTGTACGAAGGTGATCGGCGGTTTCTTCAATGGATTGATGGATAAGTTGCAAAGCCGCCTTTCTGTCTTGTGCCCCATCTAGCGCTATAACAATGGAAATACAGGGTGGGGCTTCATGCTTTTGCATTACAACTAATTGATCTGATAACATATGTCAGCATTTAAAGGGTGAATGATATGGTTTTTAAGGTCAACACGAGACTATGTACAATGAACATGCCGCGAAGGTGTACACAGAATGGTGGGGGCCAGCCACGGATGAGGCACAGGGGCACGATGTGATGGTGAGGGTACAGGAAGTAGAAAGATTGGGACAGCAATACTTGCACACCTCGCTAACTGTTATTAGCTTTGTAAAGGAATTTACGGTCATGAAAATATCTTTCCTTATCCTGCTATTATCAGCATGCAGCAGCGCGTTCGCGCAGCACAACACTTCATTTAAAATCGACGGTTTCTCCAATAAGTATTACGGACTGGTGCAGGTAAGTGATACGGCAGATGTATTCAAAGCCGGCACGGTGAAAGTATTTGACAAGGTAACGAAGAAAGAGCTGATGCATACCTCCTCAGATGAGCTCACCTTTGATTTCCATAACGGCCAGGTAAAGGCGAACATCCTGGAAGCGCCTTACGGCGAGCAAAGTTTGATTATTTATGAGGATTTCAACTTCGACGGTGTGAAAGATTTTGCTTTGATGGATGGTCAGAATAGTTGTTATCACGGGCCTTCCTTCCAGATCTGGCTGGCACAGGGTACCGGTTTTAAACATAGCGAGGCGTTTACCCGGCTGGCACAGGAGTATTGCGGTATGTTTGTAGTGAATCAAAAAGATAAGGTGCTGGAGACCATGACAAAAAGTGGTTGTTGCTGGCACCAGTTTTCGCGTTTTAAAGTGGAGAACGGGCAGTTGAAGACTGTGAGTGTAGAAGAGTCCGGTTTAAGTAATACAGAGCCTTATTTTGAAGAAGTATCCCTGCAGACATGGGTCAATGGCAAAGAAGAACAGACGCTGAAACAATATATGAGTGAACAGGCAGATACTGTGTTTTCTTTTACGCTGGCAAAGAATGGAAAACAGGTGGTCGTATTTCATGCTGGTGGCGAAGGAGAATTCCTCTTTTATGTATTGTGTCAGAAGGATGGTAGTGTGGAATTTTCATATCCCGAGGTGACATATGATGACAAGAAGCAGGAAAATGTAGGCGGTGTGATGATGTATAGCGCCGGTAAACTGGCATTTAAAAATGAAGATGCAGCTTATGAGGTATATGACGAAGGGAATGGTAAAATTGGAGTAAGGGTGGCCAGTGATGGGAAGAATTATGTGTTTGAGGGCATTGCAGAAAGCGCAAAGGGAGGATTGGAGACGTTGAAGGATATTCAGAAGAAGAATTTAAAGAAAACGCTTTAGCCCGGACTAAAGCGTTTTCTTTTTAAACCTATTTGATAGTTTTATTCTTTTTATACCAATCTGCAAACGATTCTTTAGGTGCATCTGGCATGTCTCTCTGTTTATACCATGGGTTCATGCCATTATTCACTACTCCGGGGAAGTGCCTCATTACCCAGCGTCCTACCCCACCGGCAGTTTTAAACACCGCAGGTTTGGAAAGCACCATATTCATCATCTGCATGCCCGCTTTTTTGGATGTCTTTGCATATCCCTCCTGCACAATTACCTGTCTCCACTTATAAAGCTGTTCATGAATGTTAATCTTCACCGGACAAACATTTGAACAGGATCCGCAAAGCGTAGATGCAAATGGCAGATCCGCATTCTCCTTCATATCCAGATTGGGGGCAAGAATAGACCCGATCGGCCCTGCTACCGCATTGTGATAACTATGCCCTCCGCTTCTTCTATACACAGGACAGGTATTCATACATGCACCACAACGGATACATTTCAGCGAATTCCGGAACTCCTCTCTACCCAGCTGACGGCTACGTCCATTATCCACCAGGACGATATGGAGTTGCTGTCCGGCTCCTGGTTTACGGAAATGGCTACTGTAAGTGGTGATCGGTTGTCCCGTTGCACTGCGTGCCAGCAAACGCAGGAAAACGCCCAGGTGTTTGCGTTGCGGAATGATCTTCTCAATCCCCATACACGCAATATGTACATCCGCAAGGTGAGCGCCCATATCAGCATTTCCCTCGTTGGTACATACGACCATCTCCCCTGTCTCAGCCACAGCGAAGTTCACACCGGTGATCGCTACACGAGACTGGATAAATTCCTTCCTGAGGTGCAGTCGCGCAGCCGCAGTAAGGAATTTGGGATCTGCATTTCCCGCAGGGGTACCTAAGTGAATATGAAAAAGGTCTCCGATCTCTTCCTTCTTTTTGTGGATACAAGGAAGTACGATGTGGCTCGGTGGTTCCTTTGCAAGTTGGACAATGCGCTCGCCCAGGTCCGTATCGATGACGTCGATGCCATGTTCCGCCAGGAAGGGATTCAGGTGGCACTCTTCTGTGAGCATGGATTTACTTTTCACCATGCGCTGTACGCCCTGTTCCCTGAGGAGTTTCAGAACGATCTCATTGTGTTCTTTAGCATCAGCTGCCCAATGCACAATAGCACCATTGAGTTGTGCGTTTTTTTCAAATTCAAGCAGGTAATCGTGCAGATTGCCCAGTACATTAAATTTGATCTGAGACGCTGCTTCACGCAGGTCTTCCCATTCGGGAAGGGACCAGGCCATTTTATCCCTTTTTTGACGCACCCACCACAGGGTTTCATCATGCCAGTCTACCCTCTGTTCGTTTTTATTGAATGCTTCCGCCAGCTCGGCGTGTTCTTTATATGCAGTTGTTGGTTCCATTCAGATCAGTTTTGGTGTTTAGAAAGCAGCATTCAGGATCTCAGCGATGTGCAGCACTTTGATCTTACTCTGCTGTCTTTTGAGAATACCTTCCAGGTGCATGAGGCAGCTCACGTCATTACCGGTGATATATTCCGCACCATGTTTTTCATGATCGGCGACACGGTCTTTTCCCATTTTCACGGAAACGGCTTCTTCGAATACGCAAAAAGTACCTCCGAATCCACAGCACTCATCTTTGCGGGAGAGTTCTATAAGTTCCAGGCCTTCCACCATCTGGAGGAGCTGTTGTGGTTTTGAATAGGGTGCTGCCACCAGCTCTGTCATTTGAGAGAGATGCAGGCCGCGCTGTCCATGACAGCTTTGGTGAATGCCAACTTTATGAGGGAAACGGGCGGTGAGGTGTTTTACCTGCAGAACGTCCGTTAAGAATTCGGATAATTCGTAAATGTGCTGGCGAATGTGCGTCGCAGCATCTTCTTTGTCATGTACGTGCAGGTGATCTTTGATATGCAGTGTGCAACTGCCGGAGGGCGACACGATGTAATCAAAGTCTGCAAAATTCCTGACAAAAAGCTCATTACAACCACCGGTGAGGTGTTCAAAACCAGAGTTTGCCATGGGTTGTCCGCAACAGGTTTGTCCCTGCGGATAAACGACCTCGCAACCAAGTTTTTCCAGCAGGGATAAAGTGGCAATGCCCACCTGCGGATAGAACTGGTCAATATAGCAAGGTATAAAGAGTCCTACTTTCATGTAAGTTCGTTTAAATAAGGCACTACCTGTAAGCTAATTCCCTGTTCACTGCATAATGCCTCATTTCAACCAGATCTCCCGGGAGGGATTGAGTATTCCAGTGCCGGTGAATGGCCAGCGCTGCACCGATGGCAGTAGCCTGTGCTACAGAAGCGGCAAATACCTCCATGTGGGGAAATGCGGCTGCGAGCATGTGCATGTACACCGGGTTTTTACCAAAACCGCCGTCAACGAAAATGCGTCGCACCGCTGTACCATTGGTGACGAGTGCAGTGGAGTGCTGCTGCTGTTCCATCAGGTCCATAATTAACTGGTGATAGGCGATTTCGTAACTCGTGAAATCTGACAATGATCTATGAGCAAACCGGGACGCCTGTAAAAGGTCTTTTCCTGCGAGCGGTGCTTCCTTTACCGCCGTTGCCTGCAAATGAGCAAATATAGCGGGGTCGAAGGCGATTTGTTGGTAGTAATTTACCGGTGTTTGATAATATTCTGACAGCCTGCGCACCTGCAGTTCATGTTCATTGCCAGCGAAGAGCCTGGCGGCTTTAACGGGTCGGCCCTGATAGGTGAGATAACAGAGGCAGTCCTGTGCAAGTTCTTCCGGGGTGAGCGGCTGGTTATTGAAGGGGTTGAGGGTGATACACCAGGTGCCGGTACTAACGAGTATGAAAGGCTCCTGGAAGGATTCGAGGTAAGGAATGAGGGCTGCGGAGGAGTCGTGCAGACCGGCGCCGACGAACCAGGTTGACTGTTGGAAAGAAGTATCGGACGTGGCCGTTCCAGCAGGACCGGCATTGATCGTTCCCTGAGAGCCGGAAGGCGTATCAGAACGGGAAATTCCCGGAGAACCGGTATTTATAGGCTGCAGTGGAGAAGTGAATGCAGAACCGGAGTTGTCCTGGTAGACATCCCGGCTACAGCAAACAGTCACTTCATTTCCCGGAAATATAGGAGGCAACTTCGTTTCCAGTCCTTCATCTTTCACCCACCGGTGATATTCCTGGCGGGCAAAATCCCACAACATGGTATGACAGCCGATACTGGTGATATCCGCCATAAATTTTCCAGAGACCAGGTAACTCACGTATTGTGGTAAATGCAAAGCGTAACGGATCTGTTTATACAATTCCGGTTGCTGTTCCTTGATGCGAAACAGCTGTAGGCCGGCGTTCAGACTCCCCAATGCCGGAGAGGCTGTTTCGCTGCATACTTGTAGCTGACCGCCGTATTTGTTATGAAATTTTTCCTGTAGTATAGGGGGATAGGATTTAAGATAGTTGTACAAGGGTGCAATAACATCGCCTTTTTCATTAAGGTAGACGAAGCTGGCGCCATATGTGCTGAAGTTCATTGCTTTTACGTGGAGATCCGGGTGGGCGGTCAGTTCTTTCAGACTGTCCTTTACCCATTTTGTGAGGAGGTGGATATCTTCACAGTTATCGCCGTCTTCGTCTTTGGTTTCAGGGAAGGTCATGCTTCTTTCGTAGACGATGTGGTATTGTTCATTGATAAGGAACAACTTTTTGTTGGTCTTACCGATATCTAAAATAGCAATACAATTCATAGCTGCTGTTTAAAAAAGAATTTGCCAATATGCCTTTTGCACATTGACAAATTCAATCTCAATCTCAATATGTAAATGGGCATTAGAGCGGATGAAATTCCGGGAATTTGCATGATGTCGCCAGCTAGCAAAATTGAGTGGCTTTGCCTGCTCTTCCTGATACTATAAGGGAAATGTGTTTTCGCTCCTTTAGTGATATCAGGTTGTACATAGCATTTGTTTTCTTTTACCTGCAGCGGCATGCAAACTAACTACAAACCAGTTGCGACAGTCTTCATACCTCTTTCTCTGATCAGGTTTTCTCGCACCTTATGCTGGCGATAAAACGCGATCGGATCGAGTACGCCACCCGCATTCAGGCGCGCCTGTGCCACCAGTGGCCGTACATCTGTACGATAAGCCTGTTGCAGGATCTCCTGGGCTGCTACAGCATCGTTGTTCTGCTGCGCTGCCTGTAGTGCCTTTGTATCCACCAGCAGTGCCTGTGCATAAGCGATCTTGATTGCCTCTACTGATTGCAAGAGATCTTCCAATGGATCTTTTACATTGTGTGAAGCATCAATCATCCAGCCAAGGTCACTTGCGTGGTGCATACCACGTGCGTCCATGCCTTCTACCAGTTCGTTAAAAATGAGGAATAACTGGTAAGGGTTGATGCTGCCTACTGTGAGGTCATCATCCCCATATTTGGAGTCATTGAAATGAAATCCGGCCAGCTTGCCTTCCATCAGCAGGAGGGCAACGATCTGCTCTATATTTGCGTTAGGGAGGTGGTGTCCCAGGTCAACAAGGGTTTGAGCTTTAGGACCCAGTTTATTCGCGAACAGGAGGGATTGACCCCAGTCACCAATTGTGGTACTATAAAAATTGGGTTCGAAGGCTTTATATTCAATGTAAAGTTTCCAGTCATCAGGGAGTGCTGCATAGATCTGCTGCAGACTTTCGTAGGTACGCCTGAAGGCACCACGGAAGTTCAGTTGGCCGGGAAAGCAGGAACCATCTGCAAGCCAGAGGCTGAGGGCGTTGGAACCTAGTTCTACACCGTAGCGGATTACTTCGATGTTGTGTTCTATGGCTTGTTGCCTTACACCCTTATCAGTATGGTGCAGAGAACCAAATTTGTAGCTGTATTCCTGTCCGGCCTGGTCCTGGAAGGTGTTTGAATTGACCGCATCGAAGCGGATGTCATATTGTGCAGCCAGGGCTTTGATATTAGCTGTGTTTTCAGGAATATCCCAGGGGATGTGCAGAGATACGGCCCCACTGCTACGGTTGAGGGCATGCAGTAAGCCAATATCTGTGATCTTTTCTTCCAGGCTGCGGGGTTCACCACCACCGGAGAAACGGCCAAAGCGTGTACCGCCGGTGCCGAGGGCCCAACTTGGGATGGCTACCTGGAATTCTTCCAGTTTTTCAAGTACCTCAGTGAGGTGATTGACTTTTTCAGAAATATGCTGAAAATTGCGATCGTGGGCTTGCTTGCGGGCGTCGTTAAAATCGGAGATGTGGAATTTTTCAATATTCATAACCAGGATTTTGCGCGTGATTCAATTTAACGAAAAAGTAGCGAATGGGCAAGGCTTGCGGTGCAAGCCTTGCCGGGGTAATTTTATGGATGTAATTATCTTACAAAAGCTGTTGCCACGCCGCCATCAACATTCACCACATTCCCGGTTGACTTGTTCAGCAAGCCACCAGTAAGGGCGAAGCAGGCATTAGCAATATCCTCAGGTAAAATGATCTGGTTAAGCAGGGTGCGTTTTGCATAATAACCAGGCAGTTCTTCAACAGTGATGCCATATGCTTTTGCGCGGCCGGCGGCCCAATCACCTTCCCATATTTTACTATCGGCGATCACCGCATCCGGATTGATGACATTGACGCGGATATTATCTTTTCCTAATTCAGCAGCGTTCAGGCGGCTCAGGTGCAGTTGCGCAGCTTTTGCAGAACCATAACCAGCATTGTTAGGACCGCTCATAAGGGCGTTCTTGCTCACAATATTCAACACATCGCCCCCCATGTCCTGTTTGCGCATAATTTCAACACCCGCCTGTGTAACCAGGAACTGGCCCTTTACCAGTACGTCATACAGCAGGTCCCAGTCTTTTTCAGTATGTGCTTCCAGTGGTTTGGAGATGGACAGCCCGGCGCAGTTCACTACAAGGTCCACACCACCAAATGCCAGTGCACCGACTGCGTATGCTTCGTGAATATCGTTAGCTTTTGTTACATCCAGTATCGCAGTCGTAAATACATCAGGACCATATTGTGTCTGGAATTCGTCTTTTGCCTTCTCGAGGCGGCTGGCATCATTATCATTGATGATCACACATGCACCTTCGTCAGCGAACTTCCTGGCGATTGCCTTGCCTATTCCGCCGGCGCTACCCGTTACCAGTGCGATGCGGCCGGATAAAGCTTTCGGTTTAGGCATCCGTTGCAGTTTTGCTTCTTCGAGCAACCAGTATTCAATATCAAATGCCTCCTGGCGTGGTAAGGCGGTATATTCAGAAATAGCTTCCGCACCTTTCATTACATTGATGGCGTTGATATAAAATTCGGCAGCAACGCGGGCAGTTTGTTTATCTTTTGAGAACGTAAACATACCGATACCGGGATAGAGAATTACGACCGGGTTTGGATCGCGCAGTGCAGGACTGTTGTCATGACGGCAGGCGGTGTAATAGTCTTTATACATCTGGCGGTAAGTTGCGAATGCAGGTTCCAGTTGTTGTTTAACGGTTGCTACATCGTCCAGGGACGCCTGGGGATCCAGCTCAACTACAAGCGGACTGATTTTAGTACGCAGGAAGTGGTCAGGACAGCTGGTACCCATTGGAGCCAGACGAGCGAGGTCGTTGGAATTGATAAATTCAAGCACGCGGGGATCATCGGTAAAGTGTCCAATCATGCGGGTATGACCAGAGCAAAGACCGCGTAATACAGGAGCCAGTGCAGCGGCTTGTTTTTTACGTACTTCCGGAGCGGCAGGGCTGATCTTTGCACCGCCGAATACAGGACGTTTTTTATTGTAATTATCTTCGAGATAAGAGGCGCACCGCTCGATTACTTCGAGTGTGTTGATATAGCTTTCGTATGCGGTATCCCCCCATGTGAAGAGACCGTGAGAGCCGAGCATAATACCTCTGATATTGGGATTGCTGTTCAGGCACTCGCGAAGCTGGAGACCGAGGTCAAAGCCCGGGCGCTGCCAGGGTACCCAACCGATACTGCCGTTGAAGAGTTCCTGTGTGATGCGTTCACCATCCTTAGCAGCTGCAATAGCGATGGCAGCGTCGGGATGCAGGTGATCAATATGTTTAAATGGCAGGAAACCATGCAGCGGGGTATCGATAGAAGGAGCTTTGGATTTCAGGTCATAGATGCAGTGATTGAACAGCTCCACCATTTCGTCTTCCATTTCAATGCCTTTGTAAATGTTTTCCAGGCTATGCAGGCGGTCTACATATAGAGCAGCGAGCCCACTACGCCTAAGGGTACCCAGGTCGCCACCCGAACCTTTTACCCACATTACTTCTGTTTGTTTTCCGGTAAGCGGGTCTTTGGCCATGGCTTTACAGGAGGTGTTGCCTCCGCCATAGTTTGTTAAGCGAAGATCTGCGCCCAGGAGGTTAGAGCGGTAGATTAAGAGGCCAACTTCGTCGCCGGCCAGTGCAGCCGCCTTTTCTTCATCCCATAAGTAGCTTACGTGCTTGAAATTTACAGACTGAATCATGTATGAATGTTTAAATATTTTAACTATCAGGTAGTTTTGATCAGCCAAAAATTGAGATATGCAGTTCTTATTGCAGCTTCAATGATCTGTTTGCTGATTGGATAACTACTTATTTATTGTTAATGAATTAACTCCCGTTGAGGCAGATGATTGGTATTTTAGGATGCTAATACACCAACGTGATATCCTGTCAATGTGTTGGTGTCCATTTCGCCAATACATACACTCCTGCTACTCTGCCAATGAGTTACCATATCCCACCAGCAATACTGAAATAACGATGGTCAATACGCCGGCGAGTATCGTTCCAAAAGTCTTCTTACTCACCCCCTTCCACTCTTTCAGGGTAATACCCCACAGGCTTGAGATCATTATGATAAATGCCATGTGCAGAATCCATGAACTTGCGCCGTTGCCCAGCTTGCTCTCCCCCATTCCGTAAAAGAAGAACTGAAAAAACCACGTGGTACCAGCCAGTGCAGCAAAGAAATAGTTGCCAGCCAGCGGTGTTTTCTTATTGGTATAATCACTAAAAGTTTTGTTCCTCGTATTCAGCAACAGGCACCAGAACAGGTTAGTTGTTAAACCTCCCCAAAGCAATACCACGAAAATGACATTGTTCTGGAACAGCGGATTGGCACCTTGTTGTATGGCGATCGCAGCCATGGGTTTACCAGCTTCAATACCGAAGTTGAAACAGGCACTGAGGATACCCGAAACGGTTCCCACGATCAATCCTTTCCTGAGGTTAAATTCTGAGATACTTTCCTTTTTCTCATCGTCAGACAATTCATTTTCTTTCATCATCCCGGCTTTTCCGCAGATGGCAATTCCGAGGAGACAAACGAGTACACCCGCGAGAACCAGTTGTCCGCTGATGTGGTGAACCATGGATGAAAAGGTGTGGGCCGTATCGCCTGTAAACAGATCCCTGTAAATAGGCGGGATCAGTGCGCCAAAGGCAGAGGTATAACCTAATGCAACAGACATCCCCAGGGACATACCCAGGTAGCGCATGGTAAGCCCAAATGTGAGACCGCCGATGCCCCATAGTACACCCATAAAATAGGTCCAGAATAATGTAGTGCCGTCGGTGACGCGGATAATACTCATGAAATCAGGGATGGTAATCCATGCGGCCAGGAAGGGCACGATCAGCCATGAAAAAAATCCGCCTACTATCCAATAACTTTCCCAGGCCCAGTTCCTGACTTTTTTAAAAGGGATGTAAAAACTGCCCGAGGCAAAACCTCCGACGAAATGAAAAAAAACACCAAGAATAGCTTGCATAAATGTGGAATTGTGGTTTTTATCTAGTTTAACTGTGGAACTTTGAATAGTGGCTACACTATCTGATCCGTCAAATGTATGGAATGGCAGTGGGCGAACTGTCCTATACCTTCCTACTGAGGTAAGGACATGCAGGAAAAAGCCCGTTACCACAGGGCGTAGCTGCAGCAACGGGCTGTCTTACTTCCTTTCCGATCTCATCCATACTTCCACCGTCTGTTAATGTTCTGTTTATTTCCTCCAATTAATACTATCACAAACAAAAAGGTCCGTAAAACCATGGTTTTACGGACCTGAAAATATTTCTTACGCCTCCTACTCCATCACCACCGTCACAATGCTCCTCCCTGGCAGTTCAATCTGTTCATTTTTCCCACGTACAACGTGCGCTCCCATATCCTCATCCTTACTTGTACAATAATACCTGGCCTTACTAAACTTCCTGCCTTTCACAGCCATATTTACTGCCTTTGGTTCCACGCCATCATTCACACACACCAATACCGTCTGGTGCTTACTTACATACGCACTCACCAGCAGCGAAGCATCCCCACTCTCAGCTATCACCCGCTGCATGCCCGGACGTACAAACCTGCTATACTGACCCAACGCCCACAGATTCTTTACCGCGGTTACCGTGCCATCCTTATAGGTCTTATCTTTCGGATGCAGTGCCACCAGGTAATACCTCGTATCCATATCCGCTCTTCCCGGTTCCCAGCTATTCCAGAACTGCCACGCCGAAGCATTCCCATATACGAAATCGTCATGGATCACCTTCGCCAGGAACAACGCACAATCCATTGCTGTGCGCGGCCCTTTATGTCCTTCCTTGTAGCCATCTGCCAACATCGAGTATTCTGTTTGCCAATACTGCAGACCATATCTGGCAGCAGTATCAGCTAAATGAACACGAACAGACCGTCTGCTGCTATCACCATCATCAGTGAAATAACTATGCCCGCCTATAATAGCCGGTACATGCGAAAGATTGTAAACACCACCTGATTTCAAGGCCTGTATCTGGTGCGATGCTGTGCCATCCTTCGCATATAAATACGCTAAATGCCCGGCCTCAGAAAGTAGTATTTTCGTATTTGCATGCGCACGTGTCAGCGCTGTATCCAGGGCGCCCGCTATTCGTACCACCTCACTATTCGTCCATGCGCTCCCTTCCTGATCGGCATCTCCATATGGATGACTCCAGTCCCACTGAGGTTCATTCACAGGACTGATGTAATCAAAATGCAGCCCTTCCTTATCGAAATGCTGATACACCTTTGTGAGAAAATCCGCATAAGCATCATACTGATCTACCTTCAGATTCGAACGGTGATCTTTCTCCGTCTTATACCCCAGCCCATTCTGATTCATCCACACGGGCGGCGTATTGGAAAATGCAATCAGGGTCTCCACACCATACTCCTTTGCCTTTCTTGTAAACCATAGGTACCCTGACTGTTTTGACCAGTCATATTTGCCGTCCGGGCTCAGAAAACACTCGGCACGTTTCCGGAAATCCTTGATTCCGCTGCTGTCTCCCTGCTCCGCTGTTCCGCCGCCAATATTAAACCGCCAGGCTGAAAGGCCGATTCCCTCCGGTGCCCCGTCCTTCTTAAAACCTTTACTAAATAGCCACCGGGCCATCTGCTCCCGGATCTCAGATGGCCAGTATTTACCTATACCTTCCGAAAACCAGGCACCAGAGGCTCCAATATTATCTATCACCTGTGCCTTCCTGTTGATATCAATTGTAATACGCTGCTGGGCATGGGCAAAGGCAGCCGTCATGAGCAGCATGATTGTAAAGCGAGACCGTTTCATTTATATTCACATGAATTCGATCCAAGGTAGGAATAATATTTTTAATTGTCAATCAGACAATGAAAACAAGGGGGACGCCAACCGACTTTTTGACCAGTTTTGCCGACTAATGAACCTTTTGTTATAAATTTATTACCAGAACTTTACTTCCGGATTCAAGGACCACAATTATGAGGCATGGCAGGTAAAAAACAAACTGCGAATGTATATAAACATGCAGAGCTCCTGCAGGATACAGAAATTGACGTACAGGCAACAATTCCCGGTTTTGCCGTCAACTGTAACCTTCAGTACATGGATATCCCTGTCTTCCGGAATAACTTTCGGTCTGACTTTCTTAGCATCATATTGGTTGTAAAAGGTAGTCTCACGATCTCTATCAACCTGGAAGAACACATTATGACGCCTAACAGTCTGCTGCTGGCTACGCCTCATGCACTGAAACAGGTGATCGCAATGGATGAAGATACCGTTCTTTGCGGGATCTCTGCCACTGTCGAATTCATAGGAAAGATCTTTGCCGACAAAATGCTTGATCTTATGAATTATTTCAGTACGAAGTATTGTCCGCACTGGCAACTGGATAGCAAGGATGCTGCTGCAATTGCCGACATCTTCGATATAATGCTGCATCGTACTAAAGCATACAATACGCATTCTTATGGCAAAGAGCTGTTCTATCATGCTTTCGCTACATTACTATACGAACTGGCAGGAATGGGACAGAAATATGCTAAGTTCAATCATGCCGACTTCTCACGCAAAGAGAACCTGGTCATGGCCTTTACTTCAAATGTACAGCAACATTTCAGAAAACAAAGGAACGTGCAGGCCTTTGCCGAACAATTGCACGTGACACCCAAGTACCTGACTGAAACCGTGAAAGAAATTACGGGCAACACAGCAGGAGAAATTATTGATCAATTTGTGATACTCGAAGCGAAACGCATGCTCAGCGATACGCCACTCAGTATTCTCCAGATAGCAGAAGAACTGAATTTCAGTGATCAGTCCTTCTTCGGAAAATACTTCAAAAGATTTGTCGGACATTCTCCCAAAGAATACAGACAGATCCAGAGAAAATATTAAGTTTAGTTGTTACAACACAGTGTAACAGTTGTAGGTTTAAGGAATGGCCGGAATAATCATATTCCGGCCTTGTTATTTCCAGCCAAAAAAACCGAACCGACATTCAGACCAATTTTGCCGATTTTCTAACCTTTTTCTCCGCTTTATTACATCCAACTTTGTGCAGTGAAATCATCTGTTCAAATTTCAATTACCAATTTTATGACATTGATTGTAAGACAGGCATCATTATTTCTAATGGTTATCCTGATTGCAGGCTGTAGTACAAAGGCTGATAAAAAGCCACAGTCCGATCCTGTAAAAGTAAAAACCATCCGCGTTCAGAAGGACCCGCTTCCGCAGCTATTAAGTTACTCCGGCACCATCGAACCTGACAACGCTGCTGACATTGGATTTGCCGTAGCTGGCACAGTTAATAATATCAGTGTGCAGGAAGGGGATCACGTAAAACAGGGACAATTACTCGCCAGCATTGATGCCACCGAATATAACAATGCACTGGCTATTGCGAATGCCTCGCTGGAACAGGCCGAAGACATGTACAAGCGCCTCAATGAACTTTATCAGAAGGGAAGTCTGCCAGCTAAAGATTATATAGAAATCAAATCCAGGCTTGCGCAGGCACAAGCCAATAAGAGTATTAATGCTAAACATATTGCCGACAGCAAATTATACGCGCCAATCTCCGGTATCATCACCGCCCGCAAAATAGAAAAAGGAAGTACCGCAGCCCCGGGCATTCCTGCCTTTACCATCATCAAAACTGATATTGTAACTGCAAAAATTACGGTGCCTGAAAGCGAAATCGGAGCGATCAGAAACGGCATGGACGCTAAAGTTTATATCGCTACACTGGAAGATACCCTTAGCGGAAAAATCGCTATCATTAACCCACAGGCTGATGCGATATCCAGAACCTATACCATCAAAATCAAACTGGCCAACAGCAATAATCGCCTGTTACCCGGCATGCTCACAAATGTACTCATCAACACAGGCAAAATGACCAATACCATCTCTATTCCGGCGACAGCCATTGTTAGAGATGCAGATGACCTCACCTATGTGTACATCGCCAATGAACAGCATAAAGCCATCCGCAAACGAGTTGCCGCAGGCATACTTACTGGCAGCAACAATGTTGTCATCACAAGTGGCTTACAGGAAGGAGATCAGCTGATCACCAACGGGCAGTCACATCTCAAAGATGGTAGTATCGTGACAGTTGAATAATCATTTAAACCAGGCTCATGAAAAGAAAAAAGATCGGCTTCATCGAAGCCGCTATGAAATATAAACAGGTGACGCTGGTAGCCATGGGCATGTTGCTCCTGCTCGGACTTTATGCGCTGCTGAATATGCCCCGCTCGGAAAACCCCAAAATAGATATGCCGGTTGCCATGGTATATGCTTTCTATCCGGGCGCTGATGAGGTGCAAATGGAAAAACAGGTAACTAATAAGATCGAACAGTTCCTGTTCTCCTACGAAGAAATAGACAAGAAGAAAACGACTTCACAAACGAAAGATGGACAGGTATTCATCACCGTTAATCTGCATACCGAAGTAAAAGATCGTAAGAAGTTCTGGAATACCTTGCAACACGGTTTGAATACTGCTTTAAGGTCAAATATTCCTTCCGGTGTAATAGGCCCCGTTGTAAACAGCAACTTCGGCGATGTCACCGCCCAGATCATTACAGTCTCCTCTCCTATCCGCAAATATGCTGAGCTGGAGAAGTACATGGATAAGATAGAAGACGGACTGAAAGTCATCCCGCAAGTATCGAAGATCAATCGCTCGGGCGGTCAGCAACAGCAGATTTATGTAACCGTAAACGATGAACAGCTGCAACAGTATGGCTTTGACCTCTCTACTATCGTACGTACCCTGCAAATGGAGAACGTAACTGCCTATTCTGGTGAAATGACTGTCAGCTCTAATACGATTCCGGTATTTACAAATAGTCAGTATAAGACGGAAAAAGACATTGCGGAGCAGATCATTTATACCACGCCGACCGGCACTGTTGTAAGACTGAAAGATGTTGCGACGATTACCCGCAGGTATGAAGAACCCTCTTCATACATTCGTGTAGGTAATGATCGCGTGTTAATGCTGGCAATTGAAATGCAACCCGGGAATAACATCGTAAAATTCGGCCATACGATCGAAGAAAAGCTGGCAGCCATCAAATCCAAATTACCGGATGACATCCAGATCAATACGATTGTGAACCAGCCTGAGGTGGTAGATGAAAGTATTAAACACTTTATGCGCGAGTTCGGATTAGCGATTGGATCCGTCATCCTGGTCGTAATGTTGTTACTGCCATTCCGCGTAGCAGCGGTAGCATCTGTAGCGGCGCCCATATCTATCCTGATCACCTTTGGCCTTATCAATATCATGGGGATAGAATTGCACCAGGTTACGCTGGCAGCATTGATCATTGTACTTGGGATGGTGGTAGACAATGCCATTGTAGTGGTGGACAACTATATTGAAAAACTGGATGAAGACATCACTCCGTGGACGGCCGCCTGGCAGGCAGCAAAACAGCTATCATTGCCCATCTTTACGGCTACATTGGCCATCATATTCGCCTTTGCACCACTGGCCATCTTTATGTTTGGTATCGCGAAGGATTTTATCGCCGCGTTGCCGGTGACTGTAGCAGTAGCACTGATTACTTCCATGGCAGTTGCCTTGCTTTTAACGCCATATACATGTTATGTCTTTATCAAACAGGGGTTGAAACATAAGATGAGTACCAGGGGCAATAAACGTAGTCTCCTGGACAGGCTGCAGGAGACATTTAATAAAGGAATTGAGATTGCGTTTCGCTTTCCCAAAATCACAATCTCCATTGCGGTCTTGGCACTTGTACTCGCTTTGGTATTGGCAAACAACGTGAGTCAGGAATTCTTCCCCCTGAGTGAAAGCAAACAGTTCAATGCAGAAATCTGGATGCCTAACGGGACTTCACTGGAAGAAACAGAAAAGGTCGTGACAGCGGTAGAAGCAGAATTGAAAAAAGACAAACGTGTGGTAAATACCGCCAGTTTTATTGGCACCAGTTCACCCCGTTTCAACGTGACTTATGCACCCGAAATGCCACGGCGCAACTTTGCACAGGTCTTTATTAATACTGTAAGCAGTGACGCCACCAATGAACTGGTGAAAGAATACCTGCCTATTTTCGACAAATATTTACCAGACGGTTACGTACGCCTTCGTCAGTTAAGTATGCAGGAAGGATCTCCTATTGCCGTACGCATAGTAGGTGATAACCTTAATGATCAGAAAAAAGTAGCGGCACAGGTGATCGATATTTTACAACATGCAGAAGGTACCAACTGGGTACGCTCTGACTATGAGGATGATTATCTTGGTATTAGCCTGAAAGTAAAGGAAGATGAGGCGGCGCGGTTAAATGTGCCTAATCAGGCAATTACACAGACTATGGGTGCGGGGCTCAAGGGCTTTGCAGTGACACAGCTCTGGGAGGGCGACAAACCTATCTCTGTTTATCTCCGGTTAGATACTGTAAACAGAACAAATTTCAGTGACCTGGGGAACCTGCATGTCAACAAAGTACTGTTAAAACAGGTAGCTGATATTACCCCTTCATGGCATACGGGCGTGATAGCGCATAGAAATGGTCTGCGTACACTTACCGTGCTTTCCGAGGCTCAGAGAGGTATCAGAGCTTCTGAAATTTTAAAGAAAGTGCAACCAGAAATAGCCAGGTTATCGTTGCCCGACGGCGTGCATATTGAATATGGCGGAGATGCAGAATCATCAGCAGATAACGCACCAGGCATGGGTCTGGCATTAGGTACGAGCTTGTTATTAATTCTGTTGACGTTGCTCTTCCAGTTCAAAACTTTTGGTAAAACGCTGATCATCCTGGCAACTTTCCCGTTAAGTTTATTAGGCGCATTTTTAGGATTATATATTACAGGCAATCCAATGGGGATGACTGCTTTCATGGGTATTATCAGTCTGATCGGTATTGTGGTAAGGAACGGTATCATACTCGTGGATTATGCGGACGAATTGGTAAGAGACCATGAGTACACCATTAAAGCTGCTGCGTTGGCTGCTGCGAAACGCCGTATGCGTCCAATCTTCCTCACCTCCGCGGCAGCGGCAATTGGGGTAGTACCAATGATCCTGGGTAAGTCTCCGTTATGGGCGCCATTAGGTAGTGTGCTGGCATCGGGATTGATCGTGTCTATGGTGCTGACACTGTTTGTGATCCCGGTAATGTATTACCTGTTTGTGCGTCCTCCGCATGAAACCAGCGGTACTCCTGAGATCCAGTATAAGCCATCGAAAGCTGTTGTAATAATCATTGGATTGATATGCAGCCCTTTCTTATTGCATGCTCAGTCAGGTAATCTATCATTAACTGATTGCCGGAAGATGGCATTGGAACAAAACAGGCAGCTGAAAGCGGCGAAATATGAAATAGATGCAGCCAGGGCAGCCGCTAAGTCGGTTGCAGCAAATGCATACCCTACGATAGACGGATCTGTACTGGGCGTATATCTGGGAAAACCAATCGGCGGGGCGCTGAATGGTGCGATACCAGATTACTTCGGGAGCGCGACCGTTACTGCTTCGCAAGCGATCTATGCAGGGGGGAAAATCAAGACTGGCAAAGCGGCCGCCGACAAAGGTGTGGAAATCAGGGAAACGCAACATGTGCTGACGACTTCACAGGTATTATTGAATGTGGAAACAGCCTACTGGCAGGTAATACAGGTACAGGAAAAAATTGTATTGGCAAATCGGTTCAGAGACATGTTACAAGTGCTGCACCAGGATTTAAAAAACTCCTATGATGCAGGACTGATCTATAAGAATGACCTGTTGAGAGTAGAAGTGAATCTGAATGAGGCGGAATTGAATATCACTAAAGCAGAAGATGGTCTGGTGCTGGCTAAATTACGCCTGGCACAACTGACAGGTATGCCCGGGAATACAAGCTTTTCAATTGCGGATAGTATCAGCGGTGACTTTCAGACACAAGCACAGCAAGGTAACGGCGACAACAGACCGGAGATTCAGTTATTACATCAGGCCATTGAAGCAGGACAGTTGCAGAAGCGATTGCTGAAAGCTGAATCATTACCAACAATAGGCATCGGTCTTAGCGGCTTTGCCTCTGCCGGCAAGGGTGTGAATATTAAAGATCGCAGCGACTTTATGGGATCATATTTCGGATTAGCGAATATCAGCATTCCGATCTTCGACTGGGGGAAGAGATCCGGTAAAGTGAAGGAACAAACATTGAAACTTGCCGCACAGGAACAACAATTGATTGACACCAAGGAGCTGGTCGACCTGGAGGTGCAACAGGCTTATTTGTCGCTGAACGAGTCATCCCAAAAGGTAAACCTGTCGATGTTATCATTACAGCAGGCAGATGAAAATCTGAAGCTCGCAAATGATCGCTTTAAAGCAGGAACCATTACAGGCAAAGACGTGCAGGAAGCTCAGGTAATCTGGCAGCAGGCTTATAGTAGCCTGATAGATGCAAAGGTCGAGTATAAGATCAATGAAGCTGGATATAAAAAGTCCATTGGTCGTTTATAAGTTTTCAGGCAAAAACAATACATATCCCATGAAAAAGGAAATGATGCGGATCATGACAATTGCCACCGGTCTATTCGCTGAACAAGGTGTACGGGCAATTAACATCGATCACATCAGCAATAGTTGTCAGATAAAAAAGCGCGAATTCTATATCCATTTTGAAAGTAAGGAAGCACTTATCAGTCGCATCATTGCTGAGTGGATCGGTAAAAGCGGAAGGCATTTGCGTATGATCCCATCATTATCCTTTAATGCGATCACTGAATTACAAAGTTACTTCAGTTTTATAGAAGAGACACTTGCGTTGGTCTCACCCATTTTGATAACTGAATTAGAGACTTATTATACAACGCAGTGGCTACGGTTATCTTACTTTCGGGACACAGAGCTCCTTCCTTTTATTATTCAGAATGTAGAAAGGGGATTATCGGAGGGGATTTATAAAGCAGATATAGATAAACTCTTACTCACCAGGCTCTATTATCACCAGGTGCAGGCAGTTTACCAAGATAAATTTCTATTAAAGGAGATGCACCGTGTGTTCATAAGCGGTGTAGTCAATACTAAGGGATTACATTTTATATAAAAAAAGGCGCTTCCCCTTTGAAGGAAAGCGCCTTTTTTTATACGTTTTATTAGTATTGAACTTTTACATCGGCAATGATGTGGTCTGATGCCAGACTCTTTACTTTCACAATCCCTTTTTTTCCATTGCCATTCTTAAAGAACACCAACAGAGGCAGATTGGTAGCACCAAATGAAGCACCATCATCAGTGATATACATTTTCTGCAGCGTCACCGCATGAGTCAATGTATCGAAAGCCGCCAGTGCAAAGGTATCGGTGGGTACATAGTTACGCACCAGCGTAGTCTTTGCACCTGTTATTTTCAGGTCAAAAGATGCATCATTAGCACTCAGGAAATTCATTTGAATGCTTCCGAAATAGTTAAATGCAAGATCGATATATTTACCCATTGTATCAGGAATGGCGTTGTCCAAATAAACGGCCCCTGTCTTGGATGAAAATACACGGCCGTAAGTACTGCTATTCGGGCTCCAACCAATATTAACGTCCTGGAAAATGACAACACTGTCAGCTCCTGCAACAGGCGTGGTAACAACGGTAGTATCGGGGTTATTGGTTGAACCCCCTTCCGTAGCCCCTTCTTTGGTACAGGCTGTGATTGCAATCGCGATCATGATAACCGGCAGCAAAAGTTTCTTCATAGGAAAGGATCTATTATTTATTACAAAAATATGAATATTTTATAATAAATATGTAATATATGAAGAGAAAACGGTAATTGACTGGCTATCAACTGGTAAATACCGGTAAGATCACGATAAATGTTGCCCCCCTCCCTTCTTCTGACTCCGCGTAGATCACTCCGTGATGTGCAGTCACTATCTTTTGGCACAATGCGAGTCCGATACCGCTGCCTTCGTATTCGCCTCTGCCATGCAGCCGCTGGAAAATTACAAAGATCTTTTTCGCGTAGGTCGGAGCAAAACCTATACCGTTGTCCGTTACACGAATTTCGCAGTAAGGCATACCGTTTTGTAATTGCGGATGATCTGCAACTTCAGCGTTAGAGAGTCTGCGGCTACGTATGGTTACTTGTGGTTGTTTTTCAGAATGGGTAAATTTCAGTGCATTGCTGAGCAGGTTATGAAAGAGCTGCGCCATATGCAGCGGGATGCCCTGTACCGTGCAGAGATCGTCCATTTCAATCGATGCCTCTTTTTGCTGAATTGGAATATCCAGGTCAGCCAGTACCTGTTGGATGGTCTTTTTGAGATCCACGGCTTCAAAAAGGTGGTCTTGTCTGGAGACGCGTGAAAATGCCAGCAGGTCCTGGATCAACGTAGTCATTCTGGTAGCGGCGTTCCGGATAATGCCGAGATTACGCATGCCGGTTTCATTCAGCTGATCCTGGTACTTATCCTGCAAAAGTGCGGAGAACATATTGATCTTACGTAAGGGTTCCTGCAGATCATGGCTTGCTACATACGCAAATTGCTCAAGGTTCTGGTTTACAATATTCAGATCGATATTGGCCTTTTTTAGCTCGCTGGTGCGCATTTCTACCATGCGCTCGAGTTCTGCCCTGTTTTCGGTCTGTTGCTTGCGTATCGCCTTTTCCTGACGCAAATCGCGGGAAATAGTAGCCTTGCCCTGAGAGACACCGGTAGCAGCATCTATGACACGCATGGTAGTGACGAATACGGGTATCGCTTCGCCTGTTTTAAAATTGCGATAGTTTACTTCGCCGGTCCACTGTCCTTTTTCGTCCACTGCGGTATTGATTTCTTCCATGATGCCGTCTACGACTTCAGGGAAGAGGAACTCGGTGTTAGCGCGTTTTGCCTCTTCTACAGAATCAAGGCCCACGAGTTGCAGGCCAGCGGGGTTCACGTAAGAGACAATGCCATTTTCGTCGGAGAGGCTTACGAAGTCGCGGCTATTCTCCAGAAGGGCCAGCAATTTTTGCTGTTCCTGCTTCGCCTGGAGTGCAGGGCGCAAGTCGCGGAGGATGGCGCCCCGGCCAATAATTTTGTCAGAGCCGGGTTCGCGGATCACGATAAAGTCGCCGTAACAGGGTATGCGTTCTTTCGTAGCAGCATGTCGAATACTGATATGACCGGACCATTTGCGGCCGGCGAGTAATTCCGGATATACTTCCTGACCCATGAAGTTAAAATCATCAGGGTGAAAGAGGTCTTTATTAACAAGTGTGGTAATATCGAATTCATCGGGAATACCAAGCAGCTTTTTGCCGGCGGTATTCATGTAGAAAAAACGCCCCTGGTTGTCGGCAGCAGCCATGTAATCAGGGCTGTTTTCAACGAGGGCGATCATCAGTTCTTCTCTTTCACGATCTTCAATCTCACGGGTAACGTCTTGCGCAGTGCCTGCGAAACGGTAGGCAGTACCGTCGGGGTGGAAATAAGATTTGCCCTTGCAGTCAAGCCAGCGGAGTTTTTTGTCCCGGGCGCCGATGGTACGGAAGCGAATAGCATAGTCACCACCGCTCTCGGGGGTGAGGGCTGTCATAACAGCCTGGTCCACACGTGCTTTGTCGTCAGGATGGATGTATTTAAGGATATCCTGATATTCAATCACATGGCCTTCGGGAAAGCCAAATAGTTCCCGGCAGCGATCGTCCCATCTTACTTCTTGTTTCAAGGGGTCCATGTTCCAGGTACCCAGACCGGCAGATAGGAGTGCAAGACGCATCCATTCTTCATTGTTTTCCTCCCTGAAGGTGCCAGTTTCTAATTGCTTTTCCATGCGTAAGTTTAAATTGAACCCGGCATCTGATATAGGAGCCACCCGGGATACTACAACAAGTATACCGGTTAATATGGATTTTATGTATTATTTTTTTTTGAGGAGTATTGAAGGGGGCGTAGTTTGGTTTTTCAATTGATAAAAGGGGAAAATCAGCATGCGGATGTTTACTTATCCGCATGTTGATCAGAACGTATAGAATTATATTAACCGATATCTCTTGGTTCCAGCTGGAATTGTTCTGCCAGGAGCTCGTAGGAATGGAAACGGTCTTCTACTTTGTCAGCCATGGTAGCAACTACAATCTCATCTACCTGATAATCATCGGCTAATTTCTGCAGTTTTATTTTCACATTTTTAGGCGTCCCGGAGATCATGCGAGCTCTATTGGCCATCACGCGTTGCCATTCCATATCAGTGTATTCGTAGTCTCTCACTTCTTCCCAGGTAGGATAAACATCGAACTTACCCTTTTCGAGGCTGAGGAGGCGGTAGTCCATCATGGCTTGCAGTTCATCTGCTTTTTCCTGTGTATCAGCGCAGAAGACAAAGATGCCGACGTTCGCTTCCGGTTCGGGCAGGAAGACGGAGGGCTGGAATCGATCGCGATAAGTTCTTACAGCCTGGGGACCGCCTACGGGATAGATAAAGTGAGCAAAAGATAGAGCCCATCCCTGGCGTGCAGCGAGGAGACCGCTTTCCCCGCTACTTGTGAGCATCCACAATCCGGGGAAGGTATCAATATGTGGAATGGCTTTTACTTTTTCATGAACGGTACCAAGGGCGTCGCTATCAGTAAGATAGCCTTCAAGATCATGAATTTGTTGTACAAACTCTCTGGGTTCAAAGCTATTGGAAGGATTGAGTAAGTGAGCCGTAAGCCGGTCGCCGCCGGGGGCACGGCCTATCCCAAGGTCAATACGATTGGGATAGAGCGCTTCCAGGAGGCGGAAGTTTTCGGCAACTTTTAGTGTACTGTGGTTAGGCAGCATGACACCACCGGAGCCAAGCCGAATATATTTGGTAGCGGCGGCCAGGCGGGCAATGAGTATTTCAGGTGCTGCGCCCGCGAGCGCGCGGGTATTGTGGTGTTCAGAGAGCCAGTAGCGGGTGAAGCCAAGGCGGTCCGCCAACTGGGCGAGTTGTATGGATTCCTGGAGGGCTTCAACTGCGTTGGAGCCTTTACGGATGGGAGATTGATCTAATACGCTGAGTCTTATTTTCCTGTCTGCCATATATTTTAGAATTATCGTTCCAAAATTACGGAATATAATGATAGGATGGCAGGATTAAATTTACGATAGTAGTAATCATGGAAACACCTGGTAAAAATCTAGTCTTTCGCTGTCATCTTCTTCCAGTGCTGTTGCACTGCCCGGACTTCGCCCCAGCTTACATCATCACCTAATTTAGCCTTAATAGGTGCAGAGGCTGTCACTCCCATCTCTTTGACAAGCGGTAATATCCGGTTTATCTTTTCCTCGCTCAATATCTTTGACAGTTCCAGTTCCCCCTGTCCTACTGCATCTGCCAGGTGGCTTTCTATTGTGCTTACTGCAAGATTTCTCGCTGCTGCGATATCTGCCAGTGTTTTTCCGGCCCGAAACATTTCAACGGAATCTCTCCTGCTACCGCCGGCTTCGCGTTTCTTTGTTTTTTCCTTTTCCTTTTCCCGATGTGGCGTACGCATAGCGGTATAATCAGGTAATCCTTCACTGAACCGTAATTCACCATAACTGGCATTCACGAATCTGAACAAGCGGTTCCATAGGAATTCCTCCAGCATCATCAGCTGAGTTGTATATTTCTTAATCTTAGGGATATCCTTTACCAGTGACATCTCGCGTCTGACCGGCTGAATCAGTCCTTCATACATGTCCTGGGTAAAATACGCGACAGCCTTTGTCACCCTTTCTTTCAGCAAAGAGGTGTCTCCATCAGCGAGCAACTGATCCAGCAGAGGTTCCAGCTGGTTACGGAAGCGATTTCCTACGTCCTGTAACTGCACTGCTTTCAGCTGCAGGTTACGGCTGAGTGTCAATGCGCTTTCCATTCCATTCATCTTTTTGTCCCGTAGCCAGATAGCATGCATTTGTAATTCAGAGGCAATCTTTTCCGCACTAAACAATTTAATCAGCTGCGCAGCCCAGAATACGAGTCTTTCCTTTTCCAGATTAGCAAAGAGGCTCCCGACTTCGGTTTCGCGGTTAGAATACTCCAATACTTTTTCATCGGTGCGAATGGCTCCCGGATGAATTCTCGTATTGAGTACCAGTCCTTCCAGCGAAGTACAACGGCTTAAGGCTACATATACCTGGCCTGGTGCAAATGCATTGCCGGCGTCGATAATGGCTTTCTCGAAAGTCAACCCCTGACTTTTGTGTATGGTAATTGCCCATGCCAGACGAATTGGATATTGTGTAAAACTGCCTACTTCTTCTTCCTCGACTGTTCCTTCTGTTTTATTCAAAGAGTAGCGGATGTTACGCCAGGTTTCCTTTTCCAACACAAGTGACTCATTGCTACCGGCCAGTACAACAACGATTTTATTATCATCGATCACACGCTCTACTGTAGCTAATTTGCCATTATAATAACGGCGTGGTTCTGCCAGGTCGTTTTTGATAAACATAACCTGGGCACCAGGTTTGATTTGCAGGAGCATATCAGTAGGCAAAGCTTTGTCACTGAAATCTCCTTTGATCTCTCCGGTAAAACTGTAGATCTCTCCAGGCATATTAGCCAATCGTCCTGCATTGATTTCATCAGCTCTGCGGTTATGCGTGGTAAGCACAATGTACTGATCGCCTTCTCCGGTAAACTGCGGGTCGTAACGTTCATTCAGGGTGGTAATACCTTCCCAGTCGAGCGTACAATTGCGCACGCCATTGAGTATATCGATGAAAGTTCTCTCGTTTTGTCTGTAGATCTTCTTTAGTTCTATATATATCGGTGGCGCCTGTTGCATGACACGTGCATGGAAGAAAAACACGCTCTGGTAATGATCTTTTAGCAAATGCCATTGATCATCGGGCATTACAGGTGGGAGCTGAAACAGGTCCCCGATATAAAGCACCTGTACTCCGCCGAACGGCACCATTGGCTGATTGCGGAAATGACGCAGAATAGCGTCGATAGCGTCGAGGGTATCGCTGCGTACCATGCTGACCTCGTCGATGATGAGGAGTTCCATTTCCTTAATCAGCTCTTTCTTCTCATAATTGAAGCGTATATTTCTGAAAAGGGCATGCGTATCCGTTACTCCATTATCTACGCCAAACAGGTGTGCACCTGAGGGTACATAAGGGCCAAAAGGCAATTGAAAGAAGGAGTGCATGGTGACGCCTCCTGCATTAATAGCGGCCACGCCTGTTGGCGCAACGACTACGGTATTTTTAGTTGTGTTTTCCCGAATATATTTGAGAAAAGTTGTTTTACCTGTTCCGGCTTTTCCGGTCAGAAAGATATGACGGTTTGTTTCGTTGATATAATTTGCCGCCAGGTGAAACAGGTCATTGGAATGATCCGGTTGTGGCATAAGCTGGTGCTACGTTGAGCAGTTTTTTATTGTTTTGAATGGCCGTGAAATTAAGCAAAAATATGTGATTAAAAGTGTATTCATTCTGTTCATTCCCTTTTCCTAATCCCGCACTTATTCATTTTTTGAACTAATTTCTACTTTCCAATCAGGTCCACTATTAATGTGGTAATTTAAAGAGAAGTTTCCCATATTCAGTGCAAAAGACAGATTGAGGAGACTATTGAGATAGGCCAGGGGCATCCCCTCCGGAACTGCAGAGAAGGTCGTTACATAAGGCATATCTCCTGAATATTTTAATGTATCACTTTGGAAAATCTTCACGTGCAGCGTATCACCGGTGTGTAGTTTTAATTGATTGAAGGTAGCCCCGTCAATATTCGTCCAGATGTTTCCATATTGAATATCTAATACCGGTATATTGCCGCTAATGACATGATTGCTGTAAACCGGCTCCTGAAAGGGAATACGAACAACGCTGTCGGCCAACCTGGGTCCAACCTGTTCAAAAGTGATAGTGCCGGAGGCCAGACGGGCAGCAGTATAAGAGTACACATCTCTGCCATGGAAAGTATATGACCCCACAGAGTGCTGAAGGCGGTTGCGGGTTTCATCTATTTCGCGGATAGCGGCAATACCTAATTGTCTGGCTACAAGGGTGAGGGTCCCATTATCGGGAGTAACAAAAAAATGTCCACTCTTTGTTTTTAACACCACGGATTTCCGGGAAGAACCTACACCGGGGTCGACTACAGAGACAAATACAGTACCGGCCGGCCAGTACGGCGCGGTTTGCTGAAGACGATAGGCCGCTTCCCAGATATTATAGGCGGGAATCTCGTGGGTAAGGTCGAATAATTGCAACGAAGGAGATACTCCCATAGCGACGCCTTTCATTTCAGCAACAGCACCGTCTTTAAGCCCAAAATCGGTTTGATAAACAATGACTTTGTTTTGAGAAATGGCGGAAAGGTGGAGACAAAAAGTGACGAAAAAAATAACACAGAAGATGTCCGGGCGACGAAACCCGGATATAAAGCAGTCAGCACAACGAATGTTGGAGCGAAAAAAGTCGTGAATAGCGGAGATGGTTAATTTTCTCATGTGAGTATGGAGCATTAGTTGATTAGGTAGAACCATTCCTGGATAGTGCAGGATGATGTTGGATTGATTTTAAATGTGTGACTACTAAGTTAATGAACAGTGCGTACCAAATAGAGCCATATTAAAGAAATATTCTTCATGCGGTTAATCTGATATGTGTAATCGAGTGGATTCGTCTGATTTAAATTATGAAAAGAAGGCTTATGATGAGTTAGGTAAGCAAATCCTGTTATACCCGCGGGCCATCGAAAGAATCAAGCAATTCCAATATATTTTGCCTGCAAGCAAATAATCAGTAGCAGTCCATCAGTTTATAAAACTCTGTAGCGCTGATTAATTAAATCTAAAATATGTGTACTAAATTATTGATTTCAAGAGCCTATCTGAAGTACATTAAGCAAAACTATTAATTGTACAATTCCAAAAATATCTGTAATATGCAGTTAATTAGGAATGCAATAAATAATACTGCCTTTACCCCACCCTTCTCAGGTCCACTGCCGGCCTGTTCGGTTTATTATTCATAAATCCAGATGAAAAAAGTTTTTGAAATGGCCATGTCATACATGACCAAAGTCTAGTTCATTCACTTATAAAATCTGAATTATGAGAAAAGTATCATTACTCTTCGCCGCCACATTCCTGTTGTTAGGTTTTAGCAAAATCACATATGGGCAAGCCTCAGCTACCGCAAACGTATCAGCGACTATCATCGCACCCATTGCTATTACCAAAACAAACGACATGAATTTTGGTCGTGCTGCCGCCACAGCCGCCGCTGGAAATGTTGTGCTGACACCAGCCGGTACACGGTCTTTCACTGGTGGTGTCACGCTGCCTTCTTTTGGAGGAACCGGTGATGTTTCTCCAGCGATCTTCACGGTATCCGGAGCACCTACTTACACGTATTCGATCACGTTGCCTACAACCGCTACGACTATTGCTAATGGTGCAAACACAATGACAGTAGACACCTGGACCAGCGACCCAACCCCGACCGGTACACTGGCCAGTGACGGTACACAAACCCTGAACGTAGGTGCAACCCTGCATGTCGGTGCAAATCAGGCTCCGGGTTTATATACATCGGCTACTCCATTCACGGTGACAGTAAATTATAACTGATTAAAGGATCTCTGATACTTATGAGGTGGCTACAAATGCGGCAAATATTGCAACGCACAGGTTTTTTGTTGACGAATGATTTTAATCGTCCCGGACAATTGACAGCAAAGGAAAAAGTGCCGCAACTATTGCTTCGCACAGCAGTTTTGTTAACTTTTGTTTTCAATTTGCCTGTACGCATAATGGCTCAGGGAGATTTACTGATCACACCGCGAAGAATTGTCTTTGAAGGAGGAAGCCGGCTGCAGGAAATCAACCTCGCCAATTCCGGATCGGATACAGCCAGGTACGTCATCTCGATGGTAGAGGTAAGGATGAACGAAAATGGCACCTTTGAATTTATCAATGCGCCGGATTCCGGGCAATTGTTTGCCAGCAACTTCATCCGCTTCTTTCCTCACAGTGTAACCCTACCTCCAAAAGAAGCACAGGTGGTAAAAGTACAATTACAACGCACAGCCGACCTGGATACAGGAGAATATCGCTCACACATCTATTTCCGCGCTGTGCCCAAACAACAACCCCTGGGCGAAGAAAGGCAACTTGATAGTCCACAGACGATTTCCATCAGGCTAACACCTGTATTTGGTATCACCATTCCCATTATCATCAGGGTTGGCAAAAACAATGCATCCGCAAGCATGTCAGATATATCGTTGACAATGGAAGATACCATTCCCAGGTTAAATATCACTTTTCACAGAGCAGGCAACATGTCTGTGTACGGAGACCTGTCAGTAGATCATATCTCCCCTGCCGGGAAAGTCACCCCTATTGGTTCACTAAAAGGTATAGCCGTATATACCCCTAACCGGGCAAGGCAATTGCAGGTTGCACTGGCAAGGGTAAATGGAGTGAATTATCATGCAGGGAAACTCAGGTTGTATTATCAGGAGATACCAACACAGATGAATGCAAAGACCACGGTGCTGGCAACGTCGGAAATATCACTGAATTAACAGGACGATATGGCTGATTCCAGCAGCAGATGTATTTGAGATGTTAAAGAAAATAGGTTGTAGTGCCCATCCAGGCAAGCGTATTGAGTATGCAAAAATTAATACTATTTACTCATTTACTCATAGTTACCTTTGGCTTGTTTGTTCCACTCAACACCTTGGGACAAACAAGCTGGAAAGGTACTGTCAATACCTCATGGAATGAGTCCGGCAACTGGACAGCTGGCGTACCTACCGCCAATAGTATCGTCGTAATCGGAGATGCTAACTTCACAGGTTCCTTTCAACCAACAGTCAACATGCCGGCTTCCTGTAAATCACTCACGCTTACATCCGGCACGCTTACCCAGAACAAAAGTCTATATGTAGGTGGTACCCTGGCCATCAACACAGGCGCTACCCTTGCTCATAACGCAGGCCCACTTACTGTATCCGGCAACTTTATCAGGAATGGTACTTACACCGCCGCCGCCGGCGCTACCGTTTTACTAAGCGGTGTCGCCTCCGCCATCACCGGCACCACCACCTTCAGTAACCTCACCATATTGGCCGGAAGTACCGTCAGCATCAGTAATAACATCACAGTTAATAATGCATTGACGGTAAACGGCACCTTTATACCCGTCGAAAATACGACACCTTACCAGGTAGCAGGAACAGGTGCGTTGACTGTAGGAGCAAATGGTACAATAAAAGTAAATGCTGCAACTTTACAGGCGAATTACGGCCTGTCTGGTACCATCACCTTAAGCCCCGGCAGCACTGTAGAGTATAGCGCTAATACAATTGCGCAATCCGTTTCCGCTACCCCTACTTACTCTACTCTAAAGATTAGCGGTAGCAACGTAAAGACACTTATGGGCAACCTGAATGCATTGAATTCAACAACTCCCTACACAGGCAGGATTGATATCACCGCAGGTACACTGGACCTTTCCTCCTTTACGGCAAACAGAGGCACCACTACTACCGGCGGGTGGTTACACGTGGGGAATGGCGCTACCCTGAGAATAGGGGGAAGCAATACCCTGCCGGCAAACTACGCCACTACTCAAATGGAGCTGAATAGTACGGTTGAATATTATGGCCCCACACAAACTGTAACCGCCTCGACTTATGGTAATCTGACCCTCTCATCTGCCGGGAGTACCAGGAATACGACTGCTGCTGCCACCACAATCAACGGCGACTTAACGGTAGGTACCAATAGCACCTTTACACCAGCAGCCAATATGACTGTAAATGGCACGACCAATATTAACGGCACATTTAATGGCAGCACATTTACTTACACCTTAAATGGCAGTTGGGTGAACAACGGCACTTTTACAGGTAATACTTCCACAGTAATAATGAACGGGAATGGTACCACATTAACTGGTACGGGAACGAATAACTTTAATCACCTGACCATTGGCACCGGTAATGTCTCCGCTGCTGCAACTACAGGTATCAATGTAGCCGGAACCTTTGCATGCAATGGCACCTTTACGCATAACAGCGGAGGTACTGTTACCATGTCCGGCGCGACATCTGCGATCTCCGGTACAGGCATCTCCTTCGATAACCTGACCATATCGACAGGTACAACTACCGGTAGCAGCAACTTCACTGTGAAAGGAAACCTTGTCGTAAACGGTACCTACACAGGAAGTAGTAATATACTTACAATGACCGGAGCAGGTAAAACTATCAGCGGTACAGGAACGATTACATTCAGCACTCTTTTTGTACAGGGAAGTGTGACAACCGGCAACAATTTTACTATTGCCAATGCATTGGATGTTACAGGAAGCCTGGCCGCCACGGCCAATACTGCAACCTTTACCGGCACCAGTACATTTAGCGGTGCTGCTAATCTGAATAATGTTACGATCAGTGGTACCTCATTGCAACTGGCTGCTAATGCGGCACTGGGTGTAGCCGGCACACTTACGCTGACAGGAGCACTGAACGTAACCAGTACAACACCCAATACCATCAACTTTAACGGTACCGCCGCACAGACTATACCGGGAGGTACCTACAACAACCTGACTATAGCCGGGGGAAATACCAAAACAGCCGGGGGAACACTGAAAGTAAATGGAGATCTGACTATTGCATCGGGTGGTACATTTGCGGCGGGAAGTACCCTGGACACAATATCTGGGAACTGGATAAACACGGGCACCTTTGCCGCCGGCAGCAGCACCATCACACTCGCAGGAAATACAAATACAATTGTCTCAGGTACATCCACGATTACTTTCAATAACCTGTCATTAAATAAAACAAATACTACCAATACCGTTACTTTAACGAACAATGTAACCGTTAATGGTACACCTGCCATTAACACGGGTATTATTTACACAGGTAGCAATATCCTGACATTTGGCGGTACTGACAGATCAGGTAACGGTATCGTGATAGGAACAGTTAGCCGGGTGTTTAACAGCCTTTTAGGTGTGGGAACGTCTTCCTTTGAAAGCCCCCTCACCTCTCTTTCCGGTATTACTACCGTACTGGGGGGAAGTGTTACCGTTACCACCACCAAAGCACCTGTCACAAGCTTTGCAGCCGGTAGCGCTATTAACAGAACGTATGCCTTTACGACTACGGGCGTAACGCTCGGTGTACTACCTACGTTATCATTGCACTATGAAGACATCGAGCTGAACGGCAACATAGAAAATAATATGCAGATCTATACTGGTACAACTGGCAGTGGCACATGGAGTACATTGGGAAAGACGACTAACAATTCAACTACTAATTATGTCAATTATAACCCACTGGCAATCGTAGTAAACGGCAATACTTTTACCCTGGCAGACGCCACACCAGTAGTACGCTGGGTTGGGGGCACCAGCACAGACTGGAACACCGCCAGCAACTGGACGGTAGTTGGCGGTGGCACAGCCAGGGTGCCAACAACCACGGATGTAGCCGATCTGGGAAGTATCGCCTTCACCAACCAGCCTACCATTAGTAATGCCGCCAGCGTAAGAGCAGTTTATTTCGGAAGTGCCGGCACCAACCCGATTACATTAACAATTGCTGCAGGTGGATCTCTAACTACATCCGGCAACATTACCGCCAGCTGGAGTGCCAATAAAACGCACACCATCAACGCAGGTGCACAAAACATTACTATCGGTGGAGACCTGCTGCTCAGCGATGGTACCACCGGTCATGCAATAAACTTAAATGTAAGCACAGGTACTGTTAGCGTAGCAGGCAATGTATGGCAATCAGGTGGTGCGAACATAACATTTTCCGGTGCAGGCGCATTGAATATCGGCGGCGATTTTAACTACACCAGCGGTACTTTTACACCTTCTACCAGCACTGTTACTTACAATGGAAACGTTTCGCAAATTATAGCCGCTGTACCTTACTATCATCTTACTATTGCGAAATCTGCAGCCATTGCACGAATTAATACTTCTACGACTGTAGCAGGTAATTTATCACTCACTACAGCAGCAGGTCAACTAGACCTGAATGCAGATCTTACAGTGACAGGGAATGTCACCAATGCGGCCATCATCAACGCAAAAAATGCTACCATCACAGTTGGTGGCAACTGGTCAAATACCGGCACTTTTGTGGCGGGCGGCAGTACCGTTACTTTCAATGGAACGGGCGCACAAATTATCAGTGCCAGCGCCTTCAACAATCTTACTATCAATAAATCGGGTGGCAATGCCACTTTAAGTGGTGTTGTCCTTATTAATGGTAACCTGGGGGTCACCAGTGGCACGCTTGATCTTAGTACTTTCAGTGCTAACAGAAGCGTACCGGGTGGCACATGTACTGTGTCCGCAGGCGCTTCTTTGCTGGCAGGCGGCACCTTCCCTTCCAACTATAACTCGTACATATTGGCTGCTACAAGCACCGAAACATATACAGGTGCCAGTGCTCAAACAGTTGCACCGCTTACCTATGGCAATCTCTCTTTTACAGGTGCAGGTACTAAAACACTTTCCGGCACCACTACCGTAGGTGGAAATATCAATAACGGTAGCGGTACCATATTAAATGGCGCCACCAATCTCCTGAGTATTGCAGGTAGCTGGACTAACACCGGCACCTTTACACCTGCTACAGGGACCATTGCTCTCTCCGGAAATGGCCAGACCATTACAGGTACAACCACCTTCAACAATGTGAGTGTAACCGGCAGCTACACGGCGAGCGGGATTAACCTTATCTTCAACGGCACACTCACCGTGCCTGCTGGGGGCACTTTCACTACCGGCGCAGGTGTGATCACGCTCAATGGGGATGTGAATACAGCAGGCAGTTTCAGCAACACCGGTACACTCGCCTTTGGTGGTACAGCGGTACAAAATATTCTTTTTAAAAGTGCAGTCACGAGCAATATCATTAGTTTCAATGGTAGTAATTCTCCTGCCCTTTATACAAGCGCTGTCCCCACTATTGCGACGCTGAATATCAATAATACTGTGGGGGTGAACCCGGCAACAGATCTATTGGTGACTACAAGCTTCAATACAGGTGCTACAGGAGTTTTCAATGGCGGCTTCTTCACCCAGGAAATACAGGGAGGATTTACCAATAATGGTACTTTCACCAGCAGTGGCACCACCTACTTCAACCCATCTGCAGCGCAGACACTTACAATCAATGGTAACAACTTTACCAGCAATGGCAATGTAATATTCGGAGGTACCGGAGCACTCGGAATTTCAGGTACGCCGACTTCATTGACACATGTTACCCTTGCCAATACAACCGCCGTTACCCCAGCGTCCAACTGGACCCTGGCAGGAAATTTCATACTGACCAGTAGCGCCATTTTTAATGCCGGCAGTAATACCTTCACGATTGCCGGAGACATGATTAGCAATGGCACATTGAACGGCAATACATCTGTATTTGTAATGAGTGGCAATCCCACAAATATTGCAGGGAGCCCATTAACTACTTTTTACGATTATACAGTATCTGGAAATGTATCGGCATTGAATGACTTTAATGTGTCGCATAATTTTACAAATAATAATGCTTTCAATGCTATCCAGGGTACAGTTTTCTTTTCCGGCTCAACGCCCTCAATTATCCAGGGCACCGCATCTCCTTACAACCTGGCGCAGTTTGCCGTCAACAAAAACTCAGGTATTACCACCACACTTGCAGTGAATGTTGTTGCAGTTGCAGACCTGCATATTTTTACGGGAACACTGGATGCTGGTTCATTTACCATCACACAGAATAACGGTCTACTGAGTATTGAAGACAATGCATTTTTGCTAATAGGTGGCACGAATAGTCTGCCTTCATTTAATGCCTATTATCTCGATACACTCAGTACTGTCAATTACAATGGTACTACACAGGCTGTCTCTTCTGCCACATCTTATGGCAACCTGATGATCTCAACGGTAGGAAGTAAGACAGCTTCAGCCAATATACATATCCTGAACGATTTCACGTTATCGAATGGAAATTTCATTCCGGGGGCGTTTACAGATACACTGGAAGGTAACTGGACGATGAACAGTGGGACCTTTACCAATACAGGTAATACCGTATTGTTCTATGGAGCAAAAAGTCAATCCGTCAGCTCTACAGGCGCATTTAATAATATCACACTCAATAAGACAACGAACAATGTTACATTGGCTACCAACATATCTGCAACAGGTGTTACAACATTTGTAAAAGGGCTTATTGTTACCGCCACATTTACATATAGTCTGCCTGCAGGTGGCACTATTTCCGGTGCAGGCACTACAACCGGGTGGGTATATGGAAGATTGCAGAGAAATTTTGCGACAGGAACAGCTGTGACACGAAATTTTCAAATAGGTGATGCCACAAATTATACACCGGCAACTGTGGCAATGGCCAGTGTCTCTACGACAGGAAATCTCACAGCTGTGACGCTTATACCAGATCATCCGAATATCAGTACATCAGGCTTGAATCCTAACAGGAGTGTCAACCGGTATTGGTCATTCTCGAACGCAGGCGCCGTATTTACTACGCTGAACGTTACAGTTAACTGGGTAACGACTGATGTAGATGCAGGTGCATTATCTGCTTACTTCCAGGCAGGCAACTACAACAGCGGCAGCTGGACATTACCGACTGTGATCACACCTTCAGCAACTTCCATCACAGCAACAGGTCTTACCAGTATCGGAGATATTGCTATTGGCGAATTGCTTAATAATAATGTTTGGACAGGAGCCGTTAGCACCAACTGGTTCAATGCGGGCAACTGGTCGGCAGGTATTGTACCGACAATTACGACTGATGCAACTATCCCTGCTGCTTTGACAAACTATCCGTTTATCAATACCAGTGTCGCAATGACGCATAATATCATCATCCAGACCGGCGCAGCCGTTACTGTGAGTGGTGGTAGTATGCAAATCAGTGGACTAATTACTAATACTGGTACGTTCACTGCCAGCAGTGGCTCAATTGAAATGAATGGTAACACTGCGCAAGTAATTGCAGCAGGTACGTTTGCAGCGAATACAATTAATAATCTTACCGCTAACAATGCTGCTGGTCTTACGATCGGCGGGCCCCTTAATATTGCGGGAATATTGAAAGCAACGACAGGAACATTAGCTACAGGCGGGTTTGTAACCTTGCTATCGACAGCTGCACAGACGGCGCTGATTGACGGTAGTGGTGCAGGAAATGTGACTGGCAATGTCACAATGCAGCGCTATCTGCCTACGGCATTTGGGTATAAGTATGTAAGTGCTCCCTTCCAGTCGGCGACTGTGAGTCAGATGGCGGATGATATTAACTTAGCGGCTACTTTCCCAACCTTCTATAGTTATATAGAGAATCGCTCCTACTCCGGCTGGACGGCATATACGACAGTGACGAATCCACTGGCGCCGATGGCGGGGTATGCTGCAAATTTTGGTACAGGTACTTCCCCATATACTTTTAACATGACCGGTGTGGTAAATAACGGTCCCGTTACATCACCAACGTTTACCAATAACAACCAACCCTATACACAGGGTTTTAATCTGGCTGGTAATCCTTATCCTTCACCAATAGACTGGTATGCTTCAGGTGGATGGACAAAGACCAATATTGATGATGCTATTTATTATTTCAATGCAGGAACTACCAACCAGTATACAGGAACTTACAGCTCCTATATAAACGGGGTTTCCAGTGATGGAGTGGCGACAAATATTATTGCAGCGATGCAGGGCTTTTTTGTACATGTTACAAATGGTAGTTTCCCGGTGACAGCAACATTTAAAGTCAACAACCTGGCCAGAGTGAATAATCTGCTTCCGAATTACCATCGGGACGAACCAGCTACAGTGCCTTTACTCCGGTTGAGTGCAGGCTTTACAGATGAAGGGTTGTCAGAAGACGCGGCCGTGGTTTATTTCGATCACAGTGCCGTGACAAGCTTTGACATTTCGCTGGATGCTTTGAAATTGATGAATACCGATGATAATGTGCCTAATTTATTCATGAGGGCTACAGACACGAACAGGTTGTCGATTTATGCTGTTCCGTATTTGCGGGATACAGCATTTGTGATTCCGTTGGGTTTGTATACTAAAAAGACGGGAATGTTGACATTTCGTACACAGGATCTGTTGCGGATTCCGGTGGGATGGCATATCTATCTGAAGGATACCAGGCTGGGGCTAAAGGAACTGTTGCACGATACGAAACACAAAGTGCAGGTGAATGCAGGAGATGATAATACCAGGTTCTCGCTGGTATTTAGTCCGGTGGCAATAGAGCAGGTGAGCAGCGAAGTGGACGGGTTTAATGCATACAGCGCGCATGGGAAGATCTATGTGAATTTACCGGAGGAAGGGCAACTGGCGGTAACAAATATGTCAGGGCAGGTGATGTTTCAGCAAAGGATGACGGGCACAGGTGTGAAGGAATTGAATGCAGCATTTAGCAGCGGGATATATGTCGTGAGCTTCTATTCCGGGAAAGGAATGAGGACGCGGAAGCTCTTTGTAGCACACCAGTGATTATTGTTTTATATAACAGGAGATCATGGTTTGTTTTTAACCAGATAACAAGTTGAAGGACCACAAATGTTTCCTGCTCATCTGAAGTAAAATCGATCATCAGTGTTTGTACTGGTAGATACTGGCCAGATAAAAGGACATAGTTTGTAGTTCATGAGCAATAACATGAAAGGACTTATTTATACCATATTGATTATTTCCGGATTACCGGGCTGCAGGCGGGCGAATGCGCAACAGCCACCGCCGAGGCCCATTTCTATTTTTGTGAACCCTGCACAGGGTTTGCGGTTCGGAGCGTTTACACTCGGCACTACGGGTGGTACGGTGGCTGTGGCGGCGAGCGGTGTCAGAACCAGCACAGGCGATGTGGTATTATTACAACTCGGGTACACATTTGCACCTGCTATTTTTGAAGTGGATGCAAATCCGGGTACACTGATACAAATTGTGAATGGTCCGCCTGCAGTGCTGACAGGAAGTAATGGAGGAACACTCTTGCTGACAATTGGCAGCTCCAGCACAGGCACACCTTTTATTGCGACAGCTACGCCACCAGCAAGGACATTGGTCAGGATAGGAGGAACACTGACTGTAGGCAACCTGCTGACCAATCCGGCGGGGCAGTATAGCGGGATGTTCAATGTGACTTTTATACAGGAATGACTTTGAAGAACCATGCAAATATTATCACCCATCGTATGTCTGCAAACAGGCGTAGGGGAAATGGTTTGCCTGATGAGCAACGGGTAAAAAGATGGTTGCTAAGGATATATCGTATAATGACAGGGCGATATGTAGCTGCAATGCTTCAACTCAACCAGATACAGTTACGACCCGCTTCACGAAATAGCTGTAGCGGTAAATGGATCTGTCTTTGCCTGCTTATATTACTTTCATCATTGTCTGCAAAAGCCGCGGGTCCCGGCCCGGGTCGGGAAGACGACGAAGACTTCGACTACGAAGAAATCTCCGTCACCTTTGTAGTAAAAGATATGGGAGGTGTAGAAATGCCTGCACTTATACACAATGATACCGTCTACCTGCCGGTATCTACTCTTTTCAATTACCTCAAGATCCGCAATGTTCCATCCGAAGGGCTGGATTCCATAACTGGTTTCTTCATTAACCAGGACTCCACTTATCTCATCGACAGAACCCATAAACTCATCAATTATAAAAACCAAACCTACCACCTGCAAAAACAGGGCATTGTACGAGTTGCAGATGAACTGTATCTCCGTTTCGATATCTATGGGCAGGTGTTTGGACTGACCTGTAAATTCAGTTTCAGAAACCTGGCAATCAACATGGAACCAAAGATAGAATTGCCGGCAATAAGGGAACTTCGACAGGAACTCATGCGACAGAATATAGGTAAGCTCAAAGGGAATATGGTGGCAGATACCACCATTGCCCGCACCTATCCCCTATTTCATTTTGGAATGGCCGATTGGGCGATCATCGCTACACAAAGAACACCTGGTAATGCTGACACACGACTCAATTTATCACTGGGTGGTATCCTCGCCGGGGGTGAGGCAATAGTGTCTTTAAACTATAATAACTTTTCGCAACAATACAGAACAACTATTTCGCATGATAGTGATTATATAAGACCGCTGGATGAGCGCCAGCAATTCTACCGCTGGCGATATGCCAATAATGATCATGCAGCACTTAGACAGGTTATTGCAGGAAAAATTTATGCTCAGTCGGTAGCGTCGATTTTTTCTCCGGTGGTAGGCGTTACATTGACCAATACACCGACAGGCATCCGTCGGGCGTATGGTACTTACACACTTAGTAATTTTACAGAACCTAACTGGACCGTGGAATTGTATGTTAACGGTGCCCTGGTTGATTATACAAGGGCTGATCCGGCAGGATTCTTCACCTTTCAGGTACCCCTGGTATATGGTAATACACAGGTGACACTTCGTTACTATGGACCATGGGGCGAAGAACGGTACAAAGATGAGAATATCATTGTGCCGTTCAATTTCCTGCCTTATCATGAATTTGAATATTCCGCCAGTGCTGGTATAGTCCAGGATACAGGTCATAGCCGGTTTGCTCATATTCAGGGGAATTATGGTCTTACCAGGCAGATTACTGTCGGCGGAGGTATTGAGTATCTTTCCTCTGTAAGCACTGGTAAAAGCATGCCGTTTGCAAACGTATCCATGTTAATTGCCAGGGGACTCTTGTTTACGGCAGATTATACCTATAATGTAAGAGGACGAAGCATCTTAACTTATCGCCATCATTCAGGATTAGAACTGGAAGCTGATTATATCAGGTATAAGGAAGGCCAGAAGGCCATTAACTTCAATTATTTGGAGGAGCATCGGTTTATCGTGTCTAAGCCGGTCACTTTGCGGAATATGGTCGCTTATACAAGATTGACGCTTGATCATATTTTACTTCCGGGAAATATCAATTATACGACCGCTGAATGGATGATCTCCGGAGCGATTAGAAGAGTAGGCACAAATCTGACTACCTATGGTATCTTCCTGGGGAATACGCATAAATACATCTACAGTAATCTGGCCCTGACATTCCGGCTGCCATCGAATATAGTATTTTTGCCACAGGTACAATATAGTTACACAGACAACAGTGTAAGTTATTATAGGGCAGAAATGGGGAAATATCTTTCCAGCAGAGGATATGTAAATCTAACATTTGAACAGAATAATGAGAGCCATGTAACGAATGTAGGGATCGGGCTGAGATGGGATTTCAGAGGGGTACAGACGGCAGTGAATGCATGGAGAGGAGGAGGCGTAAGTACATTTGTCGAATCGGCCAGGGGTAGCTTTATTTATGATCATCCTGCGAAGTATGCGAATTTTAATAACAGGGTGAATGTCGGGACGGGCGGGGTAACACTGGTACCTTTTCTGGATATGAATAATAATGGGAAAAGGGATCTCGGCGAACCGAAAGTAGAAGGTGTGAAAATAAGTGTGCAATACGGAAATGTGATTTATAGTAAGCGGGATTCTATAATCATGGTAACTAGCCTGGAGCCATTTGTTAATTATCTCGTGAAGATAGATCCGAATAGTCTTCCCAATATTGCATGGAGGATGAAGGAGCAGACTTATAGTATTGCAATTGATCCGAACAAGTTAAAAATGGTGGAAATTCCAGTGTTCATTGTGGGAGAAATATCAGGAAGGGTGTATATGGACAATGCGCCGCAGGGACGAGTGCTGGTAATTATCAGGGATAAAAAGGGAGCTATGGTGGCGAGGGCGCTGACAGAGAATGATGGCACGTACAATTATATCGGTTTACCTCCGGGTGATTATACCGCAAGTGTGGACCAGGCACAGTTGAAAAAGATACGGAAGAAGGCTACGCCGGGCAGCCTTCCGTTTACAATCAGATCACTGAACGATGGGGACGTGGTGGATAAGCTCGACTTTCATATTGAATGACAGATTCAATAATAGGTGACTAAATTGCTTTTACCTTCTTCCACATCTCCTCATTTACCGGCACCCCCTCTCTTAAATTCTCCAATCTTGTCCTGAAAGTATTCTCGCCGGGAAAACTAATCTCCTGCGGACTTTCAGATTTTGTATATGCTAAGATCTCTTCAATCAGACTTTCATGCAGATCAGGTTTATGAATCGCAATAAAACACTGTGACACGCCAAATTCCTTTCCACTGGCTGTAATTTGTTCTACTGACCGGCCACCGGTCAATGCAGCTAATAACACATCCAGCATGAGTGCCAAACCAGATCCCTTCCATAATCCAATAGGCAAAGCCCGCTTTGTCTTCCTTATTTCAGCAGGATCACGAGTCAACTCTCCGTTGCTATCATATCCACCGTCAAATGGCAATTGCTTCTGCTTCAATTCATACTCCTGCATCTTGCCATAAGAATATTGAGACATAGCCATATCAAGTACAATGGGATGTTCCGGACGGGGTACCGCTATCACTAATGGATTATTACCCAGCCGGGGAAAGGTGCCACCCCATGGCGGCATGCTACCTATTGCGTTCGTAAAACAAATGCCGATACAATCTGCCTGAGCTGCCTGCCAGCCATAAGTCCCGCCACGCATCCAGTGGTTCGTATTGCGGATGCCTACTATGCCCACGCCGTATTGTTTAGCCAGTTCAATAGCACGATCCATACATACTGTGGCATTGAACATGCCAGCTCCATTGTAACCCTCCCAGGTCTCCACCAGGCCATGTTTTTCTACCATTTCGGGGGTGGCATCAGGATCTACCAAACCATCTTTGATTAATTGTGCAAATACCGGAAAACGGTTCAGGCCATGGGAGTAGACGCCATCACGGCTATTATCAGCGAAGATCCCGGCAACGATCCCTGCTTTTGCAGAATCAAAGCCAAGGTCTATTAATTTCTCTTTGAATACGTCCTTTAATTCTTCGTATTTAACTCTCATGATGTATCGCTTTATTGCTGGTTTGCTCAAAAAACACGCCAGTAAAGAACGAAAAAAGTTCCAAAAGTCCAATACTTCATGGACGCTTATAAGTAGTAATGCTTACTCATATCTTAACGCCTCTATCGGATCCAATCTGGATGCTTTTTGCGCCGGATAATATCCAAAGAATACGCCCGTAGCAGCACACACCAGGAATGACAATATAATTGAGGATTCCGAAACGAGTGTTGGCCACGACAGAAAGATAGTGATCAACCTGGCAGAAGTGATCCCTAAGATCACGCCAATGATGCCCCCTGTGATACTGATCATGATCGCCTCGATCAGAAACTGCATCAGGATATCGATTCCCCTTGCGCCTATCGACATGCGCAACCCAATTTCCCGGGTACGCTCTGTAACTGATACATACATGATATTCATGATCCCAATTCCACCTATCACCAGCGAGATCCCGGCGATAGCAGTCAGTAGTATGGTTAGCAGGTTGCTCGTAGAGCTCAATGCACTGATCAGTTCTGCCATGGTACGTACCTGGAAATCATCCTCGTCAGAGGCACGCAGTCTGTGTTGTTTGCGAATGATGGCCGTAATCTCGTCGGTAGCGGCATCAGAAGCACTTTCACTTACAGCCGAGGCGTAAATGGTACGAAAATATATAGAAGCCAGAATTCTCTTCTGCACAGTTGTATACGGTGCTATAATTGCATCATCCTGGTCCTGACCAAAGGAGCTCTGCCCTTTAGCTTCGAGTACCCCGATTACCTGAAAGGGAATATTATTAAAGCGGATAATTTTACCAATAGGGTTATCTCCATTGGGAAACAGGTTAGATACAACTGTCTGGCCCAGCAGGCACACCTTAGCGGAGGCGCGTACGTCCTCCTCACTGAAAGGGATACCATCCTTTAATGCCCATTGACGAATATCCAGGTATGCGGGGCTTACACCATAAATAGTAGTCGGCCAGTTGAGCGCCCCGTTGATAGCCTGGCCGCTGCTGTTGGCAGCAGGTGAAACTGCACTTACATTCTCAGCTTGCTTGCGGATGGCCTTTACATCGTCGATAGTGAGTGTATTGACGGTGCTTCCTCCCAATCGGGCGCCACCAGCCACATTGCTGCTGGGCAGGATGGTGATCATATTCGATCCCATACTGGATAATTGTGACTGAATGCTTTCCTTACTCCCCTGCCCGATGGCAACCATTGCAATTACTGCGGCCACGCCAATGATAATGCCGAGCATGGTCAGGAAGGCCCGCAGTTTATTACGAAGCAGGGCCTTAAAAGCAATTCTTATGAGGTTTATTACATTCATATAAGTAATGATCATCTTAGACCGGCCAGATAAGTAATAGCCGCTTGAAAGATCTTATATTTTTATCTATCGGATGCGAAGGGTTATCAGCAGCTTTGGACTATTTATCTTCACTTATCCGGCCGATAGTATAGCATCCGGGATTCAATTTTTCGAAACCCGCTCATTAGTAATCATCTGTCACCGGTAACGATGCCAGCGCCTCCTTTGCGGACCGCACCTGCTCATTCTTCGTATCTTTCACTACCTTCCCGTCCCGCAACATCACGGTACGGCTGCTAAACGCTGCTATATCCGGTTCATGCGTTACAAATACAATCGTCTTTCCCTGTTCCTGATTCAATTCCTGCATAAGCGCCATGATCTCATAAGAAGTACGCGTATCGAGATTTCCGGTTGCTTCATCCGCGAGGATCATCACCGGCTCATTCACCAACGCACGCGCAATGGCAACACGCTGTTGCTGTCCGCCTGATAACTGACTCGGCGTATGATCCATACGCTCTGCCAGTTTCACTGCTTCCAATGCATGTACCGCTTTCTTCCTCCGCTCTTCATGGCTGATCTCCATGTTATAAAACAACGGCAGTTCTACATTCTCCAGCGCCGAAGTCCTTGGTAACAGGTTATATGCCTGAAACACAAATCCTATTTTACGATTCCGCAAACGTGCAAGGTCGTTACGGGAAAGCTTGCCTATGTCTACACCATCCAGAAGGTAGTTCCCCTCTGTAGGCTTATCAAGGCAACCTAAAATATTAAGAAGCGTCGTTTTACCTGAACCACTACTGCCCATAATCGTTACAAACTCACCCGCGAATACATCAAAGGACACTCCTTTCAATGCACGGACAACCTCCGTACCCATTCGGAACTCCCTTTTTATCTGTTGTATTTCCAGTATCTTCTTGTCCATCTTTTCGTTTGTGATATCAATGAAAAATCACTTTTATCGCCTTCTTCTTTGTGGCATAAAAGGACTGCCACCAGATCCGCCCTTCCCGGTAGCTTTGTTGTCCGTTTCCTGCGTCATTGCTGTCACTACATCGTCTTCTTCCGTCAACCCGGAGACTACCTCCGCCCGCGTATTATCATTCAATCCAATCACTACCTTCTTTTGTAGCAATGTATCACCCTGCTTTACCCATACATAACTCGCCGTTACCTTCGAAGTATCTGCATGCTGCCTTCTCACCGTATCCTGCTCCCCTCCCGTTACCGGCTTAGAAGATTTATGTTTCTCTGCTGCCGGAGGCGCTATACCTATCACAGTAAATTTCTTTGCCATCGCGGAGTCAGGTTTAAACATCAACGCCTTTGCCGGAATTAACAATGCATGGTATTTTTCTGCGGTATAAATAGTCACCGTCGCCGTCATACCCGGCTTCAGTTTCATGTTCTCGTTCGGCGCACTGATAATGGTTGTATAAGTTACTACATTGGAAGAAACCGTTGGTTTCAAACGGATCTCCTCCACTCTTCCGGAAAACTCGTCATCCAGGTAGGCATCCACGGTAAATGATACCCGCTGGCTATCCTTTACATTCCCAATATCTGCTTCATCTACATTTGCCTGCACCTGCATTTTTGTAATGTCCTTTGCAAGAATGAACAATGTGGGTGTACTAAAACTCGCTGCCACTGTTTGCCCTACACTTACAGACCGGCTCAATACTACACCATCTATCGGCGAATAAATTTCCGTAAAGAACAAATTACGCTGTGCAGTGGCCAATGATGCACGGGCACTCTCCACACTTGCTTTTGCTGCCTGGTACAGGTATTTTGCATTGTCATAATCTGCTTTACTTACGGCACCCACATTATATAATTGCTCTTCTCTTTTAAACTGCGCATCCTCATACACCAGCTGACTCTGAGCACTGGCAAGCGTTCCCTTATTACGATCCACTTCTGCCTGCAGTAGTACTTTATCCAGTTCGGCTATTAGCTGGCCTTTTTTCACCTGTGAGTTAAAGTCTGCATAAATGTATTTAAGTGTACCGGATACCTGTGTACCTACCGCCACCGTATCTACTGGCTGCACGTATCCTGTGGCAGTAATACTGGTATAAATATGACCATACTTTGGTTTTTCTGTCTCTACAACTACCGGTTTCTCCTTTTTTCTAAAAAAGAAAAACCATACGGCTAATACGGCCACCACTATCACTAAAATTATGAGGACCTTCTTATTCATCCTATATAAGTTTATACAAATTTTATAATGTAACAGGTACACCCCTGTAAAAATCATAGATTCTGATGTACAGCGCGGAACTATACTTCGCCTGTATATAACTCTGCAGTGCCTGTATGTAGAGATTTTTCTGCACCAATACCTCTGTCGTATTTGTCGCTCCTATTTTCAACTGCTCGTTGGCAATCCGGTAACTCTCCTGTGTATACCGCAACTGTTCCACCGCTGCATCATATTGCGACTGTGCATTTAATACATTGATATACGCCTGTTCCACCTGATAAGACAACGTAGTACGCGTATTCTGTAATGTGAGTTCCGCCTGCCCAACTCCCAGTTTTGCTACTGCCTCATTTACTTTATTCGCACGCTTACTGAAAATAGGTACAGACAAGGTCACGCCTATTTGCTGATAGAAATTGTTATCCATCTGTTTCATAAAAGAATAAGCACTGTTATCCGTATAATTCGTCCCTATGCCGGCACCCGCGCTCAAGGCAGGCAAATACCCCGCCCTTGCTTTTAACACGCCCAGTTTCGCTGACTCCACACTCAGCTCACTGCTCTTTACCTCAGGACGATTATTCAATGCCGCCTGCCTCGCCTCAGACAATGCAGTCAATACTGGATTCGACATCAGCGTATCCGGCTCCAGCACAGCAAAACCTGTATCCGGAGGTAACTGTAAGATCTGTTTCAGGGTCAGCAGGTTTTGCCGATGCGTGTTCTGTGCTGCTACTAATGTATATTTGTCATTGGCCAATTGCGCCTGTAACTGGATCAGGTCCTTCAGTGCCACTGCACCGGCATCATAAAACTGCTGCTCCTGCTTTACCTGTGCTTCCGAAGTTGCTACAACATCCGCAACATAGACAATGTTTTCCCTGGCCAGCAAAATGTTCAGGTATGCCTGTGTAATACTCAGGGTAATATCATTCTCCGAAGCAGCAAGATCCAAACCTGCTACCTGTACCAGCAACTCTTTCTGCCTGATATCATTTCTGAGATAACCACCATTATATAATGTAACCGAAGCACTGGCCGACGTGCTAGCCGAAGTAGTGACCCGTGATCTGAGATCACCATTTGTGTCTAATACCTTAGAATGGGTCACTGAAGGAGAAAGAGAGGCGGAAACGCCTGGCAATACGGCTGATCTGGATAATAAAAGATCCTGCTCAGATATACTGCGATTCAGGCGTAAACTATTCAGCGTGATATTATGCGTTTTGGCATAATCCAGGCAATTTTGGAGACTCCATCTCGGCAGGGAGTCCTGGGACTGTGCAGGAACACACTTACAAACAAGAAACCAAAAGATTATGAGTTTGTTGAACATATTGGAACATTTCAAGGCATATACTCATTGCTACTCTATTTAAACTAAAAAACGTGCCACGCGGTTCACCTGGTAAAAACAAAAAGCCCATTTTTCTACCACCGGCAGAAAAATGGGCTAAATGGGAACAGTATTTTATTAAATCCCTACTTGTATGGGATAACGAAAACATTCATAGAAGCTGGCTGCAGCGTCACACTTGCACTGTTTCTGATAATAGTCAGTTTTTGCTGCAGGGGAGCTACCATTGATGGTTCATCCAATGTATTGATAGCCAGTTTATCTGCAGTCAGCACCTGTTGAACCGCTGCCTCTTTTGTGGTGGCAGCACCTTCCAGTTGGATCTTATATGGACGGGAGGTGGAGGAGGCATTCACCACTTTCAGCAACAACTGTTTCTTTACCGCATCGATGGTCGCACTGGCATAAATGCTGTCCTGTCCTGTGACTACCTTCCCGTTTTCCAGTACAGGTACAGTATTAGTCCCTTTATAGTTGGCAAACAGTTTCTGTACATAATAATTAGGCGTACCTACTGAACGCAGGTTGTCGAACCAGATCAGGTCAGGGCGCCATTGCCATGCATCTACGTGGGCGAGCAATGGTGCGTAGGATGCCATATTCACGACATCCGCATTCCTTTCCAATCCAGTCATAAATGCGGCTTCGGCAAGGGCGCTGCCCCATGTATTGCGGCTTTCTGGCTGATCCTTCTCCTTATCCCGGGTATGAGCTGCATACTCGCCAGCGAAGATATGAGGTGCTTTACGGTCGTAATTATCGTATCTGGAGGCATTCTGAAGGAACCATTCCGGTGCCATATAATAATGTTCATCTACCAGGTCTGCTTTGGAATCTTTCAGCTGGGACCAGCCATAATGGAAACGCTCATCATCCGGAAAAGGGCCTACACTTGAAACCAGCTTGATCTCAGGATGTTTGGCTTTCAGGACCGTTTCCCACATTTTATAGCGCTCGAAATACTGACTATCCCATTGTTCATTACCCACCCCGATCATTTTCAGGTTGAAAGGCTTAGGATGCCCCATATCGGCCCTCAATTTTCCCCACTTTGTATCAGTGCCGGCATTGGCAAACTCGATCAGGTCAAGAGCGTCCTGGATATAATTATTGACATCATCCTCAGCTGCTACCTCGCCGGTATTGAACTGGCAGGCCATACCACAGTTCAGGATAGGCAGCGGCTCTGCGCCGATGTCCTCGGAGAGCTGGAAATACTCGTAGAAACCAAGGCCATAACTCTGGTAATAGTCACCCGGAGCACGGTTCGGGAATTCTGTATTCCAGCGGTTCACAATCAGCGTACGATCTTCCACCGGGCCTACAGTCTTTTTCCATTGATAGCGGTTCACCAGGTCCTTCCCTTCTACGATACAACCACCCGGGAAACGGACAAAACCTGGATGGAGATCAGCAAGGAGCTGTACAAGGTCGGAACGGAGCCCACCCGGACGCTGTTTCCAGGTATTTGCCGGAAACAGAGAGAGCATATCCGCATCTACGGTGCCATTGCCTTCGAAGAAGACCTGCAGACCACCTTTGGCGACCGTTTCTCCAGCAGTGATGCTTGCCCTGTAGCTCTTCCATTCCTTGCCGGGAGTCCCCACAGTAGCCGCACCGATGGCAGCGCCTTTATCATTAAGAAGTACTACCTTGATAGTTACATTGCCAGTCGTATTGCCGGCGAGAACAGAGAAATTATACGTTTCCCCTTTCTTAAAACCCATGCCACGGAAACCTTCGTTGAAAAGGCCGAAATTACCCGAAGTGGTAATGTGCGCGTAGCGCGGATTCGCCGCATTTTCAGGCGCACGGTTTACGATCAGGACCTTGCCGGCATTGGCTTCTTTGATCACTTTCCATCCCTGTAATGGCTGGGCAAATTCAAATGAACGGTTTTTGACCAGTTCTGCATAAATACCACCATCAGCCGAGAAGTTAATATCTTCGAAAAAAATCCCCCACATTGTGGGTTGAACATTGTGTTGTGGTGTATTTACTTTGACGGTAAGTGTCTGGGCCACGGACATTGATCCGGACAATAATAACGCTGTAAGACAGTGATGAATTTTGTATCGCATAACCAGGAATTATTCAGAAGTCCCAATATAGGCTTAAAAAAGGAAACTTTGTGTGTAAAATTGACAATTATTTATATACTGCCTGAAAAAATGGATTGTATTAGCCAGATAATAATCAATTAACCCTTCTATCACCTCGATCCTGTAATTCTACATCCTTTTGCCGGATCATGAGAAGCAACATATCACTCCAGCCATCGGGCCGCTGCATATGAAAATAACTTCACACGTTTAAAAGAAAAAGAGATTGTCTCAACAGCAATTTTTATTCGGCTACCTGACAGAACAAAATGTCGTATCACCGATTGCCGAATTTGCTGATGACTGCTGAGACAACCTCCTTTAACTACTAATAATTTGAATTCTGCACCAGCACACCATTACTCTTATCAATCTCAGATTGTGGTAATGGGAAGTAGTAATTCTTTGGCCTTGTAAAGGTTCTCGCCACCTGTATCACTGCTCCTGAAGATGTCAGCTTGGGTTTGTTGTAAATAGTGGTGATGTCAATAATCCCTGCCTTGTCCCACCGCATCAGATCCTGATGACGTTCATTCTCTCCACAAAGCTCGACTCTTCTCTCATGCATTAATGCAGGCATTCCTGCATTGGATACTTTTGTCAGGCCAACTCTTGAACGAATTGCATTGATTTCCGCATCTCCGGCACCTGCACCTGTCTGACGAATCTTCGCTTCTGCCACACATAAATATATATCTGATGTACGCATCAGCGGATACTTAAAGGAATAATTCAAACCACCTGTACTGATCCATGCACAGAACTTGTTGTAGTGATAACCTGTAGAAGATAATGACGCGGTATAAGTAGCCGTACCCGTTCCAATATTGATCACATCTCCGGGTTTCATGATACATACATCTTTGCGCGGGTCGCCATCTTCAAATTCATCCAGTAACCCCTGCACAGGTTCGAAGAAATCCCATCCACCCCATGCACGTGGTGCGTGGTAAGTGATGAAGTCAGAATAACCCCATCCATCCAATGTCTGCACATTGAACAGCATTTCACTGTTATTGCTGGTAGCAGGTGTGAAGTTGGCCTTATAGGTAGTTTGTAAAGCATAACTTGCATTAGTGATCACGCTGTCACCATATAAAATGGTATTTGCAAAATCATTTTCATAGAGATAAAGCTTTGCCAGTAACCCCCATGCAGTACCTTTGCTCACGCGACCAGCCTGTGATGCATCGTAACTTTCTGGCAACAGGATGGCTGCGGCCTTCAGATCTGCCTCTATCTGCGCATGAACGACGTCAATCGTAGACTTGGGTTTATTGTAGCTACCGTTTTTAATATCTTCTTCCATAATCATAGGTACGTCGCCATAGATCAGCGCCAGGCGCCAGTAAGCATAGGCACGAAAGAAGTGTGCTTCACCCAGGCAACGACGCTTCACATCATCACTGATGTTGGTGATATTCGGAATGTACAGCAACGCGCTATTGGATCTGTTCAGCATTTCATACTTCCACTTCCATGGAGCTTTCACGGCGGCGTTGGACGCGTCGTATGTGAAGTTTTCGATGTCCGCCAGCTCAGGGTGGTCACCGGCACGGTACTGGTCATCAGAACAGTTGTCATATACAAATTCACCAAAGCCGGTAAAGTCTTCTTCCAACAAGATATTATAGATCCCGGTGATGCCGTCCACTGCATCAGATTCATTGCGCCAGTAATTGGCTGTAGTATAGCTACCTTTTTTATCTACATCCAATTCCTTGTTACAGGCAAAGAACGCAGGTACGCACAGCAGCAGATATTTCATTCGTTTCATTGCTTAATTCGTTTTGCTTGTTTAGAAATTCATGGTTGCACCAAAAGTAAATACGCGTGCCTGAGGGTATGTGGCCACGTCTACACCGCGCATAAGGTTACCATCAGTAGATGATGCATAACCCAGTTCAGGATTTAGTCCTTTGTATTTGGTGGTCATGAATACATTCTGACCGGTGGCATATACCCTGATATCAGAAATACCGGATTTACCCCATACATGAGCAGGAATGGTATAACCGAGGGTTACATTTCTCAGAGAGAAATAATTACCACTTTCTACAAAACGGTCAGAAGTACGTGCATTCTGATTGGCATCCTTGAGAGACATGCGTGGCATGCTATTGCTGGTACCTTCCCCATGCCAGCGATTCATCGCTTCTGCATACATATTGTAAGAATAGGTCGGATCCAGACCTTGCATTCTGTCTGCATTATAGAGTTTTACGCCTGCTACACCTGCAAAGGTCGCGCTCAGGTCAAATCCTTTATATTCAACACCGGCCTGAATGCCATACGTCATGCGGGGATTGGGATTACCAAGGTTCGTCCGATCGTTTTCATCTATCTTACCGTCACCATTAATATCAACAAAGCGAACATCACCTGGTTTGATATCAGCACGGTTATTGTCCTTTGCTACGTTCGGATCATTGTCGATTGCTGCCTGGTTCTGGTAAATCCCGTCTGTTTTCCAGCCATAGAAAGATGCGATTGGCTGTCCCTCGTAAGTACGGGAAATCTCCTGTGCCTGCCGGCCATATGGTGTTGAACTGATATAGGTGCCGGAATACAGTTTGGTAACACGGTTTTTAATAAAGGAAGCATTCACCCCTACGTGATAATGTACCGCCTGTTTGCCACCCTGGTAGCCTACTTCTATTTCCCAACCTTTGTTGTTCATCTGACCGATGTTCTGATCAGGGATCGTACTTGTACCATGCACATCCAGCTCAGGATAAGGGACCAACATATCACGGGTATTTTTATTGAACCAGGTCACAGTTGCATTCAGTGCATTTTTAAAGAAGCCCATTTCTGCACTGATGTTCGTCATCTCTGCCTTTTCCCAGGTAATGTTAGGATTCGCAAGAGAACTGTTCCACACACCAGTATAAGGGTTTCCGCCAAACGAATATTTACGGTCCTTGGTAACGATGGCGAGGTACTGGTAATCGTTCACATTCTGGTTCCCCAGCTGTCCCCAGCCGCCGGTTAATTTCAGATTGCTCATAAAACCAACATTATCTTTAAAGAAGTTCTCATCGCTTACACGCCAGCCCATTGAGAAGGCAGGGAAATACCCCCAACGGTTGCCAACGGGAAACTTGCTGGAACCATCTGCCCGGAACGTTCCGGTAAAGAGGTACTTGCCTTTATAACCATAAAAAGCACGAAGGAATCCAGAAACAATCGCAGTTTCTGCATTGTAATTACCAGACGCGTTGTATACGGTAGTCCCATTATCCAGCACACGCTGATCAGTTGCTTCATCGGTATACCCCCAGCGTTCAGCACGGAACCAGTCCCCATGAGAAGTTTGCGCAGAGTAACCACCGGTCAGTGTAACCTGGTGTACTTTGTTGAATGTTTTATTGTACGTCAGGAAGGCTTCACCTAGTGCGGTCCCGTTGGATTCGGAACGTTGCCAGAGATCAGCATTTGCACTTACGCGGGTCTGATCCAGGATGGCCGGTGTGAAACTGTATTGCTGATAGATCTGGCCGTCGTAACCACCGTTTACACGCAGAGAGAGGCCATCGAGAATCTGCACTTCAGCATACACACTGGCAAGTACGCGGTAAGTTTTGCTATACGCATCAATATTATTGACAGTGAATACAGGGTTGTTGATATCTCCCAGTTCATTGCTGGCTTTCGCTGTTCCCCAACTGCCATCTTCATTTCTCACAGGTATTGCCGGGTTAAACCGAAGCGCACTAAAGATCAGACCTGTCTGGGAAGAATAGGTATCGAAACCTTTTGCATTGCGGTAAGTGAGCTGGAGGTTCTCTCCTACTTTCACCCGGCTACCAAGTTTATGTTCGGAGTTGATGCGGAAGCTATAACGCTTGAAGAAAGTATTTTCGATCATACCCTTTTCATCATAATAGCCGGCACTGAACAGGTAGTTGGATGCAGCACTACCTCCGCGCAGGTTTACATCTGCATTGGTAGTAGAGCCGGTACCGATCAGCGCTCTTTGCCAGTCCGTACGTTGAACCGCATAGTAAGGATCCTGCCACAGCGGGTTGATAGCTACACCATCATTAGTATAACGTTCCTGTTTTAGCTGCACGAGTTCCGGAGCAGTCAGCAGGGGTAAGTAGCGACGTGCATTGGATGTACCTTTATAAACATTGACAGTTGCATGAGTTTTCTCCCCATAACCACCTTTTTTGGTAGTGATGATCACAACACCGTTTGCCGCACGGGTACCGTAGATCGCGGAGCTGGAAGCGTCTTTAAGTATTTCCATAGAGGCGATGTCATTAGGGTTTACATCGCTCAGGCCGGTTGCAGGTACTCCATCTATAATAATAAGAGGTTCGGCATTGTTAATAGTACCCGTACCGCGAATGCGGATATTAGGCTCAGTACCGGGAGAACCATCAGAACGCACGATGTCTACACCGGGCACTTTACCCTGTATAGCCTGGGAAGCATCGCTGACAGGCAGGTTTTTGATATCAGATCCTTTGATGGATGATATGGTACCTGTTACGTCGCGACGGTTCTGGGTACCATAACCAACTACAACGACTTCTCCCAATCCTTTCGAAGCAGATTGCAGTGATACAGAAAAGGTAGATTGGTTACCGATAGCGATCGTTTGCTGGGTATACCCCATAAAAGAAAAGATCAGGCTCTTTGCCGATTCCGGGATCAGCAGGGAAAAGTGCCCTTTAGCGTCAGTAATGGTGCCGGTTGTGGTACCAGGCACGGTGATGTTTACGCCCGGGAGACTGCTACTATCGCCGGCGTCTTTGACCATACCTGAGATGGTGCGCTGTGCGAGGGCTGCCGTGGTAAGCAGACATGACACGAATAATAGGAAGCATAGCTTGCCCGATGGTTTGTACCTCATAGCAAAGTAAGTAGTTGGATTTGGAAAAACGTGTTTATATTATTATCTCAAGGAAGCTTACACACTGTTCGCTGGCATTACATTCAAGTGGTGTACAATTATTAATAGGAACACTTTTATTACGATGTCACATTCACAGATATGGGCGTAAATGTATACTTTCTTAACAAGAAATTATGATATTAATTTAACGAGTTTTAAAATATTTAGCTAACAGACATGCTTCTTTTTTAAGCTTACTATTCTCAGTATGAAAACGTGTACCCGGTCGTGTTACTACATATCTACAGTTTTCCGGCATTCGCGACTTACTAAAGTCAGTAAAGTTTAATCAGACTTGAAAAAATACTCAAAAAAGAAATCAAATCAAGCACCTGTTTTTCAATTAGTTACATAATTGATTATTGTCTTTAACATTTTCTTAGAGGATTCTTGCACCGTTTTGGCTATATCCTAAGCAACCATCTTTTATTGATTTTTTTAACCAATTAAATTGAAAAACCATGAAGAAGCAATTAATCCGTTTCGGCCTTATGGCAGGTTTTGGCGCTTTTGTTCTGGCCAATGTGAATGCAAAGAATGTTATGTCTAACAGCGGTAACGCAGCCGACACAATTATGTCAGCAGACACTGCGAGCTTTTTCAAAGCAGATACTGCCAGCTTCGCGAGAGACACTGCTAACTTCAGCACCGACACAGCCAGTTTTGTAAGAGACACAGCGATGGCTTATGACACAGCAAATTTGTTTAAAGCAGACACTGCGAGCTTTTTCAAAGCGGATACCGCTATGATGAGTGATACAGCTAGTTTGTTCAAAGTAGATACTGCTGCGAATTTCCGTGACACCGCTTCGTTCTTCAAAGCTGACACTGCGCTGATGAAAGACACTGCATTCAGCTTCAAGGCAGATACTGCCAATTTTAAAGCTGACACTTCCAATTTCCGTGACACAGCGGTTTTTGCTAAAGCAGACACAGCTTTCAGCAAAGACACCCTGGCTGCTGCTATGATGAAGGACACCGCTAGTTTTACTATGAAGGGTGATACTTCCAGCACCACGTCTGACACAGCCGCTTTCGCTCACAGACTGGATACAGCGATGGCTGTAAAAGATACAGCTGCGTTTAAAAATGCAGGTGATACTACCGCTGCCAAGGCCGATACAACAGGCAAACAAGTTGCTGATACTACTGCCAAAAAACACAAGAAACAACCTAAAAAGTAGCAGTACAGTGAACATGCCGGTAACATGATGAATACCGGAAAGATCTTCTTATTCAAACGGAAACCTGTGGAGCCTCCTGAGATAATCAGGGGGCTTCTTTATTTGGAATAAACGATCCCTTCTTAGGTTCTATATTTCAATCTATAAAGCACGACACCACATAGTGCTGGCAATAAAAAAGCCCCCGGATGCTTCCGGAGGCCCACTATAAATAATTAACAAATGACTAAAAATTATATCCCGCTTTCAGACCGAAGAAACCTAGATGATCACCGTCCTTAAACCAGGCTTCATACTTTGCTTCCACATCCAATCCCAGGAAACGAATGCCAATACCAGGAGCAAACAGCGTAGCCGTTCCCTTGTAATCGCCTACATAAGTTGCGGTACCGCCTTCTGCCTTTACATACAATAATGGGAAAGGGAATTTATACTTCACCCCCACTCTCACAGGAAATGCCTGCAGGGCAGAATACTTACCTGATGCCATAGCACCACCTGCATCGTAGTTAAAAGATTTTCCGGAGAAACGCATATAACCGGCAGAACCAGTCACACCCAAACCGGCAATCAGCTTAATGTCTGCATTCAGACCACCACCCCAGCCTGCGTTGTGGGTGTCCTTGAAGTCACCGGTAGGAACGCCTGTTTCTACGTAAGGACCGATACTGAATCTCTTTAACTGTGCCTGAGACTGAGTGCCGATAACACAGAAGAAAGCAAGTAATAATGAAATTTGAATGGTTTTATTCATACGGATATTTTAAAATTCTCACAAATGTAAGTAATTCATATTAAATGGCCCTGTTGATTGTAAATGGTATCATTCTGAAGTATTTAAGAGAGATATCCCCTCACTTAGATAGAAAATCCCTATCTTGATTCAATCGGTCTGTAGAAAAAATGTAACAACCCATTTCCTGGTAATTCCCAAAAGCATGACAACTGTTCTTTAAATCTCTAAAATGATAACGCCGCTTTCACCCCAATCGAACTATTGGCATTCTCCTTTACCCACGTCTCATACTTTGCCTCCAGATCCAATGATTTCAAATGTACTCCTAATCCAGGTGTCACTATCGCTTTTGTACCCTGCCCGCTATAATGACCAATAATAGTTGCAGTTCCCCCCTCTATCTTAACATATAATGCAGGCACAGGCAACTTATACTCCACCCCTAAACGTACAGGAATCACCTGATAGTCGTCTGCAGCTGAAACACTTTTCTGCGTCGTACTCCCTTTAAAACAAACATACCCGGCAGAAGCAGTAAAGCTCCAGCCGGTCAATAATTGCACTTTCATACCTATACCTGCCCCCGCTCCCACTTTCGACGCCGCAGGCAACTTTCCCTGGTTTATAAGCGTTTCTACGTAAGGTCCATAAGTCAGCTTGTTGCGCTGCGCCCAGGCAGGTAATGATGTAATAAACAGGACAGCAAACAAGTAAACAATCTTCATAGTCCGAAGTTTAGTATAGGATTGGGCTAAGGATGAAACACCGGAAAATACGCCAATGGAGAACCATGGCATGCAGGTGTAACGGGGAAATAAAAGAAAGGTTACTGCGTTAGGAAAACTTTAACTTTTTCTACAAACCACAATAAGGAAAGAGGTCAACCAACAGCCAATAAAAAAGCCTTTTAAGAATTCTTCTTAAAAGGCTTCCAGGGCTGATTATTCCCCTATTTTGGCAAAACTTTATACACTGAATCCTTCGCCGGTATACTATCCGTTTTCACACCGGCTGGCAACTGACTAGTCGCCGAAGGTAATGTCACCCCGCCCACTGCTTCATTTTGCTCACCCGCTGGCAGCCCCATCTTTTGCATATCCTTCCGCTCTTTGTTACTGAACAGATACTGTGGATGTTTCTCTCTCCTCATACCATCCTCAAAACGGTATTCAGCACCCAGGCGGGGAGGCTCGTAGTTTCCACTACGACTCGAAGCACAACCAGTGCCTAAAAACACAAAACCTGCCAACATACTAAATGGTATTAGGATATTGGCAGGCTGTTTAAATTTCTTCCAGGTAGATCTTCTAAACATTGATCCTGGGTTTACTGTCCGTTAATTAAACGCAAATTGTTCGTTCTTATTATTGAATAGCAAACTTAAGGCCAAACTTTATTAATAAAGCTTATTTGTTGTCAGCTCGTTGTTCGGCGCCGGAAAAATATAATTCGACGCAGACGGCTCTACGGCATTCGCCTGTAAGCTGCTACTTCCTTTCGCAGGAATGGTCTGCAGATTTCTCAGCAAATCACCGGACCTGTAACCTTCTCCTAATAATTCAATTCTTCTCTCGACCCCAATTGTAGCCACCAATGCTGCCGCAGTCGCAATATCCGCATCCGCAAATGTATAGTTCGCATCACTACGCGCATGCACCGCCTTCAGCAGATTCGTAGCAAGGGTTAGATTACCGGTCTGTGCCGCAGCTTCTGCATAGTTTAACAATACCTCAGCATAACGGATCACCGGAATATAATCTACATAAGGAGATGCCTTCGCATATTTCTTCAGGTAATACAGATTAGATGCCACACGCAACAAACTTCTCCGCTTATCACTACTACCCCACTGTGCATTGCCTAAGATGCCGGATGGATTCAGGTAATATTCTGAGTTTGCATTATAAATATACCCGATAGCAGACTGACCTGAATAAGAATCCGTAGACGTCATCGGCATAGAGAAGATAGACTCAGTAGTTGTATAGGTCGTACCAAACAACGTCGTAATATCAGGCTGCAAAGCATGCTTCACACTATAGCTGGTAGTACTAAACGGTGCTGTGGTTTGTGGAACAATCTTCGCAGCTTCTTCCACAACTTTTGCAAAGTTACTCATAGTGAGGTATACTCTTGTCTTCAGTGCAATGGCGGTACTCTTGTGTGCACGGGTCGTATTCAGCAGATCTGATGAATAACTGTCAGGCAGGTTCGCTTCTGCTGCATCCAGATCTGAAAGGATCTGTGCATATACTTCCGCTACGGTACTACGCGCCAGGTCATTATTGCTACCATCAGTTTCTGCATGCAGACGCAATGGCAAACCTTTGGAAGCTCCCTGGTCTGCATTGTATGGAGTGGCATACACCGTCACCAGACTAAAATAGCACAGTGCCCTGATGTATTTCGCCTCCGCTGTATACTGGGTATTCAGTGTATCCGAAATCACACCATTGCTGGTAGACAGCCCCGCGATGAGGATGTTCGCATTGTTGATCGCTGTATAGGCCTGTGACCAAAGGTTATTAATATCGTTGGAACCAGAGTTGTAACTATTGTTCCAGCTTTCGTAAGCAGTATATGAATTCGCCGTTACATTGATGAAATCCTCTCCTCTTACATCGCAGTACAGCAGATATCTGCCGCCATATAATGAGGCGCCTTTCACAGCATCATACGCTCCATTCACCAGCCCCAAAATACGGGAGGCAGATCCAAATGCATTCGCATCACTGATAGAGGTGGAAGGCACAGTATCCAGCAGATCCTTCTCGCTGCAGGAGGAGAAACCCAGTAATACCCCCAATCCTATATACAGATATATCTTCTTCATTTTCCTGATTGTTTTACGTTAAAAACCTACGTTAATACCCACTGTGAAAGTCCTGCCCTGACCCACTGCGTTCTTCTCAATACCCGGTGTGGTGTTGGAGTTACCATTGCTGCTTGACTCGGGATCTGTACCTGTATAGCCCGTGAGCAGGAAAAGGTTGTTGCCGGATGCATACACACGTGCGCTTGTGATACCAGATGTACCAAATACCCTGGAAGGTACACGGTAGCCCAGCGTCAGACTTTGCAGACGCAGGAAATCCCCCTTCTCTACATTCGCTGAAATCGGATAAGAAGAACCATTGGAGATCTGGTCATTGTATACCAGACGAGGAATGTCTGTCACCTGACCAACCGTTGTCCAACGTTTGGAAATGTCAGTATAGTTGTTGTAGAAGCGTTGATCTCTCAGCGTCGCTTTCGTACCATTCATTACATAGTTACCACCCGCATAAGTGATGTTCACACCCAGATCAAAGTTTTTATAACGGAAGTTGTTGCTCAGACCACCATACCATTTTGGCAATGCATTGCCCAGCAGATAATAATCGCTCGCAGAGATAGCAGAAGCCGTCGTACCATCGAGATAAGTCCAGTTGCTCTCACCAGATGCCACTGCTGCGCTGTATTGTACTTTCTCACCAGCTTTGTTAATGAAGATACGGCGACCATTCTCAGGATTTACGCCATCCGTCTTCGCACCATATAGACTACCCACGGAATATCCTACACGCGTTACGTTACTTGCTTCAGAAGAAGTATGGGTATACCCAATGATGTCGGAATTACCAGACGCCAGTGCAGTTACTTTATTATTGATGTGTGTATAGTTGAAACCCGCATCCCAGCTAAAGTTCTCCTTGCGAATCACACTCGCAGTTACACCCAGTTCCCAGCCACGGTTGTACATAGAACCTACGTTCATGAGGATGGCATTGTCAGGAATACCTTTGGAAGCAGATTGTGGTGCACTCAGGATCAGGCCATTCACGTCGTTGTTGAACCAGGTTCCTTCTACCTGGATTCTGTTATTCAACAGTCCCAGATCAATACCCAGGTTAGTTTGTTTACTTGTTTCCCAGGCCAGATCAGGGTTACCAGCCTGACTCAGGTACCAGGTAGCGGCACTACCGTACAGAGAAGCACTATACAGGCTCTGGCTCGCGTAGTCGTTGCTCACGTTACCATTACCTACACGGCCCCAGCTGGCACGCAGCTTCACGTTATCAACAACATGACTGATATTAAGGCGCCTATAGAAACCTTCTTCAGATACCAGCCAGCCGACACTCACACCACCGAAGTTACCGAACTTGCTGTTTGCACCCAGTGCAGAGTTACCATCACGACGGAAATTAGCCGTCAGGAAGTACTTGTTGTTAAAATCGTAGGTTATACGGGAGAAGTAAGAGATAAATGCTTTTTCACTCCTGCCGTTACCAGAAGCTGCCACTGTAGTGTAGCTACCTTCGTAGTTAGTAAAGAAATTATCCGCAGCTACAGTAGCGTAGGCGCCCCATGAGTTAGTTTCGAATTTCTGTACATCATAACCTAACAAGGCAGTGACGTGGTGCTTAAGGTATTTATTGTTGAAAGATAATGTACTTGCCCAGTCCCAGTTGTTACGCAGTGCGCTCACATTGGTGGCAGAACCACCTACGGAATAACCGGAAGACCCCAGTTGAGAACTTAACCATGTGTTGTTTTCAGTTCTCAGCCTGTCCATGGCGTAAGTGGTATTCAATTCGAAGTGATAAGGCAGTTTAATGGTACCCCCCACATTTCCCTGAAAGCGATCGTTCTCTGTAGTATAGCTACTCAGATCAAACAACGCTTTTGCATTCCAGAGGGTGTTAGTCACCAGGTTGTTGCCCATGCCTAACGTACCTGTGGAGCTCAGGTTATAGCTACCATCTTCATTGTACACAGACACATTTGGCGCGAGTGCGGTAGCAAGACGGGCAGCTCCGATGAGCAGAAAGGTACTGTTAGGCAGGGAACCTGTATTCTGACTTTGGTTGAATGTCGTGTTATAAGCACCTCCAGCTTTGATCCTGAACCATTTGGTTACCTCGTGGTCAACGTTGAAACGAAGGGATTTACGTTTAAATTCGTTGTCTACTACAAAACCCTGTTGGTTAGAATAGTTGGCGGATAAATAATAGTTGGTAGTTTTATTACCACCAGATACGCTGATATTGTGATTCTGAGAATAAGCCGTGCGATAGATATAATCGTACCAGCTGGTATTCACCAGAGAACCATCTGCATTATAATTGGGGAAGAACAATGCTGAAGCAACGTTGCTGTTATTCTCATTACCACCTAATATTTTGGCATTGTATACCGCTTCATTCTTATACTTCATATATCCGGTTGCATCCAGCAATTTAGGCAGTCGGGCTGCTTTTGTTAAACTCCCCCATGCATCGTATACCACTTTTGCTTTTCCTTCCCTACCTCTTTTGGTAGTGATGAGGAGTACACCGGCAGCCGCACGGGAACCGTAGATAGATGTAGAAGCCGCATCCTTCAGTACATCTATAGATTCAATGTCTGCAGGATCGATATCACTCAACGGGTTGTTAGGAACTGAAGTACTGGTGGAAATGTTTCCGGTATTGACAGGAATACCATCGATTACCACCAGCGGATAAGAACTGAGAGAGATGGAATTTACACCACGGATACGGATCACAGGCGGATTGTTCAACACACCGTTTGGCGATGCAATACTCACACCCGCAGCACGACCGGAAAGTGCCTGGTCAAAACTCTGTACGGGTGCATCTTTTACAAGCGCGCCTGAGATGCGTGCAGCAGCACCGGTAAATTCTCTTTTGGTTTGTGTACCATAACCCACCACAACCACTTCGTTCAAACCACTGGTAGTAGATTCCAGCTTTGCATTGACAGTAGCGCCGCTAATGGGAACGGATATTTTCTGATATCCAATGTATGTAAATTCAAGTGAGGTAACACCTTCAGGAACTTCGATGGTGAAGTGCCCCTCTGCATCAGTTTGTACGCCGATAGCCTTGCCGGCGGTCTTAACAGATACACCGGGGATAGGGCTATCATTGTCTTTCGCTGTAACTTTACCGGAGATACGGCGCGACTGTGCAGCTGCTCCAAGGGAAAGGGAGAGCAGCAGTAATGCGCTTAAGATTTGTTTCATTGTTTCTTTTGCTTAATGGTTGGCAATAAGATCCCGGCACACAGTGTTCGCTGCCTGTGCGCCTTGTTGGTCGAATAATTAAATTAAAGTACTGAGAAGCTTAGAGGCTCAATTGTTTATTAATCACTGACAGCATGGCTGCAAACTCATTTTCATCATACAATCTCGTTAAGTATATAATTTTTCCTGTTCTATCAATTACGATATTTCTTGTCACGCCTGCATTCTTATCGGCATAGCGGCGGAAGATAGCAGCGCCGGGATCGAGCGCCAGTGGGTATGAGATACCCATGTCTTCATGAAACTTCGATACCTTTTCCAAAGGTTCATCTCTGTCCACGCCTATTAAAACAAAGTCTTTATTCTTGTTGGCCTGCCATACTTCTGATTCAAGGTGAGGCATCTCTTTGCGACACACACTACACCAGCTGGCAGTGAATTGCAATACCACCACTTTACCACGCAGTTCTTTCAGCGTAGTCTTTTTCCCATCAGTTAATACCAGTTCAAAATCATCAGGAGCCTGATCGCCTACCTTAACAATATACCCTCTGCTGTCGGCAGCAGGATTTTCATATTTAACTTCTTTGGTTGGTGTAGGTGCAGATTGCTGAGCATATCCCGCCAGAGCGAAACCCAATACCGCACTGCATAACAACAGTTTCTTCATTGTACTTTATTTAGTGGTTAAGCGATCAGTACTACAGTATAGAGGAGGTTAATATTACAACTTCACGGCGACAAAGATAATCAAATACCCTACAAAACAAGTAGGGTTTTAAAATATTTGTTAATTTTTATTCAACAACATAAAAAGAAAGCCGCTCATACTTAGCGTAGAAGCGGCTTTCCATTGAAACTATTTCTTATCAGATCTCACTTGCCTTGTACCCAGCGGCTTCCACCTGCCTGATTACGTCAGCTGCTGATAATCCTTTTTCATCACTCACTGTAAGTATCTTATCAGGAGTAGTGGTGTCTACCTTCCATGCTCCTTTTGCAGGTAATGCATCCATATAAGGAGTTACTTTTGCCACACAGGCGTCACATTTAATATTCGTCTTGAATTGCATACTACTATAATTTAGTCCATTTTAACTTTAAACTATTACTGACTACCGATACGGAGCTTAATGCCATGGCAGCACCTGCGATCATGGGATCTAATAAGAATCCGTTCACCGGATACAAAATGCCGGCAGCCAGCGGAATACCGATTAAATTGTAAATAAAAGCCCAGAAGAGGTTTTGCCTGATGGTGCGGACAGTGAGCCGGGATAAAGCCAGCGCCTTTGGAATCGCATTTAAATCGGCTGTAATGAGCGTCATCATGGCTACATCCATGGCGATGTCTGAACCTTTGCCCATCGCGATACTGACATCGGCCTGCGCCAGCGCCTGGCTATCATTGATCCCATCCCCTGCCATTGCCACTACCTTTCCCTCATCCTGTAATGATTTAACAAAGGCCGCCTTGTCAGCCGGGAGCATACCTGCTTTGTAATGTTCAATACCTACAGATTGAGCGACTGCCGCTGCGGTCTTTTCATTATCACCGGTCAGCATGTAAATGGTAATACCCTGCCGTTTCAATTGGGTGATCGCCCTCGCTGAAGTAGGTTTTACTTTATCAGTGATATTGATATAGCCTGCAATTTTTTCATCTTCCACCACGATAATGGTAGCCCTGGTATCTGTTTCAATCTGGTAAGCATGTAATAATGCCGCATTCCCTGCCAGATAACGATGGCCGTTATAAGTAGCAACAATCCCTTTACCGGTAATGCTTTCAAACTTTGATAATTGTACCGGTTGTATATTCGCACTTTGCAAATAATCTACTACAGCCAACGCAAGCGGATGTTCAGACTGTAATTCCATAGCCAGCAATACAGGTTGTAACACCGCATCTAACTCAATACTTTCGACCGTTGGTTTCCCCTCAGTGATCGTTCCTGTTTTATCTAACACCAATACATTCGTCTTAAATCCCTTCTCCAGGCTCTCCGCATCTCTGATGAGGATATTATTTTCTGCACCGCGGCCTATACCGACCATGATGGCTGTAGGCGTAGCCAGTCCCAGTGCACAGGGACACGCGATCACTAACACGGTGACTGCTGCCAGTAAACCATGTGTAAATGCATTCGCTGTACCTGACAGGATCCATACACCAAATGTGATGAGCGCAATACTAATCACCACCGGTACAAAGATCCCCGCAATTTTATCGACCAGTTGCTGTACAGGTGCTTTACTACCCTGCGCTTCCTGCACCATGCGAATGATCTGCGCCAGTACGGTATCAGCGCCTACTTTCTCCGCTTTGAACTGAAAACTGCCCTGCTGATTGATTGTACCGGCAAATACTGATATGCCTTTTTCTTTCAATACCGGTACCGGTTCCCCGCTGATCATACTCTCATCTACATAAGAGTTTCCTGCTACCACTGCACCATCTACCGGAATGCGATTACCCGGCTTCACCAATATAATATCATTTACCTGCACGGCTTCCAGCGGTACCTCTGTTTGCTGATTACCCTTCAATAAGATCACCGACTTTGGCTGTAATCCCATTAATTTCTTCAGCGCAGAAGAAGTATTCGATTTCGCCTTCTCTTCCAGCAATTTCCCTAATGAGACAAACGCCACTACAACAGCTGCCGCTTCAAAATACACATGCGCATGCAGCCCCCTGGACATCCAGAAATGCGGATTGATTGTATTAAAAACACTGAAGATCCAGGCTATACCGGTACTGAGTGCTACCAGCGTATCCATATTGGCTTTCCCATGTCTGGCCTGTTTCCAGGCATTCACAAAGAAGCCTTTCCCCAACCAGAAAACCACTGGTGTAGACAATATACACATGATCCAGTTGGCATAGGGTATATTCATAAAGAACATCCCAATCACCACGACAGGTAATGACAAGATAATCGCTATAATCGTACGGGTCTTTAAAGCCTGATAGTGGCTTTGCTGTGCCTGCTGTTGTATTTCTTCCCGGTTGTGGGTTGCAATGACGAGGTCGTATCCTATGCTACGAAGCGCATTACGCATAACTTCAGGCGTTGCCTGATCTTCGTCATAGGTCACGAGGGCTGTCTGGTTAGCGAAGTTGACAGTAGCCTCCTTTACACCCGGCACCGAGTCCAGCATGGAGGAAACGCTTACTGCACAGGCAGCACAACTCATCTCCAGCACAGGAAAGGTTTCTTTTATTAAGTGTCCCATGGTACAAAGCTACCATGGAGCCGGGGAAGGATTGTTATATCACGAGGTATAAATTGTATATAATTATTACACCTGGTCCAATGGTTTGCGGCTATTTTCTTTCAATTGGCGATAGGCACTGGGTGTGAGCCCTGTGATTTTCTTAAACTGCTGGGAAAGATGCTGTACACTGCTGTAACCAAGATTATCGGCTATTTCGCTCAGGTTCATCTCATCGTATTGAAGCAGTTCCTTCACTCTTTCAATGCGTTGCAGGATCACGTACTTTTCAATCGTCAACCCTTCCGCCGCACTGAAGACGGTAGAAAGATAATGATAATCAACACCGATACTCTCCTGCAAAAAGATAGAAAGTTTGGTATTTAAAGTATCGTTGTCCCTGCCGTGAATAAGGTGGATGATTGTAGTTTTAATCTTCTCTACCAACGCATTTTTTTTATCATCCAGCAACTCAAAACCCAGTTTTTTCAGGTTATCTCCCAGTTCTTTTAGCTGACCAGGTGAAGGAGCCTCCACCATATTCACTTCCCCAAGTGAAATGCTGCTAAAAGGAAGTTGTAATTTTTCAAGCTCCTGGCTAACCACCATAATACAGCGGTTACAGACCATATTTTTTATAAACAAATGCATGTAGCAAAGTTATACTATCTTACTAACAGGGACAACCTGTACCTATTGAAACAGGTCATTTATCATTATTCCACTGCTCAGCGCCCTGCGTGCCGTGGCATAGAAGGGCTTGTCTACCAGCCCGCAACGTTTGCTCTTTACATATGTATACAAGATCCCGGATCAATTTCTACAACGACCACACAATGTCTATGACTGGCTGCGCCAGCTCCTTATCAAAGAAAGGCAAATCTACCTGTCAACTACGGTCAGTTTTAGGTTGTCCGAAAATGATTACCTTTGCGCAGGTCTTACAAAACATCATCATGCGAAAGTATTTACCTTTTCTGCTCACCGGCCTTTTATATGCCTGTGCAGAAAACGCGAAAAAGCCCTTACCTGACGCAGACAGCTCCCTTACCGCAAATGAACAGTCTGCCAATTCCACATCCAGTCCACTTCCTGATAAAATTATCTCGGAAAGGACCAACGGTACCGTCATCCTTTTAGATACCATCGACGGCAAGCCGCTTGTATCTCTCAATGACAACGTTCTGCTGGATGCGACCATGCCTAAAAACGGATGGTCGGAAACCAGTATCGAAATCGCTGTCAATGCTGCCCAGGAAAAAAGTATGATTATCAAAAAAGGTCAGCTGCTTTCCCTTGGAGGTAAAGTGATCGGTAAAGCACTCGATGACCTGCACCTGGTCACAACTGGTGAAAATATGAATAAAGAACTGACGGGATTTTTCTTTGGGTACGTTCAACAAAAAGATATCAAACCGGGCTCTGTGATCGAAACCGCTCTAGCTGCATTCCTGCATACACATAGTGGTAGATTATTGCCTGATATGCAGCCGTTTATTAAGCAGTTCCAGCTGCAAAATACCAATGTCAATGCGCCGTTCATTGAGTATCAGAACTATGATAATTCTGTAGATGATCCGTCCCCTCTGTACAGGGTCGTTCTGGTGTTCTATAAGAATACTTTAATTGGCGCTGTCGCTGCCCGGCCACTACAACTGGAGAATACAAAAGCACAAAAACTGGAGAGAGGATTCACCGGCTATTTCTTTAACGACACCGATCAGAAAGTGATTGACGAATATGTGAAGCTCTTCAACAACTTTATTACAAACGTAGACTAAATCAATTAGCGCAGGAACGAAAAAATCATACCTGACCACTCAGCGCTGTATCCACATAATTCTCCACCAGCCGGATCGCCTTGCTGATCTTTTCTCTGGCCTCCAAAGCTAAAGATGCCAGGGCTTCCGGCTGTATATTTTTCACGCCTTCTATCGTCTCTGCCAACTGTGCCAGGTCCATCAACCCCACTGTTACCGCTACTCCTCTCAACTTGTGGCCCCATGAATTTAATGTCAGCACATTTTCTCCCCTCAACACACCATCAAAATCTGCCATCAGTTTATTAAATTCTTTTATCGTAAGCAACAGGATCTCTTTCATAAACGCCGGATCATCATCTCCCAAATATGTCTTTAAATAGGCAATATCAAACACCTCTGCCCTGTCATCCAGCACCTCCGGTTCCTGTGGTTTTTCCAGTCGCAACCACTTATTGAACATCGCTACCATTGTATTTTCTATAAACGGCTTTGCCATAAAATCATCCATTCCTGCAGCTGTACATTTCTCCCTTTCACCCATCACATTACCTGCTGTCAATGCGATTATCGGCACCCTGAAACCCGGATATATGTCCCGGATCTGCCGGGATGCCTCATACCCGTTCATCTCCGGCATCTGGATATCCATCAGGATAATATCGGGCATAATATGGCTTACGATCGCCAGCGCCTCCTTTCCATTACCCGCCTCATGGATTACTGCCGCCGGCGCAATACGATGAATGATCGTCGTAGCAAGTAACATATTAATAGGATTATCCTCTACCACCAGTACATTGAAACCATCTCCCATTCCATTCCTGGTGTTATTTTCTGTTGCTGCCGGTTTAATCTCTTCTTTCTTAAATAAACGGGAAAGGGCATTGTACATCTCCTGCATTTTTATGGGTTTTACAAGTCGTTGCTGCACATGCAGTCGCTCACATGCTTTAATGATGCGTTCATCGTCCGATGAACTATGCAATAAAATGATCTTCTGCCTGGGATCGGCATCTATATTTTTCCTGATCTTCTCGATCGTCTCTATTCCATCCATAAATGGCATGTGATAGTCCATCAGGATTACATCAAAATTGTTCTTTTTTGACAACACCTCCAGCGCTTCAAATCCGTTTCTCGCTTCTACAAAACTGATCCCTTTCAGGAAAAGCATCTCCCGCAATATTACCCGGTTGTTGTCATTGTCGTCCACTATTAATACATGCCTCACCATATCAATATCTTCCCATTTCACACGTTCTCCATCTTCCGTTTTTACGGTGATGTCAAAGAAAAAACGGCTGCCCTTACCCGGCTCACTATCCAGTTGCAGATAACTCCCCATCAGGGCCAGTAATTTATTTGAAATGGTCAGCCCCAAACCGGTACCCCCGTATTTCTTGGTAGTAGAAACATCCTCCTGCAGGAAAGCCTCAAAAATCTTATGCGCCTTCTCCGGGCGAATTCCAATACCTGTGTCACGCACTTCAAAACGTAACCGGTCGTCCTTGTCCAGTTGTGTTACTTTCAATTCAATCTCACCAGCAGGTGTAAATTTCACCGCATTCCCCATCAGGTTCACCAGGATCTGTTTCAAACGCACCTCGTCGATGTATACAAACCGGGGAAGATTAGAGGATACGTTCAGTAACAACTCCAGCCCTTTATTCTGCGCCTGGTAACTGATAATATCACTTGCCTGGCTACAGAACTCATACAGATCCACCTTATCAATATCCAACTCCAGTTTACCCGCCTCGATCTTCGAGAAGTCGAGGATATCATTGATAATGCTTAAAAGTGCATTTGCAGACTGATTAACGATAGATAAGTACTGGTGCTGGGATTCTGTCAGGTGCGTCTTTAAAACGAGGTCCGTGAACCCGATAACACCATTTAACGGTGTCCGGATTTCATGGCTCATATTCGCAAGGAATTCAGACTTCGCAATATTAGCCTGTTCGGCCTGGATCCTGGCCTTCTTATATTCTTCCTGTTGCAGGTAAGCATCTGTAATATCCTGTGTGAACATCATAATTCCCCCGATCTTACCATCGTACTGGAACCAGGGCCTTACCTCCCAGCGCAGGTACTGGTCGTGGTTCCAGCCTTCAGGGCGCCATACATCCTGGTCTTCTGTAAGCACTTCACCGGCCATTGCTTTGGCATGGATCTCTTTCCATTCAGCTGATACATTCGGGAAGATCTCGTAATGAGAAGCGCCCAGTACATTTCTACCCTGAATCCGGAACTCTTCCAGCCAGCGCCGGCTCACTGCGATATACCGCATTTCCCTGTCAAACATTGCCACTGCCGCTGGTGCGTGTTCCACGAAAGTAGATAGACGGAGCTTCTGTGTTTTAAGCTCTATTTCTGCGAGTTTCTTTTCTGTGATATCCTGCAGCGTGCCATATAGCCGTTTGCACTGGCCATTTTCAAACTGGGCACTGCCCCGGCTTCGTACCCAGCGGTCATTACCCTTTTCCGTCACGATCTCCAGCTCCAGGTTGAATGGATTGCCATTGGCTATAGTTGCTGCCAGCGCAGCCTGCATCCGCTGCCGGTTCTCCCCTTCTTTGTAGAAGCGCATGCCGTTCGAAAATTGAGCTGGTTCATCAGGCGTCACTTCCAGGATTTCACGCGTCACGTCGGACCAGAATATATGTCCATTGCGCATGTCTATTTCCCACGCCCCTATACGCGCTACCTTATTGGTGCGTTCCAGCATTTCTGTAGACCGTTTCAGGGCTTTTTCCAGCTGGAAGTGCACCGTAATATCGGTAGAATTGGAAATGACATAATTATCTACCAATACGTTGTTGAAATGAAGAATGATAGGGGTACCATCTTTCTTCAGCACTTTCATGATGCCGTTTAATTTACCTTCTGCTTTGATCTGATCAAGGTATTCCTGCACTTCGCCATGCAGTTCCCTGGGCGAAATATCAAACAGGCTGTACCCATCCAGTTCTTCGAGGGTATAACCTAACCCGCTGGCGCCCGCCTCGTTCACAGACAGAAAGAATCCCTGCAGGTTATGTGTGCACATGAGACCGGGCGAGTTTTCAAAGAAGGTACGGAAATTACTTTCGCTTTCGCTAAGCAGTATTTCCTTCCGGCGCTCTTCAGTGATGTCTCTGCCAATACTGAAAATATTTCTGGTATCGGGTTCGGCAGTAGCCATCCACGAAATGGTGCGCCATTCTCCGGATTTGGTGCGAAGACGGTTCTCAAAGGCAATCGTAGACTTACCCTCTCTCAGATTATCAGACTCTATAAGAGAAGCTGGCAGGTCATCGGGATGGATCATCTCCCGCATGTTCAGTTGCAGCATTTCTTCCGGTGAATAACCGAAAATATGAGTGTAGGTGAGATTCGCCTTTTTGAACTGACCCTCAGGGGTGGTGATACTAATGAGATTGTCTGAAAGCAGGAAGAGTTTTTCCAGGTAGAACACCTCTTCTTTCTGCCGTCGGTTTTGGATGAGCGTCATGATCTCGCTCGCGATGAGTTGAAGCGCATGACGCTGGGCATCCAGCAACTGACGGGGGTGTTCGTCCATAACGCAGAGCGCTCCGAGTATGAAGCCATTGGGATCGCGGATAGGATAGCCCGAGAAAAAGCGGAAAAAGTTGCCCTCGCCGCTGTCATTTATTTCGACAGCATCATTCGTACGAAGAATCTCTTCGGTGAAGGACCATTCGCGGGGAACTTCCTGAAAGTTAAGACCAATAGCAGATTTGAGCCATTGCCGATCCTGGTCGGGGAAAGTAATGCAGGCTGCGGCAGTACTGCAGGTAAGGGCTGCTAATGTAGTGAGCCGGTCGAATTCCTCTTCAGCAGTTGAGTCAAGTATGTGATAGCCAGCCAGTGTTTTCGATCTTTCGGCTTCATTCTGAGTGATACTGGTTGCTTGCATAAATTAGTGACAATAAAATAAGCTCGTATTATACAACACGTAACCATTAAAACTGTTCATAATAAATGCCAAAAAAAAACGGTGGTCTGCTCCCAGACCACCGCTCTCTGCCATAAGTAAACCTCCTGCTATTGTACCTGCTTCAGCATTGCTTCTAACATTTCTTCTGTAAACTTACCTCCGCCCATCGTCACTAACTTGCTTACCGGCATTTCGTTCAGAATCGCCACCATCATCGCCTGCATTTTCTTTTTTGATTCCTCCTGTGCAGGCGTGAGTGGCTGCTTACTCTCTCCCCCGCCAAACATGGTTCCCATTCCCTCCATTAATTTTGCATACACCGCTTTCCCTTTTGGATGATTTGCAAAATCTTTCAATAAAGAATTCCTCGTCAGCGGTGGATATAACACATGTGTAGCAGTTACGTCCAACGCCTGGCGCAGGGGAAGATCCGCGGAAGAGCCCCCTGCAAGTATGTTATACTTACCTGTATGCGTCTGCCAGTCATGTACCCGCTCGTCGTAATAAGCATAGTCGCGGTAACCGAGTACAAAATCCACTGTCTTCTCTTCTCCCGGTTGTAACAAAACCTTCGCAAAGTGTTTCAGCTCCTTCTCGGGGCGAATGACCCCACTACTGAGATCCTGCACATATAATTGCACCACTTCCTTTCCGGCTACCTTTCCTGTATTCTTTACTTTCACATGCACTTTCACCGCATCGCTGTCATTCACGGATGACTTATCTACAGATATCCCTGTGTACGCAAATGTGGTATAACTTAATCCGTATCCGAAAGGGAACAACGGCTTCACTTTCTTCTTATCATAATACCTATATCCAATAAAGATCCCCTCTCCGTATAAAGTGTTTCCATTTTTCCCCGGAAAATTCAAATATGCAGGTGTATCTTCTAACTTCTCAGCAAAGGACTCCGAAAGTTTCCCCGAAGGATTTACCCTCCCGGTCAATACATCTGCAATCGCACCACTTCCAGCCTGCCCCCCCAGCCATGCTTCCACAATACCTTTTACTTTGCCAGCCCATGGCATACTCACCGCCCCACCATTCATCAATACGACCACGGTATTTGGCTGCACTTTTGCCACACTTTCTACCAACCGGTTAAACGCGGCCGGCATATCAATACTCGTTCTATCAAATCCTTCGCTCTCATACGAATCCGGTAAGCCAACAAAAACTACCGCTACATCACTGGCCTTCGCTGTCTGCTGTGCTTCTGCTATCAATTGATCATTGGTGGTCGCATCTGCTGTATAGCCAGCTGCATAAGCTACATTCCCCATTACCGCATAGACGTTATCGATCTGCGTGGGATTCACCTGTGAACTACCCGCCCCCTGATACCTGGGCGTTTTAGCAAACCCGCCTATCAATGCAATCTTCTTTCCCTTCTCCAGAGGAAGCACATGCTGGTTCTTCAGTAACACAATACATTCACTGCTCACTTCCCTTGCCAGCGCATGATGCGCTGCTTTATCATACGTAGCTCCTTCCTTATGTAATGCAGCGGATTGTAAGAATAAGGCGAGCGTTTGCGTAACGACTTCATCTAATCTTGCGGTTGACAATGTACCATCCTGCACAGCCGCAATGATAGCACGATCATTCACGCCGCCATTCCCGGGCATTTCCAGGTTCAATCCCGCTTTCATCCCCTGCACACGATCATTCACAGCACCCCAGTCACTTACTACAAAACCCTTAAATCCCCATTGCTGTCTAAGGATCGTATCTAATAACAACGCATGCTGCGAAGCATATATACCATTCAACTTATTATAAGAACACATCACCGTCCAGGGTTGCGCTTCCTTCACTGCGATCTCAAATGCAGGCAGATAAATTTCATGCAAAGTGCGCTCATCCACTTCCGAATTATTTGTGAGTCTTTCATACTCCTGGTTATTCGCTGCAAAGTGTTTCAGCGAAGTGCCGATTCCCTGACTCTGCACGCCATTGATCAATGCGGCGGCCAGCTTACCTGCCAGCACCGGATCTTCCGAGAAGTACTCAAAATTACGTCCTCCCAGTGGTGAACGTTTCATGTTTACACCAGGTCCTAACAGGAACTGTACATTATTTGCCTGACACTCTTCTCCCAGCGCCACTCCCATTCTATTCAGCAATTCCGGATTCCAGCTGGAGGCCAATCCTGCCGCCGTTGGAAAACACGTAGCCGGTACCGAATTTGTAAAGTCCGTACCCACTGCCTTGCGTAAACCATGTGGCCCATCTGTCATAAATACTGAAGGAATCCCGGCCTTATCATTGGGCTTAGTACTCCAGAAATCACGCCCCGAGCATAATGCGGCCTTTTCTTCCAACGTCATTTTAGCTACCAGCGCTTTAGCCTGTGCAGTATAATCTACCTGGGCAAAGCACATATGCGTCCAGGCTATACAGGCTACAATACTTCCGATTTTTTTCATGTTGTGTATTTTGAGGTCTGTTTAAAATTCATAGGAAAGAGATGCCCAGAAGCTACGTGGCAGGATTGTTCTTCCTGCCATGGCACTACCTTTCGTTACTGTACTGAAGTTTCTGAACTGATCACCTCTTACATCACCCTCTGTCAGCGTTCGGGTATTCAACAGGTTATCCACCCAGGCATGTATATTGATCTTCTTTGAAATGTCGTAGCCTACACCAGCTCTCATCACCACATACGCAGGCAGTTTATAGCTGTCAGAAGGCGCTGTAAAACGACTGCCGATATAGTTCGCCGACACGTTTACATTGAAGCGCTGCAAATCATAATTTACAGACAACTCTGTATTTAACGCAGGTACACGCTCTGTTTTTTTACCAGTAAAGCTGTAAGTGGTATCCCCCATTTCTGCCAGTACGGCTGAATTGGTATTTGTAGATGCTTTGTAATCGGTATATTTTGAATCCTGCAGGGTACCGGTCAGACGGATACCAAGATTCTTAACAGGCCTGTAAGAGATTTCATACTCTGCACTGTAAGTACGGGTAGAACCAAATGCCAGCAGGTTCTGTAAACCAGCAGCAGCTGTAGGTACCGCAATTGTCAGTGATACATTCTTAATCGCTGAATAACTTGCAGATGCAAAGAGAGAAAGTGGTCCTTCCGCATATTTCACACCCAGCTCACCCAGGTAAACAGGACGTTTCTTAATAGAAGTAGGATCAAACTGCGTAGCATTGTAATCAGAGATATTGGGTGAATTGTACGCTTTGGTGGCACGCGCAAACATTGCCAGGGCACTACTGATCTTATAGTTCATACCTACAGACGCTGCCCAGTTAGTATTGTTTTGTGTATAAGCTGTATACCCGGCGATGGTAGTCGTTGCCGCAACGGTTGGATCAGGGTTGCCGGAAGCATCTTTTCCATAATAAGGACGTTTACCCGTTACATGATCATTGTCCAGTCGGAAACCTACATCCAGTCGCCACTTGTCATTTAGTGTAATTTCATCTGTCGCATACGCAGATAATGTTCTGGTATTCCCAATCAGCGTAGCCACAGACAAGGCAGTCATGCCATCACCCGTCGGTGCGGTCAATAATCTGCGCCCATGTTCCTTCATTTCCTGGAAAAAGAAGAAATTGTAGTTAGGTCCGTTGTTCAGATTGAATTGGTACAAACCAGCCCCTAAAGTAACCTGGTGTTTATTGATCTTCTTTTTAAAATCGAGGTAATCAATGATCTGCTTATCCTTATTCTGCTGTCCGATTGCATACGTGCTCACGATGTAATCACCTGCTTTCAATGCAGCCTCCTTACCATCAGTGTAATAGTAGGTGGAAGTGCCATTCCACAGGGAAGCACCGATAGGAATACCTACCGTATAAGCAGTAGAGGCGGACTGATAGCGAAAGTTGTTATTGATGGTCCAGCCATTGTCTGTAGTGTAGTTGAATTGGAAGCCACCATAACCAAGTTTGGTATGTATTCCATCCGCCATGTCGTAGTTGCGCAAGGTACCAGCTGCATCTGTGTAACTCCATTTGGTATCAGGCGTGGCCATAGATTGTGAAAAGAGATCGTAACCGTTGATCGGTTTGGGTTTACCACTGCCGTCATATGCGTAGTAAGAGGGCAGCATCCATTGTACTTTATCATTCAGGTATTTGCCGTATACACGTATAAAACCTTTTTTATTTTTAAAGTCGAAGGTCATATTACCTTTGATCTGTCCGCCCTGGTTAGCAGTATAGGATGGTGGTACAATACCTTTGTCGGTACGATAGAACCCGCCGATATTGTATTTTACAAGATCACTGATCTTGCCGCCGGTATTGAAATCCACCCGGTAAAGAGACTGAGACATACCAGAAGTTACCTTCATCTTTCCGTATTGACGATCAGCGCCGGTATAACTCAGATTGTTCACTACAGCACCTGGTGTATTGTTTAGCAGGATGGCCGCATTCCCCCCTCTGATCGCTTCCACACCTTTGATGGTCAGGTCTGTTTTATAGTACTGGTCTGCGGAGGGAATAGAGTTAAAACCAGTAGGTATCACTGGTAGTCCATCTTCCATAATACCGAGAAAGATATAACCACCCTGTTGCGGAAAACCACGTACCCACACATTGCCGGGTCCATCGCCCCCCGTACTTTCTACGGTCAGCCCCGGAATTGCTTTTAACAGGTCGGTCGCATTGAGAGGTGCCCTTGTCTCAATATCTTTATTACTCACTGTGGTGATAGCCACACTGGATTCAATCTTCTTTTTAGGATTCCCTCCTGTCACTACCACACCCGAGAGTTGCAACACATCTTCGGTGAGTTCGATAACGACGTTTACAGGGCCATCAGTCACCGTTACAGATTGTTCCTTACCAATGTATCCAACAGATGAGATAGTCATGGTATAGGTCCCCGCAGGCACCTTTCTCAGTTCGAAGTGACCGGCGCCATCTGTCAATGCAGAAGCATTGGCATTTTTAAGCTGAATGGTGACGCCGGGTAACAACTCCCCCTTGTTACTTTTTACCGTACCGGAAATATTACCTTCCCTGTCGGCAGGAGTATTGTCGGTATTGTAAAGAAGTAACTGATCTTCTACCACCTTGTATCCGATATGGAGCGGGAGGAAGATTTGCTGCAGGAATACGCTTAGTTTCTGGTCTTTTACAGTAAAACTGATAACGCGGTCCGTCCCAATAGCACTGGCACTGAATATAAAGCGGACGCCCGTCTGACCCTGGATATCGGCAATGATCTTTTTCAGTTCCTTTTTATCGGCATTGAGTGTGACCTTTTTATCCAGCATCGTCTGCGCCCTGGAAGGGGTAGCATAAACCGAATACATCAGTATAACAGAGAGCGCGATTTGCACGGCAGTTACTTTCATTGCGAGCAACATTAAAGCAACAAGTTGCTTATTTTTCATATTTTTACGTGGATTTGATCGTTAAAAAATGGTTTGGCGGTAAAATCCTTCCTGCATAAGGAGTAAAGCCGGTAATGTAGCAGCATTGCTGGCTTTTTTATGCAGGGAAGTGTGGTGTGTTGGGCTTTTGTAAAAGCACCGGATCCGGATGGTGCAATTACCTGTATTACGGGCTTCCATTTTGCGAATATTGCATACTGGAAACCGGTAAATATCTGAGCCGGTATGCAGGACGTCCTGTGCGCGTTCAGGCGATTAAATCTGCATACGGCCAGCCCGTCACCCGGAATGTAGTTTGGTGATCATAACGTGTTAAATTGTATCAGTGATAGTAATCTAAAGCTATTTCATTGTGCACTGTGCCGTTGATTATTTACATCCTTTTCCCCGTATCAGTATTCTTGTTCCGATTATTTCGTAGGTAGCCCCTATAGTCTGACACACTACATCCAGGCGGGTATAGAGGTCGTGCTGGGTGAGTGCGCCGGTAAAGGGACAATTGTACAGGCTGTCATTCTCCACGACGATCTCCACGCCATAGTAGTTGCCCAGTGCATTTACAACGGTACGCAAAGCATCGTCGCTGAATTCCATGTCCGGCATGTCGGCAACCGGTACCACCGGTTCCGGTTTCTCGACCAGTGTGGTCTGGAAGGAATTTTCTTTCTGGTGATACAGCAGTCTTTGGTTGGGAGTGAGTATCACGCCACCTGTCACGTGTTTCTGACTGGCAGCCGCCTGCTCGTAAACCTCTACCTTACCACTACGCACAGATACCTCCAAAAGACCTGTAGCGGCCGGCTGTATTGTAAAACTGGTACCCAGTACGTGGGTAACGAGGTGATTACTGTATACATAAAAGGGGCGGTTGGCATCCTTGCCCACATCAAAAAAAGCTTTCCCTCTTAAATATACTTCCCTTTTAGCAGCGTGAAAGTGATGCGGATATTTCATTGCCGCACCGGGATATAGGTTGACAGTGGTACCATCTTCCAGTCGTACCTGCTGATTGCCCTTACTGTCATTCCTGATCTCGTTATATTCTTTGGTATTGCCGGCGGCAGCGTAGTAGGGATCAGCAGCTCCCCCGGTAAATAAGATACCGGCTAAGATGACACCTGCAATGGCAGCGGCAATACCAGCCGCCATCCAGCGCCAATTAATCATCCTGGGTTTCTTTGACTGTGTACCGGCGTTGATCTGCTGCCAGAGACGGTCTTCTGTTTCCTGCCATTCATTGTCCTGCATAGAAGTAAGCAGGTCGTCGTCGCCGATCAGTTCATACCAGTGGTCTATTAAAGTCATCTCCTCCGGAGTACATTTATTCTCCGCGTAACGTTTAAGAAAATGACGAAATTCGGTTTGGTTCATGAATAGCAGTTATATTATTAAAGTCAGGTCAAAAAGGAAAACCCCTAAAAGGAAAATAAAAAAAACGAAAAAAGGCTTCCACCTTAAGCAGAAGCCTTTTTTGCGCCAGCAATATTGCGCCTTCGGCGGGAATTTTCAATTCCCCGTCGGGAACGCGGGAATATTTATTTTAGTAACGTTACTATTAAAGGCACACCAACTACCATATAATCTTTCAAACTCACTCTCAATAACTTAAGACTTTGCGTAATGTGGTATTCTACCGCTTTCTCCGTCAGGTTCATGTGTCTTGCGATCTCCCGCACAGTATATCTTTCAAAACGGCTCATGGTAAATACCTCTCTTGTCTTTGCCGGCAACTGCGTCAATGCCTGTTGGATCGCAGCATGCAGGTCGTTGATCATGATAGTCGCTTCTGTAGATTCATCTGCAGTATTCCCCGCCAGCTGCTTTTGACCGGCCTCCCTGACCATCAGGGACGCAACATAATTAATAACCTTATATTTTACGGCTATATATAAATAGTTCTCCAGATTCTCAATTTGTAATGTGGCCCTCTTCTCCCACAGGCTCACAAAGATATTTTGCACTATTTCCTCCGCAGCTTCTTTACTTTTCAATTTGTGACAGGCCGTGGTGAATAATTTCTTCCAATAACGCTGGTATAGTTCCCGGAATGCATGCTCGTCAGAAGCCTGCAATAGCCGGAGCAAGAGATCATCAGTCAGCAAATGCAAATTCATACGTGGCGGTAATATTCGTAGTAAGGTAAGTAATTTTTTAAAAAATCAATTATTAAAAATTAAGTGTCATTATTACCTTTCTTAGGGACGATTCGTCTTTTGCAGTTACATTGATCAATGAATACTGCCGGCCACTTGTCATGGCATCAATTCTCCAGGCAAACTGACTGGTATAATGATGGTGACCGTTTGTATACCACCAGGCTGTATGTAACTTTGTTTTGCCATTTACCAGTATTGCTGTATAAACAGTCCGGCCATTCCATACCTGTTCCCGTACTCTTTCAAATGTATACCCACTTCCCTTCCAGCACATCATAGGATGGTGCTCAGTGTAATAAAATGAAGGGATGTACTTTATATATACCAGCGCATCGTCGTTGTCTAACTGGGTCACATCCTCCGGTAGATGTTTCACTGAAAATCCGCTGGCTTTTACTGGCAGCGCATGCGCTATTGCAGGTCGTGGGCGCAGATTTACACAACATCCATATACTATACAGGCCAGCAAGATACCATTGCGTAATAATAAAGGGCCGGTAGGAACAATCCGGTAAATTTTCTTTTCCCTTACCACCGCTTTTCCAAATCTCTTCACGACCAACCTGCTTAAAAAAAATACCGGCAATAAGACATATACGACCAAAGACAAGATGCCCATCGCCTCATGCAGAGAAGTATCCGGCATGATCTTAAACCGCACCAGGCAGACAATTCGAATTAAATTAGCCACAATATTCAATCCGAATGCTGCGCATAAAATACCAATGGTCATTCCCGCCGACAGGTGTGATCTATACTTTTTCTGCAATCCACCGATGATGATCAATGCACACAACATAGCAGTCACCGTCATCTGCAATCCCATACATGCCGGGTCTACATAAAAGTCCTGTCCGTCGCAGGTAATAACATTGCCATCAACCTTCGCACCCATCACCAGGCTACCGGCTATTGCGGTTAACTGCAATCGGATAGGAAAGGTAAACAGGTTCGCCCAATGACCAAAAATCGGAGACATACATACCAGCACCAGCATAGGTAAAATATTAATGCGCCCCAGATACATCTCCAGGCAAAACGCCAGTGCGGTGATCAGTGTCAGGTAGTAAAATGTATACACCGGTACCAACAGGAATAACGCAAACCACCCGAGAGAAATATAAAAATAACGACGACTTCCTTTTGTTGTCGCGTCAAACTCAGTTGTAAAAGGCAGCGCTGCCAGTCCCAGCAGGAAACCGGCAGACTGCCACTCAAAGAAGTGCTGCAGCCCTACGAAGAACAGGACGAGGTACATAAGTATAAGGATCCTCATATTGCTACAGCACGTTTCTTTTTAAACCAAACAATACACACTAACCCTAGTACGATCAATGCCCATTCATGCGGTTCCGGTACAGCACCTTTTCCTTTGACGGATGCATTCTTCAGGCTGTTCAGGTCATCTTTTATATTGAAACGCTCATAGTCCTGCTTTGTTTCCAGTACGATCAGGCTGGAGGCAGGTGTAACGATATACGCCTCTTTTGCAGTAGTTAATACATCGTCATCCTTAATTTGCTGCCACCCCATTTTCTGCATAACATGATTATAGGCAAACAGGCGCATCAGGTGATCAGGTGCATTGCTTACACCCGCATTTTCTTCCATATTGATAGTGATACCTGCTGGTGCTATCACGACACGATGATCGTTATCCAGGTCCTGCGGAAACTGTTTCGAAGACATCCATTGAGATAATTCATTTACATCAGCCGTTGCATACCGGAATAAATGGTATTCTTTCAGCGTACGCAGGTAAGGAGATAACTCACCACCCAGGTTCAGTAACAGCAACCTGCCGCTTGTGTCCATTGATCTTTTCACTTCTTCATAAAACCTGCTTGTTGCCAGATCTTCCAGGCCGGGCGACATGACATTACCTTTGGTGATTACTAATGCTGATGCACGATCGGCCACTTTATAGATCGGAAATAAACTATAACGATCCTGTTGCATGCGTTGAAATAATTCTTCTGTAGCCGGCTTCCATTCATTGTTTGCAAAGATCATCATGGGATAGTGCAGTTGCCTGATCGCCCTGAATTCGGCTATTGACCATGACTGGTTTACATCCAGATAAATCGTCTTGATGGTAGCTGCACCCAGTTCCTTTCTATACGGTGCCACAAAGAATGAATTTCCGTTGAAAGAAAAAAGATTACTGCGCACACCCGGATCTGTACAGGATACCTGCCAGGCTGCCTCGTAAGGCCCCGTACTTGAAAATGTATTATCCTTCCGGCTGAACATCCCCGGTAACTCAACACCCACGGGGGCTTCCTGGAAATTCAGCTGCACATCTTCCCGTGCTGCAGTAGCATCAGGTCCTTCGAACCAGATATTGCTGTAGACCAATTGTTTGCCCTGTTGTAACAACGGCGAAGTAATACCGATTTTAAACTGCCTGCTGCTATGACCAGCAACAGGAAATACCCGCACCTTCACCGTGTTGCCTTCCTGCCAGTGTACCACAGCAGGGTCACGCGCTTCCCGCCCAACGACGGTCTGGTAAGCGCTGTCAGCCTTTTCTTTGGTGGTCAGGATCCCCTTTTCCTCTCTCCCATTGATCCAGAGCGAAAGCGATGTAACGACACTTCCTTCCGGCAGGTGAAAAGTGTAGATCGCTTCTTCATTATTCCATGCATTGTCATCAGGTGCTGCGCTATATACATTGATGACCTTTTCAGTATAAGCCAGGTGCAGCGATGGCCAGAGATCAGCATTGGTACGCACCTGTATGGTAGACAGGCGGTCCCCGTTCCATAGCCTTTTCTGTGTTTCCTGGCGGGAATCATACATAGTACAGAGCACCATCGCTGCATCTTCTTCGCTTATATAAGGACGACATATGAGATCGGCAATGACCACCAGCGGATCGTGTAACTGGTCTGCATGAAAGAAACTACTTCTGCGCGGCATATCCAGGAAGCCATCCATATCACCTAATCCGCCACTCCGGGCAGTCTGGTAAACCAGGCCCGCTTTCAGCAACCGCTCTACAACCGGATTTCCAGGTGCCTTACGGGCAACATTCTCCCATGCCGGCAGATCTTTATTGTCGGGAAGGGAATAGGACCTATTAATAATGGAAACTGCATTCACCCAGATAGTAGTATACACTGCCAGCACGATTACAACAAAACCAATCCCGGATAGATATGCATAACGGTGTTTTTTTCTGAACCATACGTATTTGGAGACGAGTATGTAAGTATAAATCAGGAATAATAATGGAATAAATACATGCAAACCGATACCGAAGAAAAGTGCCCCAACAGCTCCTAAAACACAGCCGGGTAACAGGCAAAAGGTCAGATATAGAAAACAACAGGTAGAAACCCCCAGCATAAAAGCCATGAGCAGTCTCACCTTTAGGGGAAATGCATCCTTAACAGCATATAGCATATTATTGATACAACATAGCCCCAGCACAATCGCCCACCAGTCTGCCGAAATATAAAATATTTCAATGGACCTATTCAGCGAAAAACAACTGATCAGACAAAGTGTTAGGTACACCGCAAAGGTATTACGGCCTCTCCGCCCGCTTTTGAGATTTCCTCCCCACCATAGGTATACAAAATACATTTGCAGCAATACATAGTTCACCCAAAACAGGGAGAAAGTGTCGCCCGCATTGATATCAAAAATGCCCGAAGCGAAATAACATCCAAGGGAAACAACAATTAGCGCCAGTCCTACCCAAAGATGCTGATCCCGGAACACCATCTGAAAATACTGCCTGTTTTTCATAAATAAAGTACTTTGTATTTCAAAGTTAATAACACTAAAAAAATCGACCATGGCCAATCTGCGAACAAAGAATTCACTTTGCGATACAAAGTAATGGAAATTGTTTGAACCTGGCAAGTCATTTTTCAAAAATTTTTCCTACCTTCTGTCTCCACTTTTAAAAAATGAAAGACGAACGTTAAGATGCTGCGAAAAATGATCCCTTTTCGCAATTAAAAAGGAAGAAGTATGATCGCGCAAAGAAAGGAAGCAACAATCCCAATGGTATAAAATTTGTCCACGTATTTATAACACCTTAAACGACAACACGATGAAAGCAATCTGGCAGAAGGAAGTAATAGCAGAAAGCGAAAAAACAGTGGTAGTCGAACACAATCATTACTTTCCTCCCGAAGCAGTAAAGAAAGAAATGTTAAGTCCCAGCAAGACCCACACCATCTGTCCATGGAAAGGAGAAGCCTCTTACTATGACGTTACTGTGGATGGAAAAGTAAACAAAGATGCGGCCTGGTATTATCCTGATCCTAAAGATGCTGCAAATAATATAAAAGGTTACATCGCCTTCTGGAAAGGCGTCGAGGTGCTACGGTAACCTATTGATCCTACTTACTAAAAACCCGGGAATGCAAAAATTTGATGCAATCGTTATTGGCTCTGGCCAGGGAGGAGTTCCCCTGGCAAAAAAACTGGCAAAGGAAGGCTGGAAAACAGCGATCATAGAAAAACGTTGGATTGGCGGTACTTGCATCAATGATGGATGCACTCCCACAAAAGCGATGATAGCCTGCGGTGAAGTGGCCTATACTGTGGCTAACAGTACGCAGTGGGGAATTACTGTGCCCGGTTTCCAGGTCGACTTTGAAAAGATCGTAGCCCGTAAGAACGAAATTGTTGCTTCTTTCCGGGGCGGAGCGACCAAAGGCCTGGAAAAAACTGATGGGATCACTATTTTCTATGGTACTGCCAGCTTTAGCGGGCCAAAAACAGTAGACATCAGGCTAAAAACAGGTACAACTACCACCATCACCGCCGACCAGATCTTTATCAATACGGGTACATCCCCTAAAATTCCCGATATCCCCGGTCTTGCAGAGGTGCCTTATCTCACTAATACCACTTTACTGGACCTGCATGCACTCCCCTCCCACCTCATCGTATTGGGTGGCAGTTATATAGGGCTGGAATTCGGACAGCTGTTCCGCAGACTGGGTAGCCAGGTCACTATCATCGAACGTGCTACGCTGCTGAAAAGAGAAGACCAGGATGTGTCTGCAGCTATGAAGAAGATCATGGAAGGCGCCGGTATTACTGTACATACCAGCGCTGCCATCAAACAGGTTGACAGAACCGGCGACGTCGTGAGAGTCGTGCTCAATGTGAATGGTGAAAGCAAAACCATTACCGGCTCACACGTACTCATAGCATCCGGCCGTACCCCACAAACAAAAGAACTGAACCTGGATACGACCGGTATTATCACAGATGAAAAAGGTTTCATTCCTGTGAATGAGAAACTTGAAACTGCTGTACCCGGCATCTATGCACTTGGAGATGTAAAAGGTGGTCCCGCGTTTACACATATCTCGTACAATGACTATTTAATTCTTTTCAAAAACCTGGTGCAAAAAGGTAACGAAACCACTACCGGACGCCCTGTTCCTTATTGTGTATTCACTGATCCGCAACTGGGCAGGATCGGACTAACGGAAAAGGAGGCACGCGATAAAGGTATAGATATCCAGGTAGCATGCCTGGATATGAAAAGGGTGGCCCGCGCCATTGAAACAGGACACACCGAAGGCTTTATGAAAGCAGTCGTAGAAAAATCATCGGGCAGGATACTGGGAGCGGCCATCCTGGGACATAATGGCGGTGAGATCATGAGTGTGTTGCAAATGGCTATGATGGCCGGTATGACCGCACCACAACTGAGGGAAATGATCTTCGCACACCCACTGTACACAGAATCATTGAACAATCTTTTCATGACCATTACTGATTGATTGTACTTTTTACGGAACAATTTGTACAATTCACGGATTCTCCTGCATTAAATTTTTCCTATCAACAATATGAGTAATTTACTCCCCATATGATCAAACTGGAAAATGTGAGCAAGTCATTCCTCAACGGTAAGCCCGCCGTTTCTGCTGTGTCATTCGAAGTGAATGCGGGGGAAACACTGATACTCCTGGGTACCAGCGGCAGCGGGAAAACGACCACTCTCAGAATGATCAATCGCTTGTTATTACCGGATAGTGGTAACATCTATGTAAATGGCCGTTCGGTTGAAACACAGCAACTGGAATCTCTGAGACGGGGTATCGGCTATGTACTCCAGTATCACGGGCTGTTTCCTCATTACACAGTGGGCGAAAACATAGGTGCGGTACCAGGCTTGCTAAAGTGGGATAAAGCCCGCATCGCATCGCGCGTGGCATCGCTGATGGAGAAACTGCATCTTCCTGTATCCGATTACCTTCATGCCTATCCGCAACAACTCAGTGGCGGTCAGCAGCAACGCGTAGGCCTCGCACGTGCACTCGCCGCAGATCCGCCTGTGTTGCTCATGGACGAACCTTTCGGCGCACTGGATCCGGTCACCCGCGCCAGTGTAAGAAAAGAATTTCGCGCACTCGATGAAATACAACATAAGACCATCATAATGGTCACCCATGACGTGCAGGAGGCCTTCGAATTAGGCACCCGCATCTGCCTCATGGACAAAGGCAAAGTGCAGCAAACCGGTACTCCTGCCCAACTTTTATTTTCACCTGCGAACGACTTTGTCCGCTCCTTTTTTGATGAACACCGCTTTGTACTGGAACTGAAAGCGCTTACCATTGCAGACATCCGGCCCTGGCTAACGCAGGTAAACTACGATCACCAGCACTCAGTGTGGGAAGCCATCGCTGCCGGTATGCCCCGCAATACCCTGCTCGATGCGGTGGACCAGTACAGGCTATCCAAACATATGCATGGAACCAGCTAACAGCTTCATTGATTTTCTACAGCAGGAATCCGGCAAAATCCTGGAACAAACCCTGCAACATATCGGCCTCACTTTTATCTCTTTACTGATCGCCGTGGTCATTGGTGTGCCCGTGGGTATTGCTATCTGCCGTAAGCCCAAAATGGCTGGTGCAGTACTGGGATTTGCAGGTATTCTGCAGACCATTCCCAGTATTGCGTTGCTCGGCTTCATGATCCCCTTATTAGGGATCGGACCTGCACCAGCTATTGTCGCTTTATTCCTGTATGCATTGCTGCCGATTGTACGCAATACTTACACAGGCATTACACAGGTAGACCCAGCGGTCATAGAAGCCGCTACAGCCATAGGCATGAGTAAAAAACAATTGCTTTTCAAGGTACAATTACCACTGGCCATGCCGGTACTATTAGCAGGCATCCGAACTGCTACCGTGATCAATGTGGGCGTCGCTACACTGGCGGCTTACATTGCTGCCGGTGGTTTAGGTGAATTCATCTTCGGAGGAATCGCCCTCAATAATACCAATATGATCCTGGCAGGCGCCATTCCTGCCGCCCTGCTCGCCATCCTATTCGATTTTGGATTATCGCGCATCAGGTTCCGGAAAGTACTGGTAATGCCTTTGCTACTCCTGGTCCTTTCTTCATTTTATCTCTTGCCTGATTTTTACGGTTCTTCACTACTGGCTGGCTTCACACCTGAATTCATGGGCCGGAATGATGGCGATGTAGGTTTGAAAAAGATCTACGGATTAAAGATCCGTACCGTGGTGATCAGTGACATGATCATGTATAAAGCCGCTTACGACAAAAAGGTAGACGTCATCAGCGGTAGTAGCACCGATGGCCGGGTAAAGGCCTACGACCTGCAGGTATTGCAGGATGATAAACATATTTTTCCGCCATACTACGCAGCCCCCATCGTACGGCAGGATGTACTTGACAAATATCCGGAACTGGCCCCTGCACTCAATAAACTGTCTGGTACAATTAATGATAGTATCATGACAGCGCTAAATTACCGGGTAGATATTTTAAAACAGTCCCCGGCTGTTGTTGCTAAGGAATTTCTTGATGCCCACCACTTGCTGCAATCACCCGGTAAGGGTACAAAAGGTACGATCCGCATTGGTGCCAAGATCTTTGGGGACGGCTACATCCTCGCTAATATGTATAAGTTACTCGTAGAAGGTTATACCGATCTGCATGTAGAAACGAAAACCGGTTTGGGAGGCACAAAGATCTGCTTTGAAGCACTCACGAATGCGCAGATCGACCTGTATCCGGAATATACCGGCACCGGACTGCTCGTGATATTGCAGGCACCACCTTCCACACTTGACTCTCTCGGTGGACAGGCAGATAAAGTGTACCGTTACGTAGCGGATGCTTTTCAAGAACGTTATCATATTAAATGGCTGGCACCAGTAGGATTTAATAACACATACGCACTCATGATGCGGAGACAACAAGCCAGCGCTTTACAAATAAAGACTATCAGCGATCTGACAAAATACTTACAATGGAATTAAAGCAAGCTTTTGACACTGTGCGCCAAAGATCTGTGAGCATTTGCGCACCATTACAAACAGAGGATTATGTAGTACAGCCTGTGGTAGACGTGAGCCCGCCCAAGTGGCATCTCGGGCATACAACCTGGTTCTTTGAAACCTTTATTTTACAGCCTAACCTGAAGGACTACCAGGTATTTAATCCTGAATATAATTTCGTATTCAATAGTTATTATGAATCAGTAGGTGCGAGAGTAATCCGTACCGACAGGGGAAATCTGAGCAGACCAGGTGTAGCGGATGTGTACAAGTATAGGCAATATGTAGATGATAAAATGCATGAGTTCCTGTCAGGAGAAATTACGCCTGAACTACAGGCCCTCATCACCCTTGGACTGAACCACGAAGAACAACATCAGGAATTACTGATCACGGATATCAAATATATCCTTGGACATAACCCGCTTTTCCCTGCTTACCAGGAAGACTACAGCTTCAAAGAAAGAAGCATTACAGCTGTTGAGTTTCTTAAAATGCCGGCCGGCATCTATGAAATAGGGCACACTGGCAACGGTTTCTGCTTCGACAACGAACTGAACCGGCATAAGGTCTACCTGGAAGAATATAGTATCAGCAATGTACTGGTTACCAATAAGGAATATCTTGAATTCATGCAGGCAGGCGGCTACACAGATTTCCGGCACTGGCATGCGGAAGGTTGGGACTGGGTAAAAACAAACCAGGTCAAAGCCCCCCTATACTGGCATGAAATAGACGGCCAGTGGATGAATTATACCCTGAAAGGCCTGCAATTCATAGCACCTAATATGCCCGTGGCGCACATCAGTTACTACGAAGCAGCTGCATATGCCTCCTGGAAAGGCATGCGCCTTCCTACAGAAAATGAATGGGAAGCGGCTGCATTACAATTGGCATGGGGAGAAAGATGGGAATGGACAGAAAGTGCGTATCTACCTTACCCCGGTTTTGTAAAAGCACCAGGAGCGATCGGAGAATATAATGGAAAATTCATGGTGAGTCAGATGGTGCTGAGGGGCGGCTCTGTAGCGACTCCGCCCGGACATAGCCGGATCACTTACCGGAATTTTTTCCATCCACCACTGAGGTGGCAATATACTGGCATCAGATTAGCTAAATAATTATCAATCAACAATTAAGTTTACATTATGGCTACCACCTCTGTAATGAATGCTTTCACTGTATTGACCCCTAAACAGGAACAATTACCAGCTTTCCATCGTGATGTACTGCAGGGATTGCACGCAAAGGATAAATACCTTGACGCGAAGTATTTTTATGATGAAAACGGGGATAAGATCTTTCAACGCATCATGGCTTGTCCTGCCTACTATCCTACTAATTGTGAGATGGAGATCATGCAGGAACAATCTGCTCAGATCAGTGCACTGGTTGCTTCGCTCACCGACTCATTCGATGTAGTGGAACTCGGTGCGGGTGATGCGACGAAATCTGTACATCTCTTACAGGAATTACTACACATAGATCACTCTTTCACTTACTACCCAATAGATATCAGTGCAAATGTGATCAACCAACTGGAGGAACAATTACCAGCAAACCTGCCTGCATTGCAGGTCCACGGTCTGCACGGTGAATATTTTGAAATGCTGCGCATGGTACAGACGTTGTCTGCCAGACCTAAGGTGGTGTTGTGCATGGGCGGCAATATTGGTAATTTTACACCGGCGGAGACCCGAAAGTTTTGCAGACAGCTGAGACATTATCTGCAGCCGGGAGATATGCTGATCACGGGGTTTGACCTCAAGAAGCACCCGCAGATAATTTTGAATGCTTATAATGATGCCGAAGGAATTACGAAAGAGTTTAACCTGAATTTACTGACAAGGATCAACAGGGAGATGGAGGCGAATTTTGATTTATCAAAGTTCGATCATTATGCGACTTATGATCCGGGTACCGGGGCTTGCAAGAGCTACCTGGTAAGTTTAGAGGATCAGCAGGTGCAAATTTTAAATGAAGTAATTTCATTTAAAATGCACGAAACTATCTACATGGAAATCTCGCAGAAGTACAGTCTGGATGAAACGGAGAAACTGGCCCTGCAGGCAGGGTTTGAGCCGGTTGCACACTTTACGGATAAGAAAGGTTGGTTCGTGGATAGTTTATGGCAGGCATAGCTTGTTCGCACCCGTTACTACTATTAATATTACTCCGTGAGAGTTTTGTAAATCAATACCTTTTTTCATCAGGTACTCAAAATAAGAAGAGACTGTATCATTCAATTGATACAGTCTCTTCTTATTTAAAAGATTGCAGGAAACAGGAGCCTACGGATTCGAAAATAGGTCTTCCAATGCGTCCAGCAAGATTTCGATCTCCTCCTCAGTATTATAATAGTGAGGCGATATTCGCAACGCCCAATTCACGCCTTTAGACCGGAAATCAATCAGGGCACCGGCAATTACACTGATCGCTGTATTAATATTCCGCTCACGAAGTGAAGTCATCAGCCATTGCGGATCACCGACCGGGGCGGAAAGCGTGATTATACTCGCCTGTTCCTTCCCCTTATCCAGCAATGTCACACCCGGCAAAGAAGCCAGTCGTGGTCGTAGTATCCCTCCCAGGTATTTATTTCGTTCTGCTATATTTTGTATACCAATTCCGTTGGCATAATGTATAGCTGCATAACTCCCCGCTATCAATGCGTAAGGCTGTTCCCAATCCTGGAAACGCTTCGCATCCGGGGCTGTTACGAACGTATCGTCGTCTGTCCAGGTAGCCGCATACATATCCAGGAACAAAGGATACCAGGGCTTATGCAAAATCCGGTCAGATACATACAGGAATCCCGCTCCTCTGGGACCACGTAAAAACTTACGCAACGTGCCACAGAGAAAATCACAACCGATTTCGTCTACATCCAGCGGCATTTGTCCGGCCGACTGACACGCGTCAACGAGATAGGTAATTTCCAGTTCGCGGCATACTTCACCTATTGCTGCAACCGGTTGTACTAAACCCGTATTCGTAGGTACGTGTGTGAGAGACACAAGCTTAGGATGCCTGGATCGGATCAGAGATACCATATGATCCACATCCACCCCACCTTCCGGCAAACTATTCGCCCGTAACAGCTCTATTCCGAACCGCTCTTCCAGTGAAAGAAACTGCAACTGGTTGCTGGAATAATCTTCATTCGCAATAATCACTACATCCCCCTTCTTAAAAGGAATGCAGGACAATGCCCTCGCGAAACTATTCGTCGCACTACTGGTAAACGCGATATTTTTAGCGGGCGCATTGAGCAACTTACCAGCTGCAATATAAAAACGATTGAGCGCAGTTGCATTGGCTGCAGCTGTTTCATACCCTCCACAATTAGCTTCTTCAGTAAGATAATCCTGCATGGCCTGCAACACCGGGTACGGTGGTAAAGCGGCACCTGCATTGTTGAAGTGTACTTTGGTCTGGCAGCCAGGTGTATCTGCCCTCAGTGATGCAATGTCCATAATGATTATTTATTTCCATGCCCCGAGCATTCTTCTTACAGCCACTATTTCACCGGTATGATAACTTGTGTGATCTGCAATCAAAAGAGCTTCCCGAAAAAGGTGCTGCCCATCACCATGAGTAAAAGGTGCGTAAAGATCTGCATCAGGTCGTTTCAGCAATTTAATAAATTCCGCACAATCCTTTTTGATTTGTGCAATGCTTTCCTTCCATGCGTTGTCATCTTTCGGAGCCGGATCTTTAGGCCAGTACCCCTCAGGCCATGGCGGTGACTGATGCCCCGGATGCCTTGAAAACTCCAGGATATCCCATTGTGCGATGCGGATATGTTCTACTAACTGCCAGATGCTGTAAGGCATATTATCCGGCACCACTCCCCGTATTTTTTCAGGTACATCTTTTACTGCATCTTCAAATGAAATATGTGCATGACTGCCGGTGAGGAGCTCTTCCAGTGATTTGATAACTTCTTTTTCTGCCATGATATAATTTTTGATATATGGTCCAAACAAGGTGCCAGCTACAACCTGGCATTAGTATCAATACTACACCAATAGTACATTAAAAGGGCACTTCAATATCACTTTAATATCGATTGGATATTGAGGTGATATTGAAGTGCCCTTTTAGTGCCCTTTTGATCAACTATTGGTTTCGATGATCCGACATCGCTTACCCATGTCTAAATCAATGCAATTTGTTTACTTACTAATAAGTAAGTACATTTGCCTTATGCAGGACACAAGAGAAAAAATAGTCGGCCTGGCCGACCACCTGATCAAAACAAAAGGGTTTAACGCATTCAGTTACAAAGACATATCTGATCCGTTAGCCATTAAGAACGCCGCCGTTCATTATTACTTTCCAAGCAAGGCAGACCTAGGGCAGGCTGTTCTGGACCAGGAAATCAGTACCCTGGAATCAGGAATAAACAGCTGGCAAGCCCTGCCGGAAGATCAGCAACTCCGTCACCTTATCGCCTCATTTGAAAATAAATGCAACAGTCACATGGTCTGCATCATGGGGTCCCTCTCCCCTGATTATAATACACTTCCGGTAAATATGCAGGAACGATTGCAGCAGTTCAGTGCAGCAGTAATTGCATGGCTCACAGGGTTGCTGGAAAACGGTCGTAAAAAGGGCATTTTCAGCTTCAGGGGCGATGCAGGGGACCGGGCGTTGATTATTGTGTCAAATTTGCTGGCATCACTCCTCCTGAGCCGGGTAATCGGCGAAAACGCCTTCGAAAAAATCAGTAAACAATTATTAGACGATATCTTATGAAAAGAGTAGTCATCACCGGCTTAGGCGCGATCACGCCTATCGGCAATCAGGTAAAAACCTTCTGGGAGAATCTCCTTGCAGGCAAGAGCGGTGCTGCGACGATCACGAAATTCGACGCCAGCAAATTCAGAACACAGTTTGCCTGCGAGATCAAAGACTATGATCCTGCAGCGTATTTAGATAAAAATGATCTCAGAAAGACTGACCCTTTCACCCAGTATGCACTCATCGCAGCCCAACAGGCTGTAGACGATGCTGGAATTGACTTTGCCACTATGAACCCGTTCGACACGGGGGTAATCTGGGGGTCAGGTCAGGGAGGAATGCAGACCTTTGAAGAACAGGTAAAAGAGTACACACTCGGTGGTTATCAGCCACGGTTCAACCCGTTTTTTGTACCTAAACTGATTGCGAATATGGCCTCCGGCATGATTTCTATCCGCTTTGGTCTCATGGGCATCAACTATACGACGGTGTCTGCCTGCTCCACTTCCAATACTGCCATCATGGACGCATTGAATTATATCCGCTGGGGCAAAGCTAAAGTGATTATTACCGGGGGCTCTGAAGCGCCCATCACCGAGGCGTCTGTAGGTGGTTTCTGTGCAATGAAAGCCATGTCGCAGCGAAACGATGATCCGGCTACTGCCAGCAGACCTTTTGATACCGGCAGGGATGGATTTGTAATGGGTGAAGGGGCAGGTGCGCTGGTACTCGAAGAATACGAACATGCCATAGCAAGAGGCGCACATATATATGCAGAAGTTGCCGGTGCGGCCATGACCGCCGATGCCTATCACATGACCGCGACACATCCGGAAGGACTGGGAGCCTACGAAGCCATGAAACGCGCTTTGGAAGATGGTGGTTTACATCCTTCACAAGTGGATTATCTGAATGCACATGCCACAAGCACACCCGTGGGCGACCTGAGTGAAATTGCGGCTATCACAAAACTACTGGGATCATCAGTTGCCATCAGTGCAACCAAATCAATGACAGGTCATTTGCTCGGAGCGGCAGGGGCAATCGAAGCAATCGCTTCTATCCTGACCATTAAACATGGTGTGATTCCGCCCACTATCAATACCACTGACCTGGACCCGGCCCTGCCTGCCAATCTGAACATCGTATTGGGAAGCGCGATCAGGAAAAAGGTAAATGTGGCCATGAGCAATACCTTTGGTTTTGGAGGTCACAACGGAATAGTGGTCTTTAAATCTATTTAATCAATTCAGCCTTTGAGAGTACCGCCTCTCAAAGGCTTCAACAGATCCATCAATCCATTGAGCCTGATTTCGTACATCGTACTGAGCAACATCCCCAGCTTTCCCTTAGGCCATCCTTCCCGGTTAAACCATTCCAGGTAAGACACCGGCAAATCGCATAACAACACATCTTTATACTTTCCAAAAGGCATCTTCATCGTTACTAACTGCCTGAAGATCTCAGGATCCGGTCCGGCTATTTCCATATTTTTAACTTTCTGCAAATATATTTTTTAGAATGTTAAATCCATTTTTTGCGCCTATCCGTATATACCATCATTATTATAAAATATTTTTATCTGTCATGGCAGATATTTTGATAAAGGGACTTTGACGAGCTTTTGCCCGCAGCAAGCTGACAATACATTAAGGGACAATTTAACGAATTCATTGCCAATTTATTACCTGGAAATAGTCGTGTGAAACTTACTTGAAGTGTCTATTCCTGTTTGCAATTGCTTGGTACAAAAAGGCACATTTCATTTTGCATTTTTGTGAACTTTTTGATTTTAAACATCCCCCCAGAAGAGTGGTTATGAGAATAGCCGGTTGCAGATATTGGTGTCTGTAACCGGTTTTACCGTTTAAGACACCAATTCGCAACAAAATCCAGGGGCAATGGAGCAAGAGATCAGACAGAGCAGAGCCGAACTATACGACCTGTTGCTGCGATATATTAATACAGAACAAGCTGAACAGGATTATCTTCATGAAGATGATCTGAGTATGGAATTATTATCGAAAAGTATACAGATACTAGGCCGGCGGCTAAAGGATGCTGAGAGCAAACTCGCTGCCACAGAAAAGCTGCTAAAATCTTCACAGGATACATATACCAGTCTGCTCGGAGAAATCCAGGACTATGCAATCATCACCCTCGACATCAATGGGAACATTGTAAACTGGAACAAGGGGGCTGAACGCATCAAGGGATATACTGCACAGGAAATTGTAGGCAAGCATTTCAGTATTTTTTATACACCGGCTGCGAGAGCTGAAAATCTGCCGGAAATCATTCTATCAACAGCGGTAAAGAACGGCCGGGTTCAGAACGAAGGCTACCGGATGCGCAAAGACGGCTCCTTATTCTGGAGTAGCGTTACCATCACCGCACTGCATAATAACGAACGTGAATTGACCGGGTTTATCAAAATAACCCGGGATCTCACCGAAAAGAAGCTGATGGAAGATCATACGCAGTTATATCTTCGTAAACTGGAGACGGAAAACCGGGAACTGGAACAATTCACTTACATTGCCTCCCATGATCTGCAGGAACCATTGCGCTCTATCAGTACACTGGTAGATCTGGTCGCTACAGAATACACAGGCAAACTGGATGAAAACGCTGACCAGTATCTCCGTTTTATCCGTGAGTCGAGTAACCGTATGAGTGACCTGATCAAAGCCCTGCTGGACTACTCCCGTATTGGTAAAGTAGAGGTAAAGGAACCTGTAGACTGTAACCAGATTGTTCTGAATGTAGTAGATGATCTCCGTGCTGCTATTCATGAAAGCAAAGCACAGGTAATTATGGAAAATCTACCTATCGTACAGGCATATCCGATAGAGCTGAAATTACTATTTCAGAATCTGTTGAGTAATGCTATTAAATTCCGTCAGAAAGATGTACCCCCGGTGGTCCGCATTACCTGTGTAAAAAGAGAACATGAATTTGAATTCACTTTTGCAGACAATGGTATCGGTATCGCCCCACGTTATCAGGACAAAGTATTTGAGATCTTCCAACGCCTGCACAATAAGTTACAGTATGAAGGTACGGGCATCGGACTCGCTCATTGTAAAAAAATAGTCACCCTGCACGGAGGCCATATATGGTTTACATCCGTACCAGGTGAAGGCAGTCAATTTTATTTCACCATCTCAGCATAAACCTCATGACTAAGAAATTACATTCCATTCTTTTAGTAGAAGACGATGAAGCCACCAATTTTATCAATCAAATGGTGATTAAAAAAATGGACTGTGCAGACCACGTACATATTGCATGGAACGGTGCAGAAGCACTGGATTACCTGAAAGATTGCAACAGTGCCCCAAATGGCCAACCTGACCTGATCCTCCTCGATATCAATATGCCCGCCCTGAACGGCTGGGAGTTCCTGGATGAATACAATAAACTGGGTGAAAAGGAAAAAGGGAAGGTTGTCGTCGTGATGCTCACTACATCGATGAACCCCGATGATCACAAAAGGGCAATCAGCCATCCGGCGGTATCAGGATTTAGGAATAAACCGCTGACGACAGGATTGATGGAAGATATACTGGATGTTTATTTTAACAAATAAGGTATTATTGTCAATAGAGAAATTCAGGACTATTACTTTTATAACCACCCCTTTTCCTGCCAGGATGATATGACGTCCGGCACTACACCGCATTCCCCTAAGATGCGCTCAAACTCCTCCATATCCGATTCCCAGTCAATGGCATAAGCTGCAAAATCTTCACTTACGGGCAGCCGGTTGTACAACTTATTTGTCGTTAACAACCACGCTACTTTACGCAACATTCTCCCTGCTATCTCCCACTTCTCTTCCCGTTCTATGATCTGCATAAACTGCTTAAAAGGCCGTTCAAATTTTTCTGTGCGGATACTCATGTAGGGATGATCCATCTCCGTTGATAAAAAGATCAGATCAAAGATATCTTCGTCCTGATGACGATGTGAAATTTCTGTAGTGAATTGCTGTGACCTCGGAGAAAGGGAGGGAATGTATTCAGCTATTTCGTGGTAATTAATTTCCAGCAGAGATAACGGTGTTTCAATCCGTTTTTCTACCAGCGTATCTACAATTGCTTCGGCAAGCTTTTCGGCCACTTCTTCTTCCAATGCCTGGATGTTCACACTGTCATAAGGTCTTACCCAGGTGAGCCGCTCCGCACCGGTCTCGCAGACAGCCCTGATCTCGTCCAGCTGTCCATCAGGTGCATATGTGTAGTGCTGACTATAGTGATACTCTCCGTGCCCCGGAGCCACTCCAAGACCGTCGGCAGTATGAATACGATCAGCATCCCAATGATAGTACTCTACAGATATAAACAGGGAAAAATGATCTTCCAGCATGTCCGCGATCATCTCGTCAGCGCTCTTTCCGCTGGACTTGATGTTGCTGCCACGGGTACTGAGCAGGAGCGATTGCCAGCCTACCTTTCTTCCATCCTGGTAAAGAATTCTTTTGATACAGGAAGGGACTTGTGCGTGCTCTGTAATACAGTATTCAACATACTCCACAACATGGTCATTGTATGCATAATATCCTTCCCAGTTTATATTATTTACAACGTGGCGGAATGCAGTATAAACGGGGTTTCCATCCTCTCCAAATCCATAAAAATGATAATCATTGATCTCTCTGGCACGGGCCTCGGGAAATATTTTTCCCTCTGGCAGCATAAATGCCTGTGTGCCATAATCTTTCAGATCATATCTGAACCCCGGCACATACTTTTCGGACAGGATTTTTTCTTTATATTCAGGCAGAAGGGATAGCTCGTTAAATGCGTGTTTCCATCTGGTTAGTAACTCTTGCTTCAGTATTTCAAGGTCCATCAGCCGGCATTTTGAATAAAAATAATATATTCTGATTGACATAGCAAGGGGAATTTCTGTTTATCTTTATCGATCATAACCACGACACTGAACCTATGCCTAAGAAAAACCTGCAAAGGTGCCTTCTATCCTGTATCTACCTCTTATACACCCTATCTTTATGTGCACAATATCCAGTGCCACAGGTAGTTGGCCAACCTTCCCTTACAGCCAGATGGCTTTCAGTCAACCCCCGTTCATGCGGAACGGACATGATGATGCACACCTGGCGACAAAGTACCGCTTTCAGACAGAAAGAAAAGCAGACAAACCATGCTATCCTAATGAATACTAACAGGTTAGCGGCGGCAGATTATACATTGCCAGTAGTTTTTCATATCATCAATCAAGATCCGGCTACGATTACTGACCAGCAGATCACAGATGCCCTTGCAGCCCTGAACGATGCATATGGTAAAACAGGCGCATTTGCCGGTGCCAGAACAGATACCCGTATACAATTCTGTCTGGCGAAGACAGATCCGCAGGGTGGAGCTACCACCGGTATCCTACGCACAAAGTCGTATCTCGCTGATTTTGATGCGGATATGGAAGGAGATGCCCTTACTGCCCTTGGTAAATGGGACGGCACCCGGTATATCAATATCTGGCTGGTATCCGGCATTAAATCAGAATTCCTGCAAACCTTTGAGTGTGGTGCGTGGACACGTATGCACATGGCTGGATACGCCAGTCCAGGAGGCGACGTAGTTATATCTGGTTTAGGAGTAGATCTTGTTGCACATGAAATGGGACATTACCTCAGTCTTATTCACACATTCGCGAACCAGGATTGCAAAAATGATGATTGCACCACTGATGGTGATATGGTCTGTGATACACCTCCTGATAGATCAATTAATGGCGGGTTTCCCTGCAGCAATCCTGAGAACTCCTGTAGTACTGACACCCTATCCGGTTTTAGCACCGATGTCCCGGACCTGCCTGATAACTTCATGGACTATGGTGGTGGTACTGGCTGCGTGATGTCGTTCACGGCAGGACAGGCACAGCGTATGCGTGACTTTATAGGTAGCAGCCTCACAGGCATGATAGGTAGTACCCTCTGTAATGCGCCATGTAATACTGCTGCTGTAGCAGGTTTCACAAAAGACACAGATGATCCTTTAACAGGGAGCACTATCAATTTCACCAATACCTCTACCGGCGCAACCAGGTATGAATGGCTGGTGGACGACGTTATAGTAAGCACCGCTGTAAACTTCAGTTTAGGCGTAACGGAAAAGAAAAACTATGTGGTAGCCTTACGTGCTTATGACGCCAGCGGCTGCTTTAGCAGTACACAGGATGTAGCGCAGGTAAGTTGCGGCGTAACAGCCCGTTTCTACCCCGACAAAAGGAAGATCGCTTCCAAAACGGGCGTAGAGCTGGATAGTGTGCTATTTACAAACCGTTCTATCAATGCCACCAGTTACTCCTGGAGATTAAAGCTAGGTGCCAGCGAAACGGAAGTAGCTACTACCAAAGATCTGACTTATGTGTTCCAGATACCGGGAACGTACCAGGTAAGACTGATTGCTGCAGGTGGCAGTTGTATTGACACGACTAATTACGTAACGATCGTAGTAGACGATCCCACTACGGACGGACATGTATACCTGACCAGCGTAGAATGTTACAATCAGACACAGTTGCGCATATCCCTGTACTTTTACAACTTCGGTTATCAAACCATTCCCAAAGGGACACCGGTGACACTGTATAATGGCACGCATGACTCTATTGGTGTATATTCACTTCCTTATGACCTGAAAGGTAAATGTGCTTCTTACCTGGAAACCTTCATACTGAATGCATATGCAGATACCCTGACTACACAATTCGGTGCCAGCACCGCCACGATGACGAATTATAAGTTCAGGGTACAACTCACACCTGCAGATATCTCAATGACCCCGGCACAAACAATTGACCTGACTCCTGCTGCCGTATCCGGCGGTACAATCAATGCTGTCACCTGGATGCCGGCCACTTACCTGAGTTGTGGTACCTGTACAACAACTACATTCACAGCACCATACCGGCAGGATACATTGTTCCGGCAACAGGTGAAAGTGACCAATGCAAACAATTGTTATGATACTGCATTCACCAATATTCATATCGCACCTATAGATGATTACACGGCCAATATACTGAACACAGAATGCGCGCGCGGAGACAGTATGTATGTAACTTTTGAAATTTGTAACAGCTATGCATCCGGTAATATACCACAGGATCTGAACCTGAGTTTTTATGACGCGAATGGTGTAAGAATCGGCAATGACTATAAGATCACAGCCTACAGTGCTGCCGCCTGTGAAAGTTATAATGTAACGCTGAAAGGGGTGTCTCCGTTCAGCATCAAAGTAAATACAGGCACCTGGCCGGAAACGGATACAACAAATAATACTGCTGCCGGTACCTATACTTTACCAACCGGCAGTATGCTACCTGCTGATACCACTGTAATGCGGGGCGCTGCCTATTCACTACACACGACGGTCAATAACTTCACTGCGACCACTTATACATGGCGGACAGAAGGTGCGAACACATTGAGCGGAGCCACGACCGCGACTCCCATAATCACTGCAAAAGACAGTGCGGGCATCTTTGTAGCCATGACGAATGCATATGGCTGTAACCTGGCAATATCAGGTATTGTACGACTGATTCCTCCTGACCTGACAATGACCATCTCGGAGGTGAAGTGCTATGATAACACCCATACGCTCGTGACCTTTGAAATTTGCACCAGCAATGGATATGACAGTATACCGAAAGATCTGACAGTATCTTTCTATGATGGCGATTCTTTGTTAAAACCCTTATTCTACAATGACTCAGCTACAGCAGGCACCTGTCATACCTATCAGCAGGTAGTATCAACACCACGAAGCGGTAACTTATCAGCGGTGGTAAATGCCCGTAAATTGCTGAAAGAAACGGATTATAGCAATAACGATGATGTAGCTTACATCGCTCCTTTCACCGTTGATTTCGAACCACGTGTACTGGAAGTAGGCAGATTTGAAAATATTCAATTATCCCCGATGCTCACGGGCGGAGAACTGCCCACCTCCATGACATGGGCACCGGCAGAAGGTCTTTCCTGTAATAATTGCCTGTATCCAACAGTTCATGCAGTTTCTGCGGTGATCTATACCCTGGCAATAAAGAACGAATATTTCTGTACGGATACGGCATCTGTGTATGTACACACTTCCGTGAAAGATCTTTTCGCGATGCCAAATGCATTCAGTCCCAACGGAGATGGTGTGAATGACGTTTTTTATATCATTGGCTCCAAAGAAATCATCTCTATCGACGACTTCCTGATCTTCGACAGATGGGGCAATAAAGTATTTGAAAGACATCGTGGAGTACCTAATGACAAGTCCTTTGGATGGGATGGCGCCAATGCTAAACCAGGGGCATATGTATACTATATCAAAGCAGGCAATGCACAGATAAAAGGAACAGTTTTACTGGTGAAATAAAACCATTCATCCTGTTACTAGTGCTATATAAATTTCAATTACCAGCGTTAGATAAGGACTTTAAAAAGGTGTCTCCATTCAGGAGACACCTTTTTCTGTTATTTCACCTCCTGCACTGCTGAATACACCTGTTCTGCCACACCAGCCGTCTTCACCCCTACCCTTGCAAAATAAGCGGCATCTGCCGGTAAGGTCATCTGTAAATTTACCACACCTGAGATATCAGGGGTAGCAGACACACTCCTGATGTTATTTACCTGGTCTACAATATTTGTATTCCCGATATAAAGATTCACTGATTCCAGTGGCAGGTTATTATTGATCTGCTGCACTGTAACCGTGGCAGTCAACTGTGTTCCGCTTTTTGCAAAGGAGGCATTGCTGATAATGAAATAAGGTTTGACAGTTACATCAACACTTGTTGATCCGTTCACCCTTACATCAACTGAATCTGCATTATCCAGCCACGGACCATTACCCTGCCGAAGTACCAGTTTGTAATCTCCATTAAACAGGATGGCAGAGAAAGCACCATCCTGCCCCACATATACAGGGATTTTGGAGAACAAAGCATAACCATGCTGCCATAGTTCCACCTGCACACCATTGGAGCGCACACCCAGGGCATTCTTATCGTATACTACACGCCCGGTAAGGGTAGACTTCGGCTTTTCGTAATTATCTTTTTTACATCCGGCTACCAATACCAGTAACAGGGATGCTATGATTAAGTTTCTCATCATCTTAGTGGAATGGGTTTTTAATAATCTTTGGATTATTGTTCAGCACAGACTGGTCGATAGCGGTATAGTAATTACCCAGCTGGAAGAAACGGGGTGCGCGGAAACGGGTCGCAACCATTTTTACAAATACATATTTCCCATCGTGTACATTACCGGGACGTATCACCCTGTAAGGGTACAAAGCATACACCATGGCGTCCGCGCTGGCGCTGCTGCCGTTCCAGACCTTGTCCGCAATACGCCAGCGTTTCATATCCCACAGGCGATGATCTTCGAAAGCCAGTTCTACACGACGTTCGTTGCGGATACGTTCTGTGGTGAGCAACGTAACACTGTTCGCAGGAAAACCTGCACGTTCACGGAGCGTATTGATATAATTAAGTGCGGTACCTGTCTGCCCCAATTCAAAGGCAGCTTCGGTCGCATTCAGGTAGACCTCCCCCAGCCGGAACCATACCCACCATACATCGCTTTGTACACCGCGGGTACTGGTTTTATCGTTTGGATCGATAAACTTCTTCAGATAAAATCCGGTATTGGATACTTCCTGTATAGAGCGGTGCGGACCAGAGGTCCCGGTTAGCAGTTTACCATCCGTATAAGTGGTACCCAGGTCACTCCCCTCTACTACATCGTATGCATTGCGACTATCATTCCAGACCATCACGCCGGCCTGGATAGACAGTGGCAATCCTTTGAAAGTTGTACCGGGATAGATGACGGTGCCATACAAGCGGGCATCTTTATTGGCAAAAATATCCTGCACTTTATCGTAGTAAATAAAATCAGTGTTGTCAGCTGTACGGATCTTCAATGCCCCGTTTGTACCATCCAAGTACTCGTAACTCTCCACGAGGTTCAGAGAGGGAGTCACGGAGGAAGAACCCAGGTTGTCCTCCCGGATTCCACGCGCAATATTATCGTAAGAAAATACATGCTTGCGCGTAGGTAACAGGTAATCTTTGACGAAGATCACTTCTTTGTTGGATGCCTTTTTGGTAACCGCTTCGAAGAAGTTCTCACCAGCATCCGGGTTGTTCCTGTACAGGGTATAAGCACCGCTGTTGATGATCTCCTGAGAAGCAGCGAGAGACTGCTGGTAATAGTTGTTCGCCATGGAAGCGGGAATACCTACTTCACCTCCCGGAGTGCTGATAGGTGCAGCCATAAGACTGTTGTACTTCGCAATACTGGCGGCGTAAAGCATCGCACGACTTTTCAATGCCAGGGCCGTATATTTATTGGCGCGGGATACGCTTCCATCATTACCCAGGTCATTCCTGATGGCATCTACCTCACTCGCGATGAAATCATAAATGGCTGATTCTTTGGCACGTGGCTGCTGCAGGTTAGAAACATTACCGCTATAGTCGTAGATGAGTTGTGAAGTGATCAGGGGCACCCCTCCCATTCTCTTTACCAGTTCGAAGTAATTGAAGGCACGAAGGAAACGGAGTTCGGCGGAGTACTGTTTTTTCTGGCTGTCTGTGAGATTGACACCATAGGTGGCAATGTTCTCCAGCGCAAGGTTGAGATCGCGAATGAAGGTGTAGTTCCACAGATACCAGCTACTGTAGTTATAAGAGGTCATATTGTTACGACCATCTTCGTTGGACTGCCCGCTCCACATGGCATCGTCAAGATTGGCCATATCCCGCCACTGGAAGAGACGACCGTCAGCGCCGTCGTTCACATCGACAAGACCGGATCCGGAGGGAAGGCGATCGTAGAAATTAGCAAGAAGGGCAACGATCTGTTTAGGGTCATTCCATACCTGCTGATCAGAGAGGATGGTGCGGGGCTCCCTGTCCAGCCAGTCCTTCATACAGCTGGTGGTAAGGAGGAAAAGGAATATGATGGAAAACTTTTTCATAATGTTTAATATTGAATGTGACTGTCGTTGTTAAAAAACATTTTCCTGTTTTTCAATTCTTTTAGAAAGACACGTTGAAGCCGAAATTGTACAGCCGCTGTTGTGGATAAACAAGACCGTTGGAAGAACTGATTTCAGGATCAATTTCAAACTCCCTGACGTTGTCAAATGAAAACAGGTTTGTTCCATTAACATACACACGCAATGCGGAAAGACCGATCTTCTTTGCCATTGCTTTAGAGAAATTGTACGCCAGTTCCAGATTTTTCAAACGCAGGTAGTGCACATTTGTAATCCAGAAATCGTTTACCTGGTAATTCACGTGAGTGGTATTATCCTTGCGGATAGCAGGATATTTACCACTTATCCAGGCACTGTTATTATCATAAGGATCAGCTCTGTGCCAGCGGTTGGCCAGCATATAAGCAGGAGAAGAGCCATTGTTCTGGAATGGATAACGCAGCTCCCAGTCACGCAGGAAGGATTGCATGGTAGCACCTGCCAGGTCCATCCTTAAGGTGAATCCTTTATACCCCACACTGGCATTCAGGCCAAAGCTCATATATGGTTGTGCGCCCTGTGCGTAGCCAATAGGACGCTGGTCCAGGCTGTTGATGATCTTATCACCATTTACATCTTCATATTTAAAATCCCCCGGCAGTTCGGTACGGTTGCCCTGGCCATCATTGTCAATGCCATAGTTCTTAATTTCTTCCTCTGAGTTGAAGCGGCCGGTCACGTGGTAGCCCCAGGTTTCATTCGCCCACCTGTTTTCGATAGAGTTACGGTATTGATCCCAGCTATTACCAAAACGGGGTTTATAAGTATGCAGACTTCTCAAACGGGCAAATGTCGCGTTGACACCAATGCTGTAATTCACTTTGCCACTCCTGCCCATGTAGGTCACCATTCCTTCAATACCGCGGGTCGCATCAGCATTGAGATTGGCATTAGGTAAGCCATACCCTACTTCGCTGGGTAGCAGTACATCATAGCGGGCAGCAGGTAAACCGGTACGACGACGTTCGAATACATCGAACTGGCCACTCATTTTGTTATTCAATACGGTGAAATCGATACCGGCATTCCAGGTTCTGTTCTTTACCCAGGAGAGTTCTGTGACAGGCAATCCACGTGGGCGTAAACCGATCACATAACTGCTGTTTAACACGGAACCACCCTGATTGAAATTGTATCCGGCAAGGTAACCGAAAGCAGTAGGTGCACTCCCATCAGAAAAACCAATTTCGCTACCGGTTTCACCGTAGGAGACTCTGAGCTTTAAATCATTCAGCCAGTCTTTTTTCAGAAAAGGCTCCTGTGTTACTCGCCACCCGAGAGATATGCCGGGGAAGAACCCCCAGCGGTGTCCCTGTGCATAAATATAAGAACCATCGTAGCGACCTAATACTTCCACGAGGTATTTGGATTTGTAGTCATAGTTGATACGACCTATATAACCCGCTCTCGCTTCCAGTGACCATTCATCGGAGAGATAGTCTGCTTCCACCAGATACTGGGTAGGCACATAGTTGTTAGTAGGAATAGTATGTACTACATAATAAGAGTTGTCGTAGTCGGATAATTCGTATGCGCCTACAGCGGAAATATTATGGTTACCAAACTTGCGGTTGTAACTCAGCTGGAACTGTGCGTAGCGGGAAATCACATTGCGCTTGTGACGTTCACGCCATGGGTTCTGGTTACCAAATCCGGCTTCAGTATAATAGCTATCGTTTGTAGCGTCGTATTTATAAGCATCCCAGGTATATTCAAACCCGTCGAACTCTTCGTTCATGTAGTTGTAAGAGTAGATACCTTTTACACTGAGTCCAAAATCGAAATCGTACTGGGCATTCAGATTTATGTTCATACCTCGCCACCATTCGTCTACATAACCGGTGATGTCATCCCTGTAGGTTGCCGGGTTAACATTTACGTTGTGTGTCTGGTTGATATACTTGGGGTTGTCGTTCGCATAAGGGCTTTCTGTAGGCCACATACTGAAGATACTAAGGAAGGGATTGAAGAAGTCATCCAGCCCCGGCACACCCACATTGTGGCGCTTTTCAAGACGGCCACTGATCTGGGTACCTACTTTCAGTCCCTTTGCCAGGCTGCTTTCAAGGTTCGCCTGCAGGTTAGTACGTTCGTAGTTATAGTCTTTGATCACAGCTTCCTGTTTGAGACGGCTTACGGACATGTAATAGCTGTTGCGTGCACCACCGCCGGAGGCATTTGCACTCAGATAATATTGTGGCACATTGGGTCTTAATACTTCCTTGTAATAATCATAGCTTTTATAACCTTTTTCCTTACCGGCTTCCCGTTTGGCCAGTTCGTCTTTTGAGTACAGCAAAGATGGATCACGGCCCAGGTTCTGTTCTGATTCGACCAGTGCGCGAACGTATTGGCCGGCATTGGCCGGATGCGGATAGCGGGTAAAGTTCTGGAGACCATAATATGCGCTCATGTTGATATTGGGCTGATCGTTTTTGCGACCTTTCTTTGTCGTCACGAGTACCACCCCGTTGGAAGCGCGAAGGCCGTAGATAGACGCTGAAGCATCTTTGAGGATAGTGATGTTGTCAATATCTTCCAGCCCAAGGTTGTTGAATACGTCCTGACCGGAGCCGGTGGTAAATCCGAATGCAGTGGTGGAAGTACTCCCCGTATAAGGAACGCCATCGATGACGAATAGTGGGTTACCAAGGTTCCGGATCTGGATAGAGGTACCGTTACCTGGACGGGCGTCGGCAGCTCTGGCCGTAATGCCGGGCATTTTTCCAACCAGCGCACTGGAGGTAGTAGTGGCAGGAGTACGCACCAGATCGTCCGATTTTAGGGTGCTTACAGCCCCTGTAACGGATGCCTTCCGTTGCACACCATACCCTACCACGACAATATCGGTCAGGTTGCTGGCGAGCGAAGTCATTGTAATCTGGATCCGGTTGCTGCCGGTAAGCGTGACTTCCCGGCTCTGGTAACCGATAATGCTGACCGTGATCACGCTGCCGGGTGTAGCGGATAGAGAAAAGGTGCCATCGGGCTTTGTCACGACACCTTTGTTGCCATTCTTAACAGCAATCGTGGCACCGGGAATCGGGTTGTTGGCAGAATCGGTTACAATGCCGTTAAAGGTTTGTGAATCGTGCTGCTGTGGGTATGCCCGTGCGTAGACGAGCAGCAGCAACGCTAAAAAAGCGTAAAGCAGTTTCATAACGTCTTTTTTTACGTTTAAGTGGAATGAGAGATTAATAGGGTTACAGGCACAACAAGGGCCCTTGCATGCTGATGCAACCAGGATTTTTATTCGTATGGTGTGTACTTTAAATCATCGGCTTAGCTACGTACAGTGCTACTGTCAGTCCAGATAGTTTTCTATAACGGGTCAATTTTCGGGTGAATTTAAAATATAATTGTCATTATAACAATTATAAATTGACGATTAAAGAAAATAAAGATTAGATTATATTTATGTTTTAGTAATTATACCTATATGTGGAGACTAAGGGATTTAATCCAATTTTATTTTGAGAAAAATGCAGGTCGCTTCTTTGTAAATATTCTTGTACCGGTTTTTGTGGCTCTGCTATTTCATTACATTTTCAGGCAGGATTATTTTCTGAATTTACTGGGCGTCATGACAGTGGGCTTTCTTTTTGGTGTGCCGATGTTAATGGGTGCGCTCACCGTTATGCTTTCCAAAAGAGAAGATGTGGAGAGCCGGACTTTTTGTGCGCTGATGCCCTGGGTAAATATCGTAGTATTTATGATACTGACCCTGGCGTTTAATACAGAAGGATGGGGATGCTGGGTGATGGCAACGCCATTATTCATGGGGATGAGTACCATTGGTGGTTTAATGGCGAGGCACTATAAACTGAGAGATCGCAATAAGATGCCGGTATCATTGGCCATTGTGTTCCTGCCGTTTATAGTAGCTCCGCTGGAGCACTGGATCGGCAATATTCCCGGGCAGTATAAGGCGGACACGCAGATAGATATTCACGCACCAGCGGCAAAAATATGGAAGAACGTAACACGGGTAAGAGAGATTCCTGCTTCGCAGGATAAAGGCTGGTTAACAAAGTTCATGAATTTTCCCAGACCAGTAAAAGCAGAGCTGGATTATACGCGTGTAGGTGGTGTACGGGAAGCTGTTTTTACTGGTGGTCTGGTATTCCATGAAACAGTGACTGCGTATCAGGAACAGCAGAAAATGGCTTTTACCATCCAGGCGAATCCTTATGATATTCCTTCAACGACGATGGACGAACATATTGTAATCGGAGGAGCATTCTTTGATGTACTGAATGGCACCTATGAGTTAGAGCAGCTAGGAGATAATTATTACAGGGTGCATCTGTACAGTTACTACAAGTTGAATACTACCTTTAATTTTTATGCCAGTATATGGGCTGGCTGGATTATGAAAGACATACAGGGGAATATTCTGCAGGTATTGAAATCACGATGCGAAAATAAATAGGGATGTACCAGAAGATACATCCCGTTTGACTAGACACTTATCTCTACTTATCAATTAACATCCCAGAAGATCTTCGTATCCCTCGTGTCCTTTCCGGACACTTTAGAATAGTTAGCACTGTTATACAGTTGTTCCGAAGACGGATAAAGTAGGCGGGTGGGAGGTGTACTACCACTGGCAGAAGTAGATGTAGCAAAATGCAGCACCGGGTAACCGGTTCTTCTGTATTCTGCCCAGGCCTGACCAGCCTGCAAAATGAAGTAGTTCATCCATTTTTGCGTATAGATCTTAGCCAGTTTCTCGTCAGTCGTTCCACTGTAGGCGATGGCGCTTTGCAGCAGGAAGGTACTGATGGTGGTAGATGTTGGTGCTGTCAGCGCAGTGTAACTACCTGTTTTGAGCACCATTTTATTGTTGATGGAATAGTAGAATGCTGTAGACTGTGTAATCCCATTTTCATAATCAGTCTGCGCAGTTCCCAGGCTCCATCTTTCTTCTGCTTCTGCTTTCAGGAAACTTACCTCTGCAGCAGTCATCAGCACGGCAGGAATATTGTAGTTGTAAAAAAACGTAGCTGAATCGTAAGTGGCAAAACCACCTGCTTCATACTGTGAAGCAGTACCATTGGATGGGAATCCTTTGAACCCATTGACAGAACTTGCATCCCAGAACACATCTGTACGCGGATCTCCATTCTGTACCATCAGCGTATCGAGCAGGTAGGCCGGCGCATAAGGATAGCCGGTAAATACATCATTCAGATCACTTCTTACCGTCGTGCTACTCATCCATATCACTGCATTGTAATCATTGGATGTAATGAGCGGATAAGTAGTTGCATCATTCAGCATGGTGCTTACTTCGGATTTTGCAGTAGCTTCATCGTAGTTGGAAATACGCATAAGCAGGCGTAAGCGAAGGGAGTTAGCGTAACGCTGCCACTTGGTCAGATCGCCTTTGAACATCAGGTCTCCGGTGCTCAGTGCTGTTACCGCACTTGTTGCAACTGTAGCAGTATCGAACCAGGTATTCAGCGCCTTCAGGTTGGTGATCATGGTATCGTACAGGCTTGCTGCGTCGTCGAACTTTGCGTAGCTCAGGGAGCGGGTACTATTCAGCGAGTTGGATTCCGAGAATGGAATATCTCCCCACAGGTCTATCATCTGGGAGGTCTGATCATATACCAGTACTTCTGCGATCTTCAGGAAAACCTGTTGCTCCTGTTGTTGTGAAGTAGACAACGCATTATACGTCGTCTGCATTTCGCGGTAGCTGCTCATGATACCAGGACCATCGTAGTTATAATCTGTACCGTTTACACCGTCGTAGAAATCCACCCAGCGGTTCTCGGTATAAGAGGTAGATGGGATGTACATCTGTGCACCTGGCGACAGGGCGACTGTTTGTGAAAAGCTGCCGGTCAGTGGCATTACAAAGGTGTACCAGTCCCAGTAAGAGGGATGTATTCTTTTGTTCAGGTACATGCCCGAGAGAAGTTTACCCATGGAACCGGTAGTAGTCAGCTCCGGGTTCAGGTAGTTTTCTTCCAGTGTTTTCTTACAGGAGCTGAAGAGGCCTGTAAGCAAAGCAAGGAAAGCTATATTGATAATGAGACGTTTCATTTGTAATCTGATTTAAGCAAATAGTGTAGCAATTGAAATTAGAAGCGCGCACGGAGGCTGGCACCAAGGCTGCGGGTAGGACCGGCAGTACCATTGTCAATGCCCTGGCTATACCATGAAGAACCTACCGCCACTTCCGGATCTAAACCATATGGCAACGACTTGTACAGGTAGAACAGGTTGCGGCCGATCAGGGCTAACTGCAGCTGTTGCAGGTGCAGGCGGCTGGTGATCTTTGCGGGCATGCTGTAAGAGAGGGAAACCTCACGTACTTTGATATAACTGTTGTTGAATACAGCAGCCGAGTAATCACCATCTGTACGCCAGTTGAAATTATTTTCATAATAAGCAGCTGCGGAGATCACTTTGGTATTCGTCGCACCTGAGGATGTTACACCTTTCAGGATCACACCATCGTGTCGGTCACCGTTCGCATCGGCAGTATAGTCGGCTGTCGCATCATCGTTTGCCACGTAAGCGATACCACCATGTGCGGCATCTCTGTATTTAAGCGTACTCTTAAACATGCCGGCACCGATCTGGTAGTAGGTAGGAATGGAAACCAGCTTACCACCAAAGCGATAATCCAGTGTAACGTCCAGTGAGAAAGCTTTATAGCTGAAAGTATTTGAGAAACCACCAACTATTTTAGGCAGGATATTACCTACGTATTTGTAGTTGTTTGCATCCACTGTATAGTAACCATCGCTGCTCACGACCTTATTGCCATTCACGTCAGTAGTTTGCGGGTGCACATAGATATTACCAAGTGCATCGCCTACTTCCGAACGCATGATCAGATAGCCACCACCTTCTGTATTGTCGGTAAGGCTACTAAGTCCATTCAGGGCCGTCAGTTTGTTTCTGTTGATGGCAAAGTTGAAACGGGTGTTCCACCGGAAGTCTTTCTTCTGAATCGGAGACGCTGTAATAGCGGCTTCCCAGCCATAGTTGGAGAGGCTACCGGCGTTCATCAGTTCAGAAGTAGCACCACTGGAAGCCGGTGTGCTGGCGGTCAGGATCTGCTTGTTCACTTTGTTATTATAGTAGCTCAGGTCCAATCCGACGCGGCCGTCGAGAAATCTGGTCTCAAGGCCAATTTCCGATTCACGTTTCTGCTCTGATACGATATTGTCATTTCCGAAACCGCTCGCGTTAGACTGTTGGTACAGAACGTTTGTGTTGTTATATACAAAAGCGTTCTGATTATATGCCACGTTTGCAGCATAGATCGGAGGATGGTTTCCTGTCATACCATAAGACGCGCGCAGTTTGCCATAGTTTAACCAGGATGGCATTTTTATCACATCCGAGAACACGAAGCCCATATTTACAGATGGGTAGAAATAAGAATTTACCGCAGATGGCAAGGTAGAGGTAGCTTCGTAACGACCTGTTGCTTCTAAATACAGGAAGCTTTTGTAGCTCAGGTTCAGCATACCAAAACCAGCTACATCTACCTGGGTAGCACGATTAGAAGTAGCAGTAACTGTACCGGCAGAGTTAGCGAGACTGAACCAGTTTTCATTTACGAGACCATTGGCAGTCGAGGTTTTCTGGTAGAGGTAAGTTTGCTTCCTGCCAGTTGCACCACCTGTTACAGACAGGTCAAAATCTTTACTGATCTTAGGACTGTAGGTCAGGAGTACATCACCATAAGTGACATTGTTATTACGTGTCTCTGTGGCATATACACCCGTATATCCTAAAGTAGCAGGTTGTGTATTGTGCTCTTTATCAGCAGCACTCCACCCGGTGTAGTCACTACCAATACGGCCACGGAACTTCAGGTCATCGCGCAGACTTACATTTAGTGTAATGCTGTTGATGAAGCGGTTCTGGGTTTCATCATAACTATCACGCAGGTTGGTATAGTAATAATCGAGCAGGTTGGTGGCACGCATATTATATAGGAACTTCTCATCCTGGTCATAGCTGTTGTTATTGTATAATACATACTTATAACCATTGGAGGTTTTGTACTTATTCTTATAAGTGTCCATATCGTCCATACGGCTGAAGAAACCACTGTAGGAGCCGAATATATTACTCATCGCATATGCACGGTTATGCGTGAAGTTGTTGTTGTAAGTGGAGACGATGTCTACGCTTACTTTCTTATTCAGTTTGAGTGTACCATTGAAATTGAAATTATTTTTATTGAGATTACTTCCCGGCATAATGCTCTTATAGTCGGTACGGGTATATGACATGCGGTAGCTTCCGTAGTCGGTAGCATTGGAGAGCGCGATGTTCACGTTAGAGTTATAACCCTGCTGATAGAAATCCCTGTAGTTGTTCTTATTAGCAGCGTATTTCTTTGAAGTACCATCCCAATAGGTAACCGTACTGTTGTCGAATTTAGGACCAAACTGCGCATAAGAGCGGTAGTAGGGATGTCTTGCACCGTCAGAAGTGATGGCCCAACCCTGGTAGTCAGCAATACCGTTGCCTACGTTGGTCTGTGCATCATAACCGGGGCCGTATTCATTTTGGTAATCCGGGCTATTGGCGAGATTTTCAAGGTTGAAGGTATAGTTGATATCTAAACCGAGGCCCCTGCCCTTTGTACCTTTTTTAGTAGTGATCACCACAACCCCATTGGTGGCTTCAGAGCCGTACAGTGCTGATGCACTGGCGCCTTTGAGGATGGTGAGGCTTTCTATATCCTCGGGGTTGATGTCAAGTGCACCGTTACCATCGATACGGTTATTGGTAGTTCCCCACGACTGGGAAGTGAGTGTATTAAAATTACGGATAGGAATACCATCTACAACATACAACGGCTGGGTGCTGTAACCGATAGAAGATACGCCTCTCACCTGCACGGACACGGCGCTACTGGCACCACCGGGAGCGGATACAATCTTGACGCCTGCCGCCTTACCATAGAGCGCTGCAGCGAAATTGGTCGAACCTGTCTGGGTAAGTTCTTTTGCGCTCACTGTACTTACAGCATAACCGAGTGCACGTGTTTCTCTTTTTATACCCATAGCAGTAACGACTACTTCATTCAGCCCTTTCTGATCGGGAGCCAGTTGAATCGAGGCGGCTGAAGATGCAGCTACTTCCTGTTTCAGGTAACCAATGTAAGAGAAGATTAAAGTAGCGCCGGGTGCCACCTTCAATAAAAACTTCCCTCCGTCGCCAGTACTGACACCATTATTGGTACCCTTTTCCTGCACACTAACACCCACGAGTGGGTTGCCTTTTTCATCCTGTACAGACCCCGAAACTGTTTTCTTTTCCTGTGCGATGGCTGAAAATGCGCATAGCAGGAACAGGACCGTACATACAATAAACGATCTTTGCATTGATTTGCTAATTTTTGTTGATAATAGAGTGTGTTAAAGCAAAAACTTCCCCCGGCTGTGTTATAGGCACAGCATGTATTTCATTGATATTTTTCTAAGAATAAAAAAAAATTTACTGCATATCTGATATGTATATGATGAAAATAGCTCCCCCGTTACCGCATGCTTTGCATGCGGTTTGATTTATGTAAAGGAAAGCTTCTCCCTTATCACAAGCAATACATGTGAATGATTTAAATTTCAGAAATAGCTTTCCTCATACTGCACATATATAATGCAGCGAATTAAGATTTTGGAAATGATTATTCCATCAGTGTAGGTATACACAGCTAAGTCTTCCTATTGATTTTTTTAGCCATAGTCTGTCCTTCAAGTTCAAGTTCAAAGTGCTGATTCAATTAGTTTTTCGCAACGATTACAGTTAGGATAAAATGGAGATAAAACCACTACAGGAGAAGGTTAGACGGAAAACGTGTCTACAGAAAAAGATCAGATGGAAAATCTCTACAGAAAAGGTTAGATGGGAGTCAGCGTCTACGGGAATAGTAGATTAAAATGGTACGTTAAACTTAGGTAAAGTTTTTAGAATTAACAAAACAGATTGTTAAACAAGCGAAAAGATAATTAGACTGTGATAAAAAAATATTGAAAAGGTGATAATAGCAATCGAATTACCCGCCGGAGTTTTTCAAAACAACATGTAATAGAAAGGGACTATAGCTTTTTCCTGGTACGGTCCCTTTCTATCTTTAAATTACTTTCTCCAGTACGATCACCAGTAATACTGCGGCTGCAATCAATAGTGGCCGGAAGAATAATGGCTTTCGTTTCCTGATAATAAAAGCACCAGCTGTATACATTGCAATAAATACAGACAGCAGTATGCAAGTAGTGGAGATTTCTTCGGTAACCAGCAAAGACAATGTCAAAGGGATAAAAAGCAGGCTGAGTGTAACAGGGATATCTTTGTATCGCTGTGCCTTAATTTGCCTGCGAAGGGAACGTATATCTGGTATCATGTTTAGATTTTAATGTCACTACCCGCTGGCAATTCATAAGGAGCTTTGCCTTGTTCGAATATTTTGGCAGGCATGGTGCCTTCCAGGCGGATCTCATTTCCCTTGATACGTATCCAGCTACCTTCGCGGAGGCCGATCACGGGAACAGATTGTTGGGTATGAAATTCGAGTATACGGGTTTCCCTTGTTTCGCCCATATGTGGTACACCGGGAACAGGTTCCTGGTAATGCGGGTTGAGGTTATACGGCATCAAACCCATGGTCTGGAAACTGGGGGGATATACGATCGGCATATCGTTCGTTGTCTGCATATTGACGCCACCGATATTGCTACCGGCACTGGCGCCGATGTAAGGTGTGCCTTTAGAGACAACCTCGCTGAGGGTGTTCATCAGGTTAAGTTCATGCAGTTGTTTTACCAGTACAAAGGTATTGCCCCCACCGGTAAAGAAGCCTTTGGCCTCTCGGATAGCCTGTGCAGGGTCTGTAAAGGTATGAAGACCTTTTACCCGGATACCGATAGTAGCGAGACCAGCCGTAGCCCGGGCAGTATATTCATCGTGAGAGATGCCGCCGGGACGGGCATAAGGAATAAAAACAATTTCGTCGATACCGGCGAAGAGTTCCTGCATGACCGGAAGTAGGTACTGGAGGTATGTTTCACCGTAAAGTGTAGAAGTACTGGCAAGTACAACGTTTTTCATGAATAGTCATTTAATATTATGCTGCAAAGGTATATATTAGTCAATGATGAAAAAAGTAATCTGATTGAGATACAGGCTGTAGAGGGAAGAGAGCCGTGACAGGTGGGGTATGGGCTAACCAGAGGGATATTAACTTAATAGAAAGGGGCGTCTTTTATTGAGACACCCCTTTGTGATATTTAGAATTTTAGCGCAAAGCTACCAAGTACCCGCGTAGGGGGTTGTGGTGTCAGTCTTACAGACCATGCTTTCTGGCTGGTCAGGTTATCGATCTTTACTCCGATACGGTATTTGGGTCTTTCAAAGAACACAGATGCATCCAACATGACGTAAGAAGGAATGGTGATCTTTGTAGTGCGGGTATTGGTCTGATAAGACAGGTCTCCGCCATTACCACCGAAACCGACGCCCAGGCCGCTCAATTTACCATTTGAAATATGATAGCTTGCCCAGAAGTTCCACATATTAGGAGGACCGGACAATGCTGGCCTTAATCCGAGTGTAGCGCTATCTGATTTCGTATATTTACTATCGTTATATGCGTACCCGGCTACGATATTCAGGCCTTTAACCGGGTTAACGGTGATCTCCGCTTCCAGTCCTTTGCTGCGTTGTGTACCATTCTGTTTGCTATAACCATCATGTTCCAGGTCAGCAATGACTATGTTCTTAACGTGTATATCATAGTAGCTCAATGTACCGACCAGTTTGTGCTTCCATATATCTACTTTCACGCCACCTTCCAGCTGGTTACCTTCTTCAGGTTTGAAAGCATTGCCTGCATAATCAGTACCTGTTTCATGGAAGAAGCCGTTCATGTAGCTACCAAAGATGGACACTTTGTCTTTCAACACCTCGTATACCAGTCCTAACTTAGGTGACAGGGCTGTCTGATGATAATTAGTACCGGCAGCGGTGGTATCATAAATGATGCTATGCGTACCCTGTGCCCGGTAGTAGTCTACCCGCAGGCTCACCATCGCCATCAGGTTATTTGTGATATTAAATACGTCCGAAGCATAGGCAGCATAACTATTGTCTCCATTGTTTTCATTACGGATGGAGGTACCGGTAGCTACTGCTACAAGTGAATCCACCTTAGATTTGCTGAGGCGGTAGCTGGCACCCGGATGCTGGAAATTAATGGTTGGACCGGCAATTGTAGTTCGGTCAAATGAGTTGCTGTTATTGTAATAATCCAGTCCGACTACCATACGGTTACGAAATTTACCGATGTTGAAATCGCCAATAAAGTTCTGCTGGATATCAGTCGCAATAAAAGTAGTGTATCCACTGATCACGCTGGCACGAAGGGTAGAGTCTGTGCGGCCGTTTAATGCATTGATATAGCCATTGATGGATGAACGGGCACGGGATACTACTGTTTGGGAAGTCCAATGCTCAGAGATCTTATAGTTGATCTGGGCGAAGATATTCATCATCTGTGTCTGGTAAGCCAGGTTATTGCCCAGGAACAATCTTTTATAGGGGAACTTCATGTCAGCAATAGACAGGGTTTTGCCACCGCCTGTATAAGGATTAAAGCGAACCACGGAAGTCCCTTTTTCCTGTCCGAATTCGACATCTAATAACAGGGACAGGCGATCCGTGATCTGGTACGAGAAACTTGGCGCCAGGCTCAGGTTATTGGTAAAGCCCATATCCTGGAAACTCTTCTGGAAGGTGGTGGCGCCATTCAGGCGGAAGAGCATTGTTCTATCCTTGTTTACAGGTGTATTCACATCTACAGTAAGGCGGTTGTAATTCCAGCTACCGCCGGTGAAAGCGACTTCGCCCCCGAAACCGTTGAAGGGCTTCTTGGTCACACGGTTGTACAGGCCACCGTAGCTGCTGGAAATATTGGTACCGAACAGGGTGGCTGATGGACCTTTAATAGCCTCTACCCTTTCGAGGTTCACAGGATCCAGGGTAGCGAAAGCGGCACCAGCTACGCCATTACGTGCATTAGGCTCTGTTTCAAAACCCCGCTGACGGAAGGTAACACGTCCCTGGTTGGCAATCATCGGGATACCTGCCCCCGGTACGTTCTTAGAGATGCTTCCCAGGTCAACGGCCATTTGTTCTTCGATCAGTTCTTTGGGCACTACATTGTAAACCTGTGGATTCTCCAGGTTTTTCAATGGCAGGCGACTTACATAATAGCTCTCTTTCCGGGAAAACTTATTGGTATTACCGATCACCCGCACCTCCTGCAATGCCTGGATATTTTCCCTGGGTAACTGGTAGTCAAGTATAGACGGGCGGGCAGGGTTGACTTCAACACTAAAATCTTTTTGTGCCGCGCCAAGTATCTGAATTCTGACGGTATAGATGCCGGGGGCAATGCCTTCTATACTATACTTTCCCTCGTTGTCGGTAAGAGTACCTTTGTTTAAAGCAATGACAGAAACGGAGACTAATTCAATAGGTTGGCCATCGAAAGCAGTGATGCGGCCCATGATGGCACCGCCATTTTGTGCAAATAATACAACAGGTAAGCAAAATAATATTAGTAATAATGACGTCTTGAACATTCCTGACATTAACGATAATTTTGGCAAAGCTACAGTCCGGAATTGGGGAGTATTTACGCGATCGGGAAAAGTTTAAAATTTTGTTAAAACGCTTATCTGTAGGGCATTTGATGGAGTATGGACGAAACGGGAAAAAATAAAAGGGGGGACTTTAGGGGGATGTAGCCTGATAAGCGGGTTTGTTTGCATGCGTGCGAAATAAAAAAGGCTGCCTTCCGTAGAAGACAGCCCTTCAAAAAAAGATGGAAATTATTTCAATTCAACACCTACACTTACTCTTGTTTCATCCATAAACAGATTCAGCGTCTTAGGTTTAGTACCTGCCGGCAGTCTGAATTTGTTATCTTCTGAGGACTTGGTAGATTCAGCGTCTGCAGAAACAGAGTTGTAGCTATCGTGGGTAATGTTAGTGCCATTATCCAGCGTGAGACGGAAATCGTTTGGATTAACGAATATACTGTTCTCTCCTACTTTGTTCTTGTTGGTGAGTTCAATTTCGTAAGTAAGTTCGGTACCGGTCACTTTACCTTCATTGTCGTAAAGTTCCACGGCCTTCCCGTTTTTCAGTCTTATGAAAGCTTCTTTCTTCTTACCCAGGATGGCGGTGTCAGGGCTGAAAGTTACCGTATAAGACTTAGGTTCGTTGGCTGGTGTATTACTGCCATTGTTCGCTGGTTCAGTAGTACTGGTAGTCGTATTCGCGCTGCTGTCGGCATTTTCGGATGTTGTCTTGCTTTTGCAGGCAGCGAAAAAGATTGCGATTGAGAATACAGATGCCAGAATGGTTTTGTTCATTTTTATATTTATTGGTTTAACAATACAGCTTTGGGTAGAACAAATGTATGAAATACAAATTAACTTCTTTTATGAAAACGGATATTATACGTTGCGCCTATCCCCGCATATTGCAAACTACTGCCATTTTCCTCGCTTCTGAAGATCCCGTTATAAAAAGCAAAGAAGTTCCAGCTGTAGTTATGATACCCTAACTGAGGTCTTACATAAAATCCACCGGTAGCACCATCTACACCAGTAATAAAGCTATACCCTACATCTGTACCTGCAAAGAATCCACGACTCCTGGGATAGTACCTTACGAATAAACCCAATGGAACTGTACCAAAATTTTTAAACCCATCTTTGGGGAAGAAGTGGTTATACCCGCTGGTCAAACCTAAACCTACGTGATTGGTAGACATCACCTGTCCTTTCAGTTCAGCACCCAGGGTGAAATTGCTGGTCTTAGAGAGATTACCAAAAGGCACGCCTGCATTGACACCCAGCTTCAGCCATGAATTCCTGCTTGTTACTTCTTCTGATTGGGTTTGCGCAAATGTAACGACTGAAAATGCTGTTAAAACCATTAATAAGAATACCTTTTTCATATGTCCCTCCTCGTTTTAAAACGTGTTTTTAACGTTCTAATAACAAACAGAATGCCATAACCATTACGCATGGTTAACAGATGAGCGGGAACGGGCACGAAATCAGGCCTTCAGATACTTATTAGGATGCTTGTTGACATACTCCAGGTAGGTAGGATCACATGAGCCGATCGAGTTATAATTGTCTCTTCCCTCCTGTAAGATGAGATGATTAACAGCGCTGTATGCCTGGGGATCCCGGTTGCCATCGTCTTCCCAGTAGCAATTAGGGCAAACATTATATACACCGGTTGATGCTATAGTGCGATAACCGCAACAGGGGCATGGTTCATAGATCAGCGGTCCACCTTCAATACTTACCTCATGATGATACAATTCTTTGAGGTCTTCTTCTATAAATTCATTGGTAACGTTGAGTAATCCCTCCCTCAGATAATTGATGATGTCATGATTATATTCAGGTGCTTCTACATTTGCATCTTCAATTTCCTCATCGGCTTTACCTGCTTCAACTAATATCTCAGCAACGATGTCTCTTCTTTGTTTAGGATGCATGGTGAGCAGTTTCTGCCAGGCAAATAAGGTCATGGCATCTTCACGGTTGATAAAAATTTGATCGGGCATAACATTTTGTTTTAAAAGAACGTGGTACGGGGCGAATGTAACGGATAATTATATCCATGGATATTGAGCGATTACATAAATTATAATCGTATATACATATTACTACACTTCAATCCATTTTTGTAATTCCCTGTAGATATTATCTAGCGCCAGAAGTAAACGGGGCCCTCTGATGGCCAGCATTTCCTTATCGCCGTCTCTCCATAAAAAGTAATCAGAGGCGGCTTCAAAGAACTCCCTCACCGCAGAGCTTCCACGGGTCAGCTTCCAAAGGGCCTCATCTCCAACCTGATCCACAAAGTCTTCAATGAAAATAATAGTGCGGTACACCTCATAATAGTCGTCTACGTCATCTTTCGCGATCAGCAGGAAATCCAGGTCGAATTCTGCCTGAACTTCGGAATATTCATTCACTGACGCTGCCCATTCTTTTAACCGATCCGCATCCCACAGGTGTTTAGCCTCCCCGATGTAGGTAGCAAGATCAGTCTTAGTCCTGAAAAGGCGCCATTTACCATACTCAGTCAGTAGCACTTTATCATTGTTAGCATTTACATCATTGATGGAAAAATCGGTTCCATGAACTGTGTAATAGGTTTGTCCCTGGTAAATGATGGCTATCAAAAATTTAAGCATTATTTCGTCGCGTTCATCAGACATAGGCGAATCGTATTGAGGCTTTGCAAAGGAAGGTATTTTCTATTAAAATCCCTCATAATCTGTCTATATATTTCATAACAAAATGGCACTCATTATCAATCAATTACATTCATTATACGCACTTTATTTCTATATTTCCCACGCACTAATTGCCGGTTCTCCCTCTCTGCCATTTCTTTGAAATAACCTAAATACCCTCTAAAAGATGAGAAAAACCGGTTCCCTTCTACTGATGGTCCTCTTCGCGCACCATCTTTCATTTGCCCAGAGTGATGGGCTTCCACGTGGCGCTTACCAGCTGCCTTACACCCGTTATGAAGCGGACATTGCCACGCTAAGTGGTGGCGCTACCGTCCAGTCGTCACCGCAATTTGTACAAACAGACATTGCGTCGGAAGCCTCCGATCAAAAGTACGTGAGCTTATCAGCAAACAATGCCAGTATTGAATGGACCCTCACTGCGGCAGCACAGGGTGTGGATCTCCGATTCACCTTGCCGGACGATAACACCGGTAGTGGCCTTAGCGGGTCACTGGGACTGTATGTAAATGGTACAAAAGTAAGAGACATTTCCCTCTCATCTTACTGGGCTTACCAATACTTTCCCGCTGCAGACCCGGTGCAGACACCAGGCGGCAAGACCTTTATGCGCTTTGATGAGGTGCACTTCAGACTGAATAATGCACTGAATGCCGGCGATAAGATCATGCTGAAAAAAGACAATGGCGACGGCCTTACTTACGGGGTCGATTTCATTGAACTTGAACCCGTGCCAACGGCGTTATCACAACCGGCCAATTACCTGTCCGTGACAGATTATGGCGCAGTAGCCAACGACCAGAATGATGACTTCGCGGCATTTAATGCCTGTATTGCTGCTGCAGCATCACAGGGGAAAAACGTGTATATCCCTGCAGGGCGTTTCTTATTGAGTGATAAACTTACGCTGAATGTCAGTAACCTCAAAATCATGGGAGCAGGTGTCTGGTATACAGAAGTGTTCTTCTCCACTGACAAGCAGTTCTATGGTGGCATCTATGCACGCGCCAGTAACGTAGAGATTTCCAGTTTCAGCCTGAACACGCAGAACAATGACCGCCTTGTTTATAATGAAAGCAATCCTCGCCTGCCCGGTGAAATGTATAAGACCTACAAAGGTTTTATGGGTACCTATGGAACAGGGTCACGCATACATGACGTATGGGTCGAACACTTTGAATGCGGGTTCTGGATTGCGGGATATGACGCACCTTATCCGGTGGATATTACCACCGATCTGCAGATCAGCAAATGCCGTATCAGGAATAACTATGCAGATGGGGTCAACTTTTGCCAGGGCACTTCCAATTCGATTGTAGAGCAATGCAGCCTGCGTAACAATGGCGATGATGCACTCGCCGTATGGCCCAATAATGCAGCAGGTGTAAACACCACCTGTAAGAACGATATTTTCAGGTATAATACCGTGGAAAATAACTGGCGGGCAGGCGGTGCTGCGTTGTTCGGAGGTACAGGCCACGAGATCCATCACAGTATTTTTAAAGACGGTGTAGCCGGATCTGCCATCCGGTTTACAAATGACTTTGGCGGATATACCTTCGAATATCCCGGCAATGTGATCAAAGTGTATGAAAACACAATCACCGGCTGTGGTACCAGTTACGATCTGTGGAATCAGAAACGCGGGGCAATTGAATTCTACGCAGGTACAGGTATCTTCAATCTACAGTTCGACAATAATACCATTCTGCGTTCACAAAGAGATGCCATACAACTATATGGCAACAATATCCACCATGTAGTATTCAATAATACGATCATTGACGGCACTGGTCTCGACCCTGTCACACGCGATGTGGCTGCAGACGTGTACGGGGGATTCGGACTGTATGTACAGGCGGGTAGCCAGACGGCGACTTTTAATAACCTTACAGTCACAAATGCCGAAAGCGGCGCTTACATCAACAAGAACACAGCCTTTCAGCTCATTATTCAGAACATTCATATTCCGGTAACAGCCGTAGCTATCAAACCCGCTAACGATACAACACTGACCACAGGACAATCCCTGCAATTATCTGCCGATATTACGCCCATTGATGCCACCAATAAGGTGGTAACCTGGTTGAGTACTGACAGCTCAATTGCAAAAGTCGACGCCACTGGTAAGGTGACTGCTGTCGGATACGGCACAGCAACGATCAAAGCGACAACTGCCGATGGCAACTTCACTGCAACGCGCAAGGTGACCATTCTGCCGGGTATTAATATTGTCGCAACTCAACCCAATGCAGCAGAAGGCGGGCAGTCAGGTGTGTTCACTATCAGTACGGCAGCGTTATCCAAAACCATTTCAGTTAAATATTCGGTTAGTGGTACTGCAAGTGCTGCGGACTATACACCTGCATTAAACGGCAGTGTCACATTGACCCCAACAACACCTTCAGCTACTATCACCATCACCCCCGTAGATGATAACATTTTCGAAGGGCCCGAGACGTTGAAATTAACTTTACTAAAAGACAGTGCTTATAATTTAGGCGGTGATACAGTAGCGGCCATGACCATCACCGATAATGAGTATCCACCATGTGTAGCGCCGGTGATTGCCTTGCGGGCAGACAGCTTAAGTGCTCCTTCAAAGTCAATCAGCAATGTAGTACTGGGTAGTTTGCCAACTGACTACTCCGGTTCATGGAAGGCGCTGTACGATAACACCAATCTCTATTTAAAAATCGCAATGAACGATGCCACAAAGATCAATGACTCAGGCAGCAGCTGGTGGGAAGATGATGCGGTAGAGATCTTTATCGATGGAGATAATAGTAAAGGTACTACCTATGATGGTATCAATGACTTCCAGTTGGGTTTCCGCTGGAATGATCCGGTAATTCATGTAGGTAGTAACTCAGTGAACCGGACTACAGGAATTACCTTTCAGCAGACAGCTACTACAATGAACATTACCATACCATGGTCTACCATCGGTGTCACTCCTGCCATTGGTAAAACTATCGGGCTCGATGTGCAGATCGATGATGACGATAATGGGGGCACCCGCGATGCACAAATCACGAGCTTCGCAACGAATACTGCGGCGTTCCAGCAACCAGCTGTATTTGGTACTGTTTATCTGACAACCTGCAACAATGCCATCTTTGCAAACGCCGGACCCGACCAGTTGCTCACAGCAGGCACAACGAGTACCACGTTGTCGGGCACAGCATCCAGCGGTGCAACGTACACATGGTCGCAGATCAGTGGTCCCGCTACAACAATCAGCAATGCTACCATCGCTGCGCCTACAGTGTCAGGTTTAAGCAATGGCAATACCTATGTATATCAGTTGAGTGTAAGCAATGGAACACAAACAGCCATCGACCAGGTAACAATCATTATCGCCAATACAACTTCGGGTATAGTTGTAACGCAGGGTACGCCAATGATTGACGGAAATCTGGAAAGCAGCTGGAACCTGTCGCAGACCATTTCAAAAACTACTGTAGGCGTTGCAAACAATACGGGCACCTTTGGTTTAAAATGGGATGCCACAAATCTATATGTGGGAGTAAAAGTGTTAGATGCAGCACTGTATAATGATACGCCTGATGCATGGGATAACGATGCAGTGGAAGTTTTTGTTAACGTCAATAATACAGTGAGACAGTTTATTAAAACTTATAACAGCAGTAATACAGCGATCATTAATGGCGGATATAGTGTAGAGTTTGCAATTCCCTGGTCACAGTTGGGCATAACACCGGCAGCAGGTTTAGCCATAGGGTTCGATGTGGCATACGATGATGATGACAATGGAGGAGCGCGTGATGGGCAGGCAGTATGGTATGGAACAGCAGATAACTACCAGAGTACAGCAAATTATGGTACAATTGTATTGAGCGCAGCTGCATCGTCATCAGCGGCGAAGATTAGTGAATTGCAGATCACTCCCAATCCGACAGTAAATGGTCAGACTAAAATCACCACTACAGGCAATGGTTATATTGTGATTTATGACATGAGCGGGAAACAGGTATATAGCGCTAAGGCACAACCTATATTGAATGTGCAGTTGCAACACTTGCCAAAAGGAATGTATATTGTAAAGTACGTGACTGGAGAAATGGTGCAAACCAAACAAATGGTCATACAATAAAACAATACGAAAGATCCGCCCTACTGCGGATCTTTCGTTTCTAATCTTATTACCAGCCCTTCGTCTCCATCCAGGCTAATCGTATCCGACAGATGAATGCCTTCTGATTCGGGTATAGTTGCTATTTCTACTTTACCGGAAAAACTGAAATTAGGTGGACGGAAGTAACATGGCAGATGCGTAAGATTTAAGACTATCAGAAACGAATCTGCACCCGCTGCTTCACGCTTGTAAGCAAGCATCTGGTTATCTGCAAACACCGGCACATAACTTCCGGCGTCCAGGGCAGGTTCATTTGTTCTCAAAGTGATCAACCGCTTGTGCAGGGTAAGCATAGAATACGGATCGTGCTGCTGCATATCTACATTATCCCGTTGAAAGATCTTAGATAAGCGCAGCCATGGTTTTCCGGTTGTAAATCCTGCATTGGTCGTATTATCCCACTGCATTGGGGTGCGCGACGGGTCTCTGCTCAGGTTTTTATCTGGCATATTCAATCCCTGCGGGTCTACCACCTCATCAAATGGAATGGCGACATTCCGCATAGCAATTTCATCGCCATAATAAATCGTCGGGGTGCCACGCAGCGTCAGTAACATCATAGCCGCCACCCGCGCCTGTTGAATTCCTACCCTACTGGCAATCCTGTGCTGATCATGATTACTCAGTACCCAGTTAGGCCAGCCATTGACAGGCAACGCGCCCTCATACTGGTCAATTGCCGTAGCGATTTGAAGTGCCTGCCAGGGTAAAGTCAGCAACTGAAAGTTGAATGGCAAATGTGCACCGTTATTATCTACACCATAGTAAGACACTAACTGGTGAATGGGAAGATAGATTTCTCCGATCATCACCCTTTCATCATCAATTTCTTCCATCACAGCGCGCATCTTGTGCACCAGTTCATGTACTTCCGGCTGATCTGTGGAATACACAGGCATTAACTGAGCATACGTACTCATGTGCGGCTCATAATTCGGATCCGGTGGATTATTTCGGAATTGTGCGTCTTTGATCATATGCCACATTACATCCACACGAAAACCATCCACACCCTTCTTTAACCAGAATCGCATCACATCGAACATGGCCTGTTGTACTTCCGGATTGCGCCAGTTCAGATCAGGCTGTTCTTTTAAAAAAGCGTGGTAATAATACTGCTGGGTGTTGTGGTCCCATTCCCATGCAACACCGCCAAACATACTCAGCCAGTTGTTCGGCACACCACCATCAGGTAGCGGATCATGCCAGATGTACCAGTCGCGTTTAGGATTATCCCTGCTGGAACGGGATTCCAGGAACCAGGGATGTTGATCAGAAGTATGATTGGGTACCAGGTCCAGCAGTAGCTTCATGCCTCTTTTGTGTACTTCTTCAAGTAGAATATCAAAGTCTGCCATGTTGCCAAACATTGGATGAATCCCTGTATAATCGGAAATATCATATCCAAAATCTGCCATTGGCGATGGATAGATAGGTGAAAGCCATACGGCATTGATCCCCAGCCACTGCAGGTAGTCAAGCCGGCCCAGGATGCCTTTGAGATCACCTACACCATCGCCGTTGCTATCCTGATAACTACGGGGGTATACCTGGTAAATAATGCCTGTCTGCCACCATTTTTTATCCATAAGTTCCGATTTTAAGGTTCTCTACAAGCGAACAACATTTTTGCCAAAATGTAACGCGGCATAATCTTTTCTTATAGACCTTCATAAGTTAACCGCAATATGAAAAACACAGGAGCTTTTTACAAGCAGGATAATACTTGTACATTTTGCGTATGGGCACCGGAAAAAGAGCAGGTCACGCTTCATCTTATTTCACCGGAAGACAGGTACGTTGCAATGGCAAAAGACGACGAAGGATATTTTTCTGTTACAGTAGAAAATGTTCCTCCGGGCGCAAAGTATTACTATAACATCGATGAGCAGGACTTACCGGATCCGGCTTCCGGATGGCAACCTGACGATATCTTCGGAGCGTCGGCCGTGGTGGATCATGATGCCTACCAGTGGCAGGACCAGCAGTGGCGTGGAATGCCTTTTAAAGACATGGTGCTGTATGAATTACATGTCGGCACATTCTCCCGGGAGGGAACATTTGAAGGTATCATACCTTATTTAGATGATCTGAAAGATACGGGGATCAATGCCCTGGAGCTGATGCCTGTGTGCCAGTTTCCGGGCGAACGGAACTGGGGATATGATGGAGTATACCAATATGCAGTGCATCATTCCTATGGCGGACCCGAAGGCTTGAAAAAGCTGGTGGATGCCTGTCATCAGCGGGGCATTGCAGTATTTCTGGATGTGGTGTATAATCACCTCGGGGGCGAAGGCAACTATTTTGACCATTTTGGCCCCTATTTTTCCGGGATCTATCGCATTCCCTGGGGTGAGGCTATCAATTTTGATGCGGCCTATTCTGATGGTCCTAAGGGTTATTTTGCGAATAATGTGATTCATTGGTTTCAGCAATATCATATTGATGGATTAAGACTGGATGCGGTACATTGCATTTTTGATAATAGTGCGGTGACACTCTGGGAAGTAATTCATGATAAGGTGCAATTGCTGGAAGAGACAACAGGACGTAAGTATTATCTTATAGGAGAAAGTGACCTGAATTCACCTGCGATCCTGAGAAAGCCCGGTGACGGGGGTATGGGACTGGATGCGCAGTGGCTGGATGATTTTCACCATATCCTGTATGTGTTGCTGGATAAGGAAGGGCAGTCAAGATATGCAGATTTCAATAAACTGGAACAGTTAGCAAAGGCCTATAAGGATGGATTTGTGCATACAGGAGAATATGTGCAGTTCAGGAAAAGGCGTTATGGGCGTAGTTCTGCGGGGATTACAGGGGAACATTTTGTAGTGTTTAATCAGAATCATGATCAGGTGGGGAATAGGGTGAAAGGAGAACGTTTGTCTGTACTGGTAAATCAGGCGAGGCTGAAAGTTGCAGCAGCGGCAGTATTTCTGTCGCCTTATGTACCGATGTTGTTCATGGGTGAGGAATATGGGGAAGATAACCCGTTTTTCTTTTTCGTGAGTTACAAGAAGGAGGAACATATTAAGGGGATCCAGGAAGGAAGGAAGAAAGAGTTTGAGGCGTTTTTGAAACAGGGGGAAACGTTTCCCGATCCACAATCTGAGGACACGTTTGTGAGGTCAAAGCTGGATTGGGGAAAAAGGAACGATGGGAAGTACGGGGAGATGTTGGCGTGGCATAAGGCACTCATACAGCTAAGGCGTTCAAACGGGATTTTGCAGAATACAAGTAAGGATGATTTGTTTGTGCATTTGATTGGGGAGAAAGGGTACGTGTTGCACAGGCAGAGCAGGAATGGCATGGAGCATCTGGTATGTTTGTTTAATTTGTCGGATGAGGTCTTGGAATACGAAATGCCGGGTTATAAAAGGGAATGGGCGAAAGTGCTGGACAGCGGGGCGAATAAAGAAGTATTGAAAGCCGGGGAAATATGCTATTTGGAACCGGTAAGTGTAGTTGTGTACGGGTAGCTTATTAATTGATGAGTATGGAGAAAAGTCTCTTAATATTTATTAATTCTTCATATAGGTCAGTAACTAATAAAAAGAGCGGCTGTTCAGTTGAACAGCCGCTCTTTTTATTAGTTATCAGAAAAGTTCTCCCTGCGGATTACTATTTCCTTCATCTGGTTCCTCCTCTTCACTGGCCAGTTCCGCACTAATCAGATCATCACCGGCAATCCTTGTACCCACTGTTTTCCAACCCGTCACTTCCACAAACTCTGCAAGGTCGATCTCCTCCTCTTCAGGATTACGTTTCTTGCCGGTTTTCAGCAACACCACTGGTTCAGAATGCGTCGTGATCATCTCCAGGTAGTTACCCGCACCTTCCTTAATAAAGCTAAACTTATTATTTAGGGTCTGGGTTTCTATCTTGAAGCGTTTCGCATTGAACTGCTTTTTATCTGCATCAAAGTAAATCGCAGATACAATCTTCTCTGGATTGAACTTCTCTATATATACCAGTTCATTCGGATCGTAACGATTGGTCAACTCAAAGTTGGTCAACTCGTAAGTACCATTTTTAAACGCGACAAACACCTTATCTTCTCCCTCAAATGAACCAATGTACACACCCCTTTCTTCTGTGTTCAAACGGCCTACCTGGTCATCATACCAGAGCTTCTGCCCTGCTAATGTTGACACCCCGGCTTCTTTGAACTTCACCGCACGAATCGGATACTTGGTCACCTGGTTACCCATTGAGTTACGCCCCTTGATAGCGATCGTTTCAAAGAACAGGTCAAACTCCTTATTCCTGGCAGCACAGTTAGGACTCAGGCGAATGCTGACTACCTCTGCTTCACCATTTGGATTGGCCGTAAAGTAATGTACCTTGGAGTTCTTCTCCCCTTTGGTCGTCAGGTCATATTCTTTATTCAGTGTGATACCTGTTACATTAAAGCGTTTTGCATAGCTGATACCAGTCTTACCATCCACATAGATCATGTTGTAAGTAGTACGCTCGTCGCCCTTACGGAAGATATCGACATGAATAATATCCTTTCCTACAAAGGTTTTATCGGCTACTTTGGTCACCAGCATCTTACCATCCTTACGGAAGATAATGATGTTGTCCAGGTCAGAACAATCAGCAATAAATTCGTCCTTTTTAAGCGAGGTACCTACGAAACCTTCTGCACGGTTTACGTAGATCTTGGTATTTGCCATCGCCACCTGCTGCACCTGGATCGTATCGAAAGTTTTGATTTCGGTGATACGCTCGCGGCCTTTACCATACTTTTTCTGGAGCCCCTCGTAATAAGTTACGGTGAAGTCTACCAGGTTGGCAAGATCATGTTTTACCTGCTTGATATCGGCGTCGATCGCCTTGATCTGTTCATTCAGTTCATTGATATCGAGACGATAAATACGACGTACCGGTTTTTCGGTCAGTTTGATAATATCTTCGCGGGAGATGTCTCTTTTCAGGTTCTTCTTATAAGGCACAAATCGCTTGTCAATCGCAGCGATCACGGCATCCCAGTCCTTATGCTTCTCTTCCAGCTCCTTGTAGATCTGCTTTTCGAAGAAGATCTTTTCCAGAGACGTATAGTGCCATTTTTCCTGCAGTTCACCCAGCTTGATTTCCAGCTCACGTTTCAGCAGGTCTTTGGTAAACTCCGCAGAATATCTGAGCAGGTCCGAAACAGTAATGAAACGAGGTTTATCTTCTACAATCACACAAGCATTGGGAGAAATAGAGATTTCGCAATCCGTGAATGCGTACAGTGCATCGATGGTGATATCCGGAGAAATACCCGGTGCCAGCTGTACTTCAATTTCAACATCTTTGGCAGTATTATCTACTACTTTCTTGATCTTGATTTTGCCGGTATCGTTTGCCTTAACGATGGATTCCATCAGGGCGGTGGTAGTTACGCCGTAAGGCACGTCCTTCACGATAAGCGTCTTTTTATCTTTCTCTTCGATGTGGGCACGTACACGGACCTTTCCGCCACGTTTACCATCGTTGTAGTTAGCTACGTCGATCATACCACCGGTCATGAAGTCCGGGTAAAGTTCGAATTTCCGCCCACGCAGATATTTTATAGAAGCATCAATCAGTTCGTTGAAATTGTGCGGCAGGATCTTGGTTGACAGTCCCACAGCAATACCTTCTGCACCCTGCGCCAGGAGCAGCGGGAACTTCATAGGCAATGTCAGTGGCTCATTTTTACGGCCATCATAACTTACCTGCCAGGAGGTTGTTTTGGGATTGTAAGCTACATCCAGCGCGAATTTGGATAAGCGAGCCTCAATGTAACGGGCTGCCGCTGCATCGTCGCCGGTGCGGACATCCCCCCAGTTACCCTGTGTATCGATCAACAGGTCTTTCTGCCCCAGGTTAACGATCGCATCTCCGATAGAGGCATCACCATGTGGGTGATATTGCATGGTAGAACCGATGATGTTGGCCACTTTGTTAAAGCGTCCGTCATCCAGCTCTTTCATGGCATGCAAAATACGACGTTGTACTGGCTTTAATCCATCTTCCACGCTGGGTACAGCACGCTCCAATATTACATACGAAGCGTAATCCAGGAACCAGCTTTCATACATTCCCCCGATGTGGGTGATGTTATGTAAGGATTCGTCCGTTGGTTGTGTATTATCGATGTCGCTCATAATCTATTTGTTGATCATCTTTTCAAATTCATCTCTCCATATCCGCACAGAATCTCTGCGTATGTCATCCATGGAGTTCATTTCGATAAAGCAGCAGTCAGTATCGGCCACTAACTGATGCCATACCCGCACAGGTACCTCTATTCTAGCGGGTGCTACAGCCCTGACGGTTTGAATGCTGCCGCCACCTAAAGGGCACCAGTGAATGCTGGCCTCACCTGTAAGCAGGTACAGTATTTCAGGATTCTTGTAGGCGCTTTTGCCCTCATGATAATGCTGACCACTACTGCTGCCAGCCTTGCGGTAGCAAAGAACCATTTCGCCCGTGCGGTCATTGAACCATACGTGGTTACTCCCTCTCTCGTCGGTAGCTACTAATTCTACCGGTGTCACTTTGATCATGCTGATACCAGTTTAACTTCGAAGTCTTTGCTGGTTTTCAGTTCGCCCTTACTTTCCAGTTTGCCCTGTTTAACCAGTTCTTTCACGCGCCAGCCAAGGTATTGGTCCATGACAGGATATTTCATTTTACCTGTTACCTGGTTAATGACTTTATTTGCTTTCTGAAATTCTGTATTGGTTGCGGCCAGCAGGTCTTTGTCATAAAAAGTAGCGGGTTCGCCTCTCAGTTTCTTTCCCCCTTCCAATAAGCGGATACCTGCGTTCTCGTTCATGAGGCGGCTCCATTCATCGCCATCTAGTTCGAATTCCGCCAGTGAGATCGCCCTTGCCAGTTTCTTCGCCTTCAGAAATTCCTTTGGCAGGATCTGATGCAGGTGAGTAGGATAGAATACGCCCCCTTTTTCGTTCAGGAAAGGCAGGTTATTGAGATAAATAATAAATACCCGGCCTGCAAAGTCGTACAACTGGCTCACCAGCCAGAAATAACCGCTCACGTCGCGGGCATTCTGTCCGGCCCAGATCCATACCTGTAGTTCCGGATCAGCTTTCAGCCGGGCTTTAAGTTCTTTGAACTTTTCCGGGTCAGGACTGGTCTCTTCTACTATGGGTTGAGGTTCCTCTTCATTTTCAATCAATAAAGGTGCAGCGGTTGCCGTTTCTATTCCGGCCAGCTGTTTCCACCATTGACGACGACCAGCCTGTCCATCTTTGGTATCAAGTATGAACAAGGGACCAATGGACAGGTCATCCTCGAAATACAGGATATCTCCTTTTAGCTGCTCATCCAGTTCAAATGCGCCCTGAATAGGAGCCACGGATGGTTCACCAAATACGATGTGCACAGTTTCCATTCAGTCTTTATTCAGCTTCTTCAATCAGGTCTTTTTCGTACCTGAGGTTACCAATAATAAATTCCTGCCTTGTCTGGGTGTTCTTACCCATATAGTATTCCAGCAGTTTCTGGATATGTGTGTCCTTCGACAAAATCACCGGTTCCACTTTCATATCATCGTTGATGAAAGTACCGAATTCCTCAGGAGAGATCTCTCCCAGGCCTTTGAATCGGGTGATTTCCGGTTTGTTACCCAGTTTCCTGATCGCTTTTTGTTTCTCTTCGTCAGAGTAACAATAGATGGTCTGCTGCTTATTACGTACACGGAAAAGCGGTGTTTCCAGGATGTACAGGTGACCGTTCTTTACCAGGTCAGGGAAGAACTGCAGGAAGAAAGTGAGCAGCAACAAGCGGATGTGCATACCATCCACATCGGCATCGGTCGCTACTACGATCCTGTTATAACGCAGGCCTTCCAGCCCTTCTTCAATGTTCAGCGCATGCTGGAGCAGGTTGAACTCTTCATTCTCATATACGATCTTCTTAGTCAGACCAAAGCTATTCAGAGGCTTACCACGGAGACTAAATACCGCCTGTGTTTCCACGTTGCGTGACTTGGTAATCGAACCACTGGCACTATCCCCCTCTGTAATAAAGATGGTGGTGTTCAGGCGTTTGCTTTCCAGGTCTCCTTTGTCTCTTGACGGAACTTCATCGTTCAGGTGCAGGCGGCAGTCACGCAGTTTGCGGTTGTGCAGGTTCGCTTTCTTGGCTCTTTCATTCGCCAGTTTTTTGATACCCGCCAGTTCTTTACGCTCACGTTCACTCTGCTCAATCCGCCGTTTCAGGGCATCAGCCGTAGCCGGGTTTTTATGCAGGAAGTCATCCAGGTTCTTTGACAGGAAGTCGAGCACAAAGGCCTTCATAGAAGGTCCGTTCTCGTACACGGTGAGCGAGCCCAGTTTGGTCTTGGTCTGGGATTCGAACACCGGCTCCTGTACTCTCACAGAGATCGCTGCACAGATAGAAGTACGGATATCGGTAGCTTCGTAGTCTTTCTTATAGAAGTCCCTCACAGTTTTTACAAATGCCTCGCGGAAAGCAGCCAGATGCGTACCACCCTGGGTAGTATGCTGACCATTTACGAAAGAGTAATATTCCTCTCCGTATTGACTGGCATGTGTGATAGCCACTTCGATATCCTCTCCTCTCAGATGGATAATCGGGTAGCGCAGCTCATCCTCGTTGGTTTTACGCTGCAGCAGGTCGAGTAATCCATTTTTAGAGACGTATTTCTTATCATTGAAGTTGATGGTGAGACCAGCATTCAGGAAGCAGTAATTCCAGATCTGGTTTTCCAGGAACTCAGGAATATAACGATAGTTGCGGAAAACAGTGTCATCCGGGGTGAATGTCACCAGTGTACCATTAGGTTCTTTGGATGGTCCTTCTTTGTACTCTTTCGTCAGCACCCCACGCTCAAATTCAGCTACTTTGGAGCGGCCATCGCGGAAAGATTCAACGCGGAAGTAATTGGAAAGGGCATTCACGGCCTTGGTACCTACCCCGTTCAGACCTACAGATTTCTGGAAGGCCTTGCTATCGTACTTGGCGCCAGTGTTAATCTTACTCACCACGTCTACCACCTTTCCAAGAGGAATACCACGACCAAAGTCGCGGATAGTTACACTATGTTCTGTCACTTTAATATCCACCTGCTTGCCGAACCCCATCGTGTGCTCGTCAATACAGTTATCTACCACCTCTTTCAGCAAAATATAGATACCATCGTCCATACTGGAACCATCTCCCAGCTTACCGATGTACATCCCAGGCCGAAGGCGGATGTGTTCCCGCCAGTCGAGTGAGCGTATGGAGTCTTCGGTATAGGCTGCTGCTGTTAGATCTTTCTTATCCGTGTTAGCCATATTATATAGAAATTCCTATTTACAGTTCAAAATGGGGCAATTCCCTGACCGGGAGCAATATTACTAAAACTTTTAGCAAAATCCGGTTGCGGGCAAAAATAAAGGTTTCATCGTATCATCCCAAGTGGAAATTATACAATATGATGAATTTAATAGTAAAATGAGCCCTCAGATTCCGAATTTCCTCCCTGCTTTCCGGTATTTTTCACAAAAACCTATGCAAAATTACACTTAAATGTTACTTACTGTGCTATCTTTACATGAGTAAATTTTCTATATTTACGAAGTAACGTTTTTTGTCTTAACACCTATGTCCTAATCTATGAAAACATTCTTCCTGATCATCGTAATAGCTATGCTCGCAGCAGCATTCGTAGTAACTTACCTCGTAAATAAGGAGCAACGCTCCATGAACCGTCTAAGCAGTACTTTCATCAAGCTGATCCAGAAGTTTGACTCCTGGCAGATGATGAGATAGTTTTTGTTTCAATCTCCTAAAATCACTTCATTTCCTATGAGAACCAGTCTGTTATTCAAGTTGGCATGTATTATTATTGCCTCAATGGTGCTATTAGTGCACCTTGTGCGTAAGCGAGTGCGTGCGTAACTGACCAACCTAACTAAAAAAGCCGGATCGCTATGCAATCCGGCTTTTTAATTTAAAAAATGTTATCTGTTATAGTATTTATTCACTGCATCCGTACGACTTCTCACATGCAACTTTTCGTAAATATTATGCACGTGTCTTCTTACCGTTTCAATGGAAATGAATAAGTTACTGGCTATCTCTTTGTATAAAAATCCCTTACTTAACTGATCCAGGATCTCCTTTTCCCTGGAAGTCAGGGCTTCCAGCGCCGGATTGGGTTTCGCTTGTTTCTGGAAATAGGCCACTACCCTTCTGGCAATCTGTGAACTCATAGGAGAACCTCCTTCATGCAGATCTCTGATTGCTTCCAATAGTTCACCCGGAGGTGTCTTTTTCAAAATGTAACCGCTCGCGCCGGCTTCCAGTGCCTGAAAGATCTTATCATCGTCCTCATACACTGTCAGCATCATAAAATGCATGTCCGGATATTCGTTTTTCAGCCGTGCAATGCACTCGATGCCATTCATCCCGCCCGGCAGATTAAAATCCATCAATACTACGTTGGGTAACAAATTGGGGATCTGTTCAACGGCCGTCTCCGCATTATTGAAGGCACCAATACACGCATAACCATCGGAGCCATTGATCAACAGTTCCATGGCTGTACGAATATCATGGTTATCTTCAACAATCGCCACAGATATAATATCCATGTTATCCTGCGATTTCTTCTTAGAGTATACAGTCATTTATATCAGTTGTTATTATTTTCTATGAGGTCAACCCAATAATACAAATATATAATTAAATTAATGGTATATCCAGGAAAACTCTGGTTCCATTGTCTGACGAGATATCAGCTGAGCCACCTACCGCTGCCATTCTTTTCTGGATGTTTTTCAGACCGTTTCCAAACAACCTGACTTTCTCCTGATCAAAGCCCTTACCATTATCTTTAATCATAATGGTCATATTCTTATGCATTTCTATTTGTATGACTACTTCGGTAGCCTGTGCATGTTTCACCACGTTGTGTAAGGATTCCTTCACAGCAAGGTAAATGTTCCGCCTGGTTCCGCCACTCAGCTTAATATTGGGTATGCTTTCCGGAATATAAAACTGATGCGTAATATGTGCATGTTCCAGAAAGTCGGCTGCAAAGCTACGCATATATGCGATCAAATTCTCCAAAGAATCATTGGAAGAGTTCATCGCCCAAATTATTTCACTCATTTTGTCTACCAGCTCACCCGCTGCTTCCGAAATCCGCTCTATCTCTCTCGTCTGGTTAGTATCCTGGATCTTACGCTTCGCAATTTCACTGAGTAATCGTATCGTAGACAAGCCGGAACCGAGATCATCGTGCATGTCGCTCGATATACGCGCACGCTCCTGATCCACCGCCTGCTCCTTCTCCAGTTTAAGTTTCTCATGCCTGATCTTGTAATCGAGGTATAGCGTGGAAAAGTAATACGCTACCCCCAGCAACAACAGCAATAGCAGGAACCTGAACCACAGCGACTGCCAGAAGGGTATCCGGATTACGATCTCCAGCGTGGTAGGCGTACTGTTCCATATGTCGTCATTGTTCGATGCCCTCACATTAAATGTGTACGTACCCGGCCGCAGATTGGTATACCGGGCCATTCTGAAGGTACCCGCCTGCACCCAGTCTTCATCCGCACCATCCAGTTTATACTGCACCTTATTCTTCAGTGGATTGGTAAATTCGAGCGGTACAAATTCTATCGCAATGGTGTTATGATTATATGGCAGTTCAATCCTGCGCAGCAAGGACAACGCTGTATCCGATTCATACGGCTTATCCAATACTTCCATACGCATGATCACTACTTTGGGTTTGGAAGGGTTATTCCTGAAATCCTTTGGATAAAAACCATTCACACCACGAATGCCGCCAAAGAACAATTCGCCATCGGTAGATTTATAGAATGCCCCGGTATTGAATTCGTTTGATTGCAAACCATCCTCGTAATTGTAGGTAGTAATCTCATCAGTAATCTGGTTGATCTGGGAAAGGCCTTTGTTATGGCTTACCCAAATGCGGTCTTTATCGTCCAGCAGTACACCATAGAAATAATCATTTACCAGTGAAGGGAAAGTATAACTATTGTAATGCTGTATGATCCGGTTCTTTTCGTCCAGCACGAACAACCCCTTTGAAGTTGCGACCAGGAGTTGCTTATGCGCATTTTTGTTGATTGATTTTACAATCGTGCCCGGCGGTAAAATGATCTTTTCCCAGCTGGGACTATCTGCAATTTTCACGTACACCGCTACCTTTGTACCAACGTATTTATTCCCCAGAAAATCTTCGAAATAAGTAGTGAGTATTTCATCCGGGAATTCATGTATAATTGATGCTTTGTAAGTTTTGCCCACCGGCATCATTTGCAGCAGATAACTGCCATAATTGAAGTAGATCTCGCCCGTATTGCGCTTAAACAGGAAAGGATAGATATCTTCCTGGTTAGGCATGCCGAGTGCCCTGACGGAAGCAGTGAGGTCTTCAAAACGATGAGTATGTACATTGAACAAACCGATGTACATATCGGAAAAATGAAACCAGAGGTGTTCAAAATCCTCTCTGCAGATAGCATTCAGATTCTTGGCAGGGAATATATTGTTTCTCCCATCATCTCCTGGTATACGTTCCAGCCACTTTCCGCCCTTCTCGTAGATATCCAGACCATCGTGCATGAGTCCTACATAGAGCTTACCGTCATCATGCTTGTACACCGCCCTCACCATATTGTGGGTGATAAAGGGTGAACGGTACAGGTTAAAGACCTTCTTGTTGGGAGAATATTTCTTGATACCATCACCGTCTGTACCTACCCACATATTGTCGCTGGCATCACGATAGAGGTAAGTCACTACATTCCAGCTCCTGGTTTCAGAGCCGTTGAACGTAACGATATGATTGATGATTTCATTATGCTTCATGCTATACACAATAATCCCGTCTGTCCCCCCGATCCACACGTTGCCATGCTGATCCAGCTCCATGCAGAGCGGCACAAAAGAAATATCCTTCTCATCATGCTGATTAAAGGTAAAGTCTGTGTATTTATTCAGTTTCTTATTGAAGATGACAACATGTCCTTGTGATGCAATAATGAGTGTGTCGCTGTTGAGGTTACGTATTACAGGGTGAGTGGTAATTCCAGGCAAACAGTACGTAGTAACGCGGAGAGTTTTGGTGTTCATGGCCAGCAATTCGCCTGCCTCAAAGTTCATCCATATGGTGTTGGCATCTTTTATCACGGCGGTTGCCGACAATCCTTTCCGCATCATGGCCGGAGGATAAAGGATCAGTCGCCGGATAGCATATGTTTTATAGTCCAGTACATAAAGCCCCTTGGCAGGACGCCATACATACAGGGCATTCTGAGCAGTGTCCTCTCCCAGAATTTTAAACTTGCTACCGGTATCCCGCTCTGCATTACTTGCCCAGGTGGTATCTTCCAGCACATTTTCAAAACTGTTACGATACTCATCATAGACACTGATACCATAGTTGTGCGTAAGAATGAGCTGATGACGGGCATTCCGGTACAGGGAGTACCCTTTGTAGCCTTTGAGGGCGAAGCGGTTGATGAGCGCACGGCCACCGGTGTTGGTACGCGTACCCAGATTGCCCTTCCCCTGCCCCGCTATCTCCCGGGAACTGGGGTTGTAGCGGTATTCATTGAACACATAGCCATCAAAACGGTTTACACCATCGTGCGTAGCAATCCACATAAACCCCTGCGTATCTTCCAGGATGTCATACACAGAATTCTGTGAAAGCCCTTCATTCACCCCATATGAGTCGAATATATACGGCTTTTCCTGCGCCTGCAACACAGTCACTGGTAAGGTGCATAGGAAAAACAATAAAATAGTCCTTATTATCTGCGCCGCCCGTTGCAATGACAATATAAAAGTTAAAAGAGGTTAGTAATGCATGTTTAACTGTGTCCACAAAAACGCAGTGCTTGCAAATATATAAATCTGCTACACACTTTCTAATGATTTTGTAATTTTCTTGCCTTAACATTCAATAATAACCCATGTACAGATACCTTAAATCCTTACTGCTCCTGCATTCGGTACTATTTTGTTATATTTTTCCCGCAGCCGCGCAGCAAAAACCAACTATCAAATTACTATCCCCGCCACCCATAGCCAGTATCAGAGGAATGGCAGTTGTCGATGACTCTACAATATGGGTATCTGGCACCGGCGGACAGGCAGGATTGAGCACTGATGGGGGTTTACACTGGCAGTGGATGAAAGTACCCGACCATGACAGCGCCGACTGGCGTAGCCTGCAGGCATTCAGCAAAGAGCGGGCGCTGCTTTTAAATGCAGGATCACCAGCCCACGTGATGCTGACTACAGATGGAGGAAAAAATTGGCGACTTCAATACGCGGATACGACAAAAGGCATTTTTTTTGATGATATCGCATTTCTGACTGATAAAAAAGGATTGGCAATCGGAGACCCCATGCCACCAGAAAATAAATTTGTTGTTATTGTGACGGAAGACGGCGGTGAACATTGGAAACAAATTAGCCATTCACTGGTAGCCCTGCCGGGGGAAGCACTTTTTGCCGCCAGCGGTACGAATGTGGTACCATTGGCCAATAACCAGGGTGGTACCATCACAGGAGGACTGGTAAGCAGGTACATTCCCGGCACCGATGGCGCTACCCCTATCTTACTACCTATCACACAAGGTAGCCCCAGCAAAGGGGCTTTTTCACTGGCATTCAAACCGGATGGTAAAACAGGGGTGATCGTAGGTGGTGATTATCAGCATGATAAAGACACTACTAAAAATTGTGTATACACAACTGATTACGGTAAAACCTGGAAGGTCTCTCCAGCCCCGCCTGCAGGATTCCGCTCCTGCGTAGTATATGTAAAGGCCAATGTATTTCTCGCCACAGGCACTTCCGGTACAGACATATCCAGAGATGGAGGCGTACATTGGGAAAAAATCAGTGAACAGGGATTTCATGTAGCAGGCGTATCGCCAAATGGAAAGAAGATCTGGCTGGCCGGCAGCCGTAAACTGGGGATAATAGCACTGCCCTGAGCATTCACCTTAATAAAAAAGGGGTATTGAAAAACACCCCCGGAAAATAGGTTAAAGCAAAAAGTATATTATTCAGGGTGGAAAGATAACGCGGGATTGAATTACTTGTATGTAAATTTTCGCGAATGTGTTATTTTTACAGGTAAACGGCAGATAATCAGGGCCGAACGATATAAAATCGAAACACTGTTATAACAATATTTTTTTGCCTAATTTAGGCACCGATAGGGAAAGAGAACGGTTTTAATAAAAGCGAACTATGCAAGTAACGACCTCATCTGGTAAGTATTCCGTGAAGCACTATCCGGATACAATTAAAGAGTGGAAAAAAGAAGGTAACTACTTCTATTTTTATACGTCAGAGACCATCCTGGAAGTAAGGATCATATCAGATAAGATCATCCGGTTCCGCTACGCTGCTGATGGAAAGTTTCAACGTGATTTCTCGTATGCGGTAAGCGACCGGCTGGAAGAAACACCTGTCAACTTTGGCTTGCGTGAGTACGAAGAAAACTTTGAACTCTACACAGACATCCTGCGCGTCTACATCAACCGCGATGATCTGCGCCTTACGATCACTGACTCGGAAGGCCGCATTATCAATCAGGACGAAATGGGTTTCCACTGGCAGTATTACCTGCAAAAAGGCGGTAAAATTGTCTACTGCAGCAAGCAGATCCAGGAAGGTGAATGCTTCTATGGCATGGGTGATAAGCCGACAGATCTCAACATGCACGGTAAGCGGGTAGAGAACTACGGCACTGATGCTTACGGCTACCAGAAAGATACAGATCCTCTCTACAGAAATATTCCGTTTTACTACGGCCTGCACCAGGGCATCGGATACGGTATTTTCTTTGACAATACCTTTCGTACCATCTTTGATTTTGGTAAGGAAAGAGAAAATACAACGAGCTTCTGGGCAAGAGGCGGTGAAATGAATTACTACTTCATTTACGGCCCTGAATTACTACAGGTAGCCGAAGGATATACAAAGATCACCGGTACAGCTGAACTGCCGCCCCTTTGGGCGCTCGGCTACCAGCAATGCCGGTGGAGCTATTACCCCGATAAGCGTGTGAGAGAAATCGCCGCTGAATTCCGTAAACGTGAAATTCCCTGTGATGTAATTCATCTTGACATCGATTACATGGAGGGCTTCCGTTGTTTTACATGGAGTAAAGAAGGATTTCCTGAACCTGCCGGACTGATCAAAGACCTTGCTGCAATGGGCTTCAAGATCGTCGTAATCATTGATCCGGGCATAAAGGTAGACCCTGATTATGCAATCTATCAGCAGGGTATTCAAAAAGATTATTTCTGTAAGCGTGCCGATGGCGCACTCATGGAAGGAGATGTATGGCCCGGCAAATGCGTATTCCCTGACTATACCAATCCTGAAGTAAGAAAATGGTGGGCGAGTCTTTTCAAAGGATTAGTGGATACCGGTGTGCGTGGTGTATGGAATGATATGAACGAACCCGCCGTATTCGAAATGGGTACCTTCCCCGAAGATGTACGCCACGACTACGATGGCGAGGCAGTAAGCCATCGAAAAGCACACAATATTTACGGCCATCTCATGAGCAAATCGACGGAAGCTGGTATGCGCAAATACCTTATGCCGCATCGTCCATTTGTGATCAGCAGGTCCTGCTATGCAGGTGCGCAGCGCTGGACTTCGCTGTGGACAGGCGATAATGTAAGCAGCTGGGATCACCTCTGGCTGGCAACAATACAGGCACAGCGACTGGCTGTATCCGGTATCTCCTTTGTCGGCAGCGATATCGGTGGATTTATCGGTGAGCCGGATGGCGAACTGTATGTTCGCTGGATACAACTGGCAGTATTCCACCCACTGATGCGTACGCACTCTGCCAGCAATGAAACCGGTTTCAACCAGGAACCGTGGAGCTTTGGTAGTGAATACGAACTCGTCGCTAAGAAATTCATTCAGCTGCGCTACCAGTTGCTACCATATCTGTATACGACCTTCTGGCAGTACAGTGTGAACGGTACTCCTATGATGCGCCCGCTGGCATTCGTAGATCAGCATGACAAAGAAACCCACGAACGTACACATGAATTCATGCTGGGCGATAACTTGCTCATTAGCCACGTCAGCGAAAAAGGCATGAAGGAAAAAGAAGTCTATCTGCCCGCAGGACAATGGTACTACTACTGGAATGACCAGTTGTATACAGGAAAGCAATCCGTAAAGGTGGCTACTCCGCTGGAAGAAATGCCGCTGTTTGTAAGAGCAGGTGCTGTAATTCCTCACTACAACAAGATCCAGTATGTAGAACAAAGAGAAGCGGAAGAAATGATCCTGCATGTGTATTACAGCGATGTAGTTACCAACAGTGTGCTCTACGAAGATGCAGGCGATCATTATGGTTATAAGAATGGCCAGTACAATAATATTCGTTTCAAACAGGTATCAACAAAACAGCAGTTTGAACTCAGGAAACGCTACTTTGGCAACTATGATGCAGCCTACAAAAAGCATCATATTTATGTACATGGATTGCCATTCAAACCAAAGGAATATATCATCGATGGCAAGGCGGTAAAACTCTCTGCTGCCAATGCTGCTGCCGGTGTGTTCAAAATCATTGCAGAACGTAAATTCGAGACACTGATAATACGATAACCTGCCGGTGATTTCATAAAACTACAAATCCCAAATTCTCATGCCTGAGGATTTGGGATTCGTAGTTTTAAACCCATTTTGATTTAAAAAAAAAGGGCACTGTAGATTGAGATCTTAGTGCCTTTTCATAACCTATGCCAACTTTAGAGTTAATCAAAATTAACACGTTATAACGTATACACAAACAGTCCTATCAAAATGAACAAAATGAACGGAACGTTCAACACTGAACGAAACATATTTCGTTAATAAGAAGTTATGAAATCAAATTCCTTTGTTACCACAACCATTTCTTTAACAAATTGTTTAGAATAAGGGCAGATTCGCTACATTTTGTTAAGCATCCTCCACGCATACCGCGGTGACTTAGCAAGAAATAGTATGCGTAACACTGTAATACAATGGGTTATAAATACACGGCATAATAGTTGTGCCTCCTTTGGCAGAGAAATATGTTTTATTATCTGACGTTAAACGGAACCCATTATTAAACCTTTCAAAATTCATTTCTTATGGCTGCAGAACAAAACAATCACTTCACCCAGGAACAAGAAAAACTCGAAAGGGAGCATTCGCACAATCACAATCATGGACATGAGCAACATGGTAACCATGCTCACCAGAGTCACACTTCTGAAGGCGAAGAAAAATCGAAATCAGAAACTCCAAGTCGCAAAGATAAACGTGGCTTCGCCTCTATGGATGCAGCAATGCAACGGGCGATAGCCAGCAAGGGCGGTCGTGCTGCACATGCACAAGGCGTAGCCCATGAGTTTAATTCTGCGGAAGCTCGTGAAGCCGGACGTAAGGGCGGCGTAGCAGTAAGCCGGAACAGACAGCATATGGCCGAAATTGGTAAGAAAGGCGGAGAAGCAGCGCACAATAAAAGAAAGAAAGCACAGCAACAACAGAACGCTGAATAACCGTTTGCCCTGAAGTTTTTCCCAAAGAGGGATTGCCTGAAATGTGGAACCCACATTGCGGTAATCCCTTTTTTATATGAGGGAGAATTTCCACAATAGAGAATTTTTTCCAGGGAATAGAAAATCAGATTATTTTTATTCCTATTATGAAAGCTACCATCCGTCAACTTCAATATTTTCTGATCCCTTATTCAATACTTTTTGCCATCGCTATAACCCTAAAAATCATCTTTACAAGAGAAGAGATTTACTTTTTTATTAATGGGTTACATTTCCCCGCAGGCGATATTTTTTTCCGGTATGCGACCGAGATGGGTAGTGCGACTACCGCCACATGTGTGGTTTTAATACTGTTATTTGTAAACTATCGTTACAGTTTATTGCTGGCCAGCAGCTACCTGCTGACCAGCATGATAAATTTTCCACTCAAGTACCTGGTGAGCGCACCAAGGCCTAAATTGTACTTCACCGATTCACCCCGTGCCATCTACTGGGTACCAGATGTAGAAGTGCTCTCAAATCATTTCAGCTTTCCTTCGGGACATACCGTATGCGCGTTTACCACCGCTGTCGTGCTGACTTTTATAAGTCCCCGCAAATGGTACGGATGTATTTACTTTCTGCTGGCCGTACTGGTAGCTTATTCCAGAATGTACCTCAGTCAGCACTTCTTCGAAGATGTGACAGCCGGGTCTTTTGAAGCAGTAGTAGTTGTGACCTGTTGGATCTCCTGGTTTAACAATCGGACATTCTTCCGGAATGCTGGTTGGAATGGTGCACTGAGCAGGAAAAATGATTAGTGCTTTTTAGTCCCTGTTGCCTGATGCGGTAACTGTGACGGTTGGGTTGGAAGTTTCTTCGGTACCTTGTTGGTAATAGTGTCCAGTTCTTCAGGACTTACCGGCTCTCCCCTTTTGTAATATTCCTTGACCATGTTCCCATCCTCATCGTAAACCTTCCACAGGCCATCGCGGAGCGAGGTGGCGTTCCTCTTAATCTCTTCAAACTTTTCCTCCTGGGTAATGGGATCGATCACGCGGTAAGTTTCAATAGTATCGTCAATATCTTTGGCTACAAAATTTCCCTCCGCACTCAGCGCGCCATTCAGGTAGAAATATTGGGCAGGACCGTTCAGTACGTTATGTTTGTAGGTTTCTTTGGCAATCATAGCACCAGATTGCGCATATTTTTTCCAAACACCTTCCTTGCGATCATCAACATAGTTGCCTTCCCAGGTGTAACCATCTTCTCCCCTGGTGGCCGCTACTTCTTCGGACCATTCGCCCTGCTTGCGTTGTTGGTCGTCCTTTTTGTTTTGTTTAATTGTAAAGCCCTGCGAATACACAAATACGCATAACAGTTGTAGTACAGAAAATACGAGGAGTTTTCTCATTCAGAAGTATTTTTCACAAGTTAGTAATTTTTATCATATCTCACCTGGTATCCCATTGCCTGTTGTCTTTCATCACCTTTCTGATCCTGACAAAGTTCACTTTTTTCTAACAACGAAAAGAGGCTATATCAATAACGATATAGCCTCTCATTTTATGATTTATGTCTTATTCCTTATGTCCCGTTTCTATACTACTTGCTCAGTTTGATGGCATCTACCGACGTATTCTTACCAGTCTCGATCTTAATACCAGTAATGGTCGTATCTGCATATCCATTGGATGCGTTTACAAATACATTGTAAGTACCTGTCTGCAAGCCTCTGATCTTCCATTCTCCATTCTTCCATGGCAAAGCATACGCAGTGTCAGTACCATTGTACACGGTCAGTACCGGATAGGCATCATATGGCGTTACTTTACCAGAGATGCTGCCTGTTTCAGATACCAGGAATACATGAATTACCGGACGCAGAATAAACTTTCCATTGCCGGTTTGAACAATAGAACGGTCCACATCGAAATCCAGCCACAGACGGTAATGACCGCTCTGGTATTCTTCCCATTCTTCAGGACGAATGTTTACCACCAGTTTAACCTGACCGTTCACTGCTTTCAACGGATACTGTACGCTGTCTTTTACAACATAACTGTTTGCCCCAAGGTTGATCTGAATTCTTCTCACCTTACCTGCAGGTACTACACCTTCAGAGAGTAAGGTGTCAGCGCCGTTACGCAGCGAGAGGATATCGTATACCCCCGGAGAAATCGCCAGTGAATCCCAGATCTTGCATGAATCGTCCCGATCGTTGTGCTCTTCGCCCCAGTGACAACGGTTGTAATCGCTGCCCCAATCAGCGTCTCCACCATTGTCGTCACCCTTTCTTTTTCCATTGGAACCGTCACAGGTGTCGATCAGTACCTGCACAGACCTGATGTCAAGAAATACATTGTCAAAACGGCTGCCCGGATCATCCGCCAGGAAGATGTTCAGTTTCTGTTGGTTGGCCCCGGGCGCTGTTGAAGAGCCGGAGTTATCCTTTTTGCAGGAATACACAGCTACAGCCAACAATACTAACATGGCTAGCCCCCATCCGGAAGTGCGGAGATAGGTCTTCATAAAAAGAATGGTTTTATTGTTTAAAAAATAAAGATTCAGCCTACCTACAGACTTGCATAATTTTTACTACTGTTATTAGTAGGCTAATTTTAGATGGAAGAAATAAACAAAAGTTTAACAGTATATGATTATTTTTTATACAGACTTCTATTTATTTATTTTTCAATTTCTTATAAAGATGAAATTCAATTACTATATGCAATTTAGCACACGTTCTGTTAGGGATTCATCGCGGAATTCAGGGATTTTGTCGCAAAGATGAATCCCAAAAAAAAAGCCCTTCCCGGCAGGAAAGGACTTCATTACTTTTAATATGATTATAGCTACACTTTCTTAAATATTGCAGCACCCAGTGGCGGTAACCTTAGCAGCAAAGTATACTCTTTACCATTGTATGCCTGTTTCTCTGCGTTTACTATAGCTGTATTGATCACACCACTTCCAAAAAACGCGGTGGCATCACTATTCAACACTTCTTTCCAGCTACCAGCTTCACTCACTGCCAGCAAATAATTCTCTCTTGCCACAGGTGTCATATTCAGCACGATCAAAATATCTTCAGCAGGATCCATACCCTTTCTCAGATATGCCAATACACTGTTATCATAATCAGATACACTCACCCACTCAAATCCATAATACTCGAACTGTTTTATGTACAATGCAGGTGTTGTTCTGTACAAGTTATTCAAAGCCTTCACAAAAGCTTTTAGGCCCTGATGCGAGAGATGTTCCATCAGATGCCAGTCGAGCTGAGATTTATAATTCCACTCCGTTGTTTGTCCAAATTCATCTCCCATGAACAATAACTTTGTTCCCGGATGTGTGAACATATAACTGTACATCAATCGCAGGTTTGCAAACTTCTGCCAGTCGTCACCAGGCATTTTATACAACATAGGCGATTTACCATGCACCACCTCGTCGTGACTCAGCGGCAACATAAAATTCTCCGTAAATGCATAGGCAATGCTAAATGTGAGCTGATCCTGATGGGCCTTTCTATAATAAGGATCCCGTTTAAAATACGCCAGCGTATCATTCATCCATCCCATCATCCACTTCATACCAAAGCCCAGGCCCCCCATAAACACGGGTTTTGATACGCCGTAAAATGAAGTAGACTCCTCAGCAATGGTCTGCACATCCGGGAAGAGAGAATAAATGGTCGCATTCATGTTCTTCAGGAAAGAAATGGCTTCCAGGTTCTCCTCTCCCCCATGCTCATTTGGTTCCCATGCACCTGCTTCACGTGAATAGTTCAAATGGATCATGGACGCTACAGCATCTACACGCAATCCGTCTGCATGAAATTTATCTAACCAGAATATGGCATTGCTCAGCAGGAAAGACCGTACCTCGTTGCGTGCATAGTTGAATATATAACTGTTCCAGTCAGGATGAAAGCCTTTGCGCATATCTGCGTACTCATACGTATGACTTCCATCAAAACGGAATAATCCATGCTCATCGTAAGGAAAATGTGAAGGCACCCAATCCAGGATAACCCCGATCCCAGCCTGGTGAAATGCATCTACAAATGCCATGAATTCCTGCGGTGTACCATACCGCGAGGTGGGCGCATAGTACCCTGTTCCCTGGTATCCCCACGAGCCATCAAAAGGATGCTCCATGACCGGCATTAATTCCACATGGGTAAACTCCATCTCTTTCACATAAGGAATCAATCTCGCGGCTATTTCGCCATAATTATAAAAAACTTCATGATTATCAGGTTCAGGACGCTGCCAGCTACCCAGATGCACTTCATATACGGAATAAGGACTTTGCAAACTGTTGTGCTGCGCACGTGTCTTCATCCAGTTGCTGTCCTTCCATTTATAATCCAGCTCCCAGGTAATAGAGGCTGTTTTAGGACGCAGTTCCCAGTATTTTGCATAAGGATCTCCCTTACGGAGCTCCTCCCCGGTATTCGAACGGATAAAGTACTTGTAGCGTGTGCCCGGTGCTACCTGCGGTATAAAACCTTCCCAAATCCCCGATTTGTCCCATCGGGGGTACAAATGGTGACGATACTGATCCCAGTCATTAAAATCGCCAATCACAGATAAGTAAATAGCATTAGGCGCCCAAACGGCGAAATAAGTACCGCTTACTCCCTGAACGGTGATTTGATGGGAGCCGAATTTTTCATACAGGTGCGGATGCTGCCCTTCCTGAAACAGTTTGATGTCTTGCTCAGAGAAGAGAGAAAAGGGCTCTACGTGCTGTAATTGATGCGTGTTTTCTTTTATCATAAACCGGGAAAGGGCTGTGGGTACAAGATAGTTTAAATTTTGAATTTGGAAGGCCCAATCGTGATCATATCATCAACTATCCGGCCACAAAAAAATATCCCGTCTCGCCAAGCGAGACGGGATATTTACACTTTATCTAAGTCGATTAGTATCTCTTCTTAAATCCAGGACGGCCTGAACCGCTGCCACTACCGCTACCTTCCCAACGACGTTTTCCACCGCCATCTTCACGGTTACGGCTGCCGCCGCCTGGACCACCACTTCTGCGGCGATCGCCATCCTGCGACATTTCAATTCTTACACTGCGACCATTGTAATCAGCTTTCTTGAAAGTCTCCTGGAATTTATCAACCACATCGTTTTCTACTTCGAAGAAGGAGTAAACACCTTTCAGATCAATACGGCCAATCTTGTTACCACGCACACCGCTGGTATCGCACAGGTAACGCAGCATATCACCACGGGTAAAGTCATCTACTGAACCCAGATTAATGAACAGGCGGGTAAATTTACCATTACCACGTGCTGCACCACGCTCACCACCTTCGAAAGTACGTCTTTCTTCCTTCACGTTCAGATCAGGAGCATCCTGGTAGTACTCAAGGAACTGGTTGAACTCAAGAGAAGCAAAACGCTTGATGATCTCTTCTTTGGTCATAGCCTGGAACTCTTCAAATATGCGTTCCAGATATGGTTCGATCTGCTCTTCGTTTACAACTACGTTGTGTACTTTATGTACGAGACCAAACAGTTGTTTTTCACATACTGCGAAGCCATCCGGTACTTCAGCTTTTACAAACTTCTTACCGATCACGCGCTCGATCTGGCGGATCTTACCGATGTCGCGGCTGCTGATGATAGCGATAGATACACCTGATTTACCAGCACGTGCAGTACGACCGGAACGGTGAGTGTAGTTTTCAACGTCATCAGGCAGTTCATAATTGATAACGTGCGTTACGTTGTCAACGTCGATACCACGTGCAGCAACGTCTGTTGCTACCAGTACCTGCAGTGACTTTTCACGGAAGCGCTTCATCACCTTATCACGCTGCTGCTGGGTCAGATCACCATGCAGTGCATCTGCATTGTAACCATCACGGATCAGTGATTCTGCAATTTCCTGTGATTCTATTTTAGTACGGGTGAAGATGATACCGAAGATCTCAGGGTTGAAATCCACGATACGTTTCAGTGCCGCATATTTTTCGCGCGGACGAACCACGTAGTATTCATGCTCAATGTTGACATTACCACTGTTCTTATTCCCTACAGTCAGTTCGAACGGATCGCTCATATATTTCTGTGCAATACGACGTACTTCCTGTGGCATAGTAGCAGAGAACAACCAGGTGGTTTTCTCTTCAGGTGTGTTAGAGAGAATACTGTTGATGTCTTCCTGGAAGCCCATGTTCAGCATTTCATCTGCTTCATCCAGTACTACATAACGTACGTTTGAGAAATTAACCGCTTTACGGTCAATGATGTCCAGCAAACGACCAGGAGTAGCTACTACGATGTGTACGCCTCTCTTCAGGTCACGCAATTGCTGCACGATGCTGGAACCGCCATATACCGCCACGATGCTCACGTCTCCCAAATGCTTGCTGAAGTTCTTCAGGTCATTGGTGATTTGCAGGCACAGTTCACGGGTAGGGCATAATATAAGCCCCTGAGGGTGACGCTGTTTAATATCAATCTGCTGTAACAGCGGCAGGCCAAATGCTGCCGTCTTACCGGTGCCCGTCTGGGCCAAACCTACGAAGTCTCTGTCTCCGCCGAGGAGTACAGGAATAGCTTTTTCCTGTATCGGTGTAGGCGCTACGAATCCGAGGTCCTGGATTCCTTTCAAAATGGGCTCTTGTAAGCCTAAGGTTTCAAATGTTGTCATTGATTTGCTTTGATCAGGCTCCGTCGGGAGCCCTGGTATTATTTGCTTTGATCGGGCTCCGTCGGGAGCCCTTGTATATTATCCCAGCGACTTGTATCAACTGGGTTACTTTTTCCTGTTGTTTCTCTGAACAAAACTTACGCATTCATACCTGCGTTGGATTGTGCGCCTAAACAAGCTCACCTTCCAGGTCATAATCGTAAGCCTTCGTAATTCTTACGTTAACAAATTCACCGGGTTTCAGACGCTTCGTGGTGTTGATGATCACTTCATTATCTACTTCTACTGAATCAAATTCAGTACGCGCCAGATAACGGCCTGACTCTTTTTTGTCTACGATCACACGATAGATCTTTCCAACCATCTCCTGATTTTTTTCGAGGGAGATTTCCTGTTGTACTTCCATGATCTCCTGTGCTCTGCGTTCCTTTTCTTCTGCCGGGATATTATCTTCCAAATCATAGGCACTGGTGCCTTCTTCATGACTGTAGGTAAAGACCCCTACCCTGTCAAAACGCATCTTTTCGAGGAAGGCTTTGAGTTCTTCCACATCTTCCAGTGTCTCACCGGGGAAGCCGGTGATCAGTGTGGTGCGAAGTGCAATACCCGGAACTTTTTCCCTGATGGCAGCGACAAGTTCTTCCATTTCCACGCGGGTGATCTGGCGCTTCATGGCTTTAAGCATATTATCTGCTGCATGCTGCAGCGGCATATCAATGTAATTGCAGATATTCGGGAATTCCTTCATTACATCCAATATTTCCATCGGGAACTTGTGCGGGTAAGCATAATGCAGACGAATCCACTCCAATCCTTTCACATTCGCCAGGGCACGCAACAGATCTGCCAGCTTACGCTGCTTGTACAGATCCAGACCATAATAAGTCAGTTCCTGTGCAATGAGCATAATCTCTTTTACTCCCGAGTTCACCAGTTTTTCTGCTTCTGTTATAATCGCTTCAATAGGCTTGGATACGTGTCCTCCCCTCATCAACGGAATTGCACAAAATGAACAGGTACGATTACAACCCTCTGCAATTTTCAGATAGGCGTAATGGGTAGGTGTACTCAGCAATCTCTCACCGATCAGTTCTGCTTTATAATCAGCATCAAATTTCTTGAGAATAAGCGGCAGTTCCATGGTACCGAACCAGGCATCCACACCGGGGATTTCTGATTCAAGATCGCCGCGGTAACGTTCACTGAGACAGCCGGTCACATACACTTTGTCAAGACGACCGTGTTGTTTCAATTCTACCTGTTCCAGAATGGTATTGATGGATTCTTCTTTTGCTTTATCAATAAAACCGCAGGTGTTGACCACTACGATATTATGATCTTTCTTAGCACTCTCATGTACCACATCGATTTCATTGGCAAGCAGCTGTCCGCTGAGTACCTCAGAATCTACCATGTTCTTGGAACATCCAAGCGTAATAATGTTAACCTTATCTTTCTTTAAAGTTTTTGTCTTCAAGCGCGAATAATTTTTTTTCGGGCAAACAAGCAGATGGCTTGTCTGATTACCGCCACGAAGACATCCAGACACGAAACCGAAGAGAACAGCGAGACTTGCTGTTTAGTGACTATGAGCCTTAGTGGGGGTTATTTTGTTCAAAGAATTGCAAAGATAGTTAATTAATTACGAATTGTCAATTCCCATTTGTCTATAAACGTCAATTTAGTGAACGTATTGTAGCAATATTTAATTTCGAGCCAACCAAACCCAGCCGATCACCAGGCATTGGCGGGATCTCACTTTTGGTTAAAATTTAAAAAAGTCTTCCGGCCGAATGGCATTTCAATAGACCAGCACACGTTCTGCCCGCCTGGCAGCGACTCTCCTTTTATAGTGATACCACCATTCAGGCGCTATTTTTATCATCAGGTTATTCATTCCCCTTAGACCGACTATATGGTACAGGCCGTTTAATTTTCCTGCCAATGTATGATCCAGCGCCCGTAAACTCATCGCTACCCCACTCTCCATATACTCCATATGGTGCCAATATCCTCCCGGCATAAAAAGCGTTTCTCCATGCTCCAGTATAGCGGTATAACCCTGTGCCCGCTTCAACGCAGGGAAACGCTCTGTATCCAGTTGCTCATGCCAGTTCACAAAACTTGCTGCACTCTCCACTGTACAAGGCATCCGGTAGATGTACGGAGACTGCTTATTCTCGAGCAACAATACCCGTTTGCGTCCTATAAACTGTGTATGGAAAATATGTGACATATCTATATCGTAGTGCATATGCGCCACAGAACCGGCACCACCTACGAATAACATCGGGTATTTCTTTAAGAATCCTGTGGCCAGTTCATCCGGCCACGTAAAATCATTAACGATCTGCGGCGCATGCTGAAATATATTGAACAGAAAGATCCTCAGTTGAACAGGACCCTCTTTCACCATATCCAGGTAATCGCCAAACCTGATATATGTATCGGCTCCATTCACCAATGTCCTGGCGCCGGCTCTTTCATTGTTGTACAAACCGACCATCTGGTTGCCTACGATGGATTTGAAATAGTTCCAGGTCCATTTCGCGGAGGCTGCCCAATCCTTACTCAATCCGGTAATGATAACTGGTTTGCGGGCTTCGTAATATCGTTTTCTGAAATCTTCGGGGGTAATACTTTCAACTCGATCTATGGTGGTAGTATGCATAAAGACGAATTGTAAATGAATGTTCTGCGCTCCTGGCGAGTGCAATACGAGAACAATAATAATGCCGATACCCCAACAAAAAAGCCCTGCAATTGCTTGCAGGGCTTCTGATAATCATATTAAAAATCAGCTATTTATATTAAACAGAGAATCTACAAATTCTTCTTTACTGAAGACCTGTAAATCTTCCATCTTTTCGCCAATACCGATATATTTAACAGGAATTTTAAATTGGTTAGCAATGGCCAATACCACACCACCTTTAGCTGTACCATCCAGTTTAGTGATTGCCAGGGCAGTCACCTCTGTTGCTGCAGTAAAATGCCTGGCCTGTTCCAGTGCATTCTGACCAGTAGAGCCATCGAGTACCAGCAGCACTTCGTGAGGCGCTTCAGGCAGTACTTTCTTCATTACACGTTTAATCTTGCTCAACTCATCCATCAGGTGTGCTTTATTATGCAGACGGCCGGCGGTATCAATGATGATCACATCTACATCTTTCGCTGCTCCACTCTGCACAGTATCAAATGCTACGGCACCCGGGTCAGAACCCATAGCCTGCTTAACGATAGGTACTCCGACACGGTCGCTCCAGATGGTGAGCTGATCTACTGCGGCGGCACGAAAAGTATCTGCCGCACCAAGTAATACCGATTTGCCCGCCTTCTTGAAGTTGTATGCCAGCTTACCGATAGTGGTCGTCTTACCAACACCGTTCACACCTACCACCATAATCACATAAGGCTTTTTGCCAGTGGGGGTATCGAAATCACGGAAACCACTGTCTGGGGCATCTACAAGGAGACTGGCGATTTCCTCCTGGAGTATCTTATTCAGCTCGCCGGTACCCAGGTATTTATCTTTAGATACTCTCTTTTCGATCCTGTCTATGATTTGTACCGTGGTATCCACCCCTACATCCGCAGATACAAGTGCTTCTTCGAGGCTATCGAGTACTTCGGTATCGACGGTAGACTTACCGGCGATGGCACGGCCAATCTTGCTAAGAAAACTCTCCTTTGTCTTTTGTAATCCCTGATCCAGGCTTTCCTTCTTTTCTCTTGAAAAGAGCTTATTGAAAAAACTCATAGCTGTCTGTTTTTTGCCGCGACGGACTGAACAAATGTGGATGAAATGATAATTACAGCGCCAATTTACAGAAAAATGTGGAGCTGGGTAATCGTTCCCGCCTCTTCTCTTAAAGAAAAAAGCTGCCCCGTTTGTAAACGAGACAGCTTTCTATATAATTTATAAAGCCGAATTATTTAGCCATGTACTCCTGCACCTTATCCTTGTGCACAATAGCCTCTTTAAAGGTATATGCACCAGTTTTCGGAGAACGTACAGCCTTGATCACCTTAGTCCAAACTTTGGATTCAGCGGCTGCTTTAGCATCTTTTACCTTCGAGTTCTTGGAAGCTGCTTTTGCCATAATATTTTTTACTTAAAAGTTAAGTGAATTGTCAAAAATTTACCCTGTCAATTGCCAATCGCATCAAGAGGATAAACGATTAACTACCAACATTAACGATCAATTATTTGATTTCTTTGTGTACAGTTACTTTCCTTAAAATTGGATTGTACTTCTTCAACTCCAGACGTTCAGGAGTGTTCTTTTTATTCTTGGTGCTGATGTAGCGGGAAGTACCTGGCTGACCAGAAGTTTTGTGTTCTGTGCACTCCAGTATTACCTGCACCCTGTTACCTTTTTTTGCCATTTTGTATACAAATTAAGTTGAATGCTTACGATTAGATTGTTTGTCCAGCTGCACGCAATTCTTTAACTACTGCATACAAACCGTTTTTGTTGATGGTTCTTAACGCATCAGCAGAAACTTTCAAAGATATCCAGCGATCCTCTTCCGCCAGGAAAAAACGTTTTTTCTGCAGGTTAGGCAGAAATCTTCTCTTAGTCTTAATGTTAGAGAAGGAAACATGGTGACCCGTAATAGGCTTCTTTCCTGTCACCTGACATACTCTTGCCATGATAGAAAAATTTTGGACTGCAAAAGTCGCAAATAATTTTGAATTTGCAAACTATTACATTCCGTGATGAATGAATAAAAGTATTTAATTTGATGTTTTACAACATTAAGCGGTGAGTTTCAATGATTTAAAAGCAGGAAACGCCTTAAATATTTATACCCACACCTTAGAAGTCTGTCAGGAATGCCTTATGGCAGGCCACCCCGGTCGTTATTGTTATCATAACAACCCTTCCTGTTTTACAACAGTATACAAACTTCCGCACCTTGAAAAATTTATCCACATTAACTGTCGGCAGGCCATTCATCCCTCCGAAATGCCCATGGCAATGACGAATTTCAGGATTATTGTTCTTCCGGTAAGATCTTCCCCGGTAAGAAACCTATCACTTACAGTAACACGATTAAACTTCTCAAAACCGCGCCCAGCCTAACTGCATCTAAGATACGGTGTTGGGTGGTGCCGTGTTTTATCAGTGCTTCTTCATGCGAAGATACACACATTTCACATCCGTTCAAAGCGGAAACTACTAAACTTACTAATTCGAAGAATTCTTTTCCTACAATCGGGTTCGCCATAATGCTCATACGGATCCCTGCCGGCTGTGTTGTATAGAACTCTTTCTTCACAAAGTGACGAAAACGGTAATAGACATTATTAGCCACCAGCAAGCTCGTGCAGCTAATTATCTCTGCCACCTCTTTATCATTTGCACCTTCTGCTATAGCCAGCTTCTCAAATGCGGCCTGCAATTCAGCCTGCTTCTCGTTGACTGCTACTGATAAACCGATCAGGTAAGCTTCTTTCCTGGTTAAGTTAGCAGCATTCAATCCGTTAGTCACGTTGATCTTCAGATCTTTCAAATAGCGGGCATCTGAATTAGACAATTGATGTAAACGGGTAGACAATGCACTTTCAGTCAGCCCCACCGCCTGCAGCAACTGTACAGCGGTATCCTGGTTGGATGTTGCGAACATATATAATATTATAAAGTTACGGGTAAGAAAAAGTCCATAGCCGGACATCCAGGAGGAGCTGACTATGGACCTCGAAATAAAAAAATTATGCGTTCAGGGTAGCCTGACCTTTTTCCCAGTTACAAGGGCACAGCTCGTCTGTCTGCAGTGCATCCAGCACACGCAGTACTTCCTTCACATTACGACCTACATTCAGGTCATACAGGGATACCCAACGTACAATACCCTGAGGATCAACGATAAAAGTAGCACGATAAGCCACCTTCTCATTTTCTTCCAGGATACCTAATTCTGTTGCCAGAGATTTGCTGGTATCAGCAAGCATTGGGAACTGCAGACCACGCAGATCTTCATGATCCCTTCTCCATGCCGCGTGCACAAACTCACTGTCAGTAGAAGCACCGATCAGGATGGCATCACGGTCTACGAAATCCTGGTGAGCTTTGTTGAACTCAGCGATCTCAGTAGGACATACGAAAGTAAAGTCTTTAGGCCACCAGAACATTACTAACCACTTACCGGAAGCTTTCAGCTCCTCAGAAGTCAGTTCATAGAACTCTTTACCTTTCTCGATAGATACTACTGCCGTTTTCTTAAACTCAGGGAACTGTGCACCCAGAGATAAAGTTGCATTCTTCATGTGCTTAATGATATTTATATTATTGGTTACTATTTCCGCTATCGGTAAATCCCCCTTCGAACCCGAAATTTCCCGGCGATATTCCATACCGCATTAAAAATTTCGGTGCAAAGGTCACTGTCTATTCATAATTAGTCAAATAGATTTTTCCTTAAAGGTTATTGAAAAAGTCTATATACCTCCAATCCCACTCCCATACTATGAATTTCAAATGTATGTTTCAGCTTCTCCACTCCTTAATACGATCTTAACGTTTTTCGAAAGGAAACGTAACTTTTTGGCACGTTATTTAGTTATATAAGTATACTCATCAATTATTAAATACGACAGGATATGAAAACGAAAAACGTACTTCTGGTGATACTCACGATAGGCCTTGCTCTGATTCCGTTCATCAAAAACAGTCTCAGTAAACACGATGAATTTGACGCTACTCAAGATCTGTTCATCTAATGTTTGAAGGGCAACGGTGTACCGCCGCACTCATACCATTTCATCTTCCCTGCACGGGAAGCAGACTTCCTATTGCCCTTAATTATTCCAATCTTTTTCTACCATAAAAACCATCATGTAACTGTTCCTTCGCCATTTATATATGGCAAAGGAATAGTGTGTTTGTTAAGCCACAATTCTACACCCCATCCACACCACATACAGATATTTCCGCCTCAACCAGGCCCGTGTTCAATTCCAACCGGATGTACTTCAAGTAAAATCTCATATAGAAATCCCCTCCGGATAAAATCCGGAATAAGCTACTGAAAAACAGTAAAATGTGAATTTAAGCGCCCCGCACTTCAGGTTATATACACAATAGGTTTCCTAAACAAATTGATTATCAGCTGGTTAAAATCAGACTAGTAGTACAGGATACCAACTTTAAAATGCATGATAGCCACATTCATTTCTATCTAAACTGCCTCACGTCACATTTCCAATAAGGTCTTTAAAGCTGTTGATTCCCAGCATTTTAGCTGTAGTGAACCCTTCTGCATAGGCGACCCCCACCATTTGACCAAACGACCGGTCACGGCTAATAATATTCTCAAAAAAAGCGGGAGAAGAAATAAATGTCGCCGGCTCATTATCTGCCGACGGGGCTAAAAACTGTGTCTTAAAACTCCTGATCGCATCCTTCTTCCGCTCTATCACAGATGAGATATCTACCACGAAATCAGGATTCTCTACTTTATTCTGCAACATATGGAATACCTGCTTTGGGCGCCAGGCCTCCTGTTGCTGCCCTTCCAGGACCGTCTCTATTTTCCTCAACCCCGATAAAAAGCAACTATCTGCCACCAACTCCGCCGCACGGCCATGATCCGGATGACGGTCCTCACGGGCATTGGTCAACACTATTTCCGGGCGGTACTTCCTGATCATCGTAATTACTTTCAGCTGCTCCCCGGTATCATTCCTGAAAAAGCCATCTGGCAATCCCAGATTCTCTCTCACATCCAGTTTCATGATCCTGGCAGCATCGGCCGCCTCTGCTGCCCGTGTTTCAGGTGTACCCCTGGTACCCAGTTCCCCTTCCGTCAAATCCAATATACCGATTTTCATTCCCTGTGCCCCGTGTACCATCAGGGTACCTGCACATCCCAGTTCCACATCATCCGGGTGCGCGACGATCGCTAATATGTCTAATTTCATCGTAAATACTTTCCTTTCGGGTGCAAATATAACCCTAACAGCGGGAACCCTTCAAACTTTCGAAATCCTGCAAAGCCACCCTCACCTACCAGCCCAATACCCCGACTTTCATATCGCTTTATTTCGATGTAATAATCACCCCCACCTTCTTCTCCTTGTCTTTCACGTCATACTTCTCTTTCAATACCTTCGTATCTACCACCACCAGGTTTGCAATTCCATTCTTTTCGAGTGCTGCCAGCATATTCATTGAATTCTCATCTATTTTAGCCCCATCCAGTATGTATTGAAATTTGCTATCGTCCCCATATTTCTTAATCGCCGCCTCAAATGCTGGTGACAAAGCTGTAAACAAACGATTATAGCGCTTACGTGCAAATGGCTTGGTCTCTATATAAATGATACCATTAGCCGCCTTCGGTCCATATTTTGCCTGTAAGGTCGGGCTCTTCACCACATTCATAAATGCGATATTCTCCGGCGAAAGATTGTTAAGGCCACCGGTAGCCTCTACGCTGTCAACAATAAACAATGTACTGTCCTGGGCCATGGAAACGGCACTCCACAACAGGAGGCCCGCTAATATTAATCTGAATTGCATGGTCGAAAGGTATAAAAAAAGCGGCAACCGCCGCTTCAAAGTCTTGTTAATTATATGCCCGGCTCCCCCGGTAAATCTCTATTTCCTGCACGATCGCTTCTATATCCTTGTCTTCATTCAGGTCATATTCACTTTTCAAATTTCCCCCGAAAAAGAACGCCACCGTTTGCCACATCCTCGCAGAAAAACCACCCTTCAGTTCTTTGATGATCTCATAACAGTTCTGTCCGGTCTGCCGGTTGATCAGTTTCATTAAGATCCGTCCCTGATAAATGGACAGGTTCTCCAGCTTGTCCCCGAACTGCGCTTTCATTTGCTTTTCCACCGTTGCCAGATAAGCCTTACGCTCACGCTTGTCATGCAATGTAGCCAGTTTACTGTTTACATCCCTCAGTATCCGGGAAGCCTGCACCGCATAAGGATATGTTACATACACCGCGTTGCGGAGACGAGTCCATGCTTCCCGCTGCTTACGGAACTTCTTAGGTAATTTATCAACTACCTCTACTATTTGGAGGGTAATGCTTGGAATGGTGTCGCCATTGACTACGATAGCGCTAACAGGAATGCTATCCAGACCGTGTCTGGCCTGGGCATTGACCCCTACACGACTAAAGAGGCAGAGCATGATAAGAATGAAAAATGCGGATATTGAGCGACCCATTTTCTTAAGGTATTCCTGATACTAAGCTAAAGTTAAGGTAAATTAGTGTAGAAAATGATATTAATATTTTGTGATATTACTGAAGCTTCTGCCGCGGACAAAGGGTGGCTAAAACTGTCTATAGCCATCAATTATCAGCCTTCTGCATCACCGTATCCATCTTTAACTTCCGCTGTGCAAAATCATATATCGCCCGCTCTCCCCCCTTCACATCATGCGAGGTCATGTAACATCCTATCACATGACTCCCTGCTTCCGGTATCGCTACCGCCTCCTTTAAACTATCCGGCGTTCTCAGCAATTGCTCCATTTTCAGGATTGCACTCACTTTCACAGTTGGATCCTGGTGCATCACATCCTTATAATAATATAGATTCAGCACCGGCTGCCTGATCTTTCTGAACGTTGCCGGTATCATGGTCGTCTCTAATAATCCCTGTAATTCTCCCACTGCTTCCAGCCTGTACTTATTATACCAATATTTTGCGCGCAATGTATCCTGATCCTTCGATACATTGTAATTCCCATGCATTACGATCCTTGACAACTGTAAACCCCACGGATTATTCGCCAGGAAGGCCATGTCATTATTAATCTCAATATTCGGCGACAAATTGATCACTGCATATACATCATTCGGATAGGTGGCCGCCAAATCCAATGCCAGCGTCCCTCCTGTAGATGTACCCATCAGAATTACCTTCTCCCCCAATGCCTTCCCGATCGCCAGCGCTTCTTTCGCATCCCGCCATAACCCTGTAGCCGTCATAGTCAGCAATGGCTCCGATGTATCCAGGCCATGTGCATCCAGCCTCGATAGAAACAAATTACAACCATACCGCTTTGCAAAATCAAGGTGCACAGGATTTCCCTCTCCCTGGCTCGCAGAAAAGCCATGAAGATATACCACCGCATACTCCGTTCTGGCATGCAGGGAATCATGCCAAACGATCCGGGCCTGATTATCAGGCTTTATAGGGTGCTGTGCTTCCTTCTGATTAATATACTTTTCCAGTCCCGCGGCATCTGCCGGTACCTGTGGGAACATAGGATCATACACAGGGACTGCAGGTCTCGGCCCCATGTAATAAATAAGTATCAGGGATGTCAAAATCATAAGGGCGACGCGCAACCATCTGCTATTCATACTACTGGTATTAAAAACAAAACAGGTAATAACCGAGATTATTACCTGTATCAAATATTATCATTTTATATGATCAAGCGACTAAACCGCCCTTTCTTTGGCTAAAGGCTTTTTTACAGCTGGCTTGTCCTTGTTCTGACGCAGGCGCTGGAACATACTCATAATGAATCCGATCACCGTCACGATCACCCCTATCCATAATACGTTAATGAATGGGAATATGAAGGCTTTCATCACTATGTAATCCCTGAAAACAGTGGATTCTTTCACTTCCAGTTCCACTTTTTTATCCTTTGGCAGAATCTTGCTAAAGCGGACATAGAGTGACAATGGTGCCACGGTATCCGGGATATTATATTCGTAACTACTGTCGCGGATCAGGTAAATCGGCTTCAGATTGTACTGGTCATTGTTCTTTGTATACACCTTCAGCGTGGCTCCTACAGCCAGGTCATTCGGCTCAGCGGTATAGTTACGGCTGGTTGGCTGTGGGTCAAGGCCTTCCATCACCATGTACCCGTTAGAAAAGAAGATAGAATCTCCCTGCGCTACTACATGCGGCTGATAAGTCGCAGTGTCACTATCATCTTCTTTCAGCGGAACTGCTGTAATATAAGTAAAGATATCCTTGTTCCAATAATGTTTTGAATCCGGGTTAGGTGTCAGGGTCTGCTCACCCTTATTGCTCAGGAATGCATCCGGATGTAAGGTAAAGGCTTCCAATGTTTTACCGCTGGTCGCATCCTTCCGCTCGTATCTTACCAGGTAATAAGTCTTGGACTCTCCCGCAGGCGTAGAGTCCCCGGCGTAAGTCACATGATAATCCCCCATCTGTACCGGGAAGTTGCGCGGCAGCATCAGGTTTTCCCGCGGATTCTCTTTACTGTTTGCACCAAAGAAACCACCATCCAGCATCTTCATCCTGTCGATCGAGATGGTCTCCTTCTTGGAAGAGGTGATCACAATACCCAGCAGGACCATACCAAAACCAATGTGTGCCACAGAGGCACCTGCTGCCTTCAGCTTACCTTTCTGACCTATCCAGATATAAGCGAGGTTAGCAATGATGGCATAATAGCTCGCAAACATCATGAGGTAAATGGCCATCAGGAAACCCGCCCCGTAGGTGTCATAATTCACCCTGCCGAGCCAGCCGGAAAGCACCGTAGCGATCAGCGCCAGTGCAGTTGGGATCATCAGTTTACGGGTAAATTCACCTCTGGGTGTATCCTTATATTTCAGGAACTGTACAATTGCTGAAAGGATACCTACCACAATAGCAATCCAGATCTGGATCTTATTATAATGAAACACACCATCTGAAGGAGGTGCAATGTCATTGGTCAGGTGCAGGAGTTTCTTGATACCCAGGTTGTTGATCAGCTTATTCCACACCGGGATAGATGTCGTAAAGGTGATCTGGATGGCAGCGATCATCAGGATCAGCGAACCGATGAAAAGCCAGAACTCACGGCTATAAGTACTTTCTTCTTTGTGAACAGTAGGGATCTCCTTTCTGCGGGCAATGAGCATACCAAATGCCGGGATGAACGCAAAAAGGAAGAAGGTCAGCTGTCCGCTCATACCCAGGTCGGTAAAGGAGTGTACAGAAGTATCTCCCAACACACCACTACGGGTCAGGAAAGTAGAGTACAGGATAAATATAAATGTAATGAAGAAAAAGAAGAAGGTTGCTTTCAGCGCATGGCCGGATGACTTAAAGGCCAGCAGGGTGTGAATACCGGCTACCAGTGTCAGCCAGGGCACAAGTGAAGCGTTTTCTACAGGGTCCCATGCCCAGTAACCACCAAAGGTCAGTGATTCATACGCCCAGGCAGCCCCCATCATAATACCCAATCCCAGCACGCCGGCACTGAACAGCGCCCATGGAAGTGCAGGTTTGATCCACTCCTTATAATCCCTTGTCCATAAACCGGCAAAGGCGAAAGCAAAAGGAACAATGGTAGAAGCAAAACCCAGGAACAGGATAGGTGGGTGAATCACCATCCAGTAATTCTGCAGGGAAAGGTTCAAGCCATTACCGTCTTTGATAAAGTTCAGGTAGTTAGGGCTATTTACCCATGGTAATCCCTGGTTCTCTGGTGCATGACGCAGCAGGAGGAATGGATTGCTACCTATCTTGTAATTTAAGATAAAGATACCGATCAGCATACTGCCCAGGCAAACCTGTGCAAATGAGATCATGGTCATCACCGGCGCTTCCCACTTTTTGGTAGTACGGATCAGTACCAGCCCGAGAATACTCTGCCAGATAGACCAGAGGAGGAAACTACCTTCCTGGTCGGACCAGAAGCTGGATAACAGCAAACTTACCGGGAGGTCACGGCTGGAGTTGCGCCAGATATATTTATATTCAAAATAGTGGCTGTACAATGCGTAATACAGGCAACCAAACACGGCAAAAACAGATGCAGCCTGAACAATAAAAGCCCAACGGCCCTGCAGCCTCCAGGAATTACGTTTTACCTCGTCTTCAGTACGAACGCTTACCCAATAGCTGACAGTGGCCAGTATCGAGGCCACAAAAGCCAGCACTGCAAAAAAATGTCCAAACTGCCCGGGCAATAAATGCTCTCCTATATATGTCGTCTTCAAGATAAAATGTGCTAGAATGAAGAAATAGCCCGACGGAGCGGGCCATTAACTACTTTTAAATATGATTATCAAGCAGCTGGCCTATACTTTGTTGCCAACCGCTACCTGGTCATTTTTGTATTTAGAGGGACATTTCATGAGGATCTTGCCACAATGAAATTCTCCATCCCGGATCATTTTGCCGGTCAATACCACGCTTTCTGCCTTTTCAAAGTCAGTAGGTTTAGTACCGAAATAAACTACTTTACAAACTTCTCCGGATTTGTCCTGAACGTAGAAGGTGAAAAGGTTGGCATCTTTCTGTGCATCGTACACCATGGTCCTGGTAGTATCGAGTTTTCCAATCACCTGGAATTCCTTTCCTTCTTTCTGACGAGCTGTGGCGAATGTTTCATAGGTACTGAAATCACCGGCAACTGTTACAATCACCCCAATTGCTACTGCAATCAGTACTAATAAAACAATATTAGATTTCTTCATATCGCAAATAGTTCTTAAGCTTCCCCTAAATGTGCTTTGTTAATGTGCTTTTTTATCCATCAAAACGGTCCATTCACATTTCGATGCGCAAAATTACGGCAAAATGAGGTGTGAAAGTGGAATTTTTACATGAAAGGAGATATGATATTTATCATAAAAGCTGAAGCTGCCAATACCCGTCGTGCCCCTGGCTGATAACCCTCCACGCTGTACAATACCGCTTTATGTATAAAGTACTATCTTTGCGGCGAAATTTAGTATAAGAACTTCAAAATCATGGCGGATTTATCCAACTTTGATCCCAATTCTGTCAGTCTGGTATCTAATAATATCTTTGGATTACCAACCACTGAAGCGGATGCAGCCCTCATCTTACTCCCTATCCCATGGGAGGTAACGGTGTCTTACTGTCACGGCACTGCAAGAGGACCTGAACAGATCTGTAAAGCAAGTTTGCAGGTCGACCTGCTCGACCCGGACGTTAAAGAAGGCTGGAGAAAAGGCTTCTACATGCGCGACCCGGATAAACACATCCTGCTGCGTAGTGACTACCTTCGTAAAGAAGCTGAACTCTACCTGAAATTTCTCACTGAAGGGGGCGATATCTCTGAAAATGAATTTCTGAAAAAGACCCTGGTCGACGTAAATAAGGGTACTGCCCTTATGAATGAGTGGGTGTATGCTCAAACGAAAAATGTACTGGAACAGGGTAAAATGGTAGGTCTGGTGGGAGGTGATCACTCTACCCCTCTCGGCTATATTAAAGCACTGGCCGAAGAGAAAGGAGCATTCGGTATTCTGCAGATCGATGCACATTGCGATCTGCGCAATGGTTATGAAGGATTCCAGTACTCCCATGCATCTATTATGTACAATGTTCTGAACGAAATACCACAGGTAACGAAACTCGTTCAACTGGGTATCCGGGATTATTGCGAAGAAGAACTCCAGTATATCCGGAATAATCCGGAACGTATCAACACCTTCTTTGACAGGGACATCAAACATCGCCAGTATGAAGGCACGAACTGGGCGACCATCTGCGATGAAATAATAGAAAAGTTGCCTCAACAGGTATATATCAGCTTTGACATTGACGGATTGGATCCTAAACTTTGCCCGCATACAGGTACACCGGTACCAGGAGGCTTTGATTGCGAACAGATTTACTACCTCTTCAAAAAGATGCTGGCCAGCGGCCGCAGGATCGTCGGTTTTGATTTGTGTGAAGTAAGCAGCGCACATGAAGAATGGGATGCCAATGTGGGCGCCAGGGTACTTTTCAAGTTATGTAACCTGATGGTGCATCCGGATAATATATAAGGGGAGATCCGGATACTATATAGTTGATAAAAGTGCCTTCTGATAACAAGTAATTTCACACATGCAGTCTTATAAAATAAGGATCTTACATCCCAATGCCATGACCCGCCTGCGGTTACAACCCGCTATGCACGGACTTATTGGCATCCTTTTTTTGCTCGTTACAATCGGCATTTACAATGGGCCTCATCCTAACTGGGTAGTTGCTATTTTCTTTTTCCTGCTGGGAATTGGTAGCCTTGTCTTCCCTTTTATCATGCGACGCTTTAAGAATATACAGTCGGCCAACAGCCTCGTGCGCACCGTACAAGCCTTTGGCTGCCTGACAGGCAGCCTGTACGTGCTGACACATATGCAGCCACTGGCTGCCGGCATGCTGTTCCTTACGGGCATCGCAGCAGCATATATTGGCTATGCAGAATACAAGATCTTTATGCCTTCATATATTAAGGTAGACTTTAACGGCGCTACACTGCCGACCACCTTCTCTGAAAAGGTGATTAGCTGGAGCCGCCTGAATAACTTAATTTTGCGCAACGACCTGCTCACTATAGACTTTAAAGATAATAAAGTACTGCAACTGGAAGTTTTGGATGAACCCGGTGCAGATAAGGAAGCTGAAATGAATGCATTTTTTAAGAGCAGGCTTTAATCACAACTCAGTATGTTAAAACAGTCGCCGTACATTTTATATTCCGACGGTCAGGGGAATATTTTCGAAGATACATCCATGCTCACCACCGGTCGTAGCGGTTGGGATGCATGGCCAATAGAACTGGACGAATGGATTGAACTGCCGGAAGGTGGATCACTGTATGAATTACCCGGTCGCCGTGGAATTGGTTTGAATGCCGAAACCGGTGAGATGCAGTTATGCGATAAAGGATGGGCAGTGGCGGCCTTTATTCCACCTGCGCATACAGGCTTTTATATGGCGGCATATGAAACGATGCCCGACGCTCCTACCCTGCCATTGTTCTGCTATACAGCAGTAGGCTGGCTGGATGGGAAATTCTATGTGCCTGCAGTAAGAATCGAACAGGATATCAGGCAGGAATGTGGTGGTTTCGATGAAAAGAAAGTAAAACAGGGTGTAAAAGACCTGATCCAGGCATATCCGCATAACAGACTTGTGAAACACCTGGCAGACAACTGCGCACTGACATATCATTGTCCGGCGGCACGTAATTATTTTATGGGTCGTTGGGAATGTCCGATTCCATCTTCTCCTGCATGTAATGCAAATTGTATTGGTTGTATTTCCTTCCAGCCTGAAGAGGAAACTATTGTATCTACACAGGACCGTTTGCGTTTCAAGCCTACGGCAGAAGAGATCGTGGAGTTTACGGTACCCCACCTGGAAACTGCCCCTTTCCCAATTGTGTCTTTTGGACAAGGTTGTGAAGGAGAGCCACTGCTGATGTGGGAGACAATCCGCGAATCTATTATTGAAATGAGGAAACATACTGCCAAGGGAAGTATCAATATCAATACAAATGGTAGCAAGCCGGATGCAGTACGGGAATTGTGTAAAGTGGGATTGAACAGTATTCGTGTGAGTCTGAACTCTGCGCAGGAAAAGTACTATACGCCTTATTACAGGCCAAATAACTATACGTTTGATGATATCGTGGAGAGTCTGAAAGTGGTAAATGAATTTGATGGCTGGACGTCGATTAACTATTTTGTATTCCCGGGTATGACGGATAGTGCGGATGAGTATGAGGCACTGCGTAAACTGATCAGGGATACGAACCTGAAGATGATCCAGTGGAGAAATTTCAATATTGATCCGGATTGGTACCTGGGTAGGTTAGGCATTACCGAGACTGGGGAATGCCTGGGCGTGAAGCAGCTGCAGGAATTGATACTGGAGGAGTTCCCACACTTGAAGTATGGATATTTTAACCCGCCGATGGAACGCATCAAGGGGGATTACACGCAGGATTTTGCACACTTTTAATAAAAACAAAAAACGCTTTTACTTTTCGGTAAAAGCGTTTTTGTTTTATGTGTAGCCGCTACCCCTTACCAGGATAAACGCCCTTTTTTCTCTGCCACCGCTGGTACAAATAATTAAACCCTAATGCTGCAGCCAGACAAAAACCAGCTGCCACATACCACCACACCTTAAACCCATAATGCGCTATCATTGCAGAGCCTATCGTGGGTGATAAGATGGTCGATATCGCAAATGACACCGTATACAACGCCGCATACTGTCCCCTGTTATGCTCTCCACTCCGGCTGATAAAAAACGCTGTCATAAAAGGTATACTCAACATCTCTCCTGCAGTAAATAAAACAATGAAAACGATGCTGACAAAACCTGCAGCCGGCAAGATATTAAAACTCAAATATGCCAGGCTGGCTAATGCCACACCCCGTGTCATGAACTCCAGAGGATGCTTCCTGTTCTCAATTTTATAGATCAGCACCATTTCAATTGCGGCGACCAGCAAACCATTGATCCCTAACACCATCCCAATCTGCGCCTCCTCCAGGTGAAGCACTTCTTTAAAATACAAAGCCACCATTGTAGAGAGCTGTAAAAACCCGGTCGTAAACAAGATAGAAAGTCCAATAAAAGCAAGGTATACTTTATCCCTGTACACGCTTTCTGTTTTCACTGTTACCTGCCTGATGGCAGGTGTTTTTGGAGCAACATGTACCGGCGGAATAAAGAACCGCATCACCAGAATAGCTGCCACACAGGTAAGCCCATCCACCCAGAAAAGCAGATGATAACTATAGCTCGCAACAATCCCCCCTACAGCGGGTCCTACCGACCACCCCAGATTGGATGCCAGCCGGTTCAGAGAGTAAGAGCGTGTTCTGTTTTCCGGTGTACTATAATGAGCGGTAGCCGCTGTATTGGCCGGGCGAAATGCGTCTCCAACAGCACTCAGAACAAAGATACACAGGCAGAATTGCAGCAATGTCTGCATCTGCCCCAATATCAAAAAGATGAGCCCCTGCAACAGCAGGCTCCAGAATTGTACAGGGTAAAAACCTAACCGGTCAGATAACCGGCCACCGGCAAATGCGCCTACTATACCGCCAATCCCATAGCAGGTCATCACCAAACCGGCCTGTTGTACAGAAAAGTGCAGCTGCTGGGTAAGGTACACCGTCATAAAGGGAATCACCATCGCACCACAGCGATTGATCAGGAGTACAACAGCAAGTATCCAGGTTGAGGTAGAAAGGCCTGCATAGGCTTTTTTGTAGAGAGAAAGCAAAGGAATGCGGTTTTAGAAAGCAAAAATCACCGCAAAGGTAATTAGAATTATCCCTTTTAAAAATCAGGTAGCCAAACGTATTAAATACATTCCAGCCCTACCGACCCAGGCTATTTCGAACTTACCCTAAAGTCGCCTCTAAGTCGTCGCCAAAAGGGCATCAAAATATCACCAAGAGGGCACCAAAAGGTCACCTCAATATCCAATCGATATACAAGTGCCCTTTTGGTGCCCTTTCAGTGACGAGTTAATGACGGGTTAATATGGGTGTAGACCCGAAGAAAGCCAGCAACTGATATATTGGAATGGTTTTCGATAAGTAGTTAAGTTTCGGCGCCCATCCGGCATTCTGTGAGGATGCCAGGTAAATTTTCTTAAAAAGATCCTAAAACTTTCATCCTGTTACAAAGCGGGCACACGTATTAGAAAATATCTTATTTTTGACCTATGCAGCAACAAAAGGAAAACAATACAGATAAAAATATTAAGGCAGTAGGTGTCACTATTGCCGTGCATGCATTAGTTTTATTGGCATTGATCCTGGGCGGCTTCTCCGCACCTCCCCCGCTCCCTAACCAGGACCTGGGTATGGAAGTGAACCTCGGTACCTCCGACGACGGTATGGGCGATGAACAACCACTCAACCCCAACCCACCCAGCGCTGACGCTGCCAACGCTTCGACACCACAAAACGAACCGGTACCCTCCCAGGACAACTCCACCCAGGAAGATATCGCTACACAGGATAATGAAGATGCACCGGAAGTAGCAAAGCCGGAAAAACCAGTGGAAAAGCCAAAGGAAGTCGCTAAAAACCTGGATAAGAAGCCAACGACAACACCAAAGAAAACATCTGAAAATAACCCGGTGGCAGTAGAAAAACCTCAGAAGGCGAAAGCTGTATTTGGTGGTGGTACTTTCACTGGCAGCAATAGTGGTAACAACGCTAATGGTTCTAACAGTTCTACAGGCGAAGGAAATACCGGCAAGCCCGGCGACCGCGGCCAGATCAATGGCGACCCAAATGCCAGCGGCTATACCGGCGGTGGACTGGGTGGTGGTAAGTCTGATTTCCGCCTGAATGGCCGTAGCCTGATCAGCAAACCTAGCCTCACTTACGATGGTGATGAATCTGGTTATATCGCTATCAACATTAAGGTTGACAGAAATGGAAATGTAATCGACGCGTCCCACTCGCTGAAAGGCTCAACCCTGAACAACCCACGACTGATCGAAATTGCTAAAAGAGCAGCGAAGCAATTGAAATACAATACAAATGCTGATGCTCCAGAGGTACAGTTTGCATTGATCCGCTTCTACTTTAAAGTGCAATAACCCGAAAACTTTATACAAAAACGAGTCCCTTCCTCCACCAGGAAGGGACTTTTTTTACGATATATGTAAATAGCTTATTCAATCCTCATTTGTAATAACATAATTTAATAACAATAATATATTTAGATATATTTGCATGGGAAAATCTTTTGTAGCGCTCGCCAATATATAGGTACTTTTTGCGTTATAGGAGAGGAAAACCGAACTGCCAACTAATTAGATATATGCTGTTTAGAGTAATTCGAGCCTTTGGCTTTGCAACTGTTATTACCATATCTTTTATCCAGCCGCAGAAGGCAAAAGCCCAGATGAATATGAACATGGGCGGGTACGCAAACAGTCATTATGCCGGGATTTATGGAGTACCTTCCAACCCCGCAATGGCTGCCGGCACCCACTTTAAATGGGACATTAACGTAGCGGGAGTAAATGCTGCCCTGGGCAACACCTATGCACGCTTTCCGAAGTCACTGATCTTCCATCCGCCGGATTCGCTGGAAGGCCTGAAACGTAACAGGGACTACTTCCTCGATACCATGTCGACGGGCAAACAATTCGGCTGGGGTAATATGGATGTGATGATGCCGTCTTTCATGTACTCCTTCAACGAAACCAGATCCATTGCATTCGTTTGGCGTGTTCGCGCACAGGCCAATGGCGGTAACATGAATACCGACGTTGCCAACTTCTTTGCGAACAACTTTCCGAATGCCCAGTATTATAACCAGCGTTTTGATATGCAGGTGGCAAACGGCAGCTTCCATATGTGGAATGAGTATGACCTCACCTATGCCCAGATCCTTAAAGACGACGGCATGCACCTGCTGAAAGGGGGCGTAACGCTGAAGATCCTGAATGGTATCGCCGCCGGCTACGCACAGGTAGAAGATGCCAGCTTCAATATGACATCTGCTACAACTGCCAACATCTACAGCGGTACATTGAAGGTTGGGTACAATGATGGTATCAACAACTGGAAGAAGCCAAATACAAGCAATTACAAGCCATTTACCGGCAACTGGGGCTTAGGTATGGACATCGGAGTGGTATACGAATGGAGAGCGGAAATGGATGGCTTGCAGGGCTATGCCGACACAGACTGGAACCCGGAAGGTGATGATTATAAAATGAGATTGGGGGTTAGTATTACTGACTTCGGTGGTATCTCTTACAAGAAAGTAGCTTCTAATACCGACCTCAGTCTGATCGCTAACAATGTGAATCCATATGAGATCAAAATGAGAAAAGGTGAAGGCTGGCAATCCTACTATCGCCGCCTGCAACAATACTTTACGCCGATTGCAAGTGACCAGAAGTTCCGTATGAACCTGCCCACCGCATTCAACGTGATGTTCGACTACAACATCGATGCCCGTTTCTTTATTAACGGCGCTGCAGTGATGTCACTGAACAGTGGTCGCTATGATCCGAGCAAAACCTATATGGTATCTCACTTCACGTTGACCCCTCGTTACGATAGCCGTCATTTTGGTGTGTATATTCCAATCGATGTCAATAATCATACACAGTTTGATATGGGTGCCGGTTTCCGTGTGGGTCCGCTGGTAATTGGTTCGAACACTGTATTGTCTAATCTGTTCCAGAAGAATAAGAACAGACTGGATGGTTTCGTCGCCTTGCGCCTGGTACCTGTCAGGTTTGGTAAGACCCTGCTGGGTTGCCCTGCGACACAGTTCTAAACTTCGTTAAATTTTTACACATAGAAGAGCCTGTATCATTGCTGATACAGGCTTTTTTTATGCAGGAACCCGGCGGAGACAGGGGTTGTTCATATACCAAATAATTCTACCTTCCTTTCACGGGAGCAGGCACTGGACACAGCCGCCGAGTTGACTGCTATGATAGGAAGTGATTTTGAATTGCCGGACATATGGCATGAAACGTGGATGCCTATTTTCAGCAATGGCAGCGGAGACTTTATCTGTTACGACCTGGCAGGAAGCTTTGATGGACAACCGGGGCAACTGATCGAATACTGGCATGCAGATAATGACAGAAATATCATTGCCGGGGATTTGACCAGTTTTCTTGGAGCATTGGTTGATTTGTATACCATGTACGATCCTTCTGACGAATTTGTACAGGTGGAGGATCTACCCGGTTATCCTGTAAGGCATATTGTGCAGTAAAATATTTTTTTCATTTACTTTTGGGTATGAACTACCAACAAACTCTGGACTACCTGTATGAGCGGCTGCCTATGTTCACACGTGTGGGTGCCAGCGCTTTCAGAAAAGACCTGCATAATACCATCGCATTATGCGAACAACTTGGCAATCCCCAGCGCCTGTTCAAAACAGTTCACGTAGCCGGTACTAACGGTAAAGGCTCTACCAGCCATATGCTGGCAGCAGTTTTTCAACAGGCCGGATACAAAACGGGGTTATATACCTCTCCTCATCTCAAAGATTTCAGAGAGCGGATACGGATCAACGGAGAGATGATTGACCAGGAGTTTGTAGTGGAATTTGTGCAGCAGGTACAACCTTCCATTGAACAACTTGATCCCTCTTTTTTTGAACTTACCGTAGCCATGGCATTCCAGTACTTTGCACTGGAACAGGTAGACATTGCTATCATCGAAGTGGGGCTTGGTGGCCGGTTAGACAGTACAAACATCATCACGCCCGAACTGTCTGTCATTACCAACATCAGCTATGATCACATGCATATGCTGGGTAATACATTACCTGAAATCGCCGGTGAAAAAGCGGGTATAATCAAACCCCATATCCCGGTGGTAATTGCACAGACCCAAACGGAAGTAGAGCAGGTATTTATTGACAAAGCCAAAGCCATGGAAGCACCCATCACCTTCGCCGATCAGCACTGGTTGGTACAGGAAAATGACCTGGCAAACGGGCATCTGCATATACAGTTACGCCCGGCGCATAGTGAGCAGGTATGGGACATTAAACCCGATCTGAACGGACAGTACCAGTTGAAGAATATCATGGGGGTATTGAGTGCGGTAAAGGTCCTGCAACAGGCCGGATGGGAATTGCCCGACGAAGGTGTAAAGACTGCACTCAGTCACGTAAAGAAATTAACTGGCCTGAGAGGGAGATGGGATATTGTGTCGCAGCACCCCATGACGATCCTGGATGTAGGACACAATGAAGCAGGGATTACAGAGATTGTAGGGCAACTGGAGCATATGACATACAGGCATTTGCATATAGTGACCGGTTTTGTGAAAGATAAGGAAGTAACCAAGGTATTAAAACTGTTTCCACCCGCAGCTACTTATTATTTTACAAGGGCACAGATTCCGAGGGCACTGGATGAGAATGAACTGGCAGAAATGGGTGCTGCTGCAGGTTTGAGAGGCAAATCTTATCCCAATGTACAACAGGCTTTTCAGGCGGCTAAACAGCATGCACACGAAGAAGATATCATCCTTGTATGTGGTAGTTTCTTTATAGTAGGAGAAGTCATGTAATTAAGAAAAGGTTATCTCAACAATAAACCGCCAGGTATGGCAATCGTTCACACGAAATTTTTGCTTTGCCGGGAACCGGGACAAAACCCGGTAAGATCTACTCTACTGTTGAGATAACCTTCTTTCTTTATAATATCGTCAGTTCTTTCAGTTTTAATAATGCATAAAAGATGCAGGTCACGTGCAGGCTTTGCAAGAGTTCATTCTTCTTCAGCATCTCCTCCAGCTCTTCCATTTCCAACAGCACAATTTCGATCTCCTCATTCTCATCCAGATCCTGCTCCTGTACTTTCCTACCTCCTGTAGCCAGGAACATATGCGTGAAGTTATTGCTGCTTGCGGGGTTCGGGGCAATCTTACCTAAATTGATCAGCTGATCGAATTCATAGCCTGTTTCTTCCAGCAGCTCCCGGCGCATGGCATATTCAGGAGAAGGGTCATCGTTGTCCATGGTGCCACCGGGAATTTCCAGTAACGTCTGGCGAATGCCATGACGATATTGTTTTACCATGATCACCCTACCCTGGTCATCAAGGGCCACACAATTTACCCAGTCATTGTATTCCAGCACATAGTAAGGCGTTACAATCTTTCCCTTCGGTGTTTCACATTTATCTTCGCGGGCAGTTAACCAATTACTTTTAAAAAGATACTTTGATTCAAGCAGTTTCCAGTCTAATGCCGACATATATTCAGTTTAAAGTTTAAAGCCAGTTGTTCCTTTCCTTCAGTTTTTCGATGTGTGCCAGGTGATGTTTTCCATGCCAGGAATAGGTACCTGCTACCTGTCTGAGGAAGAAGGTTTCACCATGTTCCGGATGGGTGAACACGCGTTCCCATTGTTCGGGGGTCATGTTATCCATCAGTGACACCCAGCGGGTATGAAGTGCGTGGAGCAGTGTGAGAGAAATATTGATTGGTGTTTTGCCTACATCCGGAAGTTCGGCCCAGGCGGCTTCATCGTAGGGCTTGATGACAGGATTGTCTTCCGTCAGGGCCAGTTTGAAGCGGGTGTAGGCATTCATATGACTATCTGCCAGGTGGTGCACCACCTGCGTGACTGTCCAGCCGCCGGGGCGGTAAGGAGTGGCCAGTTGGGGGGCATCCAGTGTTTGCACCGCTATTTCTACCAGTGAAGGCAGGAAACGGATGTCATTGATATAACTCTTTAGCTGTAAGTCAGAGATTTTTGAAGGGGCCTGAAACCGGCCAATCGGGTATTTGAGATCTTCCATAATACTATTTAGCCGGCAAAGTGCTCCTTTTTTATAATAAAATACAAGATGATGCAGGCGATCATTACAATTCTCTCAGTGCCTCCCCAGTCAGGTGAATGAACACATCTTCCAGGTTAGCTTTCTTCACTTCTTTCTTCCTTTCAAAACCACCTGCGACCAATTTATCGATCAGTGCATCGGGAGATTCCAGGGCAATAATCCGACCATGATCGACAATGGCACATCGATCGCACAGGATTTCGGCTTCATCCATATAGTGGGTAGTGATCACCACCGTAGTACCCTGCTGGCGTACCTGCAGGATCAGGTCCCAGAGATTGCGTCGTGCCTGTGGATCTAAACCGGTAGTAGGTTCGTCCAGGAAGATGATCTTAGGTTTATTGATGAGTGTAGTGGCAATAGAGAAGCGTTGTTTCTGTCCGCCGGAGAGTTCTTTGAACTTGTTTTTGGCTTTATCTTCCAGGTTGAAGAGTTTAAGTAGTTCTTTGGCGTCAGCCTTTTGGTTGTAAAGCCCGCAGAAGAGGTCTATGAGTTCAACCAGGTTTAAACCGGGATAATAGCCGGAACTTTGCAGCTGCACACCGATGACTTTCTTAATTCTCTCCGGATCTTTGTCAAGGTCAATACCATCTACGAATACCTTTCCGGAAGTCTTCTCACGGAGGGTTTCGATGATCTCTAAAGTGGTGGATTTTCCGGCACCGTTGGTACCCAGCAGACCGAAAATTTCATTTTCGTATACGTCGAAACTGATCCCGTCCACTGCTGTAAAATCCCCATATTTCTTAACAAGGTCCTTGACTTCTATGATCTTCCTCTTTTCCATAGGACTAAATTAGCACAAAAAAAATCGCTTTTGCCTATGGCAAAAGCGATTTTTTTTTGAAAGTGGCGAATAGCCTGCAGCCGGATAGAAATAACAAAATGTCTATTTTTTTGGCGCCGGAGCCTCTTTATGTTGTATAAATACCTGTGTGAAGTATATGATCCTGCCGTCTTTCCGGGAGTGCGCAGATCCGATGCCGATCCTGTCATAATTACCCAGCATATTCTTTCTATGCCCCGGGCTTTTGATCCAGCCATTTACTACCTGCTCTGCGTCCAGGTTCCCATAAGCGACATTCTCTGCTGCATCCGGAATGTTTCCAAATACGGTGGTCAGTCTTGCTATACGCTCCTCAAAACCATCGTGACCAAAGGCGGTTGCACCTGTAGCCATTGCTTTACTGTGCTTGTAGGCCTGCCCGCTGCATGTAGCATCCAGGATCAAAGGAGGTTTACCCTGGGAAGCCCTGAATTTGTTGGTATAATAAAGAATCTCCTTCGCCATGTCCATGTCATTGCCTTCATCATAGCCCGATCGGGTGGTGGTAGTATCTGCCGGCGCAGTGCCACGGTTACAGGCCAACAGGTTCAGCGACAGGATACTGAATAGCATCAGTAATGTAAGTTTGCGTGTCATATAGTTTCGAATAAATAAAAGAAATCCGTCATTAGACTAAAATAACTTATGCTGGTTTAGCAATACTTATACCAAAAACTTACATGTTAGTATTTTTTTAACTATTCACTATTCTCTGCCAAACCTCCATCATATTTCTGGAGCCCAGGAACACGGGTACCCGCTGGTGCAATTTTGATGGTTTCAGTTCCAGGAGACGTTGTCTGCCGGTAGCCATCGCGACCCCACCTGCCTTTTCCATAATGAATGACATCGGGTTGCACTCATAACATAAACGTAAACGACCGCCTGCATATTTTCCAAACGCCGGATACATGAAAATACCGCCCTGGATCAGGGTACGATGAACTTCTGCTACCATACAACCTACAAAACGGTGACGGTAGATTTTGCCATGCTCATCCTTGGCCAGCCAGTAGTCGATAGCCTTGCGGACACCATTTTCATAGAGGTGGTAGTAACCGATGTTAACGGAAAAAATGTCGCTTTCAGGAGGACACTTCAGGTTGGGATGTGACAGGCAGAACTCGCCGATACTCGGATCGAGCGTAAAGCCTTGTACGCTCCTGCGGGTGGCATAGACCAGCATCGTAGAGGAACCATAAATAATATAACCTGCTGCAATCTGTTCATAACCTGGCTGTAGGAAGTCTTCCAGCTCACATACGGAACCCACCGGCGTAAGACGGCGATACACAGAAAAGATAGTACCAATAGACACATTGACGTCAATATTGCCGGAACCATCGAGGGGATCGATCAATACTATGTACTTGGAAGCTTTGGAGTATTCATCGGTGAAGGGAATAAAGTCTTCATTTTCCTCAGAAGCGACCCCTGCACAATAAATACTGTGTCTCAACGCGTTGATAAACTGATCGTTGGCGAATACGTCCAGTTTCTTTACGTCTTCTCCCTGTACGTTTACCTTATTGGCTTCGCCCAGGATATCAGCTATACCGGCTTTATTCACTTCCACATTTACCCGCTTAGCAGCCAATCCGATATCCCTCAATAAACCCGATAACTGGCCGGTAGCACCGGGATAATTCCTCAATTCCTGGATGGTGAACTCGTCGAGAGTCATCACTTTTCTATTGATACTCATTCTATAATGGATTAGTTAATATTGATTGCACAAGGATACACTAATGTAACAGATTTCGACCTATTTTAACGGAACTGTCATTTTCCTGCAAACAAATTTTAAAACATATTCAAAGTTGATTTACTTTGCTCCGAATTTTTTTAACGGAAGATAAACTCACATATGAAGGTTTTCAAATTTGGCGGTGCAAGTTTAGAAAGTATTGAACGAATCCAACAAGTAGCTGCGATTGTTCAGTCATTTCCTGATCAACAGATCCTGATCGTTATCTCTGCCATGGGCAAGACGACGAACGAACTGGAAAAGGTGGCCGAAAACTTTTATCTCCGTAAGCGCGAAATTGCGGCACAGTTGCTTTTCAACATCGAAAAATCGCACACAGAAGTGGCAGAAAAGCTGTTGGGAAACAGCGCTCATCCTGTTTTTGATCAGCTGCAAACATTCTTTACCGAGGCTGAATGGACCCTGGGCGAAAAACCAGGCCGTACTTACGACTATTATTATGACCAACTGGTTAGTCTTGGGGAACTGCTCAGCACTGCCATCGTCAGCGCTTACTTCAACCTGGCCGGGGTACCCAATACCTGGCTGGATGTACGCGACGTGTTCAGAACAGACGATACTTTCCGCGAGGCAAACATTGACTGGGAAGTAACAGGTCGCCAGGTGGAGCAAAAAGTACTGCCGCTCTTCAATAAAACAAATATTGTGGTGACACAGGGCTTTATCGGCAGCACGGACGAAAACGAGAGCGTAACACTGGGCCGGGAAGGTTCCGACTATTCTGCGGCGGTGTTTGCAAACCTGCTGAATGCCGAGAGTGAAACCATCTGGAAAGACGTAGAAGGACTGAAGAATGCGGATCCGAAATTATTCCCGAACACCATCAATATCCCTGAAATCAGTTTCAGCGAAGTGATAGAAATGGCCTACTATGGTGCACAGGTTATACACCCGAAGACCATCAAACCTTTGCAGAACAAGCAAATCCCATTGTATGTAAAAAGCTTCCTGAATAAGGATCTTCCTGGTACTGTCATCAGGGAAGACATAGATGTAAAACAGCTACCTCCCATTATTGTTGTAAAGAAGAACCAGGTATTACTGACTATAACATCCAGGGACTTTGGATTTGTAACTGAAGAAAGGATCAGCGATATCTATGAATTGTTCCATAAACTGAAGATCAAGATCAACCTGATGCAGAACGCTGCCATTAGCTTCAGCTGCTGTATTGACAATAGCCCGGAGAAGATCGAGACATTGATCAAAGCCCTGCATGAAAATTACAAGATCAAATACGATGAGGGACTGGAACTGCTGACGGTGAGATATAACAAAGACGGGGTGATGAATGAATTGATCAATAACCGCACGATCTTACTGGAACAACGGTCGCCGGTGACGATCCAGGCATTAGTGAAATAAAACAACGTATTCCGATAAAAAAAAGCCTGTATCTTTCTTTAGATACAGGCTTTGCTTATTTTATACATTACTGTTAATTCAGTCTTTTCAGATAATACCAGGTACCACTATACCAGGAGCTGTACAACACCAGCAGTCCGTTTTTTGTTTCCAGCGGACGCAGGTCAAAGTCATCTGAGGTACCTCCTTCCACGCCACTCATGCTCATTCTGTAATAAATCTGTGTCTGCTTCTCAACGTCGTAAATCCATTGCATAGCATACTTAAAGGTAGAATCGTTCCTGGTCAGGATCAGGGAATCTGTCGTAATACGCATGTAAAAGTTGGTGTACAATACTGTATCCTGCAGAGATGGCATTGAACCAGGTCCGAAAATTGTCTGGGTCACCTGAAATGAACCGGTTGAATACTTCTTAATTACGTCAAGGCTCTCCTTCGCAAAAGAATGGTTGTCCTCTAAAGTAAACGGAGGATCTTTTTTACAGGAAGCCATCACGAGCACTAATAGGCTGATAATCAGACATCTATTCATAAGGGTATAGGTTTTCAAGGATATATTGAACATTTTAATAATACAAATTTATTAAAATTTTTAATAATTCCTTACAAAATGGCTATCTGAACGAAAATTGATTATTTGGCCATTTTTCCACTAATATTATTTTTTAAAAAAAGGAAGATCTTGCTGCAACCTTTTTTCAACTCCATCGTCTTTTTATAAAACAACCCATATGAAAAAGGTATTCATATTCACTATTATAACCCTGGGTATGCTTACCATTATTGCGCTGGAAGGCCGTTCCTTACATGACCAACAAATCAGGGATCACTGTTATGATAGTAAGATCTTACCAGTATTTCTGCTCAACTTCGGATACCAATGGACTAAACCGCTAAGCCACGACCACAGCCATCAACTAGAGATCTGATTGTTTATGAAAAAACTTATCATGCTTATTTTGCTTATGTATATAAGCTACCGGGAATGCCATGCCCAAAGTGTAAATGGAAAGGTCACGGTCAAAGTGCTGGATGACAAAGGGCAACCACTCCCCTATGCCAGTGTTGTACTGCGGCAATCGAAGGATTCCAGCCTGGTGAAGGGAGAACTGAGTGCAGCAGATGGCAGTGCCGGTTTTGATAAGATCAGTAACGGCCACTATTTTGTACAGGCATCTTTAATAGGATTCCAGGCTGCTTATACGCCGGCCTTCTCCATTGACCCCCAACATACGGCTGTACAATTTCCAGGGATGACATTGAGCAGCGCTTCTAAAAATTTACAGGGTGTAACAGTCTCTGCGCAGAAGCCTTTTATTGAACGAAAAGAAGGAACCACTGTATTGAATGTAGAAAGTAGTGTGGCAGCAGCAGGTAGCAGTGTACTGGATGTACTGCGCGGTGCACCTGGTGTTCAGATAGATAAAGATGATAATATTCTTTTAAAAGGGAATGGTGGAGTAACTGTCATGCTGGATGGAAAACTCACCTACCTGAGCGGCGAACAACTCGCCAACCTGTTGAAAAGCTTGCCGGCAGAAACGGTCTCACAGATTGAGATCATGACTTCTCCTTCCGCCAAATATGATGCTGCCGGCAACTCTGGGATCATTAACATCAAAACAAAAAAAGGAGTCGCAACAGGTATGAATGGCTCCTTAAATGGTAGTGGAGGTTTTGGCCGGTATGGATTTTTTAATACCGGCTTAAACCTAAACTGGCGCACGGAAAAATTCAATGTGTTTGGCAACTACAACCATGGTGACAGGCATTTTTTTAACGAACGCCTGGCTACCCGCGTGGTCAATGCTGGTAACAAGGAGCAGGCACAATACTTCTCTGCGCCGCAGTTTGGCAAAAAGAACTTTATCAGCAATCAATACAAATTTGGCTTCGACTATTTCCTGACCCCCAAACATACAGTGGGTGTATTGCTGAACGGCAATAACAATTTCTTTCTCGGTACTATTCAAAATACAACGAATATTTATAAACTGGGTAATCCTGCCCTGGATTCAGCATTGTATTCTACCACACTGAATGACCACAACTTCAATTCAAATACAATTAATGTCAATTATAAGGGGCAGCTGGATTCACTGGGTACGGAGATCAGTGTGGATGCAGATTATGCAAAATTCAATTATCACAGGAGAGTGTACCTGAATGATAGTATGTACTATCCGGAAGATCCTGGGTTTACAAATCCCCATGCCATCAGGAACTTTACAACCACCAGTATTACCATCAAAAGTATTAAGGGGGATTTAGTACTGCCTTTCAACAAAACGACCAAACTGGAAACGGGTGTGAAGGGCAGTTTTGTAACGACCGACAACGTACTCCAGTACGACTCACTATACAAGGGAGAATATATTCCGGCGGTGTCACAGAGCAATCATTTTATCTATACAGAGAATGTGCTGGCAGCTTACGGTATCCTTAAGAAATCATTCAAAGGCGGTACAGATGCGCAACTGGGCTTACGTGTGGAGGGAACAACCTCTACCGGCAACTCTGTCACCTACAAGTCTGTCGTGAAACGGCATTATGTAAGTTTCTTCCCCAACCTCACAGCAGATCATACTTTTAGTAAGGACCATAAACTGGGCATCACCTTTGCCAGGCGTATCAACAGACCGGATTATGAGGATATGAATCCTTTTCTATTTTTCTCTGACAGGTATACATACGGTAGAGGAAACCCTTACCTGAAACCGGAGTTTACGAATATCATAGAGATGACCTATACCTTTCGCCAGAAGTATATCCTGAATGTGAGTTACGACAGAACTGAGAATTTCATAGCAGAGTATTTAGAGCAGAATGATTCGACAAAGGTGACGACGAGCTATGACAAGAACTATGACTTCAGGCAGGGATGGCACGCGAGCCTGACGTTGCCGGTAAACCCGACAAAGTGGTGGAGTATCAACAATAATATCAATCTGAATTATAACTATTATGCGCTGAGGGATTCGGGAATGGATATTGTGAACGCGGCGTTACAGGCATTCTTTGAAACTACGCATACTTTTACTTTGCCAAACAACTGGAAGATAGAGCTGAATGCATATGGTGGTACCCCTTACCAGTGGGGAGTATGGAGAGGTAAAGCGTATTATGCAATCGGTGCCGGGGTACAAAAAACGCTTTTAGACAAGCGGCTGAATATGAAACTGAACTTTACCGACGTGACAAATGGAGACCAGTTCAGGGGAGCGGCGGTGTATGGCAATGTGAACTACCATACTCACAACCAGTGGCAAAACCGGAGGGCGACGCTGAGCGCGACCTATAGTTTTGGGAATAGCAAGATCAAGGGAGCGCGGGAAAGGCAGACGGCAACCAGTGCGGAAGCCAGCAGATCTGGCGGATGATTTTAACAGGAAGGGGCATTAGCATAGCAGTTACCTCCCGTACATAATAAAACAATTCCATCCTGTAGCTCTCAGGTAATAATGGGAAGAGCCTGTATTTCCGGATACAGGCTCTTTTTTTGTAATTTATCTGGTACCTTTGATATAACCTTCCAGGTTATTAATAATATATTTTTGTTCATTGATAATGTACTTGACCACGTCGCCTATGGAGATCATCCCTATCAGCCTGTCCTGACGGTCAATTACCGGCAGGTGGCGGATATGTTTTTCCGTCATTTTCACCATACAATCTTCGATTGAATCCTCTTCGGTGACCGAAATGGGGTTTTCTGTCATGATTTCACGGATGAGGGTGTCTTTTGAAGCACGGCCTTTTACGATTACCCTACGGGCATAGTCGCGTTCAGAAAAGATCCCACAGACTTTTTCATTGTCCAGAACGATGAGTGCTCCGACGTTTTTGTCTACCAGGACGCTGAGTGCGTCAAAGACGGTGATGTCGGGATGGATGGAGTAAACTGCATGACCTTTGACTTGCAGTATATCGCGTACTGTTCCCATAACGAGGAGATTTAGGAGTGAAGAATGGAGTAGTGCTTTATTTCTAAGTTAAGGTTTTTAAGGGAACTTTGCAAGTTTGGGGTCAGGCAGGTTAAATTCCGTCATCCCATAAAAATATAGCTGACAAAATATTGCATTACAAATTTTTAAATATTACTTTACGCAAATTTTACATCAAAACATGTATTATTTGCTACCCTAATAACATTCATCATATATGAATTATCGAACACAATTCCGGGTTTTAGTCGCTACTGCAGCGTTGTTCGTGAATCTGGGAGGGACATTTGGCCAGAAAATATTCAAGGAATGGCCCCTTGGGAATGAGCCGAATGTTATCGGCCCATATGTAGCTAATCACTATGTAGCATCTAACTTTGACAACTTTGGCTCTTCCGAGCCGCCTACTTCAATTACCTATCCTGAAGTACTGACCTGGTACGGCGCACTGCAACTGGCAAAAGTAACGGGAGACAAGGCACTGGCTGAAAAACTGGCGCTCAGGTATGAACCGCTCGTGGCACAGGCCCACCACATGATGCCTAGCCCCGACATGATGGAGCACAGTGTATTTGGCGCTGTTCCGCTGGAACTTTACCTGCAGACCAACCAGAACCGTTACCTGGACGTAGGCAAGCCTTTTGCTGACCAGCAATGGGACCTCCCGGAGGGCCCAACGCCGGAACAACAGGTATTGGCTGGCCGGGGACTCTCCTGGCAATCCCGCATGCAGATTGAAGATATGTTCCTCTTCACGCTGCTGCAAACACAGGCTTTCCGTGCTACAGGTACCAAAGAATACATCAACCGGGCAGCAACCGAACTGACCGTATATATAGATGCCCTGCAACAAGCGGGTGGATTATTCAACCTGTCAAACGATGTTCCTATCTACTGGAGCCGTGGCAATGGCTGGGCAGCGGCAAGTATGGCATTAATACTCAACTACTTACCTTCTGAAAATCCAAACCGCGCACACATCCTTGACTGTTACAAAAAGATGATGGGTGCCCTGAAGCAATACCAGACCCCTGACTACAAATGGGGCCAGATTATTGATGATGAAAAATCATGGACGGAAAATTCTGGTAGTGCCATGTTCACCTATGCACTGGTAATGGGTGTAAAAAGGAAATGGCTTGAAGATGAAGCATATGGGGCAATGGCCAGAAATGCCTGGATGGCAATTGTAAAAGGGCTGAATGAAGCCGGCGATCTGAAAGATGTGTGCGAAGAAACGAAGAAGAAGAACGATGCCAATTATTACCTGAACAGGGAAAAAGTAACAGGTAGCCTGGTTGGACAGGCACCGGTGTTATGGACGGCTGCCCTGCTGCTGGACAAATAACAAGGATCATTGTACAAAAAAGCCGCTGTTGCCAAGGGTAACAGCGGCTTTTTTTTTGAAAATGGTTTTTATACCTTTAAAAAAAACTCAGGTCTCATTATGAAATTCCACCCATGGCTAGCATGTGCCTTCCTGCTGGGAAGCACCAACGCCATTCATGCACAGAAGAAATTTACATTAAGCTCTCCCGACAAGACCATTACGCTGTCAGTAGCTGTAGGTACAAACATTACTTATAGTGTATCGCAGGATAACAAGTCATTAATAGGTTCATCCCTTGTTTCCTTTAACAAGGGTAACTGGAAAGTGAGCAGTTCCAGGCAAAGTACCCATCAGGGTAAACTAAACCCTGTGGTCAGGCAAAAGACGGCTGTCATTGACGATCATTACAATGAGCTGCATATCGATTTTAACAACGCATTATCGCTTGAATGGCGGGCATATGATAATGGTATTGCCTGGCATTGGATCAGCCGCGAAAAAGGGGCTTATAAGATCACAGAAGAGCAGGCAGAGTTTAACCTGGACAAGGCAGGTAAAGCCTGGTATCCGCAGGAGGACGGTTTTTATTCCCACAATGAACGCAAATATATCCCCTATACCATTGGTGAGATCGGGGATAATAAGCTGGCGAGCCTGCCGGCACTGTTCGAAGTGAACGGAACAAAGTTACTGATCACAGAATCAGGGTTGTATAATTATGCCGGCATGTGGTTACGTGGTGGCAACTCCATTCACGGGGTATTTCCGCATTTCCCTAAAGAACTGAAGGTGACAAGCGACAGAGATGAACAGGTCGTATCCAGGGAGGATTACATAGCCGCATTGAAAGGTCCGCAGGCATTTCCGTGGAGAGTGGTGATGATAGCGCGGAATGATGCAGCGCTGCTGACGAATCAACTGGTGTATCAGCTGGCACCGGATGCGAAGGGCGATTTCAGTTGGGTAAAACCGGGCAAAGTACAGTGGGACTGGTGGCATTACAACAATGTATATGATGTCGATTTCAGGGCGGGGATTAACAATGATACTTACAAATATTACATTGATTTTGCCAGTAAGAATGGGATTGAATATGTATTGCTGGATGAAGGTTGGTGCAGTACGCGGGATTTGTTCAGCCTATCTCCCGGTATCAATGTAAAAGAACTGGTGGCATATGGGAAAAAGCGTCATGTAGATATTTTACTATGGACCAGCTGGATGGTGCTGAACCAGCAGATGGAGCCGGCATTGGATACCTTTGCGGCATGGGGTGTGAAAGGGATCAAGGTAGACTTTATGCAGCGGGATGATCAGCCGATGGTACAGTATTATGAGAAGGTAGCCAATGCGGCAGCGAGGCGTAAACTGCTGGTAGATTTTCATGGGGCATATAAGCCCGTTGGCTGGCTGCGTACACATCCGAATGTGCTCACATCGGAAGGTGTGATGGGAAATGAAATCAGCAAGTTCGCCAACCTGATAGACCCAGGGCATACCACTACCCTACCTTTTATCAGGCAGGCTGCAGGGCCAATGGATTTTACTCCCGGAGGCATGCTGAATGTACAGAAAGACGCATGGAGCGCCCAGCCTGCAGAGCCGATGACGTTGGGAACGAGATGTAATCAGTTAGCCATGTACGTTATATTCGAAAGTCCGTTGCAGATGCTATGTGATATACCGACGCATTACCTGCATGAACCCGAAGCGATGGAGTTGTTAAGTAAAGTGCCGGTACAATGGGCACAGACGATTCCATTGCAGGCAAAGGTCGGGGAATATGTGGTGATGGCCCGGCAGGCACTAAACGGAGATTGGTATATAGCGGGGATGACGAACTGGGAAGAGCGGACGGTAAATGTGGATCTTTCTTTTTTGCCGGTGGGTACCTATCAGATGGAGTTGTGGAAAGATGGTGTGAATGCAGATAGGAATGCAAAGGATTTTAAGCTGGAGAAGCGGGCGATTGCGCATGGAGGGCAGCTGGTAGTAAAGCTGGCACCGGGAGGAGGATTTGTGATGCGGTTAACGCATTCATTGAATTCCTGATGAAGTTATAAAACGATGCTCGTTTCCAGCAGGCAGCCGAATAAAAGAGATGTACTAAAACAACGTTCAGGGAGTTTTATAAAACGATGCCTGTTTCCGGCGGCCAGCCGAAAAAAAGAGTCTGTATCATTCCCCGATACAGACTCTTTTTATTAGTTATTCCAGTGTCTTTGCTCCACTTACAGTAGCAGCTGCTGTCTGGTGAAGATCGAATACTACAATTTCATTCTCTCCTTTCTTCAGCCATGGTGCCGGACAATACAAACGTTTCTGCGGGCCGATTTCCCAATATCGTCCCAGGTTGTGTCCATTCACCCATACGATCCCTTTTTTGAAGTTACTCATATCGAGGTAAGTATCAGCAACGGTATTCATTGTGAAGGAAGCCTTGAAGAAGATACCAGGCCGGCTGGTGTCGGCGCCTGGTTTCAGCTGAGACACGAAACCATCTTTCATCGGCATGCCATATACCTGCCAATCCATGAGGGTCATGCCTTCGAGGGTCACGCGATCAGTGATCCCTTTGCGGTCGATGAGTTCCTGTGCGAAATTGATACGGCCCATTGCTTCTACAAAGATTTCCAGGATCGGATCTTTCACATCACTTTTGGGCAGGTTGATGCTGTTTTCACCAAGCCGGCGATCTATTTTACCAACGTATTTACCATTCAGGAATACGGTGGCATAGTCATGCAGGTCAGTGATCTTCAATGTACCATATTTACGGCCGATCAGTTTCGTTTTGTATACCATGAAACCGTAGTCCTGGCCATATGCTTCGAACGTTTTAGGCTGTACAGAAGCAACTGGGGCCGGTAGGTTTTCCCATACGCTGGCGTAAGGTTTTACTTCGAAATTTGCCACTGTAACAGCAGGAATAGGTGCTGGAATAGCAGGCAGTTTCTTTTTAGTATAGCTGGCAATGAGGTTTCGCAGTGCCATATATTTTGCTGTCGGTACACCTTGTTCATTGATAGGTGCATCGTAGTCGTAAGTGGTCAGGTCCGGTTCATAGCCTTTACCACCTGAGTTGGCGCCGGCAGTATAGCCAAAATTGGTACCGCCATGGATCACATAGAGATTGAAAGAGCGGTTAGTGCTGAGCAGGAACCTGACTTCTCTCAATATTCCGGAGGTATCGGGATGTGCAAATTTCTCGCCCCAGTGTGTTAACCAGCCCGGGTAGGATTCGCTGCTGAAAGCAGGTACATCAGGGTTCTGGCGTTTAGCCGCATCGAAGTCCCCTTCAGAACCACCTGAGTCCAGACCGATGGCAGCACCCGGTACGGATCCTGCTTCCAGTAAAGGATCTACAGGACCATCTGCAGTGTAGAATGGCACGTTGATACCATTCTGTTCCCAGAGGCCTTTCAGTTTATAAAGGTATTGTTTGTCGTTGGCGTAGCTACCGTATTCATTTTCTACCTGTACCATGATGATTGGACCACCATTGGTAACGAGCAAAGATTTTACCTGTTCGCTGAGGGCTTTCACGTAGCGTTCAACAGCGGCCATATAGCGTGGATCGAGGCAGCGTACTTTAATGTCCGGTGTACGGAGCAGGTAGGGTGGTAAGCCACCAAATTCCCATTCACCACATACATATGGACCTGGGCGGAGAAGTACCCACATTCCTTCCTGCTGGGCGATTCTAATGAATTCCGCCACATTGCGGTTTTCCGAAGAGAAGTCGAAGGAGCCTTCTTCCTGTTCAAGATAATTCCAGAATACGTAGGCAGCAATGGTGTTGCACCCCATGGCTTTGGCCATCTGGATCCTGTGTCGCCAGTATTCTTTCGGAATACGGGCAGGGTGTAATTCGCCGCTGATGATCTGATAAGGCTTTCCATCGAGGAGGAATTCACTCTTTGCCAGGGCAAAGGTGTGTTTTGCCTGGGCCTGTACCATTTGACAGCTGAGTAGCGCGAGCGCGCTCATGACAATTAGTTTTCTCATTCGTCCCTGTAACAATTGATTAAGTTGGCAAAATAAGGAATGTTACGAGAATATAAAGGGTAAAATAGTATTAGTACAGGTATCAGTTGAGGGATAAACCGTACGGTTAGCTTTGACTGAGGGCTTATCGGGTGATTGTTTTTTCAAAAACCTGCCAGCTGATGGAAATTGGAAAATTATGGCATCCGATTATGGAATTCCAATAATGCCGGCATCCTGTCATTGTAAAGCGCTGTTCGCACGCATGAAAACTTAAATTTCTGTCCAATGAAAAAATATACAGTCTCGATTTCCACACCTTGCAAGGCTTCCATGCAAAATATGACGCCTATGATAGGGGGCCGGTTTTGTAATAGCTGTCAGCAGCAGGTGGTTGATTTCACAAACATGAGTGATCAGCAAATAATTGATTATTTAAAAAAGCATAACCATGTATGTGGCAGTTTGCTTCCATCGCAATTGAACAGGGAGCTGGTGGAAAGACCAAAGCGCAGATGGGTACCGGCGGCGTTGCTGGCGGGAATGCTGGCGCTCGTATTACCTGAGATCGGGAAGGGGCAGCATAAGATAACAGGAACAGTAATAGCGGCATCCGGCCATACGCCAATACAGGGAGCAATGGTTTACTTGTTAGACCAGCATGGTAAGCCTATGAAGACGGGAACGACGTCAAAAGAAGACGGAAGCTTTAGCCTGGAGGTGCCGGCAGATTTCGATAAAGGGGTAAGATTACAGGTGAGTTTAATAGGGTACGAAAAGACGACCATACGTATAAGCGGCAGGAAGCTGAAAGCGAATAAGCAGGTGGAATGTACACTAAAAATGAATGAAATCATCCTGGGAGGTCTTGGGTTCGAGGTGACTACAGGTTGGCAGCGGTGGAAGAACAGATTTTTCAGCTAGGAAATTAAAACAGATTCAAATGAAAAAATACACGCTCTCTATACCCGAACCGTGTGGTGCCCCTTTGCGGGACATGCCTATAACAGAAATAGGAAGATTTTGCCGCGACTGTCAGAAGCAGGTGGTTGATTTTTCCAACATGACTGACCGGCAAATAGTTGCTTATGTTGAAAAGCACGGGAATTGCTGCGGCATGTTACGACCATCTCAATTGAACAGGGACATGCTGGTTCCTACACAAAAAACTACCTGGGTACAGGCGGCCTTATTTGCAGGCATGCTGGCAGTGACACTGCCGGAAACAGCTAAAGCGCAGCAGCGAATATTGACGGGTGTTGTAAAAGATTCGGCCAGTGGAGAACCATTACCGGGCGTCACGATGAGCATTCCGGCGACTACAATTGCAGCATACACTAATAAAGACGGTGTATTTGTTTTACAGCTCCCGGACAATTATAGCAGCGATTTTAAATTAGTGTCGAATTACATCGGTTATCAATCAAAAGAGATCCAGGTAACGGGAGAATTACTGACACAAAATATTGAGGTAAACTTACAGCTGGCGCAAATACCAGATAATTTGTCAGTATTTGCAGGAGGCGTACAGGTAATGGTTATATATGAGAACTGGTGGCAAAGATTGAAGCGAAAATTATTCAGGTGAGATGTGCAGTTAATTATTAAAATAACCTTAACTTATATTTATTCACCACACATACTTAATCATCATCGCATACACGAAAAAAATATACCAACCTGCCTGAACAATTTCGGCGGCGCTCTTGTTATCGTTGTTGCCCTTTAGCAATATACATTAAATCACAAAGTCCCTATATGATGCGCCGTAGTGTCTTGTTCGTTTTATTCCTTCTGATGGCCATACCTGTATTTGCACAATCCCCTCCCTCACCCACCATTACCAGCGTTACCCCTACAACTACCTGCCAGGGATCCCAGGTGGTCATTACAGGTACTAATTTCACAGGTATTACTGCTGTAACAATCGGGAACAAGCCGGCAGCAGCTTTCAACATCAACAACGCAAACACAATTACAGCCACCGTAGCAGAAGACGCTGTCAGCGGGCAGGTGACCGTAGATAGTATAAATGGAGGCAACATCACCATAAAGCCTTCGCCCAAACCGTCTCTGAAAGACCTTGGTCTACTCGATGATCCTTTCACCAACTGTAATGGTAATAATAACTACACGTTAAATGTAGAAAACACGTCCAGTGTCACCGGCACCGGCAACAATTATGAAATCAACTGGGGAGATGGCACAGCTATATTTACTCAAACAGACTGGCCTGTTGGTGCACAGCTCTCGCACACATTCAATACACAGGGTTATTTTACGGTGACTATAAAAATCACGCCTGCAAATGGCTGCACCCGTACTACTACCTATAAGTTCTATAATGGCCTGAATCCAATAGCCAGTCTCACCACCACGAACTCTACTACCGGTCTTTGCGCACCTGCACCAGTAGAGTTTCAGATTGGTAACTGGTTCAATAACTCAACAGGCACGGAATATATACTAGATTACGGAGACGGCAGCCCACAAACCATTTTAACGCATCCGTTGAACGCTACCAACACCGTATTTAAAATCTCTCACACCTATAGCAAATCTTCCTGCCCCAAGGCGGACTTCACTGCAACTTTGTATGCAAGAAATGCCTGTTATACTACTACCTATACGCTCAATCAGATCGTGATCCGGTCTAAGCCCGTAGCTGATTTCGTTATCAACGCCAGCTTTTGTCTGAATGATGATGTTTGTGTGATCAATAAATCGAATACGGGTACAAGCGGAAATAATTGTAGTTCCAGTACCGATTACGAATGGGATTTCGGAGATGGGTATACATCCACATTGCGTGACCCGCCTTGCCATAGGTATGCAGCAGCCGGGAATTACAAAATTACATTAAAGGCAACCAGTATAACATGTGGTAGCGATACCAAATCAATTGATATTACCATTAAACCGAATTCACCTGTCCCTGTTGTGACGACCCCTGTTGTGTATTGCCAGTTCGCAACGGCCATGCCATTAACAGCTACCGGCACCAATATCAAATGGTATTCTGCCGGGGGAAGTTCATTACCCGGTCCTCCCACCCCTTCGACTACCGTATCGGGCAATACAACTTATTATGTCACGCAGACAATTACAGGGCAATGCGAAAGTCCGCGAGCCGGGATCAATGTCACCGTCAATGCATTGCCTTCAAAACCGGGCGTAACCTCGCCGGTGTCGCTCTGTCAGGGGCAACCTTCCAATCCTCTGACTGCAACAGGTGCTGGTTTGAAATGGTACGCAGCTGATGGTACACCATTATCTGCAGCACCAACACCATCTACGGCTGCCGTAGGGAGCACCAGTTATTTCGTGTCCCAGACAACGAATAACTGCGAAGGTCAGAAAGCTGAGATCATCGTCAATGTAGGCACTTTGCCTGTCACGCCGACGGTAACGACACCAGTCAGCTATTGCCAGGGACAAGCCGCTTCTCCACTTACCGCATCAGGCAATAGTCTGAAATGGTACAATGCGGGAGGAACAGTGTTATCAGGTGCCCCTACACCGGCTACGGCAGTTCCCGGTACGACCGTTTATTATGTGAGTCAAAGTAATGGTTGTGGAGAAAGTCAGAAAGCTGCCATTACAGTAAATGTCAGTCCTGCACCTGCTGCAAACATCAGTTATTCACCTGCGACACTGTGTAATGCCGCCGGAAGTCCGGTTGTAAATGTCACCCAGACAGGGACTACAGGTGGGAGCTATAGTGCCCCTGCAGGATTAACGATCGATCCGGGAACAGGCGCCATCACACCAGCTACAAGTGCAGCAGGCAATTATATCATCAGGTATACAGTAACAGGTACCGGTGGTTGTGCTACAATCGTGGCCACGACTACAGTAACTGTCAATGGTACGCCCAATGCTGCCATCAGTTATCCGGCTATCTGTTCTGCTGACGGAGCAATAGCACCCACTGTCAATGGTAGTAAAGGCGGTACCTTTACATCAACCACCGGTTTGACCATTGATGCAGCAACAGGCGTTATCACACCGGCAACCAGCACTCCCGGGAATTATGCGGTGACGTATATAATTGCTGCAGCTCCTCCCTGCCCGGGTTTTCAAACTTCAACAAATGTTACAGTTACCAGGGCACCAGCAGCCGCTATTAGTTATACGCCTGCCACGCTATGTAATACCAGTAGCAGCCCGGCGGTGAACGTAACGAGAACCGGCGATGCGGGTGGTACATATTCCATTACGCCGGCGGGGATGACCATCGATCCGGCAACAGGTGCACTTTCTCCTGCCGGCGCTGTACCCGACAACTATACCATCAGGTATACATTGACAGGTGCAGGTGGTTGTAAGAACGTAATCGCCATGACCGCCGTCACGGTAAGCAGCACACCCGTAGCTACTATACAATATGCCGGCAGTCCTTATTGTGGTGATCTGAATACCGCTCAACCAGTGAAGCAGACGGGTAGTGCAGGAGGTACTTATACTGCCCCCGCAGGGTTGATCATCAACGCCGCCACCGGTGCCATTACACCAACAACCAGTACGCCGGGTACTTATACTGTGACCTATACAATCGCCGCGGCATCACCTTGCCCCGGTTTTCAAACGACTACGAATGTAACGATCACGCGGCCACCCTTGGCCACCATCAGCTACACGCCTGCCACCCTCTGCAACACCAGCACCAGTGCAGTGGTAAATGTAACCAGAACAGGAGATGCAGGTGGTACATATACGATATCTCCCGCGGGCATGCCCGTTGATCCGAATACAGGAACACTTACGCCTGCCGGAGCTAAGCCGGGGAGTTATACCATCACCTATACGCTACCCGGTGGTGGCGGTTGTGCCAATGTAACAGCGACAACAACGGTAATGGTAAGCAATACACCTGATGCCACGATCACATATGCCGGTAGTCCTTTCTGTGGGAACATAAATGCACCACAATCTGTCACACAAACCGGCACTACCGGAGGTACATATTCAGCAGCAACTGGCCTGGTGATCAATCCCGGCACCGGTGCCATTACGCCATCCGGTAGTACGCCCGGAACCTATACAGTGACGTATACCATAGCTCCGGCACCTCCCTGCCCCGGTTTTCAGACCACCACCGTGGTGACAATCTATGAAAGCCCGGTCATACATTTCCCTGTAGCAGATCAGGAAGTGTGTTCCAAGCAGGCTGCTATATTTACGCCTACTTCTTCCGTACCTCATACGAACTATTCCTGGGCTGTTTCAGGCACGTTGCCTCCAAATGTAACGGGCACCAGCGCAGGAAACTTTACAGATAATTTAAGCCTCTTATTCACGAATAACGGGACCACTGATGTTGTCATCACGGTGAGGGTGATCCCCTACAATCCTATTCAAACGACCTGTGCCGGTGCAGCCTACGATGTTCATTTAACAGTTCATCCCGAGGTGCCAATGCCAGTTACCAGTGATGTAAGTACCTGTATGGGAGGAGGAACTATTACTTTACAGGCCACAGGCCTGCCGGGGCACACCATTCGCTGGTACGATGCACAACAAACATTGTTACCTTCTCCACCTGTCATTACCACGAACGATTCTGTCCGGCTGCAATACTACGTGAACCAGCGTAGCGCATTTGGTTGTGAAGGGCCAAAGGCGGGTGTTGTTGCTACTGTGCATCCTACGTTGAAAATAACCGGCGCTGACTTTACTAATCCGACAGCCTGCGGTATTCCATCTGGTACTATCGTGTTGCAGACGAGGAACCTGAATGACCAGATCGTACCTAATGTACCCGTGATCGTACACTACAAAAAATTTCAGACAGAATTAGTCGCTTCCGGCTTCACGAATGGCGATGGCAAGATCACATTACCACTGACGGCCGGCAGTTATACAGACTTCTATGCAATAAGCACCGGTGGTTGTACCACCGCACACCTGAATGATGTATTTGTATTGAAAGATCCTGATCCACCGGCCAAACCCGTAGCGGGTTATAATCCACCTGTCTGCAGTGAGACACCACTCACTTTGACAGCACTCTCAGCGACCAGTCCGCAGCACGGCGAGATTGCATACGTATGGGCAGGCCCCGCTTTTGGTCCTTATCCTGATACTATAAATAATACCGTAGTTACTTTCCCTTCAGCCAGCATGGCTGATGCAGGCACTTATGTCGTATATGCCACACAACATAACTGTATCTCCGCTGCGGATAGTTTTATAGTAGTGATCAACAGATCGCCCTCAAAACCGGTGATCAATACCCGCACACCTATTTGTGTGGGAGATGACCTGTACCTGAGTGCAACAAGTGGTATTAGTGACAATTCAACATTGACTTATTTATGGACGGGCCCGGGGCGTGGATTCCCGGTGAATGGTCCGCATGCCGGCATTGACAGGGTAATACTCACCGATGCAGGCAGATATGCCGTGACTGTTACTTCCAGTGAAACGGGATGTGCTGCAACTACTGACACACTGATTGAAATTGGTAACTATCCGGTTATAAAATTTGCTACCGATACACTGATCCTGCCTACCGGATTCAGGATTACACTCGACCCGGCCATCACCAACGCCACAGAACCTGGTATACTGCCCATGCAAAACTATACCTGGACACCAGCGGACGACCTGCAATGTAATGACCCGCTTTGTGACAAGCCTGTACTGACAGTAAAGAATGATGCCTGCTATGTAGTAAAGGCTACGAATAGCTATGGTTGCAGTGGCAGTGATACGATTTGTGTACGTGCCTTCTGCAAAGATGCGCAGGTCTTTGTACCGAACGCCTTTACACCTGATGGCTTACCGGAAAACAGGATACTGATGGTACGTGCCAGTGGGATTGCTGCAGTGAAATCGTTCCGGATTTTTAACCGCTGGGGCAGGGTGATGTACGAGCGGAACAACTTCGCACCTAACAACAGCGAATTTGGCTGGAATGGTTATATCAACGGCAAAAAAGCAGACACGGGGGTCTATGTGTACACAGTGGAAGTCGTCTGCGAGAATGGTACCCCTTATACATTGAAAGGGAATGTAACATTATTCTAAAGTATTATAGTATGAAAAAGATTATCCTCTTTTTGTTCTTATATAGTTTCAGATTAAGCGCGCAGGATGTGGGCTATTCTCAATATTACGACCAGCCTATGCTCAGAAATCCTGCGCTCGCAGGCATTTTTGAAGGAGATATCAGGGTGACCGCTTCCTATAGAAATCAGTGGGAAAGTGTTACTGTACCTTATAGAACTTTTGGATTGAGCGCGGAATACAAAACGCCTTTTCATGCCTTGTTTTCTGAGAACAGCACTGTCACCTATGGTTTGCAGGTATTGAGGGATGTGGCAGGTACATCAGAACTTAGTACTACGCAGATTATGCCGGCTGTGAATAGTAGTTTTTATATCGGGCGTGACAAGGTATCTTACATCTCTGTTGCATTTATGGGTGGTCTTATGCAACAACGGTTTGATCCGGGTAAGTTACAATTTAACGATCAGTTTGTGATGGGTAGTAATGGTGCGTTTAGTATACTGCCGTCTTCAAGACAGACCTTTGATCAGACAAGTGTGAGCTATTTCGATCTGGCTGCAGGTGTAAGTTACAATGGTACTTTAAAAAATGAGATCGATCTTTTTGCCGGTGTAGCGGCATACCATCTGAATAGCCCGCAGGTAGGGTTCTTTAAAGGGAACCGCATTACCTTAAATAAGCGTGTATCTGTCAATGCAGGTTTGTCGGTACCTACCAGTGAGGTGAACAGGTTTATTTTGTATGCCGATTATTTTAAACAGTTCAGAAAGATCATTCCTGTTGATGCGGTGGGGATTAGTACCATGCAGTTTGGAGCGATGTATAGCTGGGATCTGTCAGATCAGATGGATCTGTCTAAGAATTTTACCCTGGGGGTTTTGTATAGAAAGAATGATGCTGTTATACCGGTGGTGAGGATGGAGATGTACAATTTCCTTTTTGGATTAAGTTATGATGTGAACGTGGATAAACTGGCAGCAGCATCACAGCGGAGAGGCGGACTGGAAGTGATCATTTCTTACAGGGGTTTTTTGAACAGTCGTAATGAAAGCAGGCGTCAGACTTTGTGTCCGACTTTCAGGCGGTAATGTATGTTGACGTACGGTGCACTCTTTTTCAGGTAGTGCTCCGGATCACTCCGCGGTTAGATAGATGGATAACGTATACTTTGGAAAAGACCATCGTGGCTGTGATTGCGATTGCAGGGTGGCTCATTCCACCTTCAAGCGGCAACAGATTTTCTATTACAATGTATACCCAATCCTTACTTTAATAGCACTGGTTGCTGGCACACTTCTACTGGCCAGAAAATCATACAACACCATCAGGTTTCCTTTCATCTTCGCATTGATCTTATACTTCTCACTTACGCCCAATAATGCGCTTCCCTGCCACAAACTCAAATTTTTCTCCTGCTTTGCAAATCGGTCCAGGGCCTGGGCTGTACGCTTATCAACCTGTGCTTCTACATGGTCAGACTTACGCTTTACCTGGGTTAAATACCTCTCAGGCAGGGTAATTATGCTGTCTTTCCTGAGTGTTGAATAGCTTACGGGATGATTGAACAATATAGAAAAGGATGCGAGTAAAATAAATTCATAGTTGTATAGAGAATAGGTTTACAAACTTGTGCAGTCAAAGTATTGCTATAACCGCAAGGCAGAAATAACACATTAGTGCTATAAACTAATGATTGGGCAAAAAAAAGTCCTCCCTGCCTTTGGGGGTAGGGAGGATAACTAACTAAACTTATTCAGCTCTTTCATGGCAGGATCGTTGCAGGGGCTTTTCTCACCTAACCACGTAGCAGCTATTCGCGTGCTTCCTGATTGCTTTCATTTGATATCAGTAAAAAGGCTGACTTTGGGGAGCCAGCCTTTTTATATTTTAGATATTGCCTTTCTTCAATTCCCTAAACATATAGTCGACTGCACGTGCTGTGAGTGCCATATATGTAAGTGAAGGGTTTACACAGGCAGCCGACGTCATAGCGGCACCATCTGTCACAAACACATTCTTAACAGCATGCATCTGGTTGTAGCCATTCAGGATAGAAGTCTTAGGATCACGTCCCATACGTGCAGTCCCCATTTCATGGATGGCCATGCCTGGATATGAACCTGCATCATAAGTCCTGACATCTTTCATGCCTGCAGCTTCCAGCATTTCTGCCGCATCGTTCATCATATCTACACGCATCTTCTTCTCATTTTCTTTGAATTCTGCATCGAACTTCAATACTGGCTGACCCCAATCGTCTTTTACAGATGTATCAAGTGTAACCTGATTGGATTCGTACGGCAGGCATTCGCCGAAACCACCAAGCCCTACTGACCAGTTACCCGGTTCAGACAGCATACTTTTAAAGTCTTTACCTACGCCCATTTCGGCTACACCACGTGCCCATCCTTCGCGGCTGGCACCGCCCTGATAACCGAAGCCACGCAGATAACCACGCTTGTCGCTACCGATATTGCGATAACGCGGGATGTAGATACCATTTGCACGGCGGCCGAAATAATATTTATCATCAAAACCTTCTGCTTTTCCGGAAGCACCGGTGCGGAAGTGGTGGTCCATGAGATATTTACCCAGTACACCGCTATCATTGCCTAACCCATTCTGGAAACGGTTGGAGGTGGAGTTCAGCAGCACGAATGTAGTACCCAGGGTAGACCCATTTACGAAGATGACCTTTGCATAAAACTCTGTCATCTGTTTGGTATGTGAATCGATGACCCGAACGCCTGTTGCCTTGCCTAGTTTTTCATCGTAAATGATAGAGTTTACAATGCTATCAGGGCGTAAGGTCAGGTTGCCGGTGGCCATAGCAGCAGGCAGTGTGGAAGACTGTGTGCTGAAGTAGGCTCCAAACGGACAACCGCGGCTACAGAGGTTACGGTACTGACAATTGGTACGGCCGGGAAGAGGCTTGGTGATATTAGCCACACGCCCCATGGTCATGATACGGCCTTTGAATTTTTCTTCAATACGTTTTTTCACTTCTTTCTCCACGCAGTTCATTTCCATGGCTGGCATGAACTGGCCATCCGGTAATTGGGGAAGGCCCTCTGCCTGTCCGCTGATACCAGCGAATTTCTCCACATAGTCATACCAGGGTGCGATGTCTTTATAACGGATAGGCCAGTCAACAGCAATCCCGTCTTTGAGATTAGCTTCGAAATCGATATCGCTCCAGCGATAAGACTGGCGGCCCCACATGATGGATTTGCCCCCTACGATATCCGGGCGGAACCAGTCAAAACGTTTTACCTCGTTGTAAGGAGATTTGGAATCATTGAGCCAGAAGCGCTCATTGTATTCACTATATGGATAGTCACGACTTAATTTAGGGTGCGTTTCTTTTTGTTCTACGGTAATTTTGCCACGGTGCGGAAACTCCCATGGAGCTTTGGTGGCGGTATCGTAATCCTTCACGTGTTCTAACTGTTTGCCCCTATCCAGCATGAGCACTTTGAGACCTTTTTCTGTCATTTCTTTGGCAGCCCAGCCACCACTTACGCCCGAGCCGATCACGATGGCATCATACGTGTTCTGCTCCTGAGCCTTAGTATTCAGATTCATGGAATTTCTACTTGAGTTGATGAATTAATGTGCGCGAACGAACGAGTCTTAATTATTGACGTTGAATTACTACATAGCCCAGGCTTTCTCACCTTTAGCATAAGGAATACAACCTTCATATTTACCTGGTACCGGTACATAGCGGAGTGCTTTGGTCGCACCGGCTTCGGAGGTGAAATACCCTGTGAGGGTTAATTCTTTCAGGATCTGGAAATAGTGAGTGGGATCCTTTTCCTTTTTGTTCTCCCGTTTATTGTAAGCGACGCGTTCCTTGTCGATGTCCGTCAGTACGGTGGTTTTCTGTTCGGCGGTAAGGTCTGCAAATGGCTTTTTGTATTGCTTTTCTGCGGCATCATCGATCTTTTTCAGACCGTCCAATACCAGTTGCTGGTCTTCGGGTTTGTAACAATCGTTGAGCATGAGGGCAATAAACTCGTCTACTTTTGCGGCTTTAGCACCAGGCGTATCGGTTTCCGGTATGATCGTTTCTACAATCTCGGCCAGTATCTTTTTGGTCTCGGGCGCCTGCAACGCATAGTTGTCGGGCCCTTTTGGATTGCAGCCTTCAAGGGCTGACAACGTGGACGCGGAAATTGCCGACCCTAAGAGAATGGCAACGTTCCTAATGGCTTCTCTTCTGTTCATAATAGTAAATTGATTTGACCTTTGTACTCAAGTTTCATAAAAAAACTGACTTTTCATAGAAAAAATAAATAAACGGAAGGAAAAGTTACGAAAAGAAAGGGGGGTATGAAAGCAAAAAGCGCTCCTACCCAAGGCAGGAGCGCTTTTTATGGAAGCAATGATTTTTTACATAATATACTGCCCTTTGTTATCTACAAGGACAACCGGAAGGCGATGGTGTTGTTCAAAGTAATCGTACGCGGTTTTGAGGTCCGCCCAGAACTTGGTGGATGTTTTGTCATCCGGGTTCAGCTTTACGCCCTGCAGGTATTCCATGGAGCGGGTACGACCAAACTTCACAGGGAATACGTGTACCGGAATGAAGTCCTGGCCTGCGTTTTTGGCATTTACAGCCAGGATATATACTTCTTCGATGAATTCGTCGGTGAGGGGGATACAACCAATGGTAAGGCAGCTACCATGGATATAGATCTCATTGCCCGGTTTCTTCTGATCGCTCAGGATTTTGTCAGAGAAATTCGGGTAATTGATCCCCAGCGACAGGTGGTAGTTACTATTCGGATTAAAGTCATTGATATAGTAGAATCCTTCCGGTACCTGCTGGTCACCTTCCTTACGTTTAGGGCCCATTTTTCCTGACAGGGTACATACCCGGTAGGATTTAAACAGCCGGAAAGTATCGGTAGCTTTGTTTTTAACCCAGATCTCCAGTTCACTATCCAGTTTGAACGAGCGTAGGAAGATGTATTTGGCCGGGTACTCCAGGCCTTTCTTTTCAAACTCCTTCTTTAATTGCTCTTCCTTATCCCTGTAAGCTACGCCTACTTTCGGGAACATCTTCTGGTTGTCCAGAAATGACTGCTGCTGGGCGAACACTTTTCCTACCCCAAGTAGTATCATTACTGCTAAAACGACCTGCTTCATAGATATTATATCCCTTTTACTATTTCACGTTTACGGTTTAACCGGTGTGGCATCCGGTTGTGCATTGAATGTTCTATACGCAAGATAAAACAATAATATCGAAAAAATAACGTATATCACAATTCCGACTTTACGGTTAGCAAACCGGAGGATGTAATGGCGCTCTCCCTGATAGATCAATACTGCCGTAATCATCTGAAAAATTCCTGCCAATAGAAATAATGCGCCTAATAATGTTTGTACTCTCATAAACAACGATCTGGTATGCAAATTATTTCAAAATTTGCAACAATAGCAATCCCCCGAAAGTGCGATGGCGGAGGGAACAGGGCCATAGCCGCAGCTATTGGGCACAAAGTACTCATTGTCAAGGAAATGTTAAACTATGGTTCTTCCTGATAATATGGCTTTTGAAGGGAAAAGTAGTTTTTGCTGTCCACTTAAAATGGGCAGGGCCGTCCCTTTCCGGAACAGCCCTGGTTGCTAAAAATAGAATGGCGGATCTTCAATAGAACAGACCTCCCGGTTTTACAGGTTACCTCTTAATGCCTGTTCTCTCTCTATAGATTCAAACAACGCTTTGAAGTTGCCTTTGCCAAATGACTGGGCGCCCTTTCGCTGAATGATCTCAAAGAAAACAGTAGGCCTGTCCTGTACCGGTTTGGTAAAGATCTGTAACAGGTAACCTTCGTCGTCACGGTCTACGAGAATACCCAGCTCTCTCAGGGGTTGCAGGTCTTCGTCGATCTCTCCTACCCTGTCCAGCAGGGTATCGTAGTAAGATCCTGGTACTTTCAGGAATTCTACACCCCTATTTTGCAGGTCGGTTACTGTCTGAATAATGTTATTGGTTGCAATGGCAACGTGCTGTACGCCCGGTCCGCCGTAGAAGTCGAGGTATTCTTCGATCTGAGATTTCTTCTTGCCTTCTGCAGGTTCGTTGATAGGGAATTTCACACGGCCGTTGCCATTGCTCATTACCTTACTCATGAGGGCAGAATATTCAGTAGAGATATCTTTATCATCGAAAGAGAGGAGGTTGCGGAAACCCATTACCTCTTCGTAGAAGTCTACCCAGGTGTTCATTTCGTTCCAGCCCACATTACCCACGCAATGGTCTACGTATTGAAGACCGGTATCGGTTGGATTATAGGTAGTATTCCATTCTTTATAACCTGGCAGGAAAGGACCACTGTAGTTTTTTCTTTCTACAAAGATGTGAACGGTATCGCCATAAGCATGAATACCGCTACGTACAACCGTACCAAATTCATCTTTTTCTTCTTTTGGCTCCATATAAGGTTTGGCGCCTCTCTTTACTGTTTCTTCATATGCAGAACGCGCGTCGTCTACCCAGAGCGCTAGTACTTTCACACCATCGCCATGAGCGGCAATATGAGCAGCCATATCATTGCCTGGCTGGAGGGGTGTGGTGAGCACAAACCGAAGTTTGTTCTGCACCAGTACATAAGATGCGCGATCTTTCACACCTGTTTCAGGGCCAGCGTAAGCAAGGGACTGGAAGCCGAAAGCGGTTTTGTAATAGTGGGCGGCCTGTTTTGCATTGCCTACATAGAATTCAACGTAGTCAGTGCCATTCAATGGTAAAAAGTCTTTTACATTGGCAGGAGCTGCTGCCATAGCAGCATCAGGAGCAGTACTCATGGTGGTTTGATTTTAAGAAAGTAAAGAAAGTTTTGGTGTATGTATATGTGAGCGAACGACAGCAATGCGTAGGCATTGACATCATCAGGAGGAGAGGTTACAGATATGTAAGTGGAAAAATTAAGCGCATACCTGTAATCAGGCGATTACAGCATCCATAGCCAGCGTAGCCATCAGGAAGTAGTACTTGCTGTGACGCTGGTCTGATTTCGAAGAATGATATGTGCGCGTAGTATGCATTGAATAGTTGCCAGCGCAATAATATGCTTTTAGTTTGTAAAAAACAAAATCTCGCATGTACGGTGGTACTGCAGTTTGATTTATACCAGGCGCATCCAGGCTAATTAACCGGGAAAACGGTGGATCTGCTGGTTATTTAAACCAGATCAAACGCAACAATATCGTAGCAAATGCGAGATTTATTGAAGTAAAGGTTCCGGCGGAAATTGATCACTCCCGCCGGAAAAATCAGATTAGTTCTAACTGATATAACTTATCATTAATGTATTTTATCTCTTCTGCACCCAGTTTCACATGAATGGCCCTGGCATTCTGGATGGCCTGGTTGGCATCTCTCGCACCAACCAATGCAACGGTAATGCCTGGTCTTTCTATTGTCCAGCGTATCACGAGCTGGGCAAGTGTGGCATTCTTACTTTCTGCCATCGGACGGATCTGATCCAGGAACGCATTGATACGAACCAGGTTATCTTCTCTATAGTATTTAGACCCCGGACGGGTATCTCCTTCGCCAAACTGATGGCCAGGTCTGATCTTTCCGGTCAGCAGTCCACGTTGCAGCGGGCTATAAGCCAGGATTCCTTTTTTGTTCTCTATGCAATAGGGCACGGTTTCTTTTTCGATACTGCGCTCTACCATGCTGAAAGGCACCTGATTGGAAGCAAGCTTCACGACCTGATCTGCTTTTTTCATCTGCTCTACATTGTAATTGCATACGCCTGCTTCGCGGATCTTACCCTGTTGTTTCAACAAGGCTACAGCTTCAAAAGTTTCTTCAATTGGAGTAGTCGAGTCCGGCCAATGGATCTGCAACAGATCGATATAATCTGTACCCAGTCTCTTCAGGCTATTCTCACACTCCAGGATTACGCTTTCTTTTCCTGCGTACTTATAGATATCAATATCTTTACCGCTGTTGTCCTTGCTTTTAAAGCCAAACTCACCTTTCGCCAGGTCCCAGCGCATACCGAATTTGGTAAGGATCTGTACCTTACTACGCTCTGTGCCTTTCAGGGCTTCCCCCACAATTTCCTCACTTAATCCCTGGCCATAAATAGGGGCCGTATCAATAGAGGTAACACCTTCAGCAATAGATGCTTTAATGGCTTCCACGGCGTCTTTGCGCTCGGCGCCGCCCCACATCCATCCACCAATTGCCCATGCACCGAATGTAATAGCACTCACCTTCAGTTCGCTTTCGCCTAATTGTCTAAATTCCATATAGTTCCCGTTTTTGTGTATGCAAGATAAAAAAATCGCCTTTGCCCTAAAGCAAAAGCGATGCTAGAGCAGGAGACCTGCTTACTATCTTTTTTAAAAGCTACTCTTTCCAACTCATGGTATAACTTTCATCCTCTATGCCCAGCGCATCTTCGGTAATCTGCAACGGATGGAAGGTATCGACCATCACGGCCAGCTCTTTCGTTTCTGTCTTACCGATGCTTTTCTCTACAGCACCAGGATGCGGGCCGTGCGGAATGCCACCTGGATGCAGGGTGATCATTCCACGTGTCACATGCTTACGGCTCATGAAGTCGCCATCTACATAATACAACACCTCATCACTATCGATATTACTATGATTATAGGGCGCTGGTATTGACTCAGGATGGTAATCATACATTCTCGGTACAAATGAACATACTACGAAATTATGTCCTTCGAACGTTTGATGTACCGGTGGTGGCTGATGGACTCTACCTGTGATCGGTTCGAAATCATGTATGGAAAATGCAAACGGATATTCACATCCATCCCATCCTACCACATCAAATGGATGATGCGCGTAATGGATAGGATACATCATGCCTTTCTTTTTTATCTTAATGAGGTAATCCCCCGCCTGGTCTACCGTTACGAGGTTCTCCGGCTGCCGGATATCACGTTCGCAATAAGGGGCATGCTCCAGCAATTGTCCATATTTACTTAAATAACGTTGCGGGTAACGGATAGGGCTAAATGATTCTACAATGAATAACCTATTCTCAGGTGTATTAAAATGGATCTGGTAAATAGTACCGCGCGGCACAACTAAATAATCACCATAGCTAAATGATAACTGTCCATATTGGGTGAGCAGGGTACCGCTTCCTTCATGTACAAAGATCATTTCATCTGCATCTGCATTTTTATAAAAGTACTCCGTCATACTTTCCTGCGGAGCGGCTAATACAATGTGCAAATCGCTGTTCACCAGTACTGGTTTTCTACTTTGCAGGTAGTCCTTTTTAGGTGCAATATTGAATCCCTGGAAACTGCGGTGTTTGAGCATTTTTTCTTCTGCCACCCTGGGTGCTACAGAAAAAGGCGTATCTACCTTTACAATCTCGGTAGGGGGATGGCAATGATATAACAACGTAGAATTGGAAGAAAATCCTTCCGTAGAAAATAACTGTTCCGAGTAGAGCGACCCATCCGGTTTACGGAATTGAGTATGACGCTTGTGCGGGATATTTCCCAGCTTACAATAGTGAGGCATTACGAATATGTTTTGGATGTATGAGTTACAATTCTATGACAAATAACTATCTGGAGGGGCTGGCGTCCATGGCCAGGGCGGCCAGCAGGAAACAGTATTTCCAGCGGCGCTTATCAATATAATATGTGAAGTTTCGGAAATAAGGCATCTTAACGTGGTTCACTCAAATGTAAGAAATTAGTGAATACCAACTTATTGTTAGCAATCACAAAGCAGTACCCGTAAATTTTAACAAAAAACCACCCTCTATTTTAAATTATTTCAAAATTCTGACAATTCATTTGCTAATTCAAAACATATTCCAGACTTTTGTTTGCGAATAGTAAATTATACAAAATAGTGCTACCGATAGTTACATATATCTCTTCTGTATCCCGCGCCATCTCCGGTGCAGGTTTCAGCACTATTATTACTACCACAATTATTACCCCGCTCCGGGGTTAATTTTCACATATCATCCAACGACCACCTACGGTGGTAACCAGCAGCAAAAGCGATAGGATCTTTACGTATTAACAATTACAGACATGCAAGTATTAAAATTTGGCGGTACCTCCATGGGAAGCGCCCAGGCGATAGAACAGGTTTGCGAGATCGTAAAAAATAAAAAACAGAACGGCCGTCTTACCATCGTGGCTTCTGCTATGAGCGGCATTACCGATAAACTCATACAGGTAGGCACGCTCGCCGGACAAGGACAGGAACAATACAAAACAGTGTTAGAGGAGATTGAAAATAAGCACCTCGAAACCATCCGAACCCTTTTTCCTATCACTGCACAAAGCAGCATTATCTCTCAGGTAAAAAAGCGCTTAAACGTACTGGAAACACTGTGCGACGGTATCTTCCAGGTAGGTGAACTCAGCGCAAGATCGTTGGATAAAATCATGAGCTTCGGAGAACTGGTATCTTCTTACCTCCTTGCTGAAAAGCTCAAAGTCAGCGGCCTTTCTACCGCATGGAAAGACAGCCGGGAACTGATCGTAACCGATGGTTACTATGGCAACGCCGCTGTCAATTTCCTCGCAACCAATCATCAGACTAACCAATATTTCCTCCAGGAAACTGCTACTTATATCGTACTCCCCGGCTTCGTAGCAGCTACTGCTGATGGCGAAACAACTACCCTCGGCAGAGGCGGCTCAGACTATACTGCTGCGATCATTGCAGCTGCCCTCAACGCAGATGTGCTGGATATATGGACAGATGTCAGCGGTATGATGACAGCTGATCCCCGCCTGGTATCTCAGGCCATTCCCATCCCGCACATCAGTTATGCTGAAGCGATGGAACTGTCTCACTTCGGTGCAAAGGTTATCTACCCTCCTACCATCCAACCGGTCATGGATAAGAAAATACCGATCTGGATCAAGAACACTTTCGCGCCCGATGACTATGGTACCTTGATCCATACCCCTGACGGCAGCAACCGCACTTACCCTGTAACAGGTATCAGCGGCATCCAGAAGATCGCCCTGCTCACCCTTGAAGGTAGTGGTATGGTGGGTATACCCGGTTTCTCCAAACGCCTGTTCGAAGCACTGCTCCAGGAAAAGATCAATGTGATCCTTATCACCCAGAGCTCGTCCGAACACTCCATCACTGTCGGGATTCATGAAGCAGATATGCTGAAATCCAAACAAGCCGTGGATAGTGAATTCGCGCAGGAAATACAGGAAAAACGTATCCAGCCACTGGTAGTGGAAAGAGATATGAGCATCGTAGCCGTTGTGGGTGATAAAATGAAAAATCACCATGGCACCAGCGGTAAGCTCTTTGCTGCACTGGGTCGTAATGGTGTCAACATCCGCGCGATCGCACAGGGTTCTACCGAAAAAAATATCTCGGTGGTGATTAATAAGGCTGATGTAAAGAAAGCGCTGAACGTCATCCACGAAGCATTCTTCGAAACACCACTGAAGCAGGTCAACGTATTTATCGCCGGTGTAGGTAATGTAGGTGGTAAACTGCTGGAACAACTGAACCAACAGCACAACTTTCTCATGAATGAACTGGGACTGCATGTACGTGTGGCAGGTATAGCCAGCAGCAGGAAAATGGCATTTGGCCATGCTTCCATCAACCTGCCTGAATGGCGCCAGTTGCTGGAAAACGGTGAGCCCTCCGATATAAAAAGTTTTGCTCAAAAGATCAAAGCCCTCAACCTGCGCAACAGCGTATTCGTTGATAACACTGCCAGTCCTGAAGTGGCGGCTATCTATGGAGAGTTCCTGCAACATGGTATCTCGGTGGTAACCTGCAACAAGATTGCCTGTTCTTCTGACTACAACTACTATAAGAGCCTGAAAGATATGGCGCGTAAATACAATGCCTCTTTCCTGTTCGAAACCAATGTAGGTGCCGGTCTGCCAGTGATCAACACCCTGAATGACCTGATCCGCAGCGGGGACAAGGTAAACAGCATAGAAGCAGTGCTGAGTGGCAGTTTGAACTTCGTATTTAACAACTTCGTAAACGGAGCCAGCTTCCGCGAAGTCGTGAAGGCTGCACAGGACGAAGGTTATACAGAACCAGATCCACGCATTGATCTGAGTGGCGTGGATGTAATGCGCAAGATCCTGATCCTGGCCCGTGAAAGTGGTGCCAGAATGGAACTGGAAGATATTACCAATCATTCGTTCCTGCCTGCTGAAGCACTGAATGCGCCATCAGTAGCCGATTTCTACGAGCAACTGGACGTGCACGCAGCTCACTTCCAAGGTCTGTATGATGCCGCTGTGAAAGAAGGCAAACGCCTGAAGTTCGTAGCCCGCTACGAAAACGGCAAAGCTTCTGTAGGATTACAATCCGTAGCTCCGGATCATCCTTTCTACAACCTGCTGGGAAAAGATAACATTGTGCTCTATACCACTAACCGATATGCCGACCAGCCACTCATCGTAAAAGGAGCAGGTGCAGGCGCAGACGTAACAGCTTCCGGTATCTTTGCAGATATTATCCGTTCTGCCAGATAATGTTTATCTTAAATGTTCAATCACAAAGGAAAGATCGATGGAAAATGATTGTATAAAAGTATTTGCCCCCGCAACGGTAGCCAATGTAGCCTGTGGCTTTGATGTGATCGGGTTGGCCATGGATGCACCTGGCGATGAATTCATCATGCGCAGGAGCACTAAACCGGGCGTGACAATCACCAGGGTACATGGTGCAAATCTGTCTACAGATCCCGCACAGAATGTATGTGGTGTGGCGATACAGGCATTGTTGCAAAAGCTGGGCAATCCGGATGCAGGTATAGAATTGGAATTATTTAAGAATATCACACCAGGTAGTGGCATTGGCTCCAGTGCCGCCAGCAGCGCAGGTGCCGTGGTAGGCGCCAATCATTTACTGGGAGAACCCTTCACCCGCAAGCAACTTGTCCGCTTTGCCATGGAAGGTGAAAGACTGGCCAGTGGTGCTGCGCATGCAGACAACGTAGCCCCTGCTATTCTGGGTGGCTTCACCCTTGTAAGAAGTTATAAACCGCTTGATATTACTGCGCTCCATACACCATCAGAACTTTGGGTAACTGTTATACATCCCCAGATAGAAGTAAAAACCTCTGATGCCCGCGAGATCCTGAAACAAAAAGTGCTCATGACAGATGCCATCCGCCAGTGGGGGAATGTCGGCGCACTAGTGGCAGGGCTCTACCAGGAAAACTATGAACTCATCAGCCGTTCCCTGGAAGATGTGATCGTAGAACCAGTACGTGCTATTCTCATTCCTGCTTTCTATGAACTGAAAGTTAAATGTAAGGAAGCAGGTGCACTGGGTGGTGGTATCTCGGGCTCTGGCCCCTCTGTATTCATGCTGAGCAAAGGTGAGGCCAATGCCCGCAGTGTAGCAGAGATGATGAATACCGTATATGCTCCGCTGGGAGTGGACTACAAGATCCATGTTTCTAAGATCAATACGGAAGGTGTGAAAATATCAAAAGCGTAATCAACTCATGAAATATTATAGTTTACAGAATAAAGACCATATCGTATCCTTCGAAGATGCGGTAGTAGCCGGCCTTGCGCCAGATAAGGGATTATACTTTCCGGAGCACATCCCCGCCTTCGAAAAAAGCTTCCTCGAAAATATTGCAGAGAAAAGTGAGGTCGAAATCGGCTATGCTGCCATCAAACCATTCGTAGGTGAAGAAATTCCCGACGAAGCGCTGCGAAAAATCATTGCCGATACGCTCAGCTTTCCATTTCCTGTTGCTCCCGTTCATGATAACATCTATTCCCTGGAACTTTGGCATGGCCCTACATTGGCATTCAAGGACGTAGGTGCCCGCTTCATGGCGGGTTGTCTCGGCTACTTCCGCAGGAATGACACCCGCCCGGTAACTGTACTGGTAGCTACTTCCGGCGACACCGGCGGAGCTGTTGCCAATGGTTTCTACGATGTACCGGGTGTGAAAGTGGTGATCCTCTACCCCAGCGGTAAGGTGAGCACCCTGCAGGAAAAACAGCTGACAACACTGGGGAAGAATATTACCGCACTGGAGATAGCCGGCACCTTCGATGACTGTCAGCGTATGGTGAAAACCGCTTTCCTCGATGGTGCACTGCAGGCCCATACCCTGCTGACCAGTGCCAACTCTATCAACGTGGCACGGTGGTTACCACAGATGTTTTACTACCTGCTGGCCTATAAGCAATTGCAGAAAGAAGTTGTATTTTCCGTACCTAGCGGCAATTTCGGTAATATCTGTGCTGGTATGATGGCTGCAGCCATGGGATTGCCGGTAAAACATTTCGTAGCAAGTACCAACGTAAATGATACTGTACCCCGATTCATGGAGAATGGCCAATATCAGCCCGGTCAGGCAAAGCCCACCCTTTCTAACGCTATGGACGTAGCTGATCCGAGCAACTTTGTAAGGATCCTGCAGTTGTTTATGAACAGCCTGCCGGCATTAAAAGAGAAACTGACAGCGTATAGTTTTGATGATAAGGCAACCGTGGAAACGATGGAGGAAGTATGGAATAAATATAACTATATGCTGGATCCACATGGGGCCGTAGGGTACCTGGGACTGCAAAAATACCTTGCAGGCGCAGATACCACCGGCGTATTCCTCGAAACAGCGCACCCGGTTAAATTTGCAGATACAGCGCCTGCCAGCCTGCAATCGCAGATTGTCACCCCAGACAGGGTACAGCATCTCTACTCACTGGAAAAACAATCAGTACAACTCCCGAATGACTATGCAGCCCTGAAAGACTGGCTGATGAAGCAATAAAGGTTTTAAAAAAATAAGCATCTCAGTGAGATGCTTATTTTTTTATTTTAATATTGCCATATGAAATACCTGGCCCTTTTCTCACTGCCTATACTGTTTGCCTGCAACTCCAGCTCTACGGAGCATTCAGCAGAAGCAAGTGCCGATTCTGCGCTCTATGCGCCCATGATACAGCCGCTGACTGATTCGCTGAATAAGTTCCCTGATAATGCAGACCTGCATTTCAGGAGAGCACTTTTGCTGTTCAATACAGACCCCGCGTTGGCACAGAAAGACTTTGAAAAGGCAGCCAACCTGAAACCAACCGTGCCAGACTACTGGGCTGGTGCCGGTGAAGCCGCTATTTTAACAGGTAAATACAAGGAGGCGGTGGCTAATTTTCAAAAAGCCCAGCACCTGGCGCCAAAGTATGCCTACCTGCAATATCGCCTTGCCACTGCCCTCATTGAAGATAAACAATACAAACGCGCAGACAGTCTGGCATCCAAACTGGCCAACGACCCTGCGAATCACGATAAGGCCTATTATCTCAAAGCAAAGATTGCTGAAGAAAATAAAGACACCACACTCGCTATCCAGCATCTGAGAACTGCCATTGATCAGGCAGGTTTACAAAGTGACTACGATGCCGTCATGGAACTGGGCGACCTGCTGGCAGAGCGCCATGTTCCCGCCGCTCTGCAATATTATACACTTGCAGCCAGAATGGATTCTACTAATGATGATGCCGTATTTGCCATCGGTAAATTCTATGAGCAGGAAGGTAAGCTGGCTGAAGCGATGACTGCATTTAAGAGTGCGATCAATATCGATCCTGAGGATGGGGATAATTACTTTGCTTTGGGAAAACTCTATTTTAAACAACAGGAATGGCAGCCCGCCTATAACTACTTTAACATGGCTTGTAAGTCAGCCCCGGCCGAAGGTGAGTTCTATTACTACCGGGCCAGATGCAACGAAAAACTGGGCAGGAAACAACAGGCTATAGATGATTATAGCAAAGCCATCACCTTTAAAAAGGATTATAAGGAGGCCAAAGAGGCGCTGGCGAACATACAGAAATAAGTTACATTCGTAGCTCAAAAAAACGTTGTTCCTTTGAAAAAGAAGACCACCCTTATTGCACCCTCTCTCCTAGCCTCCAACTTCCTGGAGCTCGGCAAGGAAGTAGATATGCTGAATAACAGTGAGGCTGATTGGTTGCACCTCGATGTAATGGACGGACGTTTTGTGCCTAATATCAGTTTTGGACTACCCGTCATTTCCCATATTAAAAAAGCGGCCCGTAAGATCTGTGATGTGCATCTGATGATAGAAGAGCCGGAGAAGTATGCAGAAGATTTTAAAAAGGCCGGTGCTGACATTCTTACCGTGCACTACGAAGCCTGTACACATTTACATCGCAATATCCAGCAGATCAAAAACCTCGGTATGCAGGCAGGTGTCGCGCTGAACCCCCATACGCCTGTACATTTACTGGAGAATGTAATTAAGGACCTTGACCTGGTACTCATTATGAGTGTAAACCCCGGCTTCGGCGGCCAGCACTTTATTGATCAGTCACTCACTAAGATAAAGCAACTCCGTGCCCTGATAGACGAACATCAGGCACATGCATTAATTGAAGTTGATGGAGGAATTACAACTGATAATGCGGCAGCAATCATAGCGGCCGGAGCCGATGTGCTGGTAGCTGGCAGTTCGGTATTCAATGCGCCCGACCCTGCTGCAGCGATCAAGGCCTTAAAATATGCCTAACCGTGTTCGAACACATATTTGATCCCGCCTCTAACGGATGGCGGGATTTTTATTTTATTCCGCCTGGAGCTTATTAATGATCTCACTTGACAAAGGCTTCGTGAGATATCCTTTCACAAAAGCATAATCGTCCACCTTCTTTCTGTCACTGTCATCAATAGAAGAAGTGAGTACAAAGATGCCAATTTTCTTAGGTAGCTGCTCATAAAATCCGGCATAGTCGTTCAGGAAGTCCCAGCCATCCATGACTGGCATGTTTAGGTCCAGCAGGATCAGGTCTGGCAGCAGATCCGGCTCGTAGATGTACTCACGCAGATAGTTGAGTGCGTCCTGTGCTTCAGAAAATGCTTTCACTTTCTCCCCGATCCCTTGCCGCTTGATCATCAGATTTGCTATTTGTTGATGAATCGGGTCATCGTCAACGATAAAAATCAAATTGAGCAATTGCATACAGGGATTTATTCGGTTTTAAAGGTAATAATAAATTTGGTACCCCGGCCTGGTGCGCTCTCCGCACTTATACTTCCTCCCATTGCCTCTACCTGGTTTTTTGTAATAAACAGGCCGATTCCCTTTGCATCAGCATTTTTATGAAATGTCTTCCTGAAACCAAACAGTTTGCTGCCAAAGCGATCCATATCTATCCCCATTCCGTTATCTTCTGCCGTCAGGGTGATCATACCTTTCTCTTTCCGGCTGCTGAAATGAAGGGTTGGCACTGTGCCAGGCATCCTGTAACGGATGGAATTGGTGACAAGGTTTTGTAGAATACTATCCAGGTAGATTCTCGGAAATCTAACCATGGGGGCTTCCTGCAAGTCGGTTGTGATCTGCAAGCCACTCTGGCTTATTTCCAGCACCAGCACGTGCGATATGTACTGTAATCTGCTTTCAAAGGAAAGCAGTTCCTGCCGGATATCTGTCTCTTTTCGTATTTGCACCACGTTTACCAGGTCATTGAGTGTCTCATCCGTTTTGTTAATCACGGCTTCAAGCATGCCCAGGTATTCCTCCTTCTCCGTTTCCTTTTCGGAGTCGTTGTGTAATTGCATCAGCGCTTTCAGGTTGGCAATCGGTGCCCTCAGATTATGGGAAGTGATGTGCGCGAAATCTTCCAGCTGCTGGTTTTGGTTCGTTAAGTTCCGGTTCAGCTTACTCAGCTGACTATTGGCCCTGTGTAATTCTTTTTGCAATTTGCGGCTCCCCGTAATATCCCGGATAAAGACAGAGACGGTGTTATCACGCATAGGTGTGACAAGGAAGTCAAACCACTTGTCCATCCGGTAAAAGTAGCTACTAAATGACTCTGATACAGTACTTTTCATGGCCTGTGCCAATCTGTCCAGGAATGGAGACGGCGTTCTGAACTCAGGAATTACCGCAAAGATATTACAGCCGGGTTGAATTTCCACGCCTGCCATTTGTGCCGCCTTCCTGTTCATAAAGTTTACACGCCCATCGCGCTCCAGGGTAGCGTAGCCCATATCAACCGCATCAAAGAAAAGGTGCAGCTGCTCCGTGTTGCGTTGAAGCTCGGTACGCATGTAGTGCTCCAGTTTCTTATCTGTGATATCGTTGATAAGGGCTACTACGATCGTTTTCTTGTCGATCGGGTCCCGAAGCGGGAAAAGGGTATAGTCCATCCAGCGAACCTCCGATAAATCTGTGTACGTTTTTTCGGCGGAGAAGTCTACTTCGATTTCCCTGCGGATCATCCTGTTCTCAGTTACAACGGTCATGAACATTTCATTGAAGCCGTACAGCCGGGCAAAAGGGTCGCTCATGATATTGTAGCTCTCATACTGAAGCCCGGAACGGACCTTCAAAAACTCACGATGTGTGTGATTTATCCGGCGCATAAATCCGTGGTGATCGAACTGTACATAGCCGATGGGCAGGTGTTCTACTACGCTGTCCAGCAGGCGGGCACTTTTTTCAAGGCCCATGAGTGTGAGCTTCTGAGCTGTGCATTCCTGCAACAGGAGGTAAAGGTCCGTGATCTGCTTTTGCTGGTTAAAAGCAGGAAAGACGGTGGCTTCGTAAAAACAAGGTGAAAGTCGGATCGCATCCCTAATAGCAAATTCCTGATAGCGTAACAGGATTTCCTTTTTTACAGGCCCGCCTGTAGCCACTACTTCTTCAAACAGCTGGCTCAGTCCGATCTGGCGATAAACGGGGTCACGCAGGATATTATATCCTGGTTGTATAAAAATAGGGTGATGAGGTCCCCAGATCTCCTTTTGTAAGGCGTTGCTTTTAACCGGGAATCCGTCCACAGTGAACTGTTGTATACCCAGTGGAAGATGAGAAAATAGTTTATCTGGCTGGGTGGATTCCTGCCCCAGTAAAATATAATGTTCATTGTGGGCCAGCAACTGCCATGCTGTCCATTGTCCACTCCGGCCTGCAAGTTCAATACAGGCTTTCAATCCGTTTTGTAAGGTGGCTAACAGCGCTCCCCAGTATATACCGGTTCTTTCGCCGAACAGGTGATCATAGTGGACTTTTCCTGCATTTCCCCCCGGTAACTGCACAAGTCCCCTGGCCCGATCATTGGCCGATAACAGGTTTCCATTAAGGTCTAGTAACAGTGCCGGTACAAACGAAGCGAGTGCCTTGTTTATAATGGCATCATTCATAATTTTCTATAGGATAAGTTTTTAAAAATAGGGAATATATTAATATTTTTTGGTAGATATTTTTCTACAGCGTCTTTCAGCCATCACAATTTCTTCATTACTTCTGATGAACTGATCGGAATTCCTACCTGTAAAACTATAAGCAGGATTGTTTTCGAATTTTTTCCACCCATTGTGGATTTCCATTTTTTTCAAATTTGAAATGGTGCCTATCTTTGGCTAAATCAAAGGGACTCAAAAGAAAGTTTAATTCTTACCGTTTTTTTAACATTGAAAGCAAATGATCGTCGCATCTGCCAATTGTTAAATTGACAAATTAAGTGATCTGTATATCGCCAGTAAGGAAAAAGGCTTTGGCTTGGTTATTGCCGCTGCTGATATGGGCCGCTGCACTGCCAGGCGTGGCATCCCGCTTCACAATTAAATAAGACAACACTTGACAGAATCAATCATCAACTTAGACAGCATTAACCCTATCGAGTTTTTTGGGGTCAATAATGGAAAGCTCGACCTGCTGAAGAAAAAATTTCCGCTGCTAAAGATTCTCTCCCGGGGTACTCAACTCAAAATATCCGGTGCACCGGAAGAAGTAGCAACAGCGCAGGAAAAAATTACGCAAATCATCTCTTACCTGGAGCGCAATGGTAACCTCAGTGAAAATTACTTCGAACAAATTTTAGGAGACGAAGAGTCTGTCGACAATTTCAAAGACCGTAATTCTAACGAGATCCTCGTATTTGGTCCTAACGGCCGCAATGTAAAGGCAAGAACTGCCAACCAGAAGAAGATGGTGGCAATGGCAGAAAAGAATGATATCATTTTTGCCATCGGGCCTGCTGGTACAGGTAAGACTTATACTGCTGTAGCCCTTGCTGTACGTGCACTTAAGAACAAAGCTGTCAGGAAGATCATTCTTACCCGTCCTGCCGTAGAAGCCGGCGAAAACCTTGGCTTCCTCCCCGGCGACCTGAAAGAAAAGATTGATCCCTACCTGCGCCCTCTGTACGATGCATTGGATGATATGATCCCGGCAGATAAACTGAGCTATTACATGACCAATCGTGTCATCGAGATCGCTCCACTGGCATACATGCGTGGCCGTACGCTGGACAATTCTTTCATCATCCTGGATGAAGCACAGAATGCAACTGACCTGCAGATGAAAATGTTCCTGACCCGTATCGGCCCAAATGCAAAGGCAATCATTACGGGTGACATGACACAGGTCGATCTGCCAAAAAATCAGCAATCCGGTCTGGCAAAAGCGAGCCGTATTCTTCGTAATGTAGATGGCATTGGCTATCTGGAACTGGATGAAGAAGATGTGGTAAGACACCGTTTGGTAAAAGCTATCATTCGTGCATACGACGCCGCCAAGGACAAAGAGGAACAATATCAGCAACAGTATCCAAATCACAGGAACAGAGATAACAGAGATAGGGACAGAGATCGAGATAGGGATCGCGACAGGGAAAGAGACAAAGAAAAAGAGGAGCGCAGAGATAATTAACACTTCCTTAACAGCGTTTATTGTATGTTCACTTTTTATTATGCGAATTGAACAACAATATGAACCTGTACCCATGGCCAGACACAACAAATTTTCCTGTTCGGGACAGAAGTGTGCAACCACGGCCGGAGACTCATCATCGCTTTTTTGTAAATTTCTACTTTCCTCCTATTTTTGTTACCGCTTATTTATAATGAACAATTGCATGACCAAATATCTGCGCTTCCTTGCCCTGATTTTAATATCCGGTGTTGTACTGAGCAGCTGCAAAAAACGGGCTTCCCCACAGGAGGTAGCACTGAACTTTATGCATGCTATTCAGGAATCTAACTTTGACCTCGCCAGAGATTACGCGACAAAGGAATCGCAGCAGGTGATCCAGTTATATTCATTTTTCGATGCCCGCCGCAATGAGAACGAAAGAGAAAAAATCAAAAAGGCAGGTATAGAAGTCGTAAATGCGGAAGAGAATGGAGATAAAGCGACGGTGACTGTGTTGAACTCCTCCTCTAAACAACAGGAGAGATTGCAACTGGTAAAGGAAAACGGCCAATGGAAAATATCGCTGTCATTGGAAAGCATAATTCCTAATTATATGCCTCCGGCTACCCCAACCATGGATTCTGCCAGCATCATGCAGCAAGACTCCACGAGCGTAACGTCTCCGGATCAAAAATAGTCCTACCCTCCCTGTAAATTTGGATTTACAGTTGAGTTCCTTATTTTTGCGACGCGCCAGCAAAAGTTAAATTCCACATTGCATAAGTTAAACAGCTGACCTAAGTCCCACTACCGACTTGGACAGCCTTTTCCTTTTGTAATACTGACAAATGCCGGCGGCACCAAAATAATAAATAAACAATAAAATAGTTTTGAAGATGACGACGAACAATCCCTGGCATCAAGTCAGCACAGGATCTGAATCACCCAAAGTCGTAAATGCGATTATTGAAATACCAAAAGGCTGCCGCGCTAAGTACGAGCTGGACAAGGAAACAGGTCTGCTCAAATTAGATAGAGTGCTGTATTCTTCTGTATACTACCCTGCAAACTATGGCTTTATTCCTCAGACATACTGCGATGACCATGATCCACTGGATATCCTGATCCTGTCACAGGTCGATGTAGTGCCAATGTGTATTATGGAAGCCAAAGTGATCGGTGTAATGCAGATGATTGACGGTGGTGAGGCCGATGATAAGATCATCGCTGTCGCTGCAAATGATATGAGCGTGAACTATATTAACGATATTACAGAATTGCCGCCTCATTTTACTGCTGAAATGCGTCACTTCTTCGAAGAATATAAGAGACTTGAGCACAAAGAAGTGAAAGTTGCTGAATTCCAGAATAAAGAAGTTGCTGAAAGAATCATTCTTGAAAGCATCGAAGGCTACAAGAAGAAGTTCAACAAATAATTATAATAAAAAAGCTTTTGCCTCCTGGCAAAAGCTTTTTTATTTACGGACAGAGGCCTCCTGTGCCTTAAAAGTATCTTTTTATAATTCTCAGGTTGTGCGTCCTCACCCCTGTATCTGCATTAATTATCCCCTGGTTATCTATCGGATCTACCCGCACCTTACCAGATGAATGTATGATCTCATGATCATTCAACAGTATCCCTACATGGGTAATCCTGCCTGCTTCATTGTCAAAAAACGCCAGATCACCCAACTTCACTTCCTGTAGAAAGTCCACCACTGTACCCTGTGTTGCCTGCTGATACGCATCCCTCATTAATGAGATGCCCAATGTCTTAAACACTGTTTGCGTAAAGCCGGAACAATCTACTCCAAAAACCGACTTTCCGCCCCATAAATAAGCTGTATTCAGAAAGTGGAACGCCTTCTCTTTCAATTCTTTATCGTCTAATAAAGGTGTCTTTAATTTTTCCTCAAACTGTACCTGCCACTTTCCCCAAACTGTTACAGCCTCATCCGTCGTTTTTACGAGGCAACCTAACGGCACCTGCATCGGCTGACCATTCATTTTGACAGTATTCACCCAGTTGGCAGTATAATGCGTGTATGGTGCGTTAAATAATTCTTCTTCGATGATTTCCAGGTGGTTAACAGTAACCCATCCCTCATAGTCATCATACTGACATTTTACCTTCACCCAGCCATCCTGTCCGGTTACTGTAATGGTTACGCATTCACCCCACAACGCCTGCGAGATCATTTCACTTCTATGGGCGGGTTCTGCCCTTAAAGGCATGACAGGCACCACCGTTATTGCATATGGCATATTAATTGTCTAAAATATTTATATGTCTAATGAAACCTTTTAGGTTTTCATATGTAAATATAGGTAACACTATGCTACAGCAGTTAACTAATTTGTCGGACAAAGACTTAATATCCCGGGCGAGAAAGTTGAAAGACCAGGAAGCCGAAGGTGTTCTTTTGGAAAGATATAGTCACCTCATGGTGGCTGTATGTTTGCCTTATCTGAATACGGCTCCCGAAACGGGCGCAGATGACGTATTCCCGGTACTTTTACAGCGTCTCAGCAACTCACTGAAGACCCAAACCATTCACAAGGTAAATGAATGGATTCATTACAATGTGAAAGCCATTCAGGATAAGGCTGACAGGAACCTCCCCTTCTTTTCTTCTACTGAATCCAGAGAAATACAGCAGGTTGATGCACGGATTGAGAAAGCTGCCATGAACCAAAAGGAGCAGCAGCAACTCATTGCGCAAATGAATGTAGTCATTAGTCAGTTGCCGGCAGAGGAGAAACACTTTCTCACTAAATTTTACCTGGAACAACATCCTTTGGCCCAGTTAGCTGAGAGTAAAAAGTATTCCATCGACAAGACAAGGCAGATACTGAAAAATGCTAAACAGCATATGGCTTCAATACTGATGAAACAATCCTATGAGCAGTAATTTGGAAAATAACGATAAGATACTCAAAATCTTCAGCCCGGTTCGGTGTATGAACAGGGACCAGCTGCCCCGTTATCTTGACGGGCGACTGACCGACCTTGAAAAACATTTGCTGGAACAGCACCTGGTTGATTGCGATCTTTGCTTTGACGCATTACAGACATTGTCTCAGCCAAAGTACAGGGAGCAATATCAGCGATTGTCTGTAAGTATATCACAATATATCCGTAACAGTATTCGTAAGGTATCAACTACGCAAAAGGTAGAGCGTTATCAGCGACTGGAACAAAAGAAAGAAAGTTTTCTCATTTATTTCTGGGTTGTGGCCGCAGTAGCACTGGGCGCCGGTGGAGTGTATCTCGTTCAGCAACAGAATAAACTAACGGCATCAAATCAGCATCCGCCAATCGCTGCCGTTGAGAAGACTGATAAAGGGATGGAGCCGATACCTGCCAGTCAGCATCAACCGGTGGTTGCACCACAGGCCGAGACCGCAGCAGCGCCAGCACCCGCACCCGCGGCACCGGCACCGGTAGCAGATACTTTGCAAAAGAAAGCTGCTCCTGCACCATTAACAGTAGTGCCCGCGGTGAAAAAAGATACAATCAAAGCTACTGTTACACCTAAGCCTGCACCACCTAAAGATTCGGCAAAGAAGACCGCTGCTGCTGAACAGAAAGAAGAGAAACCTACTTTACAACCCGCTAAAGAGACAGCTGCTCCTGTGGCAGATAAAGTAGAGAAGAAAGAGACACCTCCACCACCTAAAAAGGAAAAGGAGGATGATGATGATAAAAAGACAGCTGATGCACAACCTTCCGGTACTGATGAATTCCTGTACAAAGCAGCAATGGTATACCATCAGCAAGGTGATTTAAATGAAGCTATTTCCAGGTATAAACACCTGACTGATAGTAAATCCAAATATGGAGAGCTGTCCCGTTACCAGCTGGCTGTATGCTACCGCAGTAAAGGCCAGACGGGAAAAGCCCGTAGAATGTTTAAAGAAGTAGTACGGATGAACGGGCCGATGAAAGATAAGGCACAATCTGCACTCGATAGTTTGTAATTGTTTCTTCATTTTTAAATATGCCTTGTACGGTGTAAGCTGTACAAGGCTTTTTTATGCACGCCTGCACGCTATGTGAAGGGAATAAACTGCTTCAGATTTCTTTTTATGGAATTCCTCTAACCTAGCATCTATATATTATAAGTTTCTATCTTTATCCCGTGAATATTAAGAACAGCCAGGAATTAACAGACGAAGAACTGCTGCAACGGTATAAATCCGATGACAACAGCCACTGGGTTGGCATCCTGTTCGACAGGTACGCCATCCTCTTACTCGGTATGTGCATGAAATACCTTAAAAATGAAGAAGACGCAAGGGATAGTGTGCAGCAGATCTTTTTAAAAGTATTAGCAGATATCAATAAGCACCAGGTGCAATTTTTCAGAGCATGGATCTATATGGTCACTAAGAACTATTGTCTCATGCAACTCCGACAACGTAACCAGGTACGCCAGGAAGAAGTGAGCGAAAAACACCTGAATGATCCTGCACCTCCTGAAGAAAAAACTACCTTAGCAGAGAAAGAAGTCCTCCTCACAAATATGGAACAGGCACTTGAACAGCTGAATGATGAACAACGCGTCTGCGTAAAACTATTCTATCTGGAAAAATGCTCTTACCAGGAAATCACGAACAAAACAGGGTATAGCTTGTTGCAGGTAAAGAGTTATATTCAAAACGGGAAAAGAAATTTGAAGTTGTTATTAAGCAAACAAGGAAAGCAATAATCATGGACGATTTTATGAATAATGCATATAATGATCTGTTCACGACAACACAGTGTCCAAGTCAGCAGGAGCTGATGGATTATGTGCAGGGGAAGTTGTCGCCGGAGAAACAGCATGAGGTGGAGTTGCATTTGTCAGATTGTGAATTGTGCAGTGAAGCTGTAGAAGGATTAAGTGCATTTGAACAGAAGGAGATTATCCCCGTATACCTGAGGCAGATGAAGTGGCAGATGTTGCGGAAATTAAAAAGCAGGAAACAAAAGAAGGATCAGATAGCCAGTCATACACAACTGGCCATTATCTGTATTATTGTACTATTTATATTGCTTGCAGCCTTCTGGGCGTATCACTTTATGACCCATCCAACGAAATAGTTCCAGGAAGAAAATCATTATAATAAGAAAGGCCCGTTGCATGTGCAACGGGCCTTTCTTATTATTCAAAAATCTCTTAGTTCAATGCATCCAGTTTCTTCTTGGTTGCGTCTACCTTCGCATTATCATTTTTGATCGCATAGATCTTCTGTAATGCATACAGGCAGCTCTGGTAAGTAGACTTATCACTAGCATCCAGGCTGGCAGCTTTAGCAGTGAAGTTCTGGTCAGCTTTCTCAAAGAAAGGCAGTGACTGATCCATCAGGGTCTGTACTTTGGTCTGCAGTTCTTTTGCTTTAGGTGAATTCTGTTGTTTGCTATCCATAGCGTTCAGTTCCTTGTTGAAACCTACCGCACGGTTGAAATACAGTGCACCCAGCTGGAAGTTTGCAGTTGCATCATCAGCTTTCAGCTCGATTGCTTTTTTATATGCACCTTCAGCTTTACTCATCAGTTCTTCATAATTAGCTGGTTTTACAGCTTCTTTCCCCTCTTCTGCAGGTGGGTTAGCCAGGTTATCTACGCGGATACCGTAGTCCAGTACAGTATTGAAATCATTTGGATTCTCAGCCATCTTCTTCTCCAGGATAGCCAGCAGTTCGTTGGTCTTGCCGGTCTTGGAGTAGTAGATCATTTCCATATCGCCAAAACGTTTGTCTTTAGGGAAAGCGGCTTTACCTTCTTCGATAGCTTTCAGCCAGTTGTCGTTCTGACCTTTCTCTTCGTAAGCCTGTGCCAGGATTACATACAGTGCTGGCTCAGTTTTGAACTGCAGGTCAGCTGCTTTTCTCAGATATAAGATCGCATCATCTTTCTGACCTGCCTGGCTAGCTGCGTAACCGGTATAGAAAGTCATAGATGTATCGGTTGGGATTGTACCACCCAGGTTTTTACCGTTATAGAATTCCGCGATAGAGAACGCTTCTTTGAAGTGAGTATATGCAGAATCCCATTTCTGATCGTTCAGGTTACCATAACCGGCGTTACCTACGGTAGCGTACAGGTTGAACATACGCTGGTTCATTTCCAACAGCGCTTCTGGTAATTTTGGATTGATTTCCAAAGCCTTCTTATATGCTTCGAATGCTTCAAGTGCTTCAGCAGAGCTCTTATGCTCAGTAGCCTGTGCTTCCAGGATCTTACCCTTTACATAATAAGTCTTTGCATCATTCTTGGTTTTATCATTTTCCAGCGCAGCCTGAATATCAGCGGTTGCTTTTGCATAATCCTTGCTTTTCAGGGCATCTTCAGCACTATTTACTTTAGCACGCTGAGCTACAGCTGCTAATCCTGCACTGCAAAAGATAAATGATACCAACAGTTTTTTCATGATCAATTTTTTTTTATTTGCTATAAGTATGGTTAAGTGATTATTTACGAGTTCAGCTTTAAATAAATACAACCAACCGCCGCTTAACCATTAGTTCGCATAGGCAAATTGCGGTAATTTTATGAATTATTCATTAGGTGTTTCCCCGTCCCCAGCCTGATCTTCATCAGTTACATCTTCTCCACTGGTAGCAGCTGCATCACTGATTTCCTGCTGAGCAATCTCCTGCTCTATGTTTTCCAGATCCTGCTCTACTTCCTGTTCTTCCTGCTCATCCAGGCGTGCTACTGCCGCGATCTGATCAGTATCATCCAGGCGGATCAGTCTTACACCCTGTGTTGCTCTACCCGCTTCACGGATATCGGCTACTGCCATACGGATAGTGATACCGGATTTACAGGTGATCATCAGGTCATCCTTTTCAGTTACGTCCAGGATAGCGATCAGGCGGCCTGTTTTTTCTGTAACGTTAATGGTTTTAACCCCTTTACCGCCACGGTTCGTAATTCTGTATTCCTCAATATCTGTCCGCTTACCGAAACCATTCTCGGATACAACCAGTACCGTACGATTTTCGTCTTTATTTACACAAATCATACCAACTACCTCGTCCTTATCATTGTCCACTTCGATGCCTCTTACACCGATCGCACCGCGACCTGTGTCACGCACTGTATTTTCAGGGAAGCGGATCGCACGGCCACTCTTAATAGCCATCATGATTTCGCTGTTACCGTTGGTGAGCTTGGCTTCCAGCAGCTGGTCGCCTTCATTGATAGTAATTGCGTTCACACCATTCTGACGTGGGCGGGAGAACTCTTCGAGCAAGGTCTTCTTAATGATCCCATTGCTGGTACAGAGCACGATATAGTGGCTGTTGATAAAATCTTTATCACCCAGATCCTTGATGTCAATAATTGCACGGATCTTATCGTCGGTAGGCAGGTTGATCAGGTTCTGGATGGCACGGCCCTTACCACTCTTCTCTCCTTCCGGAATCTCGTATACTTTCAGCCAGTAACAACGCCCCTTCTCAGTAAAGAACAACATGGTATGGTGTGTAGAAGCAACGAACAGGTGCTCGATATAATCTTCTTCACGGGTTTTACCGCCCAGTGCACCACGACCACCACGTTTCTGCTGGCGGTAATCATATGCAGATGTACGCTTGATATAACCGAGGTGGGAAATGGTGATCACCACATCTTCTTCTGCGATGATATCTTCCATTCTCATTTCGCTGGCCAGGTACTGAATTTCAGTCTTACGCTCGTCGCCAAAGCGTTTCTTTACATCTTCCAGTTCTTCACGGATGATCTTGAAACGCAGACTTTCGTCGTTTAACACATCTTTCAGGTAGCTGATCAGTTTCATGATCTCTTCATATTCTTCCTTGATCTTGTCGCGCTCCATACCAGTCAGACGTTGTAAACGCAGTTCCAGGATAGCTTTTGACTGAATCTCGCTCAGACCGAACTGACTCATCAATCCGTCTTTCGCTTCATCCGGTGTACGGGAACCACGAATCAAAGCAATCACTTCATCCAGGTGATCAAGAGCAATCAGATAGCCTTGTAAGATGTGTGCTTTTTCCTCTGCTTTACGCAGGTCGAAACGGGTTCTTCTCACCACTACTTCATGGCGGAAGTCAACGAATTCTGCTAACAGATCTTTCAGTGCCAGTACACGTGGACGACCTTTTACAAGTGCCACGTTGTTGATACCATAAGACGTTTGCAGTTCTGAATATTTATACAGCTGGTTGATCACCACGTTGGCAATGGCTTCACGTTTCAGATCAATTACCAGACGCATCCCTTCACGGTCACTTTCATCACGTACTTCAGCAATTCCTTCGATGATCTTATCATCCGCCAGTTGCGCAATCTTCTGGTGCAGCACCGCCTTGTTAATCTGGTAAGGCAGTTCATAAATTACCAGCCGCTCACGGCCCGCTTTGGTCGTTTCAACATTTACTTTACCACGCACTACCACACGCCCGCGGCCTGTTTCAAATCCCTGTTTCACACCTTCGTAACCGTAGATGATACCACCGGTTGGGAAGTCAGGCGCTTTCACATATTTAATCAGATCCTCGCTGGTGATCTCTTTATTTTCAATGTAAGCGATCAGACCATCCACTACCTCACTCAGGTTGTGAGGCATGATGTTCGTAGCCATACCCACCGCGATACCAGACGCACCATTCACCAACAGGTTCGGGATGCGGGTTGGTAATACACTAGGCTCTTCGAGGGTATCGTCAAAGTTCAGCGTGAAATCCACTGTCTCTTTGTCGATATCTTCCAGCATCGCTTCTGCTATTTTTTGCAAACGGATCTCCGTATAACGCATAGCCGCCGGCGCGTCACCGTCTACAGAACCGAAGTTACCCTGACCGTCTACAAGGATGTAGCGCAAGGTCCAGGGCTGTGCAAGACGTACAATGGTGTCATAAATGGAAGCATCGCCGTGCGGGTGATATTTACCCATCACCTCACCCACAATACGGGCTGATTTCTTGTAAGGTTTATTGCTGTTGTTACCCAGCTCACTCATACCAAACAACACCCTGCGGTGTACGGGTTTCAAACCGTCCCTTACATCAGGAAGCGCACGACCTACAATTACCGACATTGAGTAATCGATGTAAGCGGTCTTCATCTGCTCCTCGATGTTAATCTGGACAATCCTTCCTTCCTGAGAATTTTCAGTATTTTCTGACATTTAGATGGTTGTTTTGCTTATAAAACAAATGAGCGCAAATATAGCCATTTCAGGCCGAAATACGGCCATTTTGACATTAAATGTGAATAAAAAGGGAATTGCCATATAGCGTTAAAACACAATGCGATAGTAAATATTTTCTGCAGCAGAGTCTGAATAATCTTTTAAATTGCACTCACTGCCAATATTTATCCCATATCATAAAAAATTAGAATATGGAGAAAATGAAATATTGGCAAACAATTTGTTTTTAACCCTATGGAAATCAAAGTCTCATGGGACAGCGCGCAGTTAAAGAGTCAAAGATAGATTCGAAATTTGCTGAAATTTTGAACTTTACTATTACCACTGATGTTAAATCCCTGTTCCGTAAACCATAGTAAAGAATTATATTAAGGTAACATGAAGAATATTTTATTGTTTGGTGCCGGGAAGTCGGCCACCTGCCTGATAGATTACCTGCTGGTGAATGCTCCCCGGCAGAAATGGCATGTGACCGTAGCGGATCACGACTTGATGCTGATTAAGTCGAAAACCGGTAAATCCTACTACGTGACCCCTGCTGCTATCAACATCCAGGATGAAGCCGCCAGACAACAGCTCGTTCAGGAAACAGACCTTGTAATATCTCTGCTCCCTCCTTCCCTACACATTATTGTAGCGAAAGACTGTCTCAAATTCGGAAAGAATCTACTTACTGCATCCTATATCGATCCGGAAATAAAAGCTCTGGAAAAGGAAATTGAAGACGCAGGCCTCCTGTTCATGTATGAAATGGGCCTCGATCCGGGTATCGATCACATGAGTGCTATGAAACTGATCCACTCTATCGAAAAGAAAGGTGGACAGATCTCCTCCTTTAAATCCTACTGCGGTGGCCTCATTTCTCCCGAAAGCAATGACAACCCATGGCAATACAAAATATCCTGGAACGCCCGCAACATTGTAATGGCAGGTAGCTCCGGCGCTGTTTACAAAGAGAAAGGAAAGGTGAAGGAAATCGACTACCCACACCTCTTTGACCAGAGCAAAACCATCCAGATCCCGACCCTGGGCAAACTCGCATGGTATCCTAACAGAGATTCACTGGCTTATATGAAAGCATATAAACTGGATGATATTCCGACCTTCATGCGTGCCACCCTGCGCTATCCCGACTTCTGTGAAGGATGGGGCACACTGGTAAAACTAGGCCTTACAGACGACGCTCACAAGATTCAGACTGATGATATGACCTATTACCAATGGGCCAGTCAGCACCTGAAGCCTGCGAAAGACCTGAGTAATGAAGAAAATATCGCTCATTACCTCGGCATCTCTGCCAAGTCAAAGATCATCCGCCAACTGAAATTCTTAGGCTTGCTGAACAGCGAACCTATTCAGCAGGGGGAACTCACCAATGCCGGTGTACTGCAGCACATCGTTGAATCCAAACTGGCCATGGAACCTACCGACAAGGATATGATCGTGATGATCCATGAGATAGAATTTGAACGCAGAGGCATCACTACCCGCCTGCACAGTTACATGATCGTACAAGGCGAAGATCACCTGCGTACCGCCATGGCAAAGACTGTTGGCCTGCCCCTGGGCATCATGGCCAAGATGATCCTGCAGGGAAAAACAAATCTTACGGGCCTGCAAATACCTGTCACACCTGATATATATAACCCTGTTCTGAAAGAACTGGAAGAGTATAATATTCGATTTGAGGAGAGTTTCGAGTAGAAATCATATTTTCCTATGGTAGATGACCCTCATTCAAAGAAAAAGGCTGACCAATGGTCAGCCTTTAAATTTTATACTATTCCCGTATAAAGGCAATATATGTTCTACATTGCCAACTGCTCTTCATCTAATTATGCTGGCTTTGAATATACGTTTGCACCAACTCCTTCAACTCCTTCACACCCGCTGTCGCAGACTTCTCTATCAGGTGCAAATAAGGCCGCTGCTTCACCTGCGGTAAACTCTTATCTATCACAAACACCGGTACATGTCTGGGCACAATATCCAGCAGTCCCGCCGCCGGGTACACCAGCAACGACGTACCAATGACCACAAAAATATCTGCCTGTCTGACCAGGGCTACCGCCTGCTCAATCATAGGTACTTCCTCTCCAAACCATACAATGAAAGGACGCAGCTGCCCACCATCTGCCGCAAGATCACCCAGCTTAATGTCTTCGTTATAAGGATAGGTTCGTTCTGTATCCAGTACACTCCTCATTTTAGTGATCTCCCCGTGTAAATGCCATACCTGTTTGGCCCCCCCTCGCTCATGCAGGTCATCAATATTCTGGGTAATAATATGCAGGTCAAAATGCTCCTGCAACGCTGCCAGGCCTATATGTGCCGCATTGGGTTGTGCCGCCAGTATATCCCGCCGGCGCATATTATAAAAGTCCAGTACCAGCTGAGGATCCTTCTTCCATCCCTCCGGAGAAGCCACTTCATACACGTTATACCCCTCCCACAGTCCATCACTGTCACGGAAAGTCCGTAAACCACTCTCGGCGCTGATACCAGCCCCTGTTAATACAACCATCCGAAGTCTCATACCATGAATGTTTTTATGAATTTCTGGTTCGAATATACTGGTTTTAACATTTAACGTAACTTTATATATTATTTCCAAAACAGGACCAGCCTTGAAGATTATCTATACGCTTATTTTCTGTTCGCTGATTATCTTACAGCACACAACAGCCAGTGCTCAGAATGACACGACACATATACCAGCAGATAGCAGCACTGCTAAAAAACAGCTGGACAGCTTACAGCATAATAAACCTCTGACTGAAGAAGATACTGCCATCAGTTATCGTATCAACAAGGTATACCTGAAGAGCATCTGGTCAGATTTAAAATATACGGTTGCACGTCCTGCACACTGGGAGAAACGGGATTATATCCGCCTGGGTATCGTAGTAGGTGGAGCGGGTATCCTGATGACAACAGCAGACTATGAAGTAAAGCAGTTCCTGCTCCGCAACCATACCAGCGGATGGAATGCGGTCACAAAACAGATCGAACCTTTC
>NZ_JBCNKF010000005.1:0-301377 GCF_039596155.1 Chitinophaga sp.
ATTTAATGCGAAAATCAAAGCGTTTAGAAATGCGATGAGAGGAGTAAGAGATGTAGAATTTTTCCTGTTTAGGTTATCCAAAATTTATGCTTGACAGGATCAATCCCCCAAGAATTCAACTTGATCCTATATTCTCCCAGCCACCGGGTGGTATACTCATCTTTGAAGTATCCACCGGCCCTTTTACTGTATAAAAATACATCTCACTCCAACGCGGACACCAGGGTACATAACGTACGAGGTAATGTGTACCTTTCCAAAGTTTCGGATCAATTGATCCATCACTGAAACCACTATATGTTTTCCCATTTGCCCGGAAGTTAAAACTGATCGTCGTACTCCCTTTAGACGTACCTGCACCAGTAGTGACACCAATTGTGTATTTATGGCTGAATCTTAATACCATCCAACCTGCGAAAAGGTACATGGTATATAGCACGCCGGCTAAAAATATAATGATAAACGAATAAGTGATTATTTTATCTTTCATACTAGAATAAAACCTGCTACCCTGGAAATAACAATGAAGACAAAAGATACAACTATCCGAAACAAGGGCCGATTGATACTTGCACCTACGCCATCGCCACCGTCTTCGCTGTACGCATTCTCACTACTGCCAGCACCGCACACGTCAGGATCGCTGACATCACCACATAGCGTATTGACATATCCTGTGCTGTAGCCATCTTACCCGTCTGTGACAATATATAACTGGACAACGATGTCACCACATACACCACCCCCCCCATCAAGCCACTCGCCAGTCCTGCATTTTGTGGAAACACCAGCATACTATGTGTAAACAGGTTGGTAAATAAAAAGCCGGAACAGATGTGGATCACAAATGCAAATAGTACAAACCACCACAACTCATGCATGACCATACCTGTTGCGAACAACATCACCGTGAGGAACAATTGTGTAAACCCCGCGATCATCAGCTTCCTGTTGAACGCAGCATTGACCATTCGTTTGCTCACAATGCCTCCGATCATCCAGGAGAAACCTAAGATCAATGTGCAATAACCGATCACCACTGAATTGAAATGGAAATGATTTTCAATGACGAAAGGTCCTGCAATGTTGAATACCATCACAACTGAATAACTCAATCCCAGTATCACGATACCCAACAGGAATGTGCTATTACTCAGCATGTGCGCATAATTGTCCCTGATCTTTTTCAGCTCCAATGGCTTTTTATGTACCAATGTTTCACCACTGAAAAACAGCTCAAGGAAAAACACCATACACGCATAAATGGCAAGGAAGTAAAAGTTGGATTGCCAGTTAAACAACTGTTGTAAGAACCCACCTAAAAACGGTGCTACAATCGGTCCTAAAGACCATGTGATCGTAAGATAACTCAGGTAGTGCTTGCGCTCCTCTCCTTCGTACAGGTCCACAAAAAACGCACGCTTGCCCACTATCACAAATGCGGTGGCTATCCCCTGTACAATGCGCAGGAAACAGATCAATGTGATGTTGTGTGTAACCCCGATCAGTAATGAAGACACGACCAATACCCCTAAAGAGAATAAAGCCGGCCGGTACCTGCCAAGGCTGTCGAGCAGGCTACCTACGAACATCTGGGAAAAACCATAACTCATGAAGAAACACGTCAGCGTCAACTGAATTTTATCTGCAGATACCCCCAGATCCTTTGCCATAGCAGGAAATGAAGGCAGGTAAATATCTGTAATAAATCCCGACAAAGGGATGCAAATGAACGCTAATATCGTCGCAAACCGCTTCCTGGCTGCCGATGCACTTTGTAACATATCCTAAATTTGACAACAAAATTATAGCAGTTGGGAAAATCTGCTGTTGGAAGAATCAAAGCAATAATTACAAAAATCAAATATGGGCAACCCGCGTAGCCTGCCTGTAATGTAAAGGTGTGGTACCCGTGGACTTCTTGAAGAAATTATTAAAATGGGCGGGTTCCTCAAACCCAAGACAATAGCCTACTTCGGAAATATCCCATTGCGTATTCAGCAACAGCGTCTTGGCCTCCTCCAGTATGCGGCTTTTGATGATGGAAGTGGTTGTATTACCCGTAATACTCTTAATTACATAATTCAAATGATTCACATGCACATTAAGGGCCCTGGCAAAGTCAGCCGCTGAGCGCATGGTCAGTGGATTTTCAGGAGAATCCAGTGGGAATTGCTGATGCAACAACTCATCGAAATTCCTGAGCAGGCGGGACGATGCAGGCATTTCACTGGTAGCCAGTGTGTCGGCCGGTTTATCTACCAACAGGGCATGCATCATCAGGCAGAGAAGATTGCGAATGGCTTCGAACTTGAATGTATAATCCCCATGGGCCATTTCCAGCATTTGTCCGAAGTAGGTCTTCATCAATGCCAGTTGCTTATCGTCGAGGAAAATCACCGGTTCACTCCATGCCTTAAATAATGGAGAGCGTTTAAAGATATCAAACTGGTAATGTTCGTTGAAGAACTCCTGGTTAAAGAGGCAATAGTACCCATCCTGCTCGTCGGAAATACTTGTCCAGGAATAAGGAACAGAGGGACACGGAATTAATAATGCGGGGCGGTCCACCAGGATTGAATTGCCCCCGTAATTGATCTCGCCGACCCCGAGGATCAGCGTGATCTTATAAAAGTCTCTTCTGTTATAAGGCGTTTTGAAATTGCAGTACTTACGCGCATTGACGTTAAAATGAGATTTCCCTTTTCCTACATCCACAGTACTGAATGGGAATTGAATATAAGACCGTTCCCGGTAAAAATCACTTAATGTCTCCAATTGCTCGCTCATAACACAAAGGTAAAAAAAAGAGACTGTATCGCTACAGCCTCTTTCAGTATCATTCATTGCAGGTAGCGACATCGTAATTCGCCTCCCTGTACCATCAGGCATAAGCACCTGAGTCCGGCCAGACACCGGCTATGACTTAACTCCCTGATTGTGCCAGTGGTACTTTCGCCATTGATACACTGGCCAGGTGCAAGCTATGACTCAACTCCCTGATTGCGCCAGTGGCACTTTCGCCATCGGTACAATCACAGCATTGGTATATCCACTTTCAAAGTGAGTGTAATCCAGTTGTTTCGTATGCCCTAAGATGCGTCTCAGCACTGCCTTTCTGCACCATCTCTTCCAGGTCGCTGCCGTGCGCTTCAGGATCACTTTCAGGGTCTTACTTTTCTGCATATCTGTCAGACCTTCATTCAGCAACTTAACATGATCGTAGAAGATGTCGTCGCGGGTGATCCTGATCAGGCCATGGGTGGCCATATAACTATACATACGTTTCTCAAACAGCTCCCCTGCATAGTAAGGATACTTTTCAGAACCATAATTGTAAAAATTATATATATCTCCCTGCAACCTCTCGGCCTCTACCAGGAAACACTGGTCAGAGAAACCGGTTGAATGAATAAAGTGATTGCTGGTTTTGATAATTTTCAATTCCGCTTCGTAGGTGAAATCTGTCCACATCGGGTTGGCCACAAAAATATAACGGTTGCGCTTCATCTCTTCAATCGCAGCATATACCCATGATCCTCCTGCCCCCTCCTGCATCATACAATCGCAGGTGAAGTAAAGTAAATACTGCCCTTTACAGAAGTAAGCCGCTGCAAGCGGACCCACGCTGTAATAGTAACCGTCGAAGAAGTCGAGCTTAAAGCTTTCCCTCGTCATCTTATATTTGGTCAGGATAGCATCCATGTGATCTTCAGCAAAATAATAGGCATCAATAACCTTACGGTTTACTGCATTTATCGCGTATTGTTCTACTGTGGTCCGGTCTTTTACATTGTTGATGATCAGAATCTTCTCATAAAACGTTAGTTCGCATCTATCTATCATTTGTTCCAGTCGATCGCCTTTCAACACTCTTTCCCAGTCGTTCTCATAACAATTTGTGAAAAATGACACAGTCAGTAGGCCTCCATTGTTCTCACTCATAAACACTCGTTAAGTTGTCGTAGGTTGATAATTATGTTAAAAATGTATTGTAATATAGGCAAATATTACCATTTGTTTAACTCATTATTAACAAACTCATGTACGCATTTTTTATAAATTCAACGTGGCAGGGCTTTTGCACTTGAAAAAAAAACATGAGGCGGTTCATATTTAACATTTCGTTTATCTTTCTGCTAGCATGCTCCCCCGGGAAGCATTCAGTAACAACAGCAAGCGCGGGCGCCATTCCATGGAGTCCTAACTATAAGCTGAGCTGGGCAGATTATAAAGGGACCCCTTCCCGGGACCAGGAAGACCATGTTGCCGCCCGGACCAACTGCCGGTTCGGTATAAAGATAAATGGTGCCCAGGTGCAGGTAACCAGTGAATTTATCAGCACAAGGAGTAGTGTACGACCAGGACAACAAACGCCTTCCCTCCTGGCGCATGAACAACTCCATTTTGACCTCTGCGAGGTATACGCCAGACTGCTGAGAAAAGAATTAGCCAAAGCGCCCCTTACTACTGCCAACGTAGCAGCCATTTCCAGAGACGCTTTTTTGAAATACTATGATGCCTATAAGCAAAGGCAAATCATATATGACCAGGAAACTCACCACGGGCTTAATGCCGACCAACAAAAATTATGGAACGCGCAGGTAGCTGCTGCATTGGCCGATCTGGCTGCATATGCTGAGTAGTCATACTCATCGATAAAAGTTTAGCATTCAACGATTACCCAAATTATCGGCGCAACAAAATTTTTTACTCCCCGTTTAACTCCCGAAAATATCCCTGATAATTTCCATCTTAAAAACTAAGTAATGCAAAGAAACCTTATATGCGACTCAATGATTGCATGTATCATGCTATCCGCTATCTCCTGTAAAAAAGACGACGCCACTGCGACTAAGCCAACAGTATCACTCAGTGCCACTTCGCAGACCGTAAGCGAAGGAGCCGGTACGGCAAGTATCACTATCACCCTGCCATCCACCCAGTCTGCTGATGTAACAGTCAAGGCTACCCTGGGCGGCACGGCTATTCTAAACGGTGACTACCAGGTAACCACAGACACAACACTTACTATTGCTGCGGGTAGTACTTCCGCAACTTTGACTTTCGGCATCTTTGATGATGAAGTTGTAGATGGTAACAAGACAATACTTGTATCTTTCAGCAGCAGCCATGCAACACTCAGCAACAGTACAGCTACCATTACTATCACAGACAATGATACCGACCAGTCATCATCCGGCCTGGTATCTGATCTTACATGGGACGCCGGATCCATGGTGGATCTGGACCTTTACCTGGCAAACAATGTAACGATCTCCGATAACACGGTCACTGATTACACGATCTTAGCCGGCAGTACAAACAGTACAGGCTTTGAATCTTACCTGCTCAGCAATGATCTCGATGATGGGGAATATTATTTACTTGTATATTATGCAGATGGCAGCAGAGCTGTGGACTATTCTTTATCGAGCAGGGCATCCGGCAACACTGTGTATGAAGATACTTACAACTTTACTGCCGATGAAGTAGAAGCCGGCTATTTTTATGGCCCATATACCAAGAGTGGCACGGCCTATTCAATTGCCAGAGCTGCCAACTCAGTGTTATGGAATGTAAAGCTGGTGACGCCGCATGTGTATAAAGGAAAAATCACTAAATAAATTAACCCGGCCTCCCTTGCTGCTATGTGAGGGAGGTTTTTATTTTATTCCTGCAGCAACTGCTGACATACTGTTGTCACTTCCTCACTCCACTTTTGCAGTATGGAAACACGCAATGTTGTCAACAACTATTTACAGGCACTTACCGCACGTAACTTACACGTCATGCACACCCTGTTTGCAGACGAAGTAGACTGGTATATACCCGGTAATCAGGCGGTAGCACCCTGGCTGGGACGTAGAAAAACAAAAGCAGAAATCATGGATTTCTTTCGCCTGTTATGGCAGGAAACAATCCCGATTGCCGCGGATATTGATCATATTTTTATCGATGGGAAAAAGGCGGTGATTGCCGGGGATTTTAAAACTGGTATGCTACGAACGGATAAGATCTGCGAGTCGCTCTTCTTTGTCAGGATCACCGTGGAAAACGGACGTATTGTAAAATATCACTTACTGGAAGACAGTCATGCCGTAGTACAGGCCTTGTCATAAAAGAGAACCTGTATCAAAGAATGATACAGGTTCTCTTTTGCGTACTATTTTTCGTAATACTCCAATGTATTATTTGTATATAAGTTTGCTTCAGACTTCCTTCTCCTGGTCAGGCCATCCAATACTTTACCACCACTGGAATTCCATTTCAGGAACTCAGCGGGGATCTTAGGATCCTGGGGATTGGCTTTTACCAGCTTCAGCAGGGTACTGTCACCCAGCCCTTCTGCAATGCCGTTGTTGTTCATATCACTACCTACATTGTAAGCAAATGAAACCAACGCATCGAATTGATTTTGTTTCAGCACTACGCCTTTGGTGAGTTTGTTTACGTCGTTTACGAACCCTTTTACAATTACTAAGAATAATTCATCTGCTCCATCCTGTGTCAGTACATCGCCTTTTAATACAGGGGAGTCGTCGATATACCGGGTATTGCCCCATCCGATTGTCCACACCCCCTTGCTATCCTGGTATGCCGATAAGCGGCATTTTTCATAATGCTTTATGAGCGTTACTCCTTTATCTCCTAAATTCATTGGTATAAGTATTTTCACATTAAAGATATACAAAATATATACAATATTCAAGAACCCGGGGATGGGAGCATTGATTGGAGATATTGTCCAATGATTCACCTACACATTGCTGCAACGACCTGCCGGCTGGTTTTTCAATGCAGCATAAAAAAATAAAGCCGGGCTTTTACCCCCGGCCTTTTATATCAGGAATAGAATGGGCTATTTTCCGCCTTGTGCAGCCCAGTTGTCCAGGTAGTCTTCCAGCACATACAGTGGCATATCGCCATTGGCAAGAAGCGCGTCGTGAAATGCTTTCAGGCTGAATTGAGGACCGAGTTGCCGGGCATATTTATCACGCAGTGCTTTTATTTTCAGCTCTCCCGTTTTATAAGAGAGGGCCTGTCCGGGCATGGCCATGTATCGCTCGGCCTCTGCTACAGCAATGTCTTCGCTCACGGATTCGTGCGAGAGCATGTATTGTATGGCTTCCTCTCTTGTCATTTTCCCTGTATGGATCCCGATATCGGTGACTATTCTGATGGCCCGGTGAATTTCGTTGTTCAAAGCGCCCATTTTTTGGTATGGGTCTGTGTAGCAGCCTAATTTGTTGCCCAGTGATTCACAGTACAAAGCGTATCCTTCTGCGAATACGCTGAAGCTGGGTTGCTTACGGAACCGGGGCAGGTGGTCATTTTCCTGCTGCAGGGAAATCTGGAAATGATGCCCGGGAATGGCTTCATGTATAAAGGTTGCCTCCAGCCCATAAAACGTAACATTGATCTTTGTAGCATCTCTGACGGGCACATAGAAGATAGCCGGCCTTTTCTCATTCAGGTTGCCGGGCACATAAGAGGGGCCTGCCTGCGATGCCTCGCGGAAAGCCTCTACCCTTTTTATTTCAAAGGCTGTAGCGGGTTGGTGACCGAACAACTCATCTACGTGAGGTTTTATTTTTGTGTAGATATCCCGGTAGGCCTGTAATACTTCTTCCGGCGTTTTAAATGGCATCAACTGCGGATCTGTTTTCAGGAAGTGAAAGAATTCGGATAAGGTTCCTTTAAAACCCACCTGTTTTTTCACTACTTCCATTTCTGCTGTGATGCGGTCAACTTCTCTCAAACCTGTCTGGTATAATTGTTCAGGTGTCAAGCCTTTGGTAGTGGTAAACTGATTGAAGTAATACTCATATAGTTCCCTGCCACCTGGTAATGCACTGAGGCCATCATGGTCCTGTGCCGCTGGCAGGTAGGTATTCTTCAGATAAGCAGCCAGTTTATCGTAAGCGGGTAGTAATTGGGTATTGATCACTTTCACATACAATTTTTTCAGGCGCTTTCTGTCTGCTGCTGAAAAAGAAGCGGGGAAATGATGGAGTGGATTATAAAACACGCTTTTCGCGGTGTCTCTTACTGCCAGTGCTTCCATTTGTGGAATCATTTTCAGTACCAGTGCTTTAGGCAGGACCATTTTGACAGCGATACCATGGTTAAAATTCGCGATGGTGGTATCAGTCCATTCCACAAAAGCGGACATACGCTTTGCCCAGTTCTCATAATCCCTGATCGTTCTGAACGGTTGCACACTGCTGCCGGCTCCATATTGACCCATGTTCAGTGCCGTGCTGTAGAACTGCGTCATGGGAAAATAGTTGGTATGCAGCCGGATTCCTTCCAGCATATCGTGCAGGTTATACGCGAGTACATCGTAGGAGATCCTGTCTGCCTCGCTTAAAGTTGTGCGATCGATCGCCTGCAGTTGTTGCTGATACGAGAGAAAAAACTGCTTTCTCTGTTCGATAGTATTGGCCCCTTCGATGTCGAGTTGATCATCGAAACGGTGATCACCATTATAGAGTGCGGCTTCACGGAACAAAGACATGGAGGTAACGTAGTATTGTTCAAACAGACGCTGTATCTGTCCATACGTGCAAAAAAAGGGCAACATCATCAGCAGTGACAATGCAATTCTTTTCAGGTTCATAAAAGATGAGTTTTTAGTGTAGCGGTTTTTGCATCCAGATGGTGCATGCAAAATGGCCGGTGTCTCCTAATGGTGTATTTAAATGCCGGAACCCGTTTCTTTCGTACATGGGAACGGCAGTGGTCAATTCAGGCATTGTTTCCAGGTACATAGACCGGTAGCCCATTTCTTTGGCGGCGGCAAAACATTGTAACAATAATTCCTTTCCAATGCCCTTGCCCCTGGCTATGGGTAATAAATGAAATTTCACCAGTTCCACGCAATCTTTATCTAACCCGCTGGTAGGGAAAATACCTCCACCACCTGCGATTTGGCCATCAATTTCAGCGACCCAGTAAGCAGAACCGGGGGCCTGAAAAAGTTCGTAGAGAGAAAATAACTGCGCATCGTAATAGGCGGTTCCCGGTCTGTCAATGCCGAATTCCTTCAGGACCTGTTGAATCACTGTACCAAGCGGGTGGTTGTCTGCGGGTTGTATTTTTCTGATTGCCATAAGGCAAAGCTACGTTCTTAACCTGGGAGAAAATTGTATGAAATTAGCCTACAGGCGTTCGTACTGCCGGGGCAGCATACCGGTAATGCGCTGAAAGGTCTTTGTAAAATGTGCCTGATCGGCAAACCCACATAAATAGGCAATTTCGGTGAGGGAGTGATGGCTGTTGCGGATAAGGCCTGCTGCGCGTTCTACTTTTATACGCCGTAAAAATTCCCCGGCCGAACAGTTGAAATACCTGGAGAAATACTTCGAGATAGTGACCGGGTGCAAACCTAATTCATTTGCCAGCTGCGGCAGGGATAAAGGCTGATCCCAGCATTCCTGCATCACGGCCTTTATCTTAGGCACCCATTCCGGGTATAGTTTTTCATCCGGCCGGATCAGGCTGATACAAATCTGGTCCATACCCATCTGGCTTTCTGCATCATGCAGGTAATGTTCTTTCATAGCCCTGATCAATCCTTTTGCATTGAGGTAGGCGTTTTCATCGAACATCAGATCCGCGGAGGGGATTTCAAGATCGTACAGTTTGAAAAATCCAGGCTCCAGTTCCAGGTTAAAAATCCTTGTTCCCGCCTGGTAACCTATATTCTGATGGGCAATACCCGGGAAATAATACAGGCCGTCTCCTACTACATTGAGATCGGATTGTCCCTGAATCATCTCTTTGCTACCGCCATGAAGTATGTGGGAAAAGTGGGGATTTGCATGATAATGCCAGTCAGATGTAAACCCTTCGGCATAACTCGTTTCAGTAGTTATGATATGGCCAAAGATATGCTCCCGGACCGTGCGGCCCACGTAAGTACCTTTCTCCATCTGAACAGGACGCTGTTCCATTATCATTTATTCCATAATTGATTATTACAATAAATATAAACATTCCTCCATAGCTTGCCTTCCTGAAAATTATTTTTTATCCAAATTAATCTTGCAACCCTTTTTTTTCTTAGAATTGTAGAGAAATTGGGACAAACTTTTCTACTTCTCTCATATTAACAGGATCTGACCCCTTATTCTCTGTAACTATGAGCACTCATCTGTTTACGCACTTTATCCCCTCAACTTCGCTGCTGCAGGCAGCTATGCATGTTTTTGAGTATAAGTCGGGGGACGCCGTCAGCATGCTACCCTTACTCGGTATCTGGAGTATTATTGCGGTATTAATCTTCATGCTTTATAAGATCGAGCGTTATAAAAAGAAAGAATTCATTTTACTCAACCGTATTCACGAGCAACAGGAGCATGAACTGGATATACAGGAAGCAGAACGCCGCCGTATAGCCGCTGATCTCCACGATGAAATAGGCAGCAGCCTCGCTGCCATCAAAATTAACCTGCAAAGCCTTCAATACAGTTCGGTTCACGATGCACAACGTGCCACTTCCCTGCTTGCGCTGGTAGACCAAACCAGTCAGAATGTTCGCCGTGCTACGCACAATCTCATTCCGCCTCACTTCGAAACCACTCCCTTCACATCTATATTACAATCCTACTTTTCCTCCCTCGATTCCCAGGGTGCTATTGCCTTTCACTATTATTGTAATGCCTACCAGCAACATTTTACCGCCAGACAGGAGCTATTGCTCTACCGCATTGTCATGGAACTGACGCACAACATTATCAGGCATGCAAAGGCATCAGAAGCCACTATACAAATTCTCTTCTGCCCGACCTACCTTGAAGTGCTGGTGGAAGATAATGGTATAGGCCTCCCTCCCGGTGTTCAGCAAGGCATTGGCCTGGCCAGTGTACAGACCCGGGTACAGTCGCTGAAAGGAAAGATCCATATAGACACAGGAAGGTGTGGTACTACCTTTATCATTCATGTACCCGTAAGCTGCGAACATGCCTGTTAACATCATGCTGGCGGACGATCACCGGCTTTTCACTACCGGAATCCGCCATCTTCTCAGCGCTGACCCGGCCCTCAGCGTCACCCACATCGCCACCAATGGCCTCGAACTGCTGGACCAACTTCATGCCCGGCTTCCCGACATTGTTCTTATAGACATTAATATGCCTATCATGAACGGGCTGGAAGCTACCCGCCAGATCAGGGATCAGTATCCCCGGGTCAAGGTCATTATCCTGAGTGGATACAACGATGCGCACCTGATAGCCGAAGCAATGCAGGCCGGTGCCCGGGGCTACCTGTTGAAAGATTGCAATGCACAGGACCTGTATCATACCATTCACCTGGTTCACTCCGGGCAGACCAGCTTCCCTTTCCGCCCTCACCTGCCGGTACAGAACTTCGATACCGACAATGCCTTTCTCCAGCAATTTAACCTCACCCGAAGGGAAAAAGAAATTCTCCAGCTGATCAGTAGTCAGCACACCAACCAACAGGTGGCCGACCAACTGCACCTGAGTATATACACCATTGAAACCCACCGAAAAAATATTATGAAAAAACTTCAACTCAAGACCCCGGCGGCTCTCATGAAGTTTATATTGACTCATCCATGCCATTCTGTCATTTTTGCATTTTATTGCTTAGTTTTGCTTTCCTAAAATGATAAGAAAAGAATGCTGGATCAGGTAACAAAAGTGCATGACGAAAACCGGCAGGGCGAGGCTTACGCTCCTGAGGCTGCAGATATTCAGACTTATACCAAGAAATTCTACATAGAAAGTTATGGTTGCCAGATGAACTTTAACGATAGTGAGATCGTGGCTTCCATCCTGAAAGAAGAAGGTTTTGGCCCTACCCGTAATGTGGAGGAAGCCAGCCTGGTACTGCTCAATACCTGTTCCATCAGGGAAAAGGCGGAAACGACTGTGCGTAAAAGACTCACTGAGTTCCAAAAGGTAAAGCAGCGCAATCCGGAACTGCTTGTAGGTGTTCTTGGCTGCATGGCAGAAAGACTGAAAGCCAAACTGTTAGAAGAAGAAAAGCTGGTAGACATGGTCGTAGGACCGGATGCCTACCGTACCCTCCCTGCCCTTATAGAAGAAGCCGAAACCGGCCAGAAAGCAGTAAATGTGCTGCTGAGCCGTGAGGAAACTTACGATGACATCAGCCCTGTAAGACTGGATTCGAATGGCGTAACTGCTTTCGTATCCATTATGCGTGGTTGTAATAATATGTGTTCCTTCTGCGTAGTACCTTTTACCCGTGGTCGTGAACGCAGCCGTGACTACCGTTCGATTTTACAGGAAGCCACTGACCTCTTCCAGAGAGGCTATCGTGAAGTGACCCTGCTGGGCCAGAACGTAGACTCCTACTATTGGGTGAACCCGATGGATGCAACTGAAACTGTCACCTTTGCCAATCTGATGGAAAAGGTAGCGCTGATCAGTCCTCTCCTCAGGGTGCGCTTCAGCACCAGTCATCCGAAAGATATTACGGACGAAGTGCTGCATGTTATGGCGAAGTATGAGAACATCTGCAACTATATCCATCTGCCGGTTCAAAGCGGCAGCAACAGGATACTGCAGCTCATGAACCGTACCTATACCCGTGAGTGGTATATGAAAAAAGTAGACCGCATCCGTGAAATACTCCCTGATTGTGGTATTTCGACAGATGTGATCACCGGCTTCTGCACTGAAACGGAAGAAGATCATCAGGACACCATGGAAGTAATGGCGTATTCCCGTTATGACCTGGCTTATATGTTCTTCTATTCTGAGCGTCCGGGTACCCTGGCAGCCCGCCGTTACCAGGATGATGTACCTGAAGAGGTAAAGAAGAGGAGACTGGCAGAAGTAGTAGAACTGCACAGGGGTCAATCACTGGCAAGTATGCAGCAGGATGTGGGTAAGACCTTCAAAGTGCTGGTAGAAGGTACTTCAAAGCGGTCAGAAGACCACCTGTTCGGAAGAACCGGCCATAACAAGGTAATTGTTTTTCCTAAGGAGAATTACCAGAAATGTGACTACGTTTGGGTGAAAGTAGATAGTTGTACCTCCGGCACCTTGATAGGTACGCCGACAGGCAAAGCATAAGAAAAAATAAATTGGATCACAGCCGGGACTGACACAGTCAGCCTCGTAAATTAAGGATATGGATAACATACAGTCCATTAAAAACAGGTTTGGCATTATAGGAAATTCACCGGTACTCAACTATGCCCTGCAGGTGGCCGCCCAGGTGGCTAATACAGATCTGACGGTATTGATAGTCGGGGAAAGCGGCGTTGGTAAAGAAGTGTTTTCCAATATCATTCATTCATTAAGTGCCCGTAAACATAACCCTTTCATAGCAGTCAACTGTGGAGCTATACCGGAAGGAACAATCGATTCCGAATTGTTCGGACATGAAAAAGGATCCTTTACCGGTGCGGTTGATAGCCGTAAAGGTTATTTCGAGACGGTGAATGGCGGTACCATTTTCCTCGATGAAATTGGTGAAATGCCACTGGGTACGCAGGCCCGCCTGCTCCGGGTACTGGAAACAGGAGAGTTTATCAGGGTGGGGTCTTCCAAAGTGCAAAAGACAGATGTACGCGTGATAACGGCTACCAACCGTGATCTGCTGGATCATACACAACAGGGAAAGTTCAGGGAAGACCTGTACTACCGTTTGAATACAGTGCCTATCCGGGTACCGTCGCTCCGCGACAGGAAAGAGGATATTCCCCTGCTGTTCCGCAAGTTCTGTCTTGACTTTGCAGAAAGATATAAGACCACTTCTATACAGCTGGATGATGAGGCACGTAATATACTTGTCAACTACCAGTGGAGAGGTAATGTGCGTGAGCTGAAGAATATGGCGGAGCAGATCTCCGTACTGGCACATGATAAACTGATCACAGCCCAGGAGCTGCGCAGATTCCTGCCGGAACAACCTGAAACGTCCCGCCTGCCTATGCTGGCAGCGCCACAGGCCAAGCCGAACGGAGACTTCTCCAATGAGCGGGATATCCTTTACAAGTTGTTCTTCGATATGAAAAAGGATGTGACAGAACTGAAGAAAATGTTCTTCGAAGTACTGCAGAATCCTAACCTGGCGCATTCGACACCGGCTGGTTTCCAGGATAGCCATGTGCTGCACAGCTTTCACTCCCAGCCAGAGGTAAATTCGACCGTAACACCCACGGCCATTTCAGCGCCACAACAGCCTATCATCATTCAGGACAACAATAAGATAGACCACCACGAAGAAGTGGAAGAAACACTATCCATTGCCGACAAAGAGAAGGAACTGATTGTAAAAGCGCTGAAGAAACACAAGGGCAAGAGAAAAGATGCTGCACTGGATCTGGGCATTTCAGAGAGAACACTGTATAGAAAACTGAAGGAATACAACATTAACGAATAAAGTATGGCAATGACCAGATTATTTCAGGGGATAATGGCCATCGGGCTGTTGCTGATGATAGGTGGCTGCTCTGTTAAATACTCCGCCAACGGGGCCAGTATTGACCAGGGGGCAAAAACCGTGAATGTACGATTCATTGAGAACAGGGCGCCGATCAATAACCCAACCCTGAGCCAGAACGTGACTGAGAAACTGAGAACAAAAGTGACTTCGCAAACCAGGCTGGTACAGGTCAATGAAGACAATACGGACTACGAGTTCAGGGGAAGTGTGACGGGGTATGCTTTCAGCAATGCTGCCGTAACGAATGTGGATAAAGCAGCGACGTCCCGTTTGACAGTGACCATTAATATTACATTTATAAAGAGGGTGGGTGACAAAAAAGGATGGACGCAGGCGTTTACACGCTCGGCCGACTTTTCTGCCACGCAATTGCCCAGTGCAGTGGAAAACAACCTGTTAGAAAATAATATTCTACCTCAGATTGTGGATGATATTTTCAATAAGGCGTTTGCAAACTGGTAAAATGTAGCCCTCGTATTTAATTTTTTTTCATACTTTAGCAGCTATATGACCGCAAACAGGATCATTCAGCATATTTTCCAACTGCCTGATATTAAGCAGGTAGAAGAGCACAGTATAGATCGGATTATTTCACAATATCCGTACTTTACGGCGGCCAGGCTATTATTAGCCCGGAAACAATATAGCGAACAAAAGAATCTGCTGGCGCCGGCTGTAAAGAAGGCACAGCAGTTCAGCAATAACATGCACTATTTCTATCGCTTTATCACGACAGATGAAGTGGTGGCAGTAGCTGCTGAACCGGAAGTGGTGCTTGCAGCACCTGAGGAAGAGGTAGCGGCATATGAGGAGCCTGTGCAGGAAGCGGTTGTTAATGAAGCTCCTGCGTACGAAGCCCCTGTGGAAGCAGCATCTGCATATGAAGCCCCTGTACAGGAAGCGGTCGTTAATGAAGCTCCTGTGTACGAAGCGCCAGCTGCTGCATATGAGGCACCTGTACAGGAAGCGGTTGTTAATGAAGCTCCTGCGTACGAAGCCCCTGTAGAAGCAGCGTCTGCATATGAAGCACCTGTAGAGGAAGTGGTCGTTAGTGAAGTGCCAGCATATGACGCACCGGCAGCAGAAAAATCAGCGGAAATAACTACCTTCACCGCCGGCGATGAGCTGACGGTTACACCTGATAATGTGACAGTTGCGCCAGCCGAACCTGAACCAGTAACTATACAAGAGCAAATAAAAGAAGAAGCGCAAGAGATGGTACCTGAACCGATTATTGTAGCGTCCGACCTTCTGGTAGCCATCACAGCTGAAGAAGTAGAAGAGCCAATCAAGATTTTCCCGCTGGAAATGCCAGCAATGGATGATAACACCACCCTGACATTCCAGCCACTGTATTCAGACGACTATTTTGCCTATAAGCGCCTGAAGGATCCCGGGAAAGCGGATGAACTGAATGAAAAAGGGAAGGCTGAAATGAAAAGTTTTACCTCCTGGCTAAAAGAAATGAAGAGCAGCTTTGCTGATAAGGCCAGCAAAGACTGGTATCGTCAGCAGATCAATATAAGCTACCAGGATGCAGATCCTGAAGTTTCTGAAGTAGTAGAGAAAATGGCGATGAATTCGATCACACTTAATAATGATATGGTGACTGAGACGCTGGCAGAGATATGGGCAAAGCAACGCCAGTACAATACAGCGATCCTGATCTATCAGAAATTAAGTTTGCTTAATCCCGCCAAAAGCGCTTATTTTGCGCAAAAGATCAAAGAATTACAAATTCTAACAGACAAAAATTAACACATATATTATGTTATTGATTTTCGGTATTTTAATCCTCCTGGCCTGCGTGCTGTTAGGCTTTTTCGTGCTGGTACAAAACCCTAAAGGCGGCGGTTTAAGCGGCTCTTTTGGTGGTTTCGGTAACCAGGTAATGGGTGTGCGCCAGACTACCGATGTGCTGGAAAAAGGCACCTGGATCCTCGCTGCTATCATTGCTGTGCTCTGCATGACCTCTTCCATGTTTATTTCAAAAGGTACTGTAAAGCAGGATAAATCAGTAATGGAACGTAATGCTTCTGCTGCTCCTATCCAACAACCACAGCAGGCACCAGCTAGTTTACCTAATACTCAGCCAGCTAAATAATCTGGACTACAAAGCTATTATAGAACCTCGCCGCAAGCGAGGTTTTTTGTTACCTATCCTTTTATGGCAAAGACAAAGAGAAGCAAATCAAAGCAAACGCAACAAAAAAGCCTGTGGATCAAACGTGCCATTGTGGTCGTGATTGCATTGGCCGCCGGTACGCTCGTTTATTTTGGATACCGCCTGTTTGGTCCGAATACCCGGGCCTTTGGCGATAACAAATTCTTTTATGTCCGCACCGGTAGTACCTATGACGATGTACTCAATGGTCTGACAGACCAGGAGATCATCCGCAGCCGCAATAGCTTTGACTGGGTGGCGCGGGAACTGGGGTATCCCGAACGTGTAAAGGCCGGTAAGTATAAAATAACCAGGGGTATGAGCAATTTCGACATTGTAAAAATGCTCCGCTCCGGCCGTCAGACACCTGTGAACCTAACCATCACCAAACTCAGAACAAAGAAAGACCTCATACATAAGATCTGTTCAAACCTGGAGGCAGATTCTGCCACCTTCCTGGCGCTGATCAATGATAATGTGTACCTGAGGCAATATGGCCTGGATACCAACACGGTGATGTGTGCCATCATGCCAAATTCTTACCAGTTTTACTGGAACACCTCTGCCGAGAATGCATTCAAGAAAATAGAGAAAGGAAGAGAGGATTTCTGGACAACAGAAAGAAAACAGAAGGCACAACGTTTGAACCTTTCCATTAACCAGGTGACTATCCTGGCTTCTATTGTAGAAGAAGAATCAAACAAGAACGACGAAAAGCCATTAATTTCCAGTGTATACCTGAACAGGTTCAGAAAAGGCATGCGACTGCAGGCCGATCCGACTGTGAAGTTTGCCCTGCAGGATTTTGCCCTCCGCAGGATCAGGGAAGGACACCTGCAATTCGATTCCCCTTATAATACTTACAGGTATGAAGGTTTGCCTCCGGGCCCGATCTGTACACCTTCTGTAAAAACACTGGATGCCGTGCTCAATACACCTGACACAGATTACCTGTATTTTTGTGCTAAATCTGATTTTTCTGGTTATCATGCTTTTGCGGCCACCTACGCAGAGCATATGAAAAATGCCCATTTATATCAGGCAGCCCTGAATGCAAGAGGTATATAGTGGCGTACCTACTTAGCTATGAGAAGAATAGAGTCTATCATACTGGCCATCAAACCCATCAGTTTCCTTATCCACAGGAGCAAGCATATCGTATTGCCCGGATTTGAGGGATTACCATTGTATGATGTGATCCATTACTTCTTCAGAGAAATTAAAAATAAGAGTCTGGGAGAGCGGGCTGCTGCCATTTCATTTAACTTCCTGCTGGCGATACCGCCGTTTTTCATTTTCCTGTTTACACTCGTGCCGTATATTCCCATGAACAATGTGGAAGCCACCCTGTACGAACTGGCGGAGGATGTGACCCCGAATTACAATACCTATATCATCGTGCGGGACATGATCCATGATTTCCTGTACACACACCACAATGGATTGTTGTCTATCTCATTTGGCATGAGTTTCTTCGCATCGTCCAATGCGGTGATGGGCGTAGCCCGTTCCTTCAACAGGCGGCAACCTGGCTTCAGGAAAAGAAAATGGTGGCAGAAACGGTTACTGGCCTTACAGCTGACCGCCATCCTGGTATTTTTATTATTGTTGACAGTGATCCTCATTATCGCGCAGGGTACCGTACTGCATTATATTTTTGAGACGTTAGGCATTAAAAATAAGACCGTTATTTCACTGGCGGAGATGACGCGATGGGTACTGATCATCTTCCTGTTCTATTCTATTCTGTCAGTCCTGTACCGGTTTGTGCCAGCTACGAATAAGCGATGGAAATTCATTACAGCGGGTAGTACGTTGGCAACGGTTTTAATGATCCTGGTGACCCTTGGCTTTTCAGTGTTTGTTAATAACTTTAGTAACTACAACAAGATCTATGGTTCCGTGGGTACGCTGTTGATCCTGATGATTGCGGTTTACCTGAATTCTCTGACCTTATTAATTGGTTTTGAATTAAATGCAAGTATTAAATACCTGAAGGAAGTGAGGCATTAGACTAATTTAACATTTAAGTCTTATCTTTAACCTGTTATCCCGGTAAACCTATATTTATGATAAAGTCTCACTACCTAGCGCTTTGCCTTGCTCTTGTCGCCATGCGGGTGGCAGAACTCTCGTTGGAGATAGGTGCACCTATACCAAAAGCAGATCAGGCATTAAAAGATATTTCCGGGAAAGAAATCACGCTTAACAAAGCCAGACAGGCAAACGGGTTATTAGTCATGTTTTCAGGCAACGACTGCCCTTACATTGAAAGAAACAAGGCGAGAACTGTCGAGATCTGCAGGTATGCTCTCAATAACCAGATCGGGGTAGTGCTGATCAATTCAAATGAAAATGCTACGCTGGAAGTAATGAAAGCCTATGCGGCTACCCAGCAATACACCTGGTATTATGTAGCCGATCCCGGGGCTGCCTTTGCTGAGGCATTTCAGGCCACACATATGCCCGAATGCTATCTCTTTAACCAGGGAGGAACACTTGTATACAAAGGCGCCATTGACGACAGTCCGGGTAATGCCGATGCTGTAAAAAACAGGCATCTGAACAATGCCATCAATGACCTGCTGGCAAAGAAATCGCCGAAAGTAAGTTCTACACAGGTGCTCGGGTGTAATATCAGGCGGTTTTAGAATACCATAAACAACGCGTTGCCAAACAATAGCTTGCCGTTTTCCCAGAAACTGCGGAAAAGGGGATCATCTGCCAGCATCACCACCTTTCCGCTCCCCACTTCCTTCACGCCAAATAGCACGCCGTCCTTCAGTTTTTTGCGGGTTTCTGTACCAACAAATCCGCTCAGGTAATTATCTTTTTTCAGCACTCCTACATTCCATCCCTCACCATCCATAAACTCGTATAATTTATCGTCCTGTTTCAGGCTATAATAGGTGTCAGGGAAGCCAAAAGCCAACGGGTGCGTGTTATCCAGCTGTACCTTGTAAATTGCTCCCGGAATCATTTGTCGCACGCCATCTCTTTCCCGGTTTGCGTAGCTCTTCAGCATGGCATATTCATTCTTCTTATCATCCAGTCCCGGCATGGCATCCTTCTTTACTTTGATCCCCCAGTCCTGCTGCGACAACTGGTATAAAGCTTCCTGCATGGCAATCAGTTTTCCCCCATTGCTCACCCAGTCTTTCAGTTTGCCGGCATTCTCTTTATCGTTCAGGAATTTATAATTACCATCCGGCAGGATCAGTACATCCACATCTCTCCAGTTCACCTGCTCCAGGTTACTTTCATCGACGATGGTCAATGGGTAGCCGATCTGCTGTTCAAAATAATACCAGACCTCTCCGGCTGCCAGGGACGAAATACCGTTGCCCATAGCCAGCACTACTCTCATTGGTTTGATGTAATGTACTTTTTCAGAGCCGAAGTCAACGCCTTTATCCACGAAGCCGGTATTGGCTATATCCAATGTTACGCCTACTGTTTTTGCCAGTCCAGTTACCATGCCATCGAAGCCCTCTCCTGCTCCTTCATTGCCAGCTCTTGTAATGATCAGGGTGCCTGCAGGATAAGATTTTCCTCCGGCAGTAAATGGTCCTTCTGCAAACCTTACTCTTACTTTTCTTTTTAATAATGCAGCCAGGAAACGTACATCTCTTATACTATTCCACTTAGCCAGATAGGCATAGCTGCGCGCTGCATTCGCGGGTGTAGCAACCGGGATCAGTAAGGTATCACGCTCAGCAGTCAGGGACTCTTTTACAGCGTATGATTGCAATCCATAAGCATAAGGCAAAGCCCAGGCTGTGATATCGTAGGTCACAGAATCTGTAAGTCTGCTATCGGGCTCAAACAATACTTTCAACAGGTTAGAGCGGGATTGCAGGGCATTGATCACCATGTCTTCTTTATCGATCGCAAAACTTTCTGTTTTACCATTGAAATAGTTGAAGCCAGTGGCTTTTGTACCGGTTGCGCCATAACCGAATCTAATATGATTCCGTTTCAGCAATGTGGCCAGCGCCGCTAATTTTTCAGTATTGCCACCAGATTTGATCACATAGGATTTATAGGGTCCATCCGGGTTGTGACTTGCCTGGTAGAAGTAGTCAGTAAAATCCTTCAACAGCTCTTTACCCTGGCTGGCAGCGACTTCTATAGTCGACAGTCCGGTTGTATAATGATGGGCAATACGTTGTGTAAGTGTAAGGGTATCGCCGTCCTGCTTTAATGCCATGATACCTGCACGGCCGCCGCCCCCCTGTTCGTAGGTCATACCGATGGCGCCATTATAGGTAGGATATGTATCTCCATAGCTTGGATAAAACATATCGAAAGTCTCTTTAGTAAAGTATAACCAACCTTCTTTATCAAAATATTTTGCATTGTTTTTTCCCACCATGGTGAGCATTTTTCTCTGCCATGGTTTGATGATATCATGCAATGGTTCTGCTGCGGGTGCAAAGTAATAAGGCGCGTCAATATTCTGCTCGTGGAAATCGACGTGTACCTGTGGCATCCAGCGGTTGTATTGTGTCATCCTGGCCTGTGATTCCGCCTGTGATTGCCATGCCCAGTCGCGGTTCAGGTCAAAGTAATAATGGTTTGCCCTGCCTCCTGGCCAGGGTTCTTTATGTTCTCTGCCGGATAATACCGGGTTCGGAAGTAGGGTATGTACCTGATTGTAGAAATTCACATAACGCTCACGGCCGTCCGGGTTCAGGCAGGGATCAATGATCACCACCGTATTTTCCAGCCATTGCTGCTGTTGTGTATTGCTCTTGTTCGCTAATGTATACAGGGTTTTCATAGCAGCTTCGGTAGAAACGGCTTCGTTGCCATGTACATTGTAACTGAGCCATACGATCACCGGATCGTTATCGGCTACCTGACCATCGCCATTGACCAGCTGCAGGTTATGTTCCCTGATCTGGCCGAGCCGGGTAAAGTTTGCAGGCGAAGTAATGGTCGCCAGCATAAGCGGCCTTCCTTCATAAGTTGTTCCGTATTGTTCTAACTGCATATTGGGCGTAACAGCAGCTACGGCCCTGAAATAATCCAACACCTTGTAGTGTGGGGTAAACTGTGTTCCTAGAGGATATCCAAGAAACTGATCCGGCGAAGGCAGTGTTTGAGCAGAAAGGGAAAACGTTGTGGTAAGGACTGCAAAAATCAGTGTCAGCAAGCGGTATGTCATCTGTTGTAGAATTACTACCTGAAGATAGGAAATATAAGTGTCACCTGCTACCATCTCCTAACAATCCGTAGTACTGCGTACAGTCCAGCTGACCATCTTCGCGGTAATAACGGAATTCTCCTATACGGTGATCGTTCCGCCAGTTGCCGGATTCAGACAGCATACCCGTGCTGTAAAAAAGTTCACGGGGGCCGTCCAGCATCCCTGCTTTACGAAAATAGCGTTCTTTCAGGCTGCCGGATCTGAAGTAAATCTCCACCCGTTCCCTGCTGGGGTCCATTGATAATGTGAATACGCGTTTGTAAATGGTGCCATCTTCATTCCTCATGATCTGTTTCAAGGTCGCATTGTCGGGTCGCTGATTGTTACAGTGTACTGCAATAATAAACAGCAATAAAGTGCCCGTGCATTTCAAAGCTGTTGTCATAGGTTATGTTGTCCTCTACAAACATATATAAAAAACAATTAACCCAAAATAACACGTAAGGAGGAGGCAGGTACCGGAAATGAAGCGGGCAGTTTTCGAATAAGTGATTTGTGCTGAGAGGATTAACAACGAAAAAAGAATCGGTAGCCACCTAAATGGGTAACCGGGTGAATCTTAAGACCTGGATTCTGGGTTTTATATTTAGATTTGTTCTCAGAAGTTGGCTAATATGGCGACCAGACTATAGGCAGTTAACCAGAATACAAAACAGATACACAAGATTAAAATACGATTCCGATGCGCACAGCACTACTCACGTTTATGTTATTCTCCTGCAGTTATACTTATGCGCAGGACGATGCAATCCACTACAAAATTGAAAAAGAAACAAAGGCTGCTCATGGTGCTGTAGTCTCGGCCCATCCCCTGGCTAGTCTGGCGGGGATTGAAGTAATGAAGCAGGGAGGGAATGCTGTAGATGCTGCAATTGCCACGCAGCTGGCGCTGGCAGTTGTATATCCTGCTGCCGGGAATCTGGGTGGCGGCGGTTTTATGGTCGCCCACCTGAAAGATGGTAAAAATGTTACGCTGGACTACCGTGAGGCAGCGCCGAAAGCCGCTTCCAGGGATATGTACCTGGATAGTATGCGCAACCCGATCAGATCTCTCAGTATCTCGGGCCACCTGGCTTGTGGTGTTCCCGGTACGGTGGCAGGCTTATTTGCCTCTTTACCTTATGCTAAACTGCCTATGAAAAAACTGATTGCTCCTGCTATCAGGCTGGCAGAAAAGGGCTTTGCCATTACTGCTGCAGAAGCCAACAGCCTGAATGCAGCACAGGAACAGTTCAGGAAACACAACACTGAAAACAATGCATTGATGCGTGACAAGCCCTGGAAAGAAGGAGACATCCTGGTCCAGGAAGACCTGGCCAATACCCTGAAAAGAATACGCGATAAGGGGCAGGCAGGCTTTTATGAAGGAGAAACCGCACAGTTGATCGTAGATGAAATGGAGCGTGCAAATGGACTGATCACACTGGATGATTTAAAAGCTTATCGTGCAGTAGACAGAACGCCGGTTGTATTTAATTATAAAGACTACAGGATCGTCACCATGCCATTGCCAAGCAGTGGTGGTGTGGCTTTACAGCAAATGATGGGAATGGTAGCGCCCTATCGCTTATCATCATGGGGCTTCCATTCGGTTAAGTCCATCCAACTGATGGTTGAAGCAGAAAGGCGTGCTTACGCAGACAGGGCAGAGTTCCTGGGAGATCCAGACTATGTGAAGGTACCAGTAAAGCAATTGACAGATGCTTCGTACATCAGGTCCCGCATGAATGATTTTGATTCCACCAAAGCAGGTTCCAGCCAGGTGGTAAAGGCGGGCGATATGCACGAAAGTGATGAAACCACTCACCTTTCAGTAATGGATGAAGAAGGTAACGCAGTAGCTGTAACCACCACATTGAATGGCGGTTATGGCTGTAAGGTGGTAGTAGGCAGTGCCGGTTTCCTGCTGAACAATGAAATGGATGACTTTAGCGTAAAACCTGGTGTTCCTAACATGTATGGACTGGTAGGCAATGAAAAGAATGCCATTGCACCTGGCAAAAGGATGCTGAGTTCAATGACGCCGACGATTGTATTAAAAAATCAAACGCCGTACATCGTAACAGGTACGCCGGGTGGTTCGACCATTATCACGTCTGTATTCCAGACGCTGATCAATATGCTGGAGTTTAACATGTCTCCAAAAGAAGCCGTAGATGCGCCTAAATTCCATCATCAGTGGCTGCCGGACGAAATCATGGTAGAGGACGATTTTGAGCAGGCCCCCCTGGAAGGATTGAAAAAAATGGGGTATACTATTACAAAAAGAGGACAGATTGGTCGTACTGAAGTTATCAAAAACGTAAATGGCCAGCTGCATGCAGTTGGTGATAAACGGGGAGACGACAGTGCAGCCGGTTTTTAATATTTACGATTATGCTTGGAAAGATTTACCTGGACAGTGCACTGGAAAGACTGTCTTACTACAAGTCACTGGGCGACAAAACAATCGCACAGTTAGATGATGAGCAGCTACTGTGGCAACCAGCAGGAGAGCCCAACAGCATTTACCTGATCGTCAAACACCTGAGTGGCAATATGCGTTCCCGTTGGACGGACTTTCTGACGTCGGATGGGGAAAAGGCCTGGCGGAACAGGGATGAGGAGTTTGTGAACGGCGTGGCCACAAAAGAAGAGATCATCGGGTTATGGAATAGTGGCTGGAAGGTGATCCTGGATTCGATTGGCAGTCTGACGCCGGAAGACCTGGAAAAGAAGGTGCTGATCAGGAGCGAGCCACATATAGTAATAGACGCCATCAACAGACAACTGATGCATGTACCTTATCATGTAGGGCAGATTGTGTATTTAGGTAAGGTTTTAAAGGGTGATAAGTGGATGAGTCTGAGTATACCGAAAGGTGGTTCGCAGGCTTTCAACGATAGTATGATGAAATAAATGCTTTGCGTTACTGGCAGTTGCCAGTAACGCAAATTGCAGTAACTTGTCTGCTTAAAATAATCACCCGTGAGATATATCACTCTATTTGCCATCCTGTTTTGTTGTTCCTGCAGCAATGGCGACAAACAACTCCTGCACAAAAAATGGAGGGTCTACGACGTGGTCGTTCCACCCGGTTCCGGTTTTGATATCGCCCAGATCAACCAGGCGGCAGAATTGAAACGAGGTTATTACACAGACGTTTATTACCAGTTCCTCGACAACAATCTCTTTATAGCCACTAACACCAATAAACCCGACTCAGGTAAATACAAGATGCTGAGTAATGGAAAAGTGATCTCCATTACTGCAAACAATGGGGATCGTGCGTACGAAAATCTTGTTACGGTTGTAACCCTCGATGATACACACTTTGATATGAAAGTGAAATCAGGCGACTACTATTTTATTCTCAAAACCAAGGCTGAATAGATGCATTTGCACACAAATTCGACCCCGGATACAGTCACCCACGTCAGCGGAAAGGAGTATCTCTTTTTCTCTGGCTTTTCGTATCTGGGCCTGCATGCGCATCCTCACTATAAAGAAGCGCTCCGTAACGGCATCGATCTTTACGGCACCGTATTTGTGTCTTCCCGCATTGCTAATTTGCGCCTGGATCTATACGAAGAATTAGATGATACGCTGGCGGACATGCTCCGACAACAGGCTGCGGCTTCCTTCTCTTCCGGGTATCTTGCCTCGCAGGCAGCCATTCAATATGCGGCCACGCAGGGAGAAATACTATACGCTCCATCGACACATCCCTCGCTTCGCCTGGGCAAAGTAGTTTTGCCCAACATGGGCTGGCAGGAATGGACTGCGGAAACAATTGCCAGGGTGAATGCATGGCCCGACAATACCTTTGTGATCGTTGCAGACGGGGTGAATCCATTGACCAGTACCATCCATGATTTCAAGTGGTTAAATGAGATTAACAGGGAAGTGATGGTAGTCATAGATGACTCACATGGCTTTGGTGTACTGGGTAATGATGGTGGAGGTATCGTTCATTCCCTTCCCCGGCATCCGCCACTGCGCTACCTGCTATCTGCGTCGCTGGCAAAGGCATTTAGTATACAGGGTGGTGTAGTGGCCGGCAGACTGGAAGATATTATAGCCATAAAAAAAACTCCGGCTTTTACGGCAGGTACCTCACTGATGCCTGCCAGTGCATGGGCATTTCTGCAAAGTAAAACATTGTTCCGGTACCAGCGGGAACTGATGCATCAAAGGATTGCCGAGTTTTCAGCATTAACGCAGCAAATGCCCCAGCTCCATAACCCTTTTCAGCTACCGGTATTTCTATTGAATGCGGGTATTGAAAAAACCCTTGAAGCGCAGGGAACAATCATTTCTTCCTTTGGCTATCCGAACCCGGATAGCCCGCCTGTTAACAGGATTGTAATTACGGCACTGCACCAGACACCAGCGCTGGAAAAATTGCAACAGCAATTGAAGCAGGCGTTTTCTTCTGATAAAACTGTGTGATTATGTTGACGACCTTACTTTGTATGCTGACCGGTTTCATGCCACTTACCCCGAAAGACTCTTCTTCTTCATTATTATGGAAGGTATCCGGCAATGGGTTAGCAAAGCCATCTTATCTTTTTGGTACAATTCACATGATCTGCAGTGAGGACCTCCCCTTTTCTGTTTCCATTATTGAAGCAATGAAGGAAACACAGGCCTTTTATATGGAGTTCAATATGGATGATACGCTGGCGATGACGAAGGTTGCCCGCGAAATGATGATGCCTGCCGGTTATTCATTTAAATCCCTGTTATCTGCCCCCGACTATACTTTGCTGAGCAAATACTTCAAAGACTCGATCGGTGTTCCCCTGCTGACACTGGACAGGATGAAACCCTTAGTCATGATGTCGATGCTTATGGAGAAGACAGTGACGTGTCCTCATCCGGTATCCTGCGAGAGTATGCTATTGCTGCTTGCCAGGGAAAATGGCATGAGCATTCATGGCCTGGAAACAGCAGAAGACCAGCTGGCGATCTTTGATAGCATACCTGATAAAGAAGAGGCAGAAAGTCTCGTAAAGACGGTGAAAGACCTTGCCACCTCCAGGAAGGAGTACCAGCAATTACTAGCTGCTTATTATGCAGCAGACATTAACCAACTTTATGAACTGATCATCCGGGAAGAAGACATTGCCCGTTACAAAACGCTCATGCTGGATAATCGTAACCGTAACTGGATACCTGTGATCTCGGGGCAGATACAGCATGTTCCTTCATTCATTGCCTGTGGGGCGGGGCATCTGGGAGGACAGAACGGTGTGATTGCGCTGCTCAGAAAAGCAGGTTATACAGTAGCCCCTGTGATGTAAGTTTATCCAAAATGACCGTTTACATAATTCTTTGTCAGCTCCTGCGAGGGACGGCGGAATAGCTGGTCGGTATCTCCAAATTCAATTAATTCGCCTAAATACATAAAGGCGACCTTGTCAGATATACGCTGGGCCTGTTGCATATTGTGGGTAACGATCACAATGGTATAATCCCGTTTCAGGCGCAGGATCAGCTCTTCGATTTTATTAGTACTGATAGGATCCAATGCAGAACAGGGTTCATCCATCAGGATCACTTCCGGCCTCAGTACCACTGCACGGGCGATACATAATCTTTGCTGCTGTCCGCCGGACAATTTTACAGCCGGCTTTTTCAACTCATCTTTTACTTCATCCCAAAGGTAACTTTCTTCCAGCGCATGCTGCACCATACCGGGGATCTCATGTTTTGGAAATCTATGTATGCGAAGGGGATATGCAAGGTTATCAAAAATACTTTTGGGTAGCGGATTGGCTTTCTGAAACACCATACCGATCCGTCTTCTTACATCATTGACCGAAATCCGGCGGTCATAAATATCCTGCCCATCGAGTTGGATCTCTCCTTTAATCTTTGCCTCGGGCGACAGGTCATGCATACGATTAAGCGAGCGCAGCAAGGTGGATTTCCCACATCCTGAAGGTCCGATCAGCGCTGTGACCTTGTGTTCAGGAAAGTCGATATTAATCTGCTTCAGTATCTGCTTACTACCGAAATACATATCCATATGGTGTACTGACAATTTGATCTTATCCATAATCAATCCTGCGTTCTTTGTTTAAACCTGAAATAAAAAGCAATGATGTTGAGGAGAAACACAAGAATAATCAGCACAACTGCTGTCCCATATGCTAATGGCCGGACCTCTTCGATAGATTGGTGCTGTGTGCACAGCATATACAGGTGGTAGGGTAATGCCATGAACTCCTGATCCAATGCGGTGGTCATACCATTGATATAAAAAGCGACTCCAGTGAATAATATAGGGGCTGTTTCGCCGGCAGCCCTTGACAAGGTGAGAATGATACCGGTCAGGATGCCCGGTAATGCCTTGGGCAGCACCACGTCCCTGATAGTTTCAAATTGTGTGATTCCCATCGCGAGTGTAGCTTCGCGCATACTGGCAGGAACCCGTTTCAGCGCTTCTTCAGTAGTAGTAATAATATAAGGTAAGGACAATAACCCCAGCGTTAATCCTGCTGCAAGTACGGAGGTACCCAGCCTGAATGTCTGGACGAAAAGTGCCAGTCCGAACAATCCGTAGATAATAGAAGGAATACCTGAAAGGTTGCGGATAGAGCCCCTGATCACATTTGTAAGGATGGAGTTTCCTGCGTACTCGTTTAGGTATACAGCACATGCTACGCCAAATGGTACGGAAAATAATGTTGTAATAAAGGTCAGCAGCAAAGTACCAGTAATCGCCGGGAGGATTCCTCCTTTTGTCATAGCAGCTTCCGGTGGCTTGCTGATGAATTGCCAGGATAACACTGAAAGGCCTTTTGAAAAGATGTCAAATATAATGATGCCCAGGAAAAGGCAGACCAGCAAGGTACTACCTGTTAATATAATCCAGTTAAACCATTTTCTCATGCCTGAAATTTTCTTAACCTGTTGGCCGCATATTCCCCAACAAGGTTAATCAGTAAAGTAATGAGGAACAATACAGCTGCGATGGCAAACAGGGCAAAATAATGGGTAGTGCGGTAAGGGACCTCACCCATTTCTATGGCAATGGTGGCGGTGATAGTCCTGATAGAATCCAGGAAACCGCTGGGCATTTCGGCCGTATTGCCAGTGGCCATCAATACTGTCATCGTTTCGCCGAGTGCTCTGCCCAAACCTAACAATACAGCAGCAATCAGACCCGGATAAGCGGCAGGTATCACCACTCTATAAAGGGTTTGCCATTGGTTGGCCCCCAATGCCAGTGAGGCTTCGCGGTAACTTTTCGGAATCGCATGAATGGCATCTTCACTGATTGTGATGATAGTGGGTAAAGACATGACCGCCAATAAGATAGAGCCATTCAGCGCATTTAGTCCATTCTCAATGCCAAATATCCGGGCAATGCCCGGTCCTACCAATGTGATGCCGAGAAAGCCAATTGCAACAGAAGGAATCGCAGCCAGCATTTCAATAACAGGTTTTAATACTGCCTGTAATTTCCCCGGGGCCAGTTCTGAGAGGAATGCGGCAGATAGTATACCCAGTGGCACAGCGATCATCATTGACCCCAGTGCGACCAAACCAGTGCTTACCAGTAATGGCAGGATGCTGTAGGCATTTTTTGAGTTGTCAGGATCCCACTGTGAACCTGTAAAGAAATCGATGGGAGGCACATCAAAAAAGAAACTCATACTGTTGTACAACAACATAAAGAAAATCCCTGCCAGCAGGGCAATGGTAAGTAAGCCAGTTGATTTAAAGACCAGCTTCATCAGCCAGTCAATCCGTTCCCGCTTTCTGATACCCATAGAAGTTATTTTTTAGCCGGATAATACCCTCCTACATTGATTATTTTTTGCCCTTCAGGGCTTTTCTCAAAGGCGATAAAAGGTCTTACCTGCAGGGAATCTTTTGCCCTGAAGTATTGAAATAAGGGGCGCTGAAAAAAGTAGGCTCCTTCAGCGATTTTTGCAGCATCAAGGGGGGATACTGCCGCGTTCCTGTCTGTAGTATAAACAGGCAGGACTTTGATCCCTTTGGTGACACCGTGTATCACATAGCCGGCGCCAACATAGCCGATACCGGAGTGATCTGCACGAATTGCTTCCAGGATTTGCGCATTGCCGTTCATTTGTTTGGCAGCAGGTGAAAAAGAAATATGTAAACGATTTTTTACAAAGTCGTGGGTTCCGGAATTGCTTTGACGTCCGTAGATATTTACCGGCAGGCGCTTTCCGGCTATTGGCTCCCAATTGCGGACCTTTCCACTAAGCAGGTCAGCCAGCTGCCGGGTACTGATGGATGCCAGCGGAAGATCATCTGCTACAATAAAAGCAATCGCATCCTGTGCAAAGATGAAGGAATCAAGCACGATCCCCTTTTCCCTGAAAAGAGCCATCTCTTTTTCATTAATCCTTCTGCTGGCATTCGCAATATCTGCGTTTCCATTAAGCAGGGAAGCAATTCCAAGCCCTGAACCGCCACCGGATACAGATATGAACAGGGATGGTTTGTAGCGATGGAATGACTCTGCTAACTGTACTGCAAGATTGACTTCAGTATCTGATCCCTTCACTTTCACAGTTTTATTGTCTGAACAGGCAAACAATAAAATAGTCAGTGGAATGAAAAAATACTTCATACTGATAAGATATCAATTTCTCATCCAAAAACTTTAACAACTGTATTAACTTACTATTAATTAAACTTGTAAACCGGGGCTGTCGCTTGAGAAAAATTGCTAACCTGATAGTCCCGGGAGCCCGGTATTTTCAACTTATTCGATTAAATTTGCCGCTTAAACATTGCTGCGCTGAAAAAGGTACGTAAAATAATCTCGATCGTTCTCCTGAGTATATTGGGTTTGGCTATCCTCCTGGGTATCCTTGTCAACATCCCTGCAGTGCAGAATTTCCTGGTTCAGCAGGCCATTACCCGCCTTTCACACCGGCTGAAAACAAGGGTGGACCTCAATCATATAGACATTCGCCTCTTCAACAGCCTTCGCCTGGAAGGACTCTACATCGAAGACAGGCATAAAGATACCCTGTTGTATGCAGGTACCGCGCAGGTGAAGATCACTGACTGGTTTTTCTTTCAGGATAAACCTGTACTCAAATACATTGGACTCGATCATGCTACCATCAATCTAATCCGTAGCCCCAAAGATTCTCTCTGGAACTACTCTTTCATCGTCGATGCCTTTAGCAGTGCACCGGATACATCCAGGGCAAAGCAACCTTCAGGCGGCGTATCGCTGGACCTTCGCAAGATCGACCTGACGAATGTAAAGATCAACCAGATAGACCAGTGGGTTGGTGAAGATTACTATGTATCTGCCAAACAGATCTACCTGGATGCAAAAAACCTGGACCTGCAACAACACAATATTGATATACAGGAGCTGAAAATGGATAAGCCATCGTTTATCATTTCCAGTTATAAGTCCTCCCCCCTCCGCCATAAACATCCGAAGGCAGAAAAGGAGGTACTGGCAGATACCTCCGCTATACCTGAACTTCGCTGGAATAGTGCTAACTGGAGACTGCTGGTAAAAGAAGTGTCGATCAGGGATGGTCTCTTTGGAGTAGATAACCCGGACGACACTACTGCTGTAACAGCTGGTTCTTTTGCACCTAATCACATCCGCTTTCAACAAATAAACCTGCAGTTAACCAATACAACACTAGTAAAAGATAGTATTCTCGGCGACCTGACATTCAGTACCAGGGAGCGAAGTGGATTTGAAGTAAAGAAACTCTCTGCCCGCTTCAAAATGTCGCCGGTGGAAATGGAGTTCTCTCATATGGACCTGCTGACTCCCAACAGCCACCTTCGCGACTATTACACCATGCAATATGCTGATATCGGTGATATGAACGATTATATCAACCTGGTATTTATGCGTGCACATATTGTAAACAGTAAACTCTCTTCTGACGATATTGCTTTTTTTGCACCAGAACTAAAGGACTGGAAAAAGGTAGTCACCATCTCCGGTGATGCACGTGGACCTGTCTCCAACCTGAAAGCCAATAATATCGAACTGTCGGACAATGGAGGTACCCACCTGAAAGGAGGTGTTGAAATGCGTGGGCTGCCAGATATTGCGGAAACGTTCATTGACTTCCGTGCAGATGAGCTGACGACAAATGGACAGGAAATCCTGAGCATCACCCCTTCCCTGCGTGGTGTAGCGCCTTTACGCCTCGACAGGCTGAGCAACATCCTGTTCCAGGGTAGCTTTACCGGGTTTATCAATGACTTTGTGGCCTATGGTAAATTCCAGACGAACCTGGGCAACCTGAATTCTGACCTGAACTTCAAGACCAGCAAGGATGTACCGGTATATTCCGGTAGTCTGACCACCAACGATTTCAATGTAGGATCCCTGCTCGATGTACCGCAGCTTTCCACTGTATCCCTCAGCGCTAAGGTGAATGGTGCCGGCTTCAACTTTAAAACACTGAATGCCACCGTAGATGCGGATGTACAGAAAATAACACTTTACGACTACAGTTACACCAATATCCAGACGAAAGGGGAAATGAACAGGAAGTTCTTCAACGGATCACTCAATGTGAATGATCCTAACCTGGATATGGACTTTGCCGGTACAATAGACTTCAATACGCCGGTACCGGTATTCCGTTTTGACGCTGATATCCGGCATAGTAACCTGAAGGCGATGCGGCTTACAGATGACTCGCTCACTTTCCAGGCAAAGCTGGACCTGAATTTTGCAGGTAGCAATATTGATAACTTTGACGGTTCGGCCCGTGTGTACGATGTATCGCTGTACCGCAAACTCCACAGACTTGAATTTGACTCACTGAATGTATCCACCCATCTTGAAAACAATACCAAGGTGCTGGCAATTCAGGGCAGCGAGATCAGCGGATATGTGAAAGGGAACTACAGTTTTATGGACCTTCCGGATGCATTTAAACTGTTGCTCAACAAATACTACCCTAGTTATTTCCCGACAGCCCCGACCAAGGAGATCAGGCAGGATTTCTCCTTCGCTTTCCAGATGGGGGAAGTCGATAAGTTGATCAGGGGCTTTACAGATAAGATAACAGGCTTCGACCAGTCGAAAATAGATGGGTCATTAAATACCCTGAATGGTAACCTCTCGCTAAATGTATTTGTGCCACAGGCAGGCTATGGCGGGTATAAAGTGAATGACCTGCAATTAAAGAGCTCCGGCAACTTCAACAAGATAGACATAAGCACCAGCATAGGCAGCGTAACAAGCGGAGATAAAGTGATCTTACAGCATCCGCTCATCCTGGCCAACTCTGGCAGGGATACTTCTTACCTCAAAGTGGATCTGCAGGCACAGGATACTTCGTCACTAGATGGCTTCTATGCAAGAGTGGTAACAGTACAGGACGGGGTGAAGATCAATTTCCTGAACAGTGCATTTACTGTGAATGAGCGGCAATGGAATGTGACACCTGGCAATGAGATTTACTGGAGTAAGGATTTCCTCACGGTGCACAACCTGAAGGTCACGCGAAATGAGCAGAGTGTATCAGTAGAAACGAATGAATACAATCCGGATGAATCTACCTTCATGATCACGCTCAAAAACCTGAATCTTGCAGATGTAATTCCGGCGCAACTAACACCGATGCGTATTGAGGGGATGGCAGATGGTAAGATCGTCATCACAGACCCTACGCGAAACCTGGATATAGATGCTGATATTATTACAAAGGAACTCCGACTGGATAATGACTCAATCGGGCTGGTATCTTTTGCCGGAGGATATAACCAGGGTAGCGGCGAAGCTACGTTTGAAGTACATAGTGATAATGACGGTAAGAACCTGGATGCAAAAGGAAGTGTAGGCCTGACACAGGATAATAAAAACCTGGATGGTACAATTAACCTGAAAGGTGTAGACCTGTTACTGATAGACCGGTTTGTGAAGGACTATGTAACGGACCTGAAAGGCCAGGTGAGTGGTGTGATCAATGTAAGTGGCACGACGGACCTGCCTTCGGTAAAAGGGAATCTGAAAGTAGACAGTGCGAAAGTGAAGGTGCTCTACCTGGGAACCAATTATACAATTCCGAAGCTGAACATAAATATAGATGATAACCTGATAGAGTTTGGCAACTTCACCATCATTGACAAGAATAACAGTAAGGCGACCGGCAGCGGGTATATCTCCCACGACCATTTCAATAAACTGAATTTCGACTTCGACGTCACTGCCAGAAACTTTGTTTTCCTGGGTACGGGACCTGCAGATAGTGACCTCTTTTACGGTGACGTGATAGCGGATGGTAAGGTCTATTTCCAGGGGCCGCTGGAGGATATGCTGTTGCGTGTGCAGGCAAGGCCGGACAGGGGCACCCACTTCTACCTGCCATTGTCGGATAGTAAGGACATCGGGAAATCGGACTACATCACCTTTAAGACATATGGTACAGAGATGAAGGAAGAGAAGCGGAAGAAGAAGGACAACGTAAAGCTGAATGTAAAACTGGATATTTCTGCTACACCCGATGCACAGATCGACGTGATCATGGATGCAGCTTCAGGAGATATGATCTCGGCCAATGGTACCGGTAACCTGCAGATCAATGTGAACCTGGATGGCGACTTTACCATGTTTGGCAACTATGAGATCAACCTGGGTAGCTATAATTTTACCTTACAGCGACTGACCAGCTGGAAGTTTGATATTGACAAGAGCAGCTCAATCACCTGGAATGGTGATCCGCAGGCAGCCAAAGTAGATATACATGCAAAATACTCCCTGCCGAAGGTAAGCCTGTACAACCTGGTAGGAACTGCGTCAACCGCGACGGACAAACTGGCTACCCGTACAGAAAGAGTAGACATCCTCATCAACCTGCGTGGCGAATTGATGAAACCTGATATATCTTATGAGATCAATCTTCCGGAGGTAGGTTCGCTGGCATACGAAAGTGGTGTAGCGGCAAAGCTGAAGGAGATTAACCAGGACCAGAACAAGGCATTGCAACAGATGGCGGGTTTGCTGCTGTTTAACCAGTTCTTACCCGAAGATCCGAATGCTGCGGGTGCGAATGTGGCCATCACCGGTAAGAATAGTGTGGGACAGGCATTGAGTGCACAGGCACAGGCAATCCTGAACAACATTACAGGTGCGCTGCTCAAGAACAGCGGTATTGGTGTGAATGTGAACTATAGAGCTTATAATATTGGTAACCAGGACAATACAGCGATGGACAGGAACCAGGTGAGTGCGGGTATTACAAGTACCTTGTATAATAACAGGGTACGGCTGTATGTGGGAGGTGACTATGACTGGGGGAAGGCATCTACTTCGGCCAATACGAACCGGTTTGCGGGCGACTTCAGGGCAGAGTACCTGTTGACCCCTGAGGGCAGGCTGCGTATCAATGCATTTAGTAAAACGGATTATGACGTATATAATTTAGTGAACAGGAATAAGGCGGGTTTGGGTATTTCTTATGTACGTGAGTATAATAAATTTACGGAGCTATTTAATGAGCGGGCGCGGCGGCGGATGATCGATAGTATCCGGCGGATGGAGCTGATCAGGCAGGAGGAACGAGAAAAAGATACAATGGTGAAACCGCTTCCCAAAGATACAACGCATTAAAAAAGGGCTGTTGCGAATTGCAACAGCCCTTTTTTGTTATCCTTTCAGGATCTCATGACCCATTTTATCTCTTTTAGTTTTCAGGTATACTTCATTATGTGGGTTGGGATGGATCTCAATCGGCACATTTTCAACCACTTCCAATCCGTATCCTTTCATACCTGCCCTCTTTTTAGGATTATTGGAGATGAGTCTCATTTTAGTAATATCCAGGTGTCTGAGGATCTGTGCACCTACACCATAATCGCGTTCGTCCATCTGAAAACCCAGTTCGAGGTTGGCTTCGACAGTATCTCTTCCTTCTTCCTGCAGTTTGTAAGCTTTGAGCTTATTGAGCAACCCGATACCCCGGCCTTCCTGGTTCATATATAATATAAGACCTTTTCCTTCCTTCTCTACCATTTCCATGGCTTTGTGTAATTGCGGACCGCAATCGCACCTGAGGCTATGGAGGATATCGCCGGTTACGCAGGAGGAGTGAATTCTTACCAGTACGGGTTCACCTTTCTCCCAGTTACCTTTTTTCAAAGCCATATGGGTTTCTCCTGAATTCAGCTGTTTGAAGGCAATCAATTCAAAGTCACCATATTCTGTAGGCATCTGTACCCTGACCTGCTCTTCGATAAGGGATTCCTTTGCCAGCCTGTATTCGATCAGATCTTTGATGGAGATGAGTTTCAGGTCGAACTTGATGGCAATTTCCTTCAATTCGGGGAGTCGGGCCATGGAGCCATCTTCATTCATGATTTCCACAAGAACACCAGCGGGTTCAAATCCTGCTAAGCGGGCCAGATCTATCGTTGCTTCGGTATGACCGGTACGACGCAGAACACCACCTTTCTTTGCTTTGAGGGGGAATATGTGTCCGGGTTTACCTAATTCTTCAGGATGGATATTTGGATCGATTAAGGCCTGAACAGTTTTCGCCCTGTCATGTGCAGAGATACCGGTGGTACAACCGTGCCCCAGTAAATCGACAGAGACGGTAAATGGAGTTTGGTGTAAAGCTGTATTATCGCGTACCATCATTTCGAGTCCGAGCTCATCGCATCGCTCTTCAATTAATGGTGCACATATTAATCCACGGCCATGACGGCTCATAAAGTTGATGATCTCCGGGGTGACATTTCTCGCAGCTGTGATGAAATCGCCCTCATTCTCCCTGTCCTCGTCGTCTACTACTATGACCAGTTTACCCTTCTTTATATCTTCTATGGCTGATTCTATTGTATCTAGCATATATCACTGTTGTTATATTGATTAGCAAAGTTAGGGTAAAAAGAAGCACTAAACATTGGACTAATCCCGGATTTTACGCCCTTTTGACAGCATGAAAAAGTCACCTTTGCAGGTCATTACATGGCATATATTTTCTAATTGCTGCCAAACGCGCTGCCATCCTTTCGTTCACTCCGTCCCGGCAACACATATATATAATATACATACAAACATTTATTCTAAAACTAATATAAAAATAGGCCTTGCCTGGCAAAGAATTAAGTATTCCAACAATTTATTATTCGAAATATTAGAATTTCTTGCCCGTTTAGTTGAACAAACTTGATTTAAAGGCTGTTTTCCCATATAGTTTCAAATTAACGTAGCATAATACTCATCTTTTTAACACGCCTTAACAATTTGTTAATTTGAAGTTAAATTTTCTAACCATTTTTTTTTAACCTTTGCGGTCTTAAAATCAAACTGCTGATATATGGGATGTAAAAAACTACTGTTAACATTCATTGTTTTGCTTAGCGTTTGCTATTCTTTCGCGCAGGTAACCACAAGTGCTGTTACCGGTCTGGTGAAAGATGCAAAGGGAGAGGGTCTGATCGGGGCCACAGTTAAAGCCGTTCACGTTCCGACCGGAACTGTTTACGGTACCACAACACAGGAAGGAGGACGTTACACTATCCCGAACATGAAAGTAGGGGGTCCTTACACTATCACTATTACTTATGTAGGTTACCAGGAACAGAATTTCAAAGATCTTTATCTGACCCTGGGTACTGCATTGACTCAAAACGTAAAACTCGAAGATGGTAGCAAATCGCTGAACGAAGTAACTATTACCGGTCAGAAGAACAGCATCATCAGTTCAAACCGTACAGGTACACAGACCAACATCAGCCAGCGTCAGCTGACTGAGTTGCCAACTGTAGGCCGTAGCATACAGGACTTTGCCCGCCTGACTCCGCAGGCAGTTGCAAGTTACAGCAGCTCGAATGGTAGCCCGATGGGTATCTCATTTGCAGGTCAGAGCAATAAATTCAACCAGTTCACTGTAGATGGTGCGAACGCAAACGATGCGTTCGGTCTGACTGCAACCGGTACCAATGGTGGCCAGGCGAACGTAAACGCAGTGCCGCTGGAATCGGTACAGGAAGTACAGGTTGTATTGTCTCCATACGACGTTACCCAGAGTAACTTTACCGGTGGTGGTATCAATGCTGTAACAAAATCAGGTACTAACCAGTTCCATGGTTCTGCTTACTTTCTGACCCAGAACCAGAGCTTTGTAGGTCATAACGTACAGAGCGATGTTAAATATCCTACTTATAATAATACTACATGGGGTGCCAGCTTAGGTGGCCCGCTGGTAAAAAATAAAGCATTCTTCTTTGTAAATGCTGAAAGAAACGATTATAAGACCCCGCTGCCTTACAACCCGGCAGATGGCGGTTCCGGTTCTAAATTCAGCACTGCAAGACTGGATTCTATCCGTAACTATGTTAACAGCACTTACGGTTTTGATCCGGGTAGCTACACTGATATCAGTTCCAAGGGTTTTGCCACTTCTGTATTTGCACGTATCGACTGGAACATCAGCGACAAGCATAAGCTGACCCTGCGTCATAGCTATGTAGATGGTAGTAACTATGTAATTTCCCGTAGCACCACTACAATGACTTTTGGTAACAGCGGTTACTACATGCTCAGCACAACTAACTCTTCTGTAGCTGAGCTGAACAGTAACTTCAATGCAACTACTTCTAACGTACTGCGTGTTACTTACAACCGCATCCGCGACAGACGTAATACTGCTGCATTCCCTTCTATCTATATCCAGGAGGGCGGTCTGAACTACAACGTTGGTTCTGATTATTCTTCCGCACGTAACTCTCTGGGTCAGGATAACTTCACTATCGTAGACAACCTGACTATCCAGAAGAAGAAACATACCCTGACCTTTGGTACTGACAACCAGTTCTTCAATACGAACAACGTGTTCCTGCAGTACTACTATGGTTACTATACTTACAAGAGCCTGAACTCTTTCCTGGCTAACACTACTGCTCCATCTTCTTATGGTATCAGCTACTCTGCCAAAGGTGGTGATGACGTAGCTCCTGGTAAGATCCATGCAGGTCAGTTCAGCTTATATGGACAGGATGTATGGGATATTACTGACAGGTTCAGACTGACCTATGGTGTTCGTGTCGACCTGCCCGTGTTCTTCAACAAACCTGATGCAAACACCGGATTCAATGCTTCTGATCTGGCTGCTAAATACAACGTTCAGAACAACGTAGTTCCTAAGTCTAAACTGCTGTTCGCTCCAAGAGTTGCCTTCAACTATGACGTAAATGGCGATGGTACTACCCAGCTGAGAGGTGGTGTGGGTCTGTTCACTGGTCGTGTACCACTGGTATGGATCTCTAACGCTTACTCCAATACCGGTGTGGCATTTACTAAATTCTCCGGTACTCCGAATGCTGCTGTTCGTTTCAATTACAATCCTTCAGATGTACACCTGGGTGCTTATATCCCAACGACTGCAGCTGCGCCAACAGAAGTTGACGTAACTGACAAGAACTTCAAATATCCTCAGGTACTGCGTGGTAACCTGGCACTCGACCAGAAACTGCCATGGTGGGGTCTGATTGGTACTGTTGAAGCGCTGTACACCAAGACGATCAACAATATCCTGTACAAAAACCTGAACGTAGGTGATCAGCAGGGTAATGTGACTGTAGGTAACTCTACCCGTCCCTGGTATAACTTTGCACGTGCAAACAGCAACTATACCGACGTTATCTACCTGACTAACACCAGCAAGGGTTATGCGTATAACTTCACTTTCCAGATTCAGAAGCCACTGGATCATGGATGGGCTGGTAGCATCGCGTATACTTATGGTAAATCTACCTCTGTAAACGACGGTACATCTTCTACTGCATATTCAAACTGGCGTTTTGCTTACAACGATATGGGTCTGAACAATGTAGATGTAGCCCGTGCTAACTACGATCCAGGTCACCGTGTAGTTGCTTATGGCAGCAAAACCTTCCGTTACGCCAAGAACCATATGTCTACTACCATCGGTCTGGTTTACCAGGGTTACACCGGTCAGCGCTATTCATTCCTGTATAACTACAACCTGACAGGTGATGATGCTTCCGGTAAAACCGGTTCTGCGAGTCTGGCGTATCTGCCTACAGATGCCAGCCAGTTCACTAACCTGACTGTAAACGGTACTGTAGTAACGCCTGACCAGCAGCTGGCTGACTTCAAGGAATTTGCTTCTCATAACAAATACCTGCAGGATAACCTGGGCAAATCTACCGTTCGTAACGGTGCCAGAATGCCATGGGAAAGTCACTTCGACCTGAAAATCGCACAGGACTTTATCCTGAAAAATACACACAGACTGGAAGTTGGTTTCGACGTACTGAACGTTGCGAACCTCCTGAACCGTAACTGGGGTTGGTCTTACTACCTGAGCAACCAGTCTCTGTCCCTGTTCAACATCGTATCTCAGACTCAGAATCCAACTTTCAACTTTGATAAGACAAAGATGAACAACATCAATGGTATTCTGAGACCATACACAGTGAGTGACTACCTGTCCCGCTGGAGAGGTCAGTTGAGCGTTCGCTACAACTTCTAATCTGAATATACACAGCTACAAAAAACGCTTCGGCCTAACAGCCGAAGCGTTTTTTTATTATATTTATATGAATGCATGAACAATATTATAAATGGCAGTCCCCTCATCTCGGGCGAGCATTCGAGATGCTGGTGTTCGGAGAGGAAGGCTATCCCCTCATCCTCTTCCCTACTTCTATGGGCCGTCATTATGAACACAAGGAAAGAGGCCTTATTCATGCATTGCAATGGTTCATTGACCAACAGCTGATACGGGTTTATTGTCCCGATAGTATAGATGCCCGCAGCTGGTACAATACCCAGGTCTCCCCTGCCCAACGCACGCTTAATCACATTGCTTACGATAACATGTTGCGCCATGAGGTACTGGAAAGAGTAATGCACGAGACAGGCGTTCGCCGCATAGCTGTGGCCGGCTGTAGTTTCGGAGGGTATCATGCTGCCAACTTTGCCTTTCGCTATCCGGAGCAGGTTTCTTACCTCTTTAGCCTCAGCGGCATTTTTGATATTACTTCCCGCCTGGATGGCCATTACGACGACAATGTCTATTTCCATAATCCCATGGATTACATGCGCGACAACCCGCACGAAGCGCTCTGGCGTATGGGGATTATACTAGGCGTAGCTGATGAAGACATAGCCCGTAACCAGAATGAACGGATGTCAGGGATCCTCGCTCATAAAGGAATCAGCCACTGGCTGGATATCAGACCGAATCAGAAACATGACTGGCCTGTATGGAACGAAATGTTACCATATTACATTTCTCTTATTAAATAACCTGGCGAATCCATTGGCGCGAATATTGATCCTCAACCGCTTCTACTGCAAACGGAATCATTGATACACTCAACGTAAAACCTTTTTAGGATGAAAAAAATAGGCCTTTTGTATGGTCAGGAAAACAGTTTCCCCCAGGCATTTATTGAGCGCGTGAACGCTAAAAACGTCAACAACATCACTGCTGAATTTGTATCTATTGACAAAGCGATACAGGGTATTCCAAATGAATATGCTGTGATCCTGGACCGTATTTCGCAGGATGTACCTTTCTATCGTACATGGCTCAAACAGGCGGCCCTGGAAGGAACTGCGGTGATCAACAACCCATTCTGGTGGAGTGCGGATGATAAATTTGTGAACAATGAACTGGCTGCACGTACGGGTGTCAATGTTCCTAAAACAGCTTTACTTCCCTCCCGCAATCTGCCAGTTAATACTACTGATCAATCGTTCCGTAACCTCGTATACCCATTTGACTGGGAAAGCATTTTTGCGCACATTGGCTTCCCTGCTTATATGAAACCTTACAATGGCGGAGGTTGGAAACATGTCTACAAAGTCAATAGTCCTGAGGAATTCTTTGCACAACATGCACACACCGGCCAGCTGGTGATGATGCTGCAGGAAGCCATTGAATATGATTCCTATTATCGTTGTTATTGCATCGGCGGTAAGTATGTACGTGTTATTCCTTATGATCCGTACCAGGCCCCTTATCAGCGTTACCTGGATAAGACACAGGGCGACGATGACCTGGAAGGGGTTATTATTGAACAGGTGGCTCACCTGAACCGTTACCTGGGCTATGACTTCAATACCGTGGAAATAGCGGTGCGGGGTGGGATCCCTTATGTGATTGACTTCTGGAACCCGGCCCCGGAAGCGGATGAAGCCACTATTGGTGCAGAGAACTTTGAGTGGGTGGTGGAAACAGCGGCGAATTATGCCATTGAAAGAGCCCTGCGTCAGTTGCCCGGAACAGATAACCTGACCTGGGGTGAGTTTATGACACATGCAGTACCTGGCAACCAAACGGCGATAGTACCTGGTGCAAAGAAGACAGCGGCCAAAAAATCAGCGACACCCGTGGAGAAAAAGGCGGCGAAGCCGGTTGAAAAGAAAGCTGCTGAGAAAAAAGAAACAACAACTAAAAAAACAACAACTAAAAAAGCAAAGGCAAAAGAATAGGTTTTTGTTTATGCAAGCGCCTGCATTTCCGGCTTACTCCCCTCAGCCGGTATGCAGGCTTTTTAATATTTTCTTTATTGATATCCGTCTCTTCGCTGCTATAGCAGGTCAGTTCATTTTATTTATTCTTCTTATCTTGCCTTTCTAATTACCAGCTATGCTCCGGAATTTCACACTCGGCATTGAAGAAGAATATATGGTCATGGACCCCAGCACACTCGAATTATGCTCCCATGAACAAAAAATTGTAGAACAGGCCCACAAAGTCATCCCGGAAAAAGTAAAAGCAGAATTTCACCAGGCAGTCGTTGAAGTCGGTACCCATATCTGCGGGAATATCGATGAAGCCCGTGCAGACGTGGCCCACCTGCGCAAGACGGTGGCACAGATAGCCGGCGACCTGGGTTATAGTATCGGCGCAGCGGGCACACATCCCTTTTCGAAATGGGAAGCCCAGCTCATCACGGACCATCCCCGGTATTTCGAAATTGTGAATGAAATGCAGGATGCTGCCCGTTCCAACCTGATATTTGGACTGCATGTACACGTTGGCATGGAGAACAGGGAAATGGCCCTTCACATTGCCAATTCTGTACGTTATTTCCTGCCACATGTATTTGCCCTCAGTACCAATTCTCCTTTCTGGGAAGGCCGGAATACCGGTTTTAAATCTTACAGAACGAAGGTATTTGATAAATTTCCCCGCACCGGTATTCCTGATTACTTTGCCAGTATTGAAGAATACGACCGCTACATCCAGTTACTGGTCAAAACCAAGTGCATCGACAATGCACGCAAGGTATGGTGGGATCTGCGTGTACATCCCTTCTACGATACTGTAGAATTCAGGATCTGTGATGTACCTCTCACACTACAGGAAACCTGTACCATTGCCGCCATCTTTCAGGCACTCTGCGTCAAGATCTATAAACTGCGCATGCAGAACCTGAACTTCATCATTTACAATCGTGCACTGGTGAATGAAAATAAATGGAGAGCCTCCCGGTATGGCATAGATGGCAACCTGATCGACTTTGGGAAAGAGGCGGAAGTGAATACCCGCGCGCTTATTTTTGAACTGCTGGAATTCGTAGATGATGTGGTCGATGAACTGGGTAGCCGTGCTTACATTGATTATACAAAAGAGATATTGCAAAACGGTACCGGTGCCGATAAGCAGCTACTTGTATTCAAAGAGAACAAGAACCTGCACAGTGTAGCTGACTTCATCATTAAAGAATTCCTCAAAGACTGCTAGCACATGAAAGTCGCTATACTGGACATGTATGAAGGGGTCCCCAATGAAGGGATGCGTTGTATCAGGGAAATACTTGCAGCCTATGCTGAGCGTAACGCACTGACATTACAATGTGATGAGTATGAAGTACGCATATCCGGACAGGTACCTGATCTTTCTTACGATATTTATATTTCAAGTGGTGGTCCCGGCTCCCCGCTGGAGAGTGAGGGGAGTGAATGGGAACAACGTTATTTCGGGGTGATGGAAGCGCTGATGGCGGCAGCCAGGCCTGTGTTGCTGATTTGTCATTCCTTTCAGCTGATGTGCCGGTATCTTCAGCTGGGCAACGTGTGCAGGCGCCGCTCACCTGCCTTCGGCGTATTCCCCGTACATAAAACAACCGTTGCTGAAAGCATCTTTAAAGATCTTCCCGATCCTTTCTACATCGTAGATAGCCGCAACTGGCAGGTAATTGGTTTAGACCATGACCGCATGGCGGCCATCGGTGCCTCTGTGCTCGCTATTGAGAAAGAACGACCACATGTGCCACTGGAGAGAGCTACGATGGCGATTCGCTTCAGCCCTCATATGATCGGTACACAATTCCACCCGGAAGCGGATGCCACAGGCATGCGTATGTATCTGCTGCAAAAGGAAAAGAAAGACCAGGTGCTCACCAACTATGGTGCTGAAAAATATTACAGCATGCTGGAGCAGCTTTCTGATCCTGACAAGATTATGCTTACATACGATACCTTTATTCCTGCATTTCTGGACAACGCCTTATCTTTCAAACCATGATTCCTTCTTTACGCAAAGCCTACAATGAACAATTTACTGCAGAAAAATACGCGGCCTTTATTCAATCAATGGCAACTGCTGCCGGTGAAGCACCTGCATTCAAAGTAGCAGAAACACCGGTATTTGTACCTGCAGCACTGACAAAGCAACTGGTGGAAACCAGTGAAGCCATTATAGACGTCATCACACAACCTGACTTCAAAGCGATGAGTGAAGCCTCTTTCCCTCCATGTATGAAAGTACCGGGAGAAAATGAGCACGCACATTTTGTGATCATTGATTTTGCGGTTTGTAAAAATGCAGCAGGTGAGCTACAACCACAACTCATAGAGCTACAGGGATTCCCTTCTCTTTATGCATTCCAGGAGCTGATGGCACGTGAGTTCAGGCATCATTTCGACATCCCCGGCACGGTCAATAATTACTTCAATGGGCATGATGATAACAGCTATTTACAGTTGCTGAAAGAGATCATTGTAGGTCCCTGGCAACCGGAAGAAGTGGTGTTGCTGGAGGTGAAGCCACATGAACAGAAGACCCGGATTGACTTTTACTATACACAAAAAGTATTAGGTATACCTGTCGTTTGCATTACAGACCTGGAACAGAGAGGTAACCAGTTATACTATAAGAATACTTTGATCAAACGTATATACAATCGTGTGATCTTTGATGATCTGCAGAAACAATCGGCTTACTTACCGGCACATGTATCGTTGTTCCAGGACTTTGATGTAGAGTGGATCACGCATCCGAACTGGTTTTACCGGATCAGTAAGTTTACATTACCATTTATTCAAAGTGAGTTTGTACCGGAGAGCTGGTTCCTGCATACAAAGGAATTACCTGCTGACCTTGAGAACTATGTACTCAAGCCGCTCTTTTCATTTGCAGGACAGGGGGTGGTGATTGATGTGAAACCTGAGGATATTGCCGGTATCACTGATCCAGAGAACTGGATACTACAACGCAAGGTAGCATATGCGCCGGCCATTATTACACTTGACGGACCCGCGTATTGTGAGATCAGGATGATGTACCTGTGGAAAGATGGAGCCCTCCGCCCGCAGTTAGTACATAACCTGGCCAGACTGAGTAAGAGTAATATGATTGGTGTGACAAAAGATAAGTCACATACCTGGGTAGGCGGCACCTGCGCCTTCTTTGAGCAATAAAAAAGGCTGACCTTACGGTCAGCCTTTAATCTTTTTATTTCACGAACTTTTCCTGCCAGTTCAGCATTCCGCCAGTCAGGTTTTTTACATTCTGAAAGCCCATTGTCTCCAGGATCATTGCTGCCTGGCTACTTCTGCCACCGCTTCTGCAATATACGATCACCTCTTCATTCTTCAGATCTTCCAGTTCATCCACCTGCATGGCTCTTATTTCGCCCAGTGGAACCAGGATACCACCTATATTGAACTCTGCGTGCTCATGTGGCTCTCTCACATCGACAATATGCAAGGTTTCACCTGCATCGATACGTTGTTTCAGTTCTTCAGCAGTAATATTTTCCATTGCTGTAAATTTTATATGTTAAACGATTATGGGGTATAATTATCAGTGTTCTGTTGTTGTATCGCTCCCGCTTTTTACCGGCGGATTTGCGGACAACCAAACGTCTACCACTTCACCGGCCCTTACCAGGCTCAGTTCTTTCAGCTCGTTCCTGGGCATTGGATCCTGTTTGATCACATAGGCATTCGCTGTATCGGTGATAGAAGGATCTACCATGACGGTACCCAGGCTCAGGTTTCTGCCGCTTAAGGTCACCTTTGCTTCCTGGAAAGTCATGCCGATCAGGTCAGGAACAGGATTCTCCACACTCCCCGTACCGCTACTGAGTACCAGGGTGATGCTACTACCTTCGGGCACCTGGCGACCGGCTTTTACCAGTTTGCCACCCAGCATCTGTTGTAATACAGTGTTAGTAGCAAAATCGGGTTTATAAATTGTATCGCCTACATTCAGTCTGCGGCTATGCAGGGTCATTTCGGCACTACGGAAAGTGAGGCCTACCAGGTCTGGCATCTCTACCATTGGTGGCACTACTTTGTTGATAGTCAGATAAATAGTTCTTCCTACTTTTACGACCGCACCTTTTGCCGGCGTCTGTTCCCACACTGCCAGGGCAGGCAGGCTATCAATGAAAATAGAGTCTCTTACATCTACGTTAAATCCTGCATCTTCCAGCAGTTTGGTAGCGTCTTTCACACTCTTACGGTATACGTCAGGCACGGTTAAGGTGTCCCCATGCTTTGTGATTACCCCCAGTAGCATGAAGAAAATCAGCCCCAATACCAGGAACAATCCTACCACTACGGCCAGGTTGAACCCAAAGGAGCGTTTTGTAATTTGATTGAACACAGATTATATTTTAACTTAAAGATAGCGTAATCTTATACTGCTTTGTTATTTCCTCAGGCACTCTTCAATTAATGTGCCGTAAAACTCCTGCAGGGTCTTACCGGCAGCTCTTACCTGCTGAGGTACAAGGCTGTTGTCGCTCTGACCTGGCATGGTGTTCACTTCCAGGAAGAACAGGCGGTTGTTTGCCTCATCATAGATGAAATCTGCCCGAACGATACCTCTGCAATTCAGCTTATTATATAGTTCAGTGGCGGTCTTCCTGATCAGCTCACATACATCTTCAGGCGCTGGAGCAGGTGTAATTTCTTTGGTAATGCCCGGCGTATATTTCGCTTCGTAGTCAAAGAATTCTTTGCTGCTTACGATCTCAGTCAGTGGCAGTACGGTGATCTCGCCATTCACTTTATATAAACCACAGGTGATCTCCCGTCCTTTGATAAACTCTTCGATCAGGATCTGCACATCTTCTTTAAACGCTTTGTCGATGGCGGGTTGTAGTTCTTCAGCAGTATTCACTTTAGACATACCGATGCTGCTACCACCTTCAGCAGGCTTTACAAATACGGGCAATTTCAGTGTTGCAAGAATTTGTTGGGTATCGTAGGGCTGGTTACTGAAGATATGCACAGATTTGGATACATTCACCACATTCAGTGCAGCCACAACTTTATTACAATAGCTTTTATTAAAGGTCAGGGCGGAGGTAACCATACCACAACTGGTAAATGGAATACCCAGCATTTCAAAGTATCCCTGCAGGCGGCCATCTTCGCCCGGTGTACCATGGATGCCGATGAAAACAGCATCGAATGTTACCTTTTCCCCTTTGATAGTCAATGAAAAATCATTCTTGTCGACCGCAATCACCTGTCCGTCAGCCCCGGTATAATTCCAGCCATCTTTTGTAATAACTATTTTATACACATTGTATTTGCTGCTGTCCAGGTTTTTCTCAATTGTTACGGCACTTTGTACGGAGATAACGTATTCTCCTGAGTATCCGCCGGCAACAAGGGCGATATTCTTTTTCATATGATAATTAATAATAAGCGGATAAAGTTAATAGAAAAAAGGGGGATGTAAACTTTTTTACCCCAAAAAGAAGGGGAGAAAAGGCAATTTCTACCTTTTCTCCCCATTTAGGTTCGGCATGCGTGCCAGCAATTTGCGTCTGGCGACCAGTTACCGTAATTCCTTATGCTTCCTGATTAAATATGCAATTTTTCCTTCTTAGCCAGCAGCTCTTCTTCAGACTCCTGGTACATTTCGTCTGGTACACAACAGTCTACCGGACAAACTGCAGCACATTGTGGCTCCTCATGAAATCCCTGACATTCAGTACATTTATTTGGAACAATATAGTAACTGTCAACAGCCAAAGGAGCGTTACGCTGGTCGGCATCGATAGAAGATCCATCCATCAGCACATAAGAACCTTTAATTGTAGTGCCATCGGCCATTGCCCACTCAACGCCACCTTCATAGATTGCGTTATTTGGACACTCAGGTTCACAAGCTCCACAATTAATACATTCATCAGTTATTTTGATTGCCATGTTATAAACTTTTTGTTTAAGAAGTAAGCCATTAATTTTGCAGACAAAAATAGAATATCTCGCTTTAAAAAGTTAATTATTTATACAGATTCATGAGCAGTACAGAAAAAGTAGCGGCCCTGGTGCGTTTAGGTCAATACCTGACAAGCGATGATCCGGCGCTGGAAACAGTTAAGGAAAGAGCTTTTCAGGCAAATGGCTGGTTTACCCCGGAATTTATTAATCTGGCTTTGCGCCAGATCTCTGAAAACTTCCTGGATGCCGCCCACCTCAACAGCTGGATCAATGCCTACCCGGAATTGAGCAATGGCAAACCTGCCCGCACAGTGGGCATTGTTACCGCAGGTAACATCCCCCTCGTTGGCTTCCACGACTGGCTCTGCGGTTTCGTGAGCGGCCATCATGTGCGCCTCAAGCTGTCATCGAAAGATGTGATACTGATGCAACACGTGCTGGATAAGATGAAGGAATGGCATCCTGAATGGGCAGAACAGACAACGGTGCAGGATATGCTGAAAAACTGCGACGCCTATATTGCCACCGGCAGTAACAACTCTTCCAGGTATTTCCAGTATTACTTTGCGCAATATCCGCATATTATTCGCCGGAACCGGACTTCTGTCGCCATCCTGACAGGCGAAGAGACCCCGGCGGAACTGGAAGGTCTGGCGGATGATATCAGTATCTATTTTGGGCTGGGCTGCCGCAACGTGACCAAGGTATATGTACCTGAAGGATACGATTTCACCCGGTTGCTCGACGCCCTGCGCAAGTATAGCTACCTGGCGGATCACCATAAGTATAAAAATAACTATGACTACAACCTGGCATTGATCCTGTTGAATAATAGTCCGTTTATGACCAATGAGAGCATACTACTACAGGAAGCGGCACCGCTGTTTTCTCCGCTGAGTGTGCTGAATTACGGATTTTACACGGACAAGACCGTGCTGGCGGATGAGTTGCAGGCAAATGAAGACCTGCAATGCCTGGTAGGAAGAGGCTTTACGCCGTTTGGAACAGCACAGCAACCCACGCTGACTGATTATGCAGATGGGGTAGACACCCTTGATTTCCTGAGTAAATTATAAGTATAAAGGGGCAACTTGATCAGTTGCCCCTTTTTTACGTTTTAGCCGGGTATAAGCTTTCATTGTCTTTAATGCCCCGATTTTTCCAACAATGCCCCTTTAAATAACATTTTGTCTGATTCCATCGTTATTCTGTCAGTACCGCTGTTACCTTGTCACCCTTTCTTTAAGATGGCATTAACCTTTCATATAATAATCTGTTAAAGTAACAACCGCACTGGCTGAATGAATCACCCGCCCCCTTAAATTTGTATCAGAGGCACTAAAATTGTTATATTCCTTATATCAATATTTTTACTTCAAAAAACTTAAACACAAGAAATATGAAATTCCGGCAAATTGCGGCAACTGTTCTAATCAGCGCGGCCACTGCCTTTGCCAGCGTATTTGTTTACAGCAAATTTCAGCCCCGGCAGGCAGGTCCCTATCAAAATGGATCAGACAACATCCCAGTCAACTATACCAGCTACATGCCTGGTACAGAAAACAGAAACATCACTCCGCCCACTGACTTTTCTCACGCTGCGAAACTTGCAGTTCCGGGTGTAGTTCACATTAAGACAAAAATTAATCCCCGTCAGGTAACGAACAACCTGCAAAGAAGAAGAAGCGTACTTGAAGACCTCTTTGGTGACGACTTCTTTGGCGACGAATTCCAGGGTGGTGGCGGCGGACGTAAATATTACGTGCCTGGCCAGATGGCATCCGGCTCCGGCGTACTCATTTCTGACGATGGGTATATCGTGACCAACAATCACGTGGTGGATGACGCAGACGAAATCACCGTGACGCTGAACGACTATAAGACTTACAAAGCGAGAGTGATCGGTACGGATCCAAACACAGACCTCGCCGTGATCAAAGTAGACGCGAAGAACCTGCCTTACCTTCTGTATGGCAACTCCGACGACGTTGAAATTGGTCAGTGGGTACTTGCCATCGGCTATCCATTAAACCTGGAAACAACCGTGACTGCAGGTATTGTGAGTGCGAAAGCCCGTTCTATCGGTATCAACAAACAGGCAAAAAGAAATGCCATCGAGTCTTTTATTCAGACCGATGCGGCTGTGAACCAGGGTAACAGCGGTGGTGCACTGATTAATACCGCAGGTGAACTGATTGGTATCAACTCTGCCATTGCCTCCCCTACCGGTGCGTATGCAGGTTACTCTTATGCGATTCCTGTAAACCTGGTAAAGAAAGTGGTCAATGATATCATGAAGTATGGTAATGTACAACGTGCTTACCTGGGTATCAGGTACCAGGATCCCAACAGTATCCCTGAAGAGAAATGGAAAGACTACGGCATCAGAAGAGATATAAATGGTGTGGTTGTAACAGATGTAGTAGCAAGTGGTGCAGCTGCCGATGCAGGTATTCAGAAAGGAGATGTGATCACTGGTATCAATGGGATCAACACGCCTTCTATTCCCCAGATGACAGAACAGATTGCAAGGTATAAGCCAGGTGATAAGATCAGCATCAGTTATATCCGAGACGATAAATCACGTACCGCCAATGCAGTGCTGAAGAATATAGATGGCAATACCAACATTGTGAAAGCGACTGTTATCGATGCGCTGGGGGCGGATCTCGTGACATTGGAGAAGAGTGATGCGGCGAAGATTGGTATCCGTGGAGGCGTGTATGTAGATAATATCAGTAGTGGTGCGCTGAAGAAACAAACGAATATGAAGCCTTCCTTTATTATTTTAAAAGCAGGTGATCAGGCTGTGACTTCGGTAGAACAGCTGAGAGGAATACTGGAAAAACAGAAGAAGGTGCAGTTGGAAGGTGTATATCCTGAGCTGAACGGCGTGTACTATTACAATATTGATTTGACGAATAGTACGGATTTCTAATCATCGTTTTTCATATAGGTTTATAAGTTAAGGAGAGAAGCTCTGGTTGAAAGACCGGAGCTTTTTTATACAAATAAGAAAGCCCGGCGATTGGCCGGGCTTTCTCTATTATAAGTTAATAACTCCTTTTAATTGTGCGAAGAACTCATCCTTCTTTCTTGAGCTGATGGGTATATTCTTCTGATCACTCATGACTACTGCCGTTCCTAATCCTTTTATGATCTTTACGATATGATGGATATTAATCAGGAAGGACTTATGCACCCTATAAAACCCTTTATCGCTCAGCATCTCCTCATATTCTTTCAGAGACTTGGAGATCAGGTGCGACACATTATTGATCAACTGAATTTTTGTATAACTATCGAAGGCTTCGCAGTAAATGATGTCCTTCAGATCTATCACGTTATATCCATCATTCACCGGAATCACAATCTTGGAGAAAGCGTTGTCATTATTCTTTACATAATCCTTCAGAATAGACGCCAGCTCATTCAGTCTTCCCTTCTTGCTCTTCTTGACTTTTTCCAATGCATCTTCGACCTCACTCACCTTAATAGGCTTGAGCAGATAATCTAATGCGGCAAACTTAATTGCCTGCAAAGCATATTCTTGGAACGCGGTGATGAAGATAACTTCGAAGTTCAGCACAGGAAACATTTCCAATAACTGGAATCCATTATGAGGCGGCATTTCAATATCCAGAAACAGTACATCGATCTGGGTATTTTTTATCATTTCCGCCGCGTCATGAATGTTCTGCGCCTCCCCGACTACCGTAACATCCTTACAGTAATTTTCAAGAATATTTCGCAAAATATGGATGTTGCGGACTTCATCGTCTACGATCGCAGCTTTTATATTACTCATAACATCTTAACAATGGGAATCAGAATTTCAACGAGCGTACCCTCTTTATTGCCGAAACCTGACTTAAATTTATCAATAATTTCTAACTTTCCAACATTTCCATTAAAAGATTTTATAATCTGCAACCGCTCTCTGATCACGCTCAGTGCTGTAGATTCGTGCTTTATCAGCCGCCCGCTCTTTAGTTCATTTGCCCTGTCCCAACCAATTCCATCATCATCTACAGAACAGTACAACATGTCTCCCATCAGCATCAGCTTCATCTCCAGGTGTCCGCTGCCATTCTTAGGTGCCAGGCCATGTTTGATTGCGTTCTCCACGATCGGCTGGATGATCATAGGGGGTATATAGATCGTATAATCTTTCAATGCGTCCTGTAATGAAAAATTGTAAGTAAATACGTTTGCAAATCTAATCTTCTCCAACTCAATATAACGTGTAAGGAAAGCAATTTCCTCATCCAGTGAGATATAGGATTTCCTGGAGTTATTCAGCATTTGCCGCATTAAGGTAGCAAAATCTGCCAGGAAATTGAGCGCCTGCTTCTCTTCCTTCTCCATAATCAGGTGCTGTACACTATTCAGGGAGTTGAATATAAAGTGTGGGTTCATCTGATTGGTCAATGCTTTGGCTTCCAGTTCTGCAATCCTCCTGTTGTATTCTGTCTTGCGCCGTTCTCCATCTTTGAATCGCAGGAAGATATACCGGAGTATGAACGAGACCAGCAGCAATACCAGCAAAATTACGATACCTCTCGCCCACCATTGCTGATACCAACGCGGCAGGATGGTCACCGTAATAGCCACCGGCTGGCTCCATTCACTCTTATATTTCCTGGCCCTGATCTGCAATTCATAAGTATCTGGCTGCAGGTCCGGGAAAGGAACGATATTCGACATGGTAGTGATCCAGCCACTGCTTGTATCGCTGGAAAAGTTATACTGGTACTCTACCAGGTCCGGCAAATCGTATACAATCGCGCCAAACTCCACTTCGTAGGAAGCTTTGCGCTGGTATAATAACGTGATCTTTTTCGCAGGCAGAAAGGTGCTGTCCCCGTACCTGATATGACTCAGGTATACGGCCGGAGGTACGGTATCGACCGGCATATTGTTGTCGTTGAAATAACTGAGACCGTTGGACGTTGCGACATATAGGATCCCATGCTGGTAATAAACCCCTCTGGTATCATCACTCATCAGGCCATCATTGCTTGTAATATTCCTGATCAGTGTCTGGGTATGTACATCGATCACAGACACGCCTTTATTGGTAGATACATACAATCTACCGACGCCATCATAATACAACTGCTGGCAGATATCACTTACCAGCTTATCGGCAGAGCCAATATGCTTCACCACCCGGTTGTCCTTCAATACGTACAAACCCTGGTCAGCTGTACCGATCCACAGATACCCGTCAATGTATTTCAGGTCTTTCACAGGTTGGTGCAGTTCTACATCTGTACCGGGAATTACCACTTTGGCGGATCCGTCTTTGCCATAGAATAATCCGGAGCCTGTACCAATATAGTAAGAAGTGTCACTTACACTGGCAATGGAAGTGATCTGCACATCCGGCACTTCCACCGAATAGTTCTCTCCTATCACCTGGTCTTTTGACACAGCTCTGATCCTGCCATCCGGCCCTACATCCATATCCTTCATATTCTTGATAGGCCGTAATACAGACACACGCTGCTGTTGGGTGTTGTAGGTAAACAGCCCGTTGTCCGCCCCGATCAGGATCTCATTTTCCTTATACGGTAAAATACTGAGGATGCTATTTCGCCCACTGGTAGTATCCAGGTTGAAGCGCCTGATATTATTGTTGCTATCGATTGTATTCAATACACCGGCATTTTGCCCTACCAGCAGGATGCCGGATCTGCGGTCTTTACAGATACTGAAAATGGAGTGAGAGTATAATCCGTTAGTATTATCAAGATAATTAAAGTAAAAATTTTTATAAGGGATATTGTACACACCATCACCGAAAGTAGTAATCCAGATATTACCATCCCGGTCTTTCAGCACGGAGGTGATGTAATGATTGTCCAGTAGCTTGGTAATATGGTGGGCGCCTTTAAAAAAGTCTTTTACATAGTACAGGGCTCTTGGTGTACCTATCCATAGGTTATCATTATCCAGGCATACATTACTGATCTCCTCATTGATCCCCCATTCGGGGCCCTTAAAAAAGCAGGTAGCTTCCTTTTGATTATACGTGTAAAGTGTATTTTTCAGGATGATCACCGGATTTCTGCGGATCCGGCCTACGAATACGTCGTCATTAATCGGGTAAGGAGAAGAAAGTAAAATCTTCTGGTCACTGTTATTTACATCCTTCAGTGACGTGAGATTAAAGTAATGCTGAAGGGGGGTGAAAATATTATTATTCCGGAGGAAGTAAAAGAGGTCAGCGCGGCCCAGTGTTTTATCATCAATTTTATATCCACTGTAGCCTATAATCAGGTTATCTGTATTGAGGAACCAGATATACCCGGCAGTCCCCTGAAACATATATTGCATGTACTGTCCGTGGGGATCCATCACCAACGAAGAATCATTGGCACCTGAGTGAATTTTGTAATTGTTGTAGAAAGAGGGCAATCCGTTCAGGGTAGAGAACCATACCCTTCCTTTGGAATCAGCAAATAGTTTTATGACATCGTTGTCAGTCAGACCATCTTTTTTGGCATAGTTGCGGAAGCGTTTTCCATCGAACTTACTGACGCCTGTAGGGGTGGCAAACCAGATAAAGCCTTCCTTATCCTGCACAGCGGAATACACGGTAGCGTTGGCCAGGCCATCCTTCACATTGTAATTGCGGATCATAAGCCCCTGTGCTGATACGTGGTCGCATAAGCACATCGTCAACAGTATCCAACATAATATGCAACGGACTGCAGGCATGAATAAGGTCAGATTTTATGGATTATGTATCCTAAGGAAAACAGGACTGACCAAACGATCAGCCCTGCTTCCGGAATATCTCTGAGTAGAGGAGTTAACAGGCAGTAATCCAGCCTTATCAACTCGTCAATTAATAAGCTCTCGCGAATAATACACGCTGTGTCGAAGGTTTACCAGTCAGAATGCAGGTACCGGCTTCCTGAGGATTGTTCAAAGGAATACAGCGGATGGTTGCCTTTGTACGCTCTTTGATCTTTTCTTCTGTTTCAGTAGTACCATCCCAGTGTGCAGAGATGAAACCGCCTTTTTCGTCCAGCAGTTTTTCAAACTCTTCCATTGTGTTAGCCGGAGTGATGTGCTCATCACGGTACGCTTTTGCCTTATTGTACATCTGCGTCTGGATATCTTCCAGCAATGCCGCAATGTAACGACCCAGGCCATCCAATGACTGGCTGGATTTCTCTCTGGAGTCGCGGCGGGCCACTTCAGCCACATTGTTTTCCAGGTCTCTTGCACCAATAGCAATACGTACAGGCACTCCTTTCATTTCATACTCAGCAAATTTCCAACCCGGACGGTTGTTATCTGCGTCATCGTATTTCACACGGATGCCGGCGGCTTTCAGTTCGCTCATGATCTCATATACTTTCGCATCGATCTTTTCCTTCTGTTCCGCACCTTTATATATAGGTACGATCACTACCTGCAGTGGGGCGATGCGCGGAGGTAATACCAGGCCATCATCATCACTGTGAGCCATTACAAGGGCACCGATCAGACGGGTAGATACCCCCCATGAAGTAGCCCATACATGTTCCAGCTTATTTTCCTTGTTGGTGAAAGTTACGTCGAACACCTTGGCAAAATTCTGGCCAAGGAAGTGGGAAGTACCTGCCTGCAGGGCTTTACCATCCTGCATCAGTGCTTCGATACAATAAGTATCCAGGGCACCTGCAAAACGCTCTGCAGGAGATTTTACACCTCTTACTACCGGCAAAGCCATATAATTTTCAGCAAAGTCGGCATATACCTCCAGCATCTGCTGTGCTTCAGCAATCGCCTCATCAGCAGTAGCATGGGCTGTATGCCCTTCCTGCCACAGGAATTCTGCGGTACGGAGGAACAGACGGGTACGCATTTCCCAGCGTACAACATTGGCCCACTGGTTGATCAGCAACGGCAGGTCACGATAAGACTTGATCCAGTCTTTATATGTATTCCAGATAATTGTTTCGGAGGTTGGGCGAACGATCAGTTCTTCTTCCAGCTTTGCAGCGGGATCAACAACCACACCAGGGCCGTCAGGATTCTTCATGAGCCTGTGGTGAGTAACCACCGCACATTCCTTGGCAAAGCCCTCAACGTGGTCTTCTTCCTTGCTCAGGAAGCTTTTGGGAATGAACAACGGGAAGTAGGCATTCTGATGCCCTGTATCTTTGAATTTTTTATCTAATACATCGCGCATTCCTTCCCAGAGCGCAAATCCATAAGGTTTGATGACCATACATCCCCTTACGGCAGAATAATCGGCTAAACCGCCCTTCAGCACCAAATCATTATACCATTGTGAATAGTCTTCGGAACGGGCCGTGATCTCTTTACTCATTTAAAATCTGATTATATAATTGTCGATTATTTCACTGACTTACAATACATTACACAAACACATCCGAAACATTATATTTAATTAAATATTTTGGCGTAATATTTGTGCTAGATATATTACCAAAAGGTAAAATGTCACAAACCTACATGAAAATCAGAAACGTGCAAATAGTTTGCTAAAATATTATGAACGGTTTAGGAATCTTGTAACGTTTGCCGACATTTGGACGTTAAAATAGTGTAAATTTATGGTGTAATTCAGGCTAAAAATTCCGACAATGAAATCAGCTCCTTACCTTGCTGTACTAACGCTAATAATATTAAGTAGCTGTTCGTCAGCATATAAAACCACACAAACACCGGATGATGTCTATTATTCTCCGAGAGTTAAACCCACTTATGCTTCTTCTAATAATAACAACCGGGATGATAACGTTTCATATACGGAAAGTGAAGATGGGGGTACATACGTTAATTACGACGATGACCAGGGGGATTATGCTCGCCGCTTAAGTCTGTTCAACAGTTCTTATTCCGGTGGTTTTTATGACTATTATGGCACACCTGGTGTATATTCCAGCATGTATGCCAATCCATACTATGGTTATGGTAGTTCCTTCCGCTTAGGTTTTGGCTTTGGATATGGATATCCTTATTATGGTTCTGCATTCAGCCTTGGCTTCGGCTATCCTTACTACGGAGGTTTTTATGATCCATGGTTCTATCCATACTATGGTTATGGCTATGGTTACGGTTATCCTTACTATGGCGGTTACTACGGTGGCTATTATGGCCATGGTGGTGGTTACTATACCGGTTACAGACGTACCACCCGTAACACTGCATTTTCAAATGGTGCTACCGGTGGTCGTGTAATAGGCAATGGTTCAACAGGTGGACGTACCAGAAATACCGATTTCCGTCCAAGCAGAGTCGTTGATAATTCCGGCAACAGTGGTGGTCGTACCGGTAATAACTCAGCAGGTTCCTACCAGCCGAGACGTACCTTTACACCTTCATCCGGTGAGCGTACTACAGTAGACAATGGTGGTGGTTCCCGTGGTTCTTATACTCCATCCAGAACCTATTCACCTCCACAACAGTCTCAGCCTTCTTACCAGCCACAACGCTCTTACTCACCAGCTCCATCCTATAGCCCAGGCCGTGTAGGCGGTGGCGGTGGTTCCTTCGGTGGCGGCGGCGGTGGTGGTCGCGCAGTTGGCGGCAGAGGCCGTAACTAAGTAAAAATGATTTGATCATTGATATTCTTTAAAAATGTACCCTGGTCAACTAGGCCGGGGTATTTTTTAACCCTTAATTCTACCATATGATGAAAAGAATGGTGTTAGCCATTGCTATGACGGGAGCCTGCATTTCAGTTCAAGCCCAGCAAATTGATGATGCTTTGAGATTCAGCAGCAGCGCTCCTTCGGGAACAGCACGTGCACAGGCCGTAGGTGGGGCCCAGGGTGCATTGGGTGGGGAAGCTTCCTCTATGTATATAAACCCTGCTACAGTAGGTTTTTTCAGAACCAGCGACTTCTCCTTTACAGTAGGTGTTCCTTCTATATCCACAACGGGCAATTATCAGAAAGAGTCAGCCAGTGACTCCCGGACCAATTTCAATATTTCCAATGCGACCATTATCTGGGGCGGCAGAAGGAAAAAACCAGGTAGTAAATGGCAAAACTTCAGTGGTGGTATCGGTGTAAACCGTACGTACAATTATAACCAACGTACTTACTACACCGGCGATATCTCGAACTCTTCTTTGTCTTTAAACTATTACCTGGCCGCAGATGCAGCTGGTATTACCAATCCTAATGCCCAGTTAGGCGGTGATCCGGACCAGACTATTCTCGCACACTCCTCTTCTCTTGCTTACCAGACTTTCCTGATCAATCCTGTCAAAAATGCAGATGGTTCTTTTGCAGGGACTTTCTATTCTGCTGCAGAAGCAACCGACAACAGTGTGAAAGTACGCCAGGAAGGCACCACTTTTGAAAGAGGGGGTAATACAGAATTTGCCGGTAACTTCGGCGCTAACTACAACGATAAGTTCTATATCGGTGGTGGTGTGGGAGTACCCAACATACAGTACAGGAGAGACCAGACCTGGAAGGAAACAAATATCAATACCGTTTCTACAGACCTTAACTATTTCACCGTTACTGAATTCCTGAGAACATACGGTACCGGTATCAATGCTAAACTGGGTATCATCTACAGACCTGTACGTTCCCTGAGTATCGGTGCTACCGTACACTCACCATCCTGGTTGTGGCTGACTGATTCCTACTCTACCGATATGACCACTTCCACCAAGTCACACGGTATCTACTCATTCTCTTCCCGCGATAGCCGTTATGACGGACTGGATGATGAGTCTAAATATACCGTGCGTACACCATGGAAAGGTATCCTGAGTGCTACCTACCTGTTCGCACCATCAGCTGATACCCGTAAACCTACAGGTTTTATCTCCTTTGATTATGAATATGTAGATTATTCTTCCATGCACTTCCGCTTCAAAAACAACGACGGCTATGACCGCGAAACTGAAACGGATAGAAATAATGGTATTAAAGATACCTACCAGGCCACTTCAAACTTCCGCGTAGGCGGTGAGTTGAAACTCCACACCATTGCTTTACGTGCCGGTTATTCCTATTATGGCAGCCCTTACAAATTAAGCAGCCTGGAAGGGTCACGTTCTTACTACTCCGGTGGTGTAGGCTACCGTAATAACGGTTTCTATATCGACCTGGCATTTATTTATGGTTCTTCTACCAATTATGTTCAGCCATATACCATGCTGGCAAACAATCAGGGATATGTAACCCCTAATGCTGCCAAGATCGATCGGAGCTCTTATACCGGTCTCGCTACCTTCGGCTGGAAATTCTAAAGTCTTATAAAGTTCAAAAAGCGCTTCTGTTAATAACAGAAGCGCTTTTTGTTTTCGCCCAAATGCTCTATTTTTAGTTTTATATTTATTCCCCTTATCCATGATCAATATTCAGACCTATACAGTGCTGCTTTTATTGTTGCTTCACTCCGTTTATGCCAAATCACAAGACGATCCTGACAACATTGAACTGACTTCATCTTCTGAGACCTTCGAGTTTCAATACAACACCAAACAAAAACAGGTCACAATCAAACAGCTCATTCACAAAGACTTTGTATGCAACAGTTTCCGGGCTACCACCCCATTCTCCGAGCCCTTCAATAATCAGGAGGAAATTACTGACCTCACTATTCTAACCGACGGAAAAAAAAACAAAAACATCGTTCCTGCATACGACTACCTCAACATCGACGAATACTTCTACTCTGACCAAAAGATCTGTTATTTCAATCTACCCTTTTTAAAACAAGGCGCCCGCAATGAAATAAACATAGAAAAAGTAATTCACGATCCCCGCTACCTCACCACCATCTATTTTACAGACCGATTTCCTGCCAGACAAAAGACGATCACGCTCATTGTACCCCGCTGGATGAATGTCGACATTCATACTTTCCATTTTGAGAATCAAAAGATAAAAACGGAGAAATCGTACGATAAAGAACGTGATGCAGATATCTATACCTACACCGCAACCAACCTGGCCGCGATGAAAAAGAGTGCTATGAGCCCGGGGCCCAGCTGGATTTACCCGCACTTACTGATCCGTAGCAAAAGTGCAGATTACAAAGGGGAAAAGATTGCCTACTTCGATACGACCGATGATCTCTATAAGTGGTGTTATAACCTGACCACCCAACTCCACCCGGATACCGCTGCTTTAGGCGTAAAAGCCCGGGAAATCACAGCGGGTATTCCGGATAAATTTGATCAGCTGAAAGCGATCTTCTACTGGGTAGAAGAGAACATCCGCTACATTGCTTTTGAAGATGGTCTTGCCGGCTTTCGTCCGGATGAAGCACACGAAGTGATGCGTAAGAAATATGGAGATTGTAAAGGCATGGCCAACCTTACAAAAGAACTCTTGCTCCGCTGCGGACTGGATGCACGACTCTGCTGGATAGGTACGAACTACATCCTGTACGATCACAGCATTCCTTCTCTGAGCGACGACAATCATATGATCTGTGCTGTTCAGTACAACAATAAATGGTGGTTCCTCGACGCTACTGAAAAATATATGCAACCCGGCATCTATGCTGAACGTATTGCAGGCAGGCAGGTTATGATCGAAAATGGTGACAAATGCCTGTTAGAAAATATTCCTGCTACCTCGGCAGCACAGAATGCGCGGATTTTTAAGGAATCGCTGGCTGTAGAAGGCAACAATATGACCGGGAAGATTCAATACATATACAATGGAGAAAGCAAGTCCGATCTGCTGTACACCATCAACATGACAAAAAAAGACAGGGTACAGACGGCCCTTGAAGCCTATATTACAAACAAGAACAGCCACTATAAAATATCCAATGTTACCACAACAAGGCTTGATCAGCGGGATGGTGACCTCGAAGTTAATTTCGACCTGCTCTATCCGGATGCTGTTTCCTCCTTTGGAAAAGAAATGTACATCGATATTGATTATAACAAGGAATACAACAATGCTGTTATCGACACCGTCAAACGTAAAACTGATATCCGTTTCGACAGCAAGAACAACTACATTACAGAGACAACGCTGCTCATTCCTACGGGGTACAAAATGACTTCCCTGCCGGAAGATCTGCACATTGCTACACCTCATTATAAGTTTGACATCACTTATAAAGCAGCTGGCAACAATATCATTTATCGAAAGCAATTGCAAATAAATGATACCTATTTACCAAAGGCTGCTTTCGGGGACTGGAATAAGGCGATAGCCGCATTAACAAAAAAATACCTGGAACAAATAACCCTTACCCAACAGTAAATAACAACCACCTATGTATAAAAGCATCGTCATTTCGGCCCTGCTATTTACCTACGGCCTGTATGCGCAGGCACAGTCAAAACAGGAAAGAGCCTATCAGGAAGAAGCTGATCAGGTAAAAAAAGAGATCCAGGATGTCAAAGATCCGGCATTTGCCCAGACGGCCATTCCGGAGAAATACCAGCATGAATCAGCTGTTATCCTCGCCCTGAAGTTCTCGCTGGATGCGGATCATAGCCGTCGAAAGGACCATATTACAACCACACTTCACGAACGTGTAAAAATTCAGGACAAAGCAGCACTGGAGGAATATTCCGAATTCAACATCCAGAAACTCAAGAGCAGCAGCTGGTACCGCGGTTATAAACTCGCCTCCTTTATGGGCATTCGGGTGATCAAACCCAATGGGCAGCAACATAATATTGATATGAATGATGCCGTAAGTGTAAAAGATGAGAAGAATGATAAGAAGCAAAAAATCGCGATTGCTGATCTGGAAGTAGGTGATATCATAGATTACTATGTACGCATCAACAAAGACGCGGCAAACTGGTTTACCAATCCTGATCCGTTAGATTACAGCATTGGTGAAAAATATCCTATCCTTGATTTTTCGCTGGATGTCAGGATCTTTAGGAAAATGGGCGTATCCTGGAGATACCTGAATGATGATTCAGCTATGTTGAAGCATACAAAGGAAGATGAAGATTATGTATTTACTATTCATAAAAAAGATGTACCCAAAATTACGGACGAGCGCTGGCTATATCCCAATCGGAGTCTACCTACTTTAAGACTTACTTATAATGGGCCCAGGGAGTTTGTGAATGGAGTGAATGAAGAAGATATACAGGAATATCTGACATTCCAGATCATCAGTAAAGGGCCACAATATGCTGCGGGGGCAACGATCATGAAAGAGTTTCCGGATGTGCTACATAACTACAGGAAGGTGAATAATAAACCTGATATGTCTAAGCGGGAGATTGCGGAACTGGCTTATTATTACATCCGCTATGCGGCGCTTTACCGCGAGCAGCCAGGAACAGGGGCTGATATAGAAGTGGGACAGAATAGAAAGCTCTATTCTCCAAGGGCACATTTTGTGGCCAATGCATTTCGCCAGTTGTTATTGAAATATGATATAGAAACAGATCTGGCAGCGGCCGTACCCCGTAGTGTAGGTACCTTGCAGGATGCCGTGTCACTGGATGACCTGGAATATTTTATCATTGCTAAGCCGGACGATAAACCAATGTATTGCTATCTCGGCTCTATGTTCAGTTATCCTGATGAATTGCCAACCGGGCTGGAAGGGCAGGAAGCATATTCAGTAAGTGTGACCGGCAGTAAGGGTGCTAAGAGGGAAAGCTTTAAGAAGATTACACTGCCGGTAAGCACTGCGGCACAAAACCTGGATGCAGAGAAACTGAATATCACCTTTAATGCAGAGAATCCACAACAGTTGATTATTGACAGGATAATCCGGACTAAAGGACAATATCGTTATCAATATGTAGCATTGCTGCTGTATGAAGATATGCTGCGGGAAGAGCGGCATACATTGAGCATGTCTACTTCTCTCCAGCAGGATTTATATGCCGATGGCAGCAACCGGAAGCGATTTGCTGAATACCAGGCTGCATTTGAGAAAGCACGTAAAGATATGGATGAGACGGTGAATGAGAGTATCGCTGGTGATTACAATACGAAGCCAACGAATGTAAGTTATTACAAAATAGCGGAGCAGGGACTGGAGAGTCAGCATAAGCCTTTCACCATGCAACAGACATTTACCATGGATGGTTTTGTAAAGAAAGCAGGCAATAATTACATGCTGGATATAGGGAAGTTAATAACCGGACAGATAGAATTGGCACCTGAAGAAAGAAAGCGTACCTATGATGTGTATATGCCTTTTGCACGTACGGTATCCTACGAAGTATATGTGAATATCCCGGACGGGTATACACTGGAAGGCGCAGAAAATCTGAATAAATCTGTGATCAACTCTACGGGACAATTTGTAAGTAGTGCTAAAATAGCCGGCAATAAGCTGGTGTTGAATATAACGAAGATCTACAATCATCCTTATGAGGCGGTGGGCAACTGGGATCAGATGATGGCATTTATGGATGCAGCGTCTGATTTTACAAAGCAGAAAGTATTGCTGAAAAAAATGTAAACTGGCTGATATGCCTCAAATTGAAAAAAGCTTTGGCTTACGGCCAAAGCTTTTTGATATCTTCCAGTACCCCCTCTCCTCTTTCATACCAACTAATTTCTTTATCTTTTTTAAACCAGGTCATCTGCCGTTTTGCGTATTGCCGGGTATGTATTACCACCAACTCCTCCGCCTCTTTCAAACTCACTTTCCCATCCAGATAGTCAAAGATTTCGGTATATCCCACTGTCTGCAGCGCATTATGTGACCGAAATTCATTCACTGCCCTTACCTCATCCACCAACCCATCTTTCATCATCTGCTTTACTCTCGTCTCAATATTCGCATGCAACAGGGGCTTCTCCAATTCAATTCCCATTTTGATAATCTCAAAATCCCGCTTAGTCACATTCCCGGTTCTGAAAGTCAATATTGATTTCCCGGTAGCCAGGAAGACCTCCAGCGCACGCATCAACCTTTGGGGGTTTTGCACTTCACCGACGGCATAGAACCCGGGATCTTTCGCCTTCACTTCTTCCTGTAGCCAGCTCAATCCTTCCTGTTCATACCTGGCAATCACTTCCTGTCTGATTTCGGCCGGTGTGGCCGGTATATCATCAATCCCTTCACAAAATGCCTTCATATACAACCCTGTGCCGCCGCATAATACGACGACGTCATTATTCTTCCATACTTCCGCTGCATATTGCAATGCTAACTTCTCAAAGATACCAGCATTCACTTCTTCGCGAATGCTGTGAGAATTGATAAAATAATGGGGAACAGCTGCTAATTCAGCAGGACCGGGCTTAGCCGTGCCAATACTGATTTCCTGATAACACTGCCTGGAATCTGCTGATATAACCGCGGTATTGAAATATTGGGCCACCTTGACAGCCATCGCGGTTTTACCGGCAGCTGTAGGACCTGCGATTACTATAACCTTCTTATCCTTCATGTATATTAATACATGTCTTCATTGCCACCATCATCCATGCCTTCATCCTCACTTTCATTGTTGTCATCTTCCTCTCCTTCTTCTCCAAATCCATCTTCACTCATGCCCTCTTTATTCAGGTCGTACTTTTCTTCCATTTCTACCAGCTTATCCCCTACCAGTCCCTTTGTACCGTATTGACTAGGGGCTAAACCTTCTTTTCTGACACAAAGCGGATATGTAACTCTCGAGTTTTCATCTTTGGATACCCCGATCAGTTCCACCAGGAATGTCCAGTTCTTCGCAAAATCATACAGGTAGATAAACTTCTGATTAGGCGTTTTCACTGCAGCTGCGATCACAGTCTCCTCCATCAGTAGTGGTTCTGCTTTGCGGACTACATTGTCTTTTTCGAGAATGATCTCTCTTCCCCGTTGCCAATTATCGTTGCTACGGAAAAAAGTCGCTTTATGTTTATTGTCAAATTCGAATGACTGCAAAATGACTTGGTGGAATTGTAAAAATGTCTGGTCTGGTTTAATGGAAATATCCCTGTACACACTTTCATCTTCTTCCCAATAAACTCTGAATTTCAAAACAGGCATGACAATAAAGGATTTTATTGAATAATTGGATGTTTCTGTTTCCGGTTTAATGCTAATGATACATAAATTGCTATTATATAGCAAACATCAATCCTTATTTCAGCAACATCACCACTTTACTAAATTAACATTTTTATTTAACTGGTGTCAAATCCATCTCTTTTGCTCTTTCCAGCAGAAAAGCATAAGCGGCATCGTAGGTATTGGGTATGATCCCATCCAGAATGGCCTCGCGGATCGCATTTTTCAGATCACCAACGGTTCTGCACGGGGTCAGGTTAAAAGTTTCCATGATCATCTCACCTGTTACCGGTGGCTGCCAGTTACGCAGGCGATCGTTCTCTTCTATCTCCTTCATCCGCTGCCTTACCATCTCATAATCATCCAGGTATCTCCGCACTTTCGCCACATTCCTGGAGGTGATATCTGCCTCACATAGCATCATCAATGCCTCTACATCTTCCCCCGCATCAAAGAGCAGGCGGCGTATAGCAGAATCGGTGATATTTTCTTTTGTGAGACTGATGGGCCGCTGGTGCAATTCTACCAGTTTCTTAACAAAGCGCATAGGTTCATGGGTAGGCAGTTTCAGTCGGGAAAAGATGCGGGGCACCATTTTCGCACCTACCATCTCATGTCCGTGAAAAGTCCATCCATGGCCCTGTTCGTAACGCTTGGTGGCAGGCTTTCCGATATCATGCAGCAGGGCTGCCCAACGTAACCAAAGGTCTTTGGTATTCCGGGAAATATTATCTACAACCTGCAAGGTATGCGAAAAGTTCTCTTTATGTCGCTTACCATCTACTGTTTGCACCCCGGCCAGATCTACCAGTTGCGGGAAGATGATCTTTAACAGACCACTCTTGTATAACAGATTCAGGCCAACAGAAGGTACGGCCGACAGCATGATCTTATTCAACTCGTCTGTAATACGCTCCTGGGAGATTATTTTGATACGTTCTGCCTGTTCCTTAATTGCCTGAAAGGTTTCGTCTGCGATTGCAAACTGCAATTGTGCAGCAAAGCGGATAGCCCGCATCATACGCAGGGGATCATCGCTGAAGGTCTGGGCAGGTGCCAGCGGGGTACGGATAATCTTCGCATCCATATCTGCCAGACCATTAAAGGGATCAATCAGACTTCCATAATCTTCTTCATTCAGGCTGATAGCCAGTGCATTGATGGTGAAATCCCTGCGTAACTGGTCATCCTGCAGGGTACCGGGTTCCACTTCCGGATTACGGGACTCCGCCCTGTAACTTTCTTTCCGGGCACCTACAAATTCCACTTCGAATTCATTCCATTTCACCTGTGCGGTGCCATAGGTTTTAAAGAAGCTTACTTTGGCGTTCTCAAAGTAGGTAGCTACCTTATGCGCAAGGGCAATGCCATCTCCTACGCACACCACATCCATATCTTTAGTACGGCGGTTCAGCAGTTTATCACGCACGAAGCCCCCTATCAGATAGCAGGGCACACCCAGCTCATGGGCTGCTAATGCTATCTGCTCCAACACTTTGCGTTCCTGTAAGGTACAGGGTATGTCAATAGGCTTTCTGCTGATCATATTTAAATAAAACGGCAAAAGTAGTTTTTTTTAGCCGATAGTCCATAGCCTCCTGCATGGTATGAGTACTACTCCCTGATTACCTGTAAGGTGCCATCTTTCAGCAACTTAACAATCCGGGAGGGTTGCCGGGGGGTATTATCCTCCTGCCGGTAGGACACTACATAATCTACGCCATTTTTCACAGCCGGGTCAATGTCTGCAAAAAATGCAGGGGAAGGTTGGCCGCTCAGGTTGGCGGACGTGGACACCAGCGGCTTACGAAGGCGTTTTACCAGGTGCCGGCAGAAAGGGTCCTGCACCAGGCGGATGGCCACGGTGCCATCTTCGTTGATCACGTTGGGAGCCAGGTCGAGGGCGCCTTCATATATAACGGTGGTAGGTCTGTCGAATCCGGCGATCAGATCGGCTATAGCCGGGTCCGGGTGGGCAACGTATTTCAGGAGGTCTTTTACATCTGCGAGTAAAATGACCAGGCTTTTCTTTTCAGGACGTTGCTTAAGGGCAAAGACCTTTTTCACCGCTTCTTCATCAGTGGCATCGCAACCTATGCCCCAGATCGTGTCTGTAGGGTAGAGAATAAGGCCTCCGGTTCTCAGGGCAGCAAGTGATGCCGTTACGTCATTTTCGAAATCAGTGGTCATAAGTGTATGTAGGCTTGGACGTTTTAAAATTTTAAGGGCACAGGAGGTACTTTTGGCAGGTTTATATCTCAGGCTGTCGGCTGAATTACAAGACTTTCACCTGCTGCTATAAGCTTTGATATACCTTCATCACTTCAGCAGCACATTTATCTCTGGTGAATTTCTCTGCCTGCCTGATCCCTTTTTCTTTCAGTACCTCCATCCCTCCGGGATCCTGTACCACCGCTACCATGGCAGCTGCAATCGTTGCAGGTTGTGCAGGATCGATATACAATGCGGCATCCCCGGCTGTTTCCCCGAAACAGGAGCCGGCGGATGTGATGACCGGTATATGAGACCACATCGCTTCCAGAATGGGAATGCCAAACCCTTCAAAAAAGGAGGGGTAGATGAGCGCTTTAGCTCCCTGGTAGAGGGCCGGCAGGTCATTATAAGCAAACTTCACTGTATCATTAACAAGAATCACCTTATTTTGAAGGCCATTTACTGCAATAAAATCAATCACCTTCTTTTTATAGCTGCTCCCCCCACCTACTACCAGCAGAGGAATATCCACCTTACCTTTCAATTGTACCATTGCCTGCAGAATGCCTAACAAATTCTTGCGTTCGATCAGCGATCCTACATACAGGAAGTACTCCCCTGGGAAGTTATATTTAGCCAGCATCTGCGCAATATCCGCCTTGCTGTGTTTCACCCCGAATGACTCATCACAGCTTTGGTAAGCGACTGCAATTTTATCCGCCGGTGTGTTATAATACGTAATCAGATCCTGTTTAGTTTGCTCACTGATAGCAATCACCTTATCAGCATACTGGCAGGCATACTTAGCTTTTTTGCGATAGGTCTGCACATCAATGGGATTATACTGTTCCGGATTGCGTTCAAAGATCAGGTCATGCATCGTAACGATGCTCCTGACCCCACTCTTATGGATGCCGAAGGGAATTTCGTGACTTAAACCATGATAGAGATCTATACCTTGCCCTGCCAGTTCACTCACTACGTATTTGCTGCGCCACAGGCCCTTCAGCAGGCGATGCAGGGGCTTCTGTGGCAATATGGTGGTCATATTGCTGAAGGCAGCAGGATTGTACATACCGGTTAGTTTTGGTGCATACAGGTAGTAATGGTGCTCCGGGTAATAGGTGGCCAAAGAGCTAATCAGGGTCCGGCTATAGTTGCCGAGACCTGTATTATTCTGGAAAGCCCGTTTGGCATCGAAAGCAATGTTCATAGAGTGGTTTAAAGGGGTATAAAGGTAAGAAATAAAAAATTGGAGCATTTTCCCGACAATAAGGCAATATCCCTATCCAGTGGAAAATTCCCACCTCTTTTACTATGTTTGTAAAAAATTTCGATAAACAATGGAGCTACAAGAACTCATCCAGGCTGCATGGGGAAACCGCAGCCTGCTACAGGAATCTACTTACAGCGATGCTGTCAAAGCTGTTATTGAAGCTGTAGATAAAGGAAAGCTCAGGGTAGCAGAGCCCACAGGAGAAGGCTGGAAAGTCAATGAATGGGTAAAGCAGGCTATCCTGATGTACTTCACTATCCAACCAATGGAAACCATAGATCTCGCACCATTCGAGTTCTATGATAAAATGAAGCTGAAATCCAACTATAAAGACCTGGGGGTACGTGTAGTACCTCACGCGATTGCCCGTTATGGTGCTTTCATCGGTAAGGGTGCGATCCTGATGCCTTCTTATGTAAACATTGGTGCGTACGTAGACGAGTGCACTATGGTGGATACATGGGCAACGGTAGGTTCCTGCGCGCAGATTGGCAAGAACGTACACCTGAGTGGTGGTGTTGGTATTGGCGGTGTATTGGAGCCCCTGCAGGCTAGTCCGGTGATCATTGAAGATGGTTGTTTCCTGGGTAGCCGTTGTATCGTGGTAGAGGGAGTAATTGTAGAGAAAGAGGCGGTACTGGGTGCAAACGTGGTATTGACCAAGTCTACTAAAATTATTGACGTAAGTGGTCCTGAGCCTATTGAGTATAAGGGTCGTGTACCGGCACGTAGTGTGGTGATTCCTGGTACATATACCAAGAAGTTCCCTGCTGGTGAATACCAGGTACCTTGTGCGCTGATTATTGGTCAACGTAAAGAGTCTACAGATTTGAAGACGAGTCTGAATGATACGCTGAGAGAGTTTAATGTGGCTGTATAAGCTGCTTTGCTCTTCGAAAAAAAGGCTGGCCTTGTAATAGGGTCAGCCTTTTTTGTGTAGGCGTTGGAGGTAGGTTGGAATTATTTTTAATAAAAATTTGGAATAATGAAAAAAGTGGCTACCTTTGCAATCCCTTAACACGGAATCAGTTGCCCAGATGGCGAAATTGGTAGACGCACTGTGTTCAGGTCGCAGCGCTCGCAAGGGTGTGCTGGTTCGAATCCAGTTCTGGGCACTTGGAAAGGTTGATAATCAATGGATTATCAACCTTTTTTCTTTTGTACTTGTCGTAATTGTGCCATAGTACATGAGGTTCGGGGATCAAGTTGAATTCTTGGGGGATTGATCCTGTCAGGCATAAATTTTGGATAACCTAAACAGGAAAAATTCTACATCTCTCCCCCCTCTCATCGCATTTCTAAACGCTTTGATCTTCGCATTAAATGACTCTGCGGCTGCATCGGTAGCTCTGTTGTTGAAGAATCGAGCCTTTGCGCCCTTTGGCCTCCTTATTGGTAACAATGGTAGAAAGTTCTCCGCTGGCAAAAGCTGTCTCGTCTATACTTAGATAACGACCCATATTTTGTTCGAAAAGCATCCACTCTCCGGCATGTCCTTTTTGATCCCATGTGCACTAATCGCTGAGATGATGTTTGTATTGTTGCTGTAACTGCTTGCCATCAATCTGGAAGAAATGGTCTAAAACTGTAGGACTAACGGGACTTTCGTCCAAGTGTTTCTTTTAAAAAAAGACTGAACTCTTTGGTAATACGAGCCCCGTCACTGACAACATCCCAGTCTCTGGTTGAAGCTTAGATATATCAATGCTAATTTGGGCGAGCGTAGTAGTTAATACGCAGTTTCCTGCTGCGCTTACTATACTTATCACGGCACCGATGAGTTCACAGGAAGAAAGGTAAATTCAAAATCAAATTCTGGCTGTTTAATTCAAATTCATTTGGAGAAACATAACCTCCCACAAGTTATAAATCCAGGAAGAAAATCGAATCCGTTCAGTCCTGCTTTGGGCAATACTTTCCCGACAGTTCATTGTTATTCTTTTCGCTGTATTACTATTCCACCAAATCTTGCTTCTTGTGCAAAGAATTCCTTTCCATCTATCAGACACTCGCAAAATTGTTCGGTGTCATTTTCCTCAATAATTTTTCCATCTCTATCTTTTCTAATGATTTTAAAACCACCTGTAAATCCCAGGTTGGAGAACGTTAACAAATTTCCTTTTTTGTCGAATATTTCTTTTGATGCGCAGTCTCTACAAATATATTTAGGATATCGTCCCTGGTAATGTACTATTTTATAACAATTCGCACACCATTGTATTAATTCTGTTTTTTTGTATTCTTCACTCCAAACACTGTTCTGCCATTCATTGATTTGGTTATACTCGTTGTAAGTAAATTTATGCTCCCTGCGCAAGTTGTTAAAATAGAATATTATGGGTTTCGCTAATACAAGAGATCTTTCAGATATACCTCGATGTATCTTAAATTGAATAAACCACTTTTCATTCTTTACAAAGTCTTCCCAATATTCTTCTATATTTGAATACACCTTGAATTCAACAAATTTCATTGTTTCCCAGGCTTCATATTCAGCTGGTATTTTATCGCACTTAAAAAGTATGAAGGTATTTGAGGAAAAAACTAATTTATAAGTACACGAATTGTCAATGTAACCAATAACAATTTCGTTCTCCTTTAGCTTGCTAAGCTCTTTCAAATGGAATTCAGTCAGATTAGGTTTGGCATCAACTATTTTCTTTTGTTCTTCTCGTTCCCGGATAGAGCGATACAAGCTCTCAAGTAAGTTTTCTCTTTTTTCCTGTCTAAATGCAATAGCTTCACTTGAACTGATCAATTTGCCAGACTCAATTTCATAAAGTTCTTCTTTTATGGCATCACTGTTCCTGTCTGATTCAAAAACACGTTGAGCGACTAATTTATATCTTTTGTCATCGCTTATCAATTCTGTTTGGTTATAATTAAAATACTTTTTCCAACCCTCAAATTCTAAAATTTCTAAAGTACCTAAGTCGATTTTAAATTCCTTTGTTGGAATTGACCACCCATTGTAGCCATTGTCCTTCCATTTTGATTTGTCCTCACATGATACCGAAACAACTAAAAGCTTTGATTCGTAGTCAATAAATGTTTGTAATAATTCCCAACCTTTTTCAGGCTTTAATTCAAAATCTCCATACTCACATTTTCGAGGTCTGAATGACTTGCTTTTTATTATTTCCATTTTCCTTTTGGATTTTATGACTACCAAAACTAAAATAGATGTAATTGTCCAATTCCCCAAGTTTCTGCATAACTAATATGCGTGTCTACAAATTCCGGAATTGCCATTATCCCCTGATCGTCTATCGTATATATGGCAGTAAATTTTGTAACCACCAAATAATTGGATCTGGATCAATATAAGGAGGCATCATTGTACTGGAATTCGCTGGCACTATAGAAAAGGCTAAATCATTTTGACATAAGTTTACTGATAATCAATCCTAACCGGTTTGAAAACTTACCGCTACCGGGCATCTGGAAAGATTGATAGTCGATAGATTATCAACCTTTTTCCTTTTGTGCTTGTCGTAATTGTGTCGTATCAGGGATTATTATTGACACACAAAATTTGTGGTACTTCTCTAGTAATTCCAAGCCCTAAATTTTTTGAAGAACATCCTCTACCCATTGTATCGTTAGGATTTATAACTATCTGTAAGTATAATTGAATCCCACTTTTAATAATGTATGCATAACAATAAAACATGGCTACCATAACTGATGCCAGATTTCCCATTAGATAGGAATCATTGAACTTATTGTGATCAGTTCCGCCCTCCCGGTGTTTTAAACTTGTGGCTAATTTTAATGCACTAAAGAAGGTCTGTGCATGTGGAAGATTGTGCATTAAAGCCACAGTTAAAAAAAATTCGCTCAAAGACTCCTTTTGCAAAAGGGACTTTCTACATTAAAAGCCGGATTACAATTAAATCTGTTTCAATCATCGGGGAAGGCTAATAACAAATTTAATAATTCAACTGTTTCAAATCCTACTTCAGTAATTCGGAGAATTTCTTTTGATTTATCGCATCAAAAGCGAGTTTAGGTGAAATCCGACTAAGCATATACAACATCTTTGTAGCACCTACACGAATAGTAAAATGGTTTCGATGCAGACCATTGATTAATCCATCGACTAATTTTTCAGTTGAAATAGCCTGTCCTTCAAAACCATCTGCCATTTCAGTTGCCACAAGTGGTGGTAAAAGTTCAAATACTTTTACCTTACTTTTCAAGATCTTTAAATGGCTTCTTAATGTTTGAGTATAAAACCGTAATGCTACTTTGCTTGCAGAATAAGTAGCTCCCAGATTTGCAGGTACATAACTTAAGATGGATGTGGTATTAATGATAGCAGATTCATTTCGGGAGTTCAACATTTCCATAAATAAATTATTTAGGCGAATTACTCCCAGGTAATTAATATCCATTTCATATGCCGCTCTATCATAATGTGCTGAACTAGGTTTCCCGAAATTTATTGGCTTGCTATTCACACCTGCATTGTTGTATAAGATATCTATTCCTCCCAGTTTTTCCACCTGATCAAGGAGTGACAAGGCATCGACTTCATTTGCTACATCGCTCTTAATTACCACCAAAGCAGGTAGTATTGCTTTGGCGGATTTTAATTTCTCTTCATTCCGTCCTGTGATAATCACATTGGCACCTATTCCCAAAAATCGTTTTGCAGCTTCTAAACCAATTCCAGATGCTCCACCGGTAATTAGTATGGTTTTACCTTTCAGTTCCATTTTTAAATTTTTTACGCTAAATTTGCTTGCATTTTGCAAGTGCAACATACAAACCACTTTCAAAACGCAAGTGATTTTTTGTAAGCTTTATGAAAAAAAAATTAAATAAGAGGTCAGACTGCCCAGTCAGCTGTTCACTAGATATTTGGGGAGATAAGTGGTCTCTGTTGATAATCAGAGATTTAATGTTTGCAAATAAGTGTACTTATGGGGATTTTTTAAAGTCGGAGGAAGGAATAGCAACAAACATACTGGCTTCAAAACTACAAGGTCTTGAAGAAAATGGCATTATAGAGAAGTCTGAGCACCCTGATAGCAAAGCAAAAGTTTTATACAGACTTACTTCCAAAGGGATTGGTCTATTACCCATTTTGATTGAAATCCATTTTTGGGCGGAGAACTACTTTCCGATACCAGAGAATGTCAAAGCGGTAATGAAAGAAGCAAAAAAGGATAAAGATCTCTTTATTAAAAAATTAACGGCAGAGCTAGAAAAATGACGTTACCTTTCGAACGCATAGAATATCGCCACTTAAATATTGTTCTTAATTTCTTTCAGATATTCGCTGGGTGTAACACCTGTAATCTTTTGAAATGTTGATTAAAGGAAGATGTTGTTTTACAACACGAACTGATAGATGGCATGTTTAATGGTATTGACATGTATCGTCTTTTAAGACAGTTCGTCCCCTAATCCAGGGCATCTTGATATCCCATGCAATCCCCATAATATTTATCCGGCTATCGAAGGCTCCGTGCAACATTACGCTTCATTGTAGGCACTTCGCACCCGACGAAACTTAATTGTTAGTGGCAACTCTGCGGACGACATACTTCACAACATTGACAAACGACAAAAATTACCGCCCTTTCAATATCTTTCTACTGATCTTATCAGCCATATTCAAGACACTGCTTTCCGGTAAAAGTCTGTTGAACAGTTTTAGCATAGAAGCATTCGGGTCAGGCGAAAATTCTGTTTTACCTTTGTTGATAGCGTTAATTACTTTGCCTGCAAAGTCCTGAACATTCGCACCTTTTGAAGTAAACCCTAGTTGTTTGGGCATTTCAGTATCAACCTGAGACGGCAGAATTTCAACAACTTTAAAATTTGTTCCTTTCAGTTGTTGCCGTATCATTTTTGTAAACACGCTTAAACCCGACTTAGACGTTGAATATAAACCCAAAACAGGAAAAGGGAAAATTGCAATAGACGAAGTAACATTGACAATTAAATTATTTGCCAACTTGTTTGCCTGACTGACGAACTGTTGCGTAACAGCGATCGCACCCGACAAGTTTGTGTTTATTTTTTCAAAAATCCGGGCAGAGGACAAAGCCGATTTGGTAATGTCCCATTGTTCAACGACACCTGCGTTATTGAACAAAACATCTAAAACCATTCCGTCTGTTTTTATTCTTTGAAAAAGTTCATCGATTTCATCGGGAACAGACACATCGGCAACGTAATACGACACATTTTTATTCGCAGCAGCCACCTTTTTTAGTTTATCTTCATTCCGTCCGCAAATAATTACTTTATTGTCATTTGACAACTTGTTTGTAAGTGTTTCGCCAATTCCCGAACCTCCACCTGTAATTAAAATCGTTCTTCCTTTCAACATAAATTTTCGTTTTGAGTTGCAATGTAAACTCAACGATATATTTTTGCAAGTAGTTACAAGAAAGTAAACTAATAACCCAAAAGTTATTGTTGCTGATAATCAAACCAATAAAACGAAAATAAAAATGAAAAAATGTGCGAATAACTTAGAATCATTGCAATTTCTCTTGCAGGTTTTGGGCGGAAAATGGAAATTGCATATTCTTTCAATATTATATTTCGGAAAGAAACGTTTTAAAGAATTGGAACGGGAAATAGATGGCATTTCAGCTAAAATGCTCATCAAAGAATTGAAAGAACTGGAAGCCGCAGGAATTGTAAACCGACAAACATTTAATACTGTTCCAATAACAGTTGAATATAGTTTGACACCAGACGGCTTAACAATGAAACCCTTGCTTGATCAAATGAACGAATGGGCGATAAAATTTCAACAGACAACATCAAAAAAATAGCAACTATTGACAACTAAGCTTCGTCGGGTGCTACAGCATACCTGATAGTAAACAACTATCTTACGGAGCGGAAATGTTGGAAAAAAACTAATGAAGAAGAAACGCCCAAATTACGAATGGATGTTTTTTCTCAAAGAGCATTGATGAGGGTGAAATTATCTGACTGGCTTATTGCTACAACTCGTTTAATTAGTCTTTATCTTCTCCAGTTTACAAAAATTCCTTTTAACAGCAAGATAAAAGGGGCCTGCTTGCTTCTACAACCTGTTACATTATACATCTGACGCTGCTTTCCTGGAGCATTATTATACCAATAGCCCTGCCATGAAAAAAGGCCTGTAAGCCTCTAACTTACAAGCCTTTCTAAAATTATAGACACTTGCCATTCTCAATGCCAGCTGGTACTTAGTACTATCGACTGGCCCGGCATGAGTATTATAGCCTGCGCCCCCTGTTCGTGTAAATAAATTTTCAAGAAATCAGCTTATTCAACACAGGAATGGCATTTTTTAGCAGGGCGATTTCTTTTGCAGACAATTTCTCAGGGATCAGCTTCTTAAGGTATTCATCTTTGCTATCTCTTAAATTCTCCACCAGCTCTTTACCGCTCGTCGTCAAAGAAACATGTACTTTTCGTTTATCATCTTCGGCCGGTGTTCTTTTAATGATCCCGTCAGCTTCCATTTTTTTGAGGATCTGCGACATGGAAGGAGTGCTGATCCGCGTGATGGTGGCCAGGTCTGTTGGGAGTGTTTTCCCGGTTTTGAAAATATGAAAAAGTGTTTCCATCTCCGTCATGGAATAGGAACTGGCTTCCGCCATTTCTTTTCGCAAAGCTTTATGAAAAGCAGAGTTGAACAATCTTAATTGTACGCTTAATTCGTCCAGATGCATGGGTACCAACTTAAAATTTATCTTACAGCACATTATATCAGCCTTCACTATCCGATCGCGAAGATAATATTTTTGCCGGCCGCCCCAATTTATGCGGGACGATAAATGTCATCAAGCACCTGTACAGCCGCGTCATCCAGTACAACGGTCGCTGTTGCCATATTTTCTTCCAGGTGTTCGATACTGGCGGTACCGGGTATGAGTAAGGTGTTAGGGGAATGTTGGAGTAACCAGGCCAGCCCTACCTGTGATGGCGTAACCTGCAGTCGCTGTGCAATATCAATCACGGCCTGCTCCGTCGTCACTTTGGGCCAGTGCGGAGCTGCACCACCCAGGGGGAAAAATGGCACCCAGGCAATATTATGGGCGAGGCAAAAAGCGAGCATATCTTCAAACTCCCGGCTTACCAGGCTGTAGGCATTTTGCACGCAGGCAATACCTGCAGGCACCGCATGCTTCAAGACATCGAGATTTACACCACTCAGGCCAATTGCGCCGATCTTACCAGCAGTACGTAAGGCAATCAGTTCTGCAAGCTGGTCATCAACATTTACCAGTTGATCTGCTTCCGGGATCACCCCAGGCCCTGCGTCCAACCGGCGGAGGTTTACAAGTGGCAGATGTGCTACCCCCAGGCTCTCCAGATTTGCTTCCACTGTGGCTCGTATCTGCTCGGGGCGCTGTGCCAGCGTGAGAGGGTGTGGGCCTTGCGGATTGGGATTGGCACCTACTTTGGTCGCCACCACTATCCCATCAACATGTTTAATTAGCTGGGCAATCACCCGGTTGACAAAGCGGTTGCCATAGAATTCTGCGGTATCGATATGGTTCACGCCCAGTTCTATGGCGCGTTCCAGCACCGCGGTGGCCTTCTCCGGCGCATCCCCCCAACTCCTCAATTGCATGGCACCGTAACCTATACGGGCCACTGGCTGTCCGGCCAATGTATAAAGTCCACCAGGGGCTGGCTGTTTTGCTGGCTTGTTTTGTGCTGATCTGTCCATGATTTCCTTTCTATTTACTAGATTAACTAATTAGTTTACCTAACAAATATAGTAAAATATGACATACGCCTGTCAATTTTCTACTACCGGATAATGGTGCGATATAAGGCAACGGCGTTATGGAAAACCTCCCGGGCAAAATGGTCTTTGGGCAAACAGGCGCGTGCCAACAATTTCAAACGCACATGACAGCATCTGTGATTGCATAGAGGAAGGTTAAAGGTTTGTCGCTTTGCAGCTCATTAAAGAAGCAGCAAACAAACATTTCTTTACTCCTGTTTATTGGATGCTGTGAAGGTAATAGCAAGATGACAGATGATATCATCACCGGAATTGATCTGGTGAAGCAATAACGCAAAGCTATCATGTCCCATCTAACCCAAAGATTTTTAGCCGTAAAAAGTTGTAAAAGATGCGTAAAACATGTGTAAACCGCCTATAACCGGGAGCTAATGATGTATTTTGCACGCATGAAGCCATTTGCTCTATTCGGATCTTCCATCATAATAATTTTTATTTTAATCTCTGCTGTTGCTTCTATCAATAAAAAAGAGGGAATTCCTGAGAAGCATTTAGAAGTTGTGTTACGTGATATAGGTCATCAACTTTTGCTCTCAGCTAAAGATTCTTCGTCCCGGGTGCTGCCGGTTAAGCAATTAAATGAAAATACCTACCAGATCTCCTTTCAAAATGACCTCGGGGTTATTTCGGATACACTCATCAATTTAGTTCAACGAAGCTTTCAAAATAATGCCCTGGCAAACAATTACATTGTGAGTTTAAAGAGTTGTAAACCAAAGGAAACTGTCTTGGCATTTGAAATAAATAGTCAGGCAGGCAATTTGACACCTTGCCGGGGGCGTAAGCTTGAGGTGGGTTGTTATATCATTGAAATTGAATTCCTGAAGAAAACTCCATTTAATTACTTTTTGTTGTTGCTATTAGTTATCCCTTTGGGTGTCGGTGGATTTTATGTAAAAAATAAGACGCCCCGGAAAGAAGAAGAGATAATACCCATCCCCGATAATAATGATTACCTGCAATTGGGAAGCTTTAAATTCTACGCAGATAATAATATGCTGAAAACTGAAGATAATGGTATCACACTTTCAGAAAAAGAAACAATCGCACTAAAAATATTTGCCGAAAATATAAATCAGGTCGTAGAAAGAGAAAAACTGATGAAAGAAATTTGGGAAGACAAAGGCCTGGTAGTCATCAGTAGAAATGTGGATGTCCTGGTATCAAAATTACGTAAAAAATTAAGCGACGATCCCACCATTAAGTTTATTAATGTGCCCGGCAGGGGTTACAAATTTACTATTGAGTAAATACCTGTTAAAAAAGCATAAAACAAATTAAATTGGTTGTTTAATACGATAAATGAAACTATTTCAGGAAGCGTGTAAGTTTTGTATAATTAAAGCTAAAAAACCGGAGTCGTAAACCCCGGTTTTTATCTTTATACAGTTTTTGAAAATCTACTCAATAACGCAGCCAACGTTGCATAGATACAGCCGACTTTACTTTAGCCATTGTCTTTGTGAATAACCGCATCATTATTAATCAGCAGGTACCTAATACCCGCCATCATTAATATTACCAGCATCAAAACTACCAAACCCACCAACATAACGTCATAATAATCCCTAATAGAACGTGTTATAATCTGCGTCCTCACCAACTGGTCGAAATATGCAGATGTCCCCCCACTTCCGGTATGAGGATCGTTTCCAAACACACTATACCCTTCCTGAATCCGGCTAACCGTTTGCCCTAAATGTGGATTCATTTCATTCAAAGATTCACGAAGCTTTTCCCGAACAACGCACCTGCTATAAAGCTGCAAATAATTATTAATGCCGACACTCAAACAAAACCCAACAAATCTGAAAAATATTCCCAACATGGAAACATTATAAGCAAATTTTTGAGGTGCTGCTGATACTGTAAAAAATACAATTGGCACAAACAAAATACCACACGCAGCACCATGCATCATCATTGGCAGTATGAACTGACCTGTTGTTCCTGTAACAGAAACAAAGTTTAACATATACACATAAAAGCCCCCTAACACCACAAAACCAGTAATAATAATACCCACCAGTGATCTTCCCTTCAACACAAACCTGGCAGTTACAAACATAGCCAACACGATACCAGCAATATTCGCTATCCAGACAGGAATTAAATGGAGTGGGTCAACTCCCAAAGCAATCTGAATATGGGTATAAGCCAAACTATTTGTTCCCTTGAACACATAAAACGCGATAAGCAGGAAAAATCCGATAGTGACGAATGGATATTTAAAAACCTTCAAATCAAATAACGGTCTTTTAATGCTTAATTCCCTGACGACAAACAAGACCAATATCACACTTCCTGTTCCAGACAAAATTAGTATCAGCGGACTATCCAGCCAGTTAAGCTGTTGTCCATACACACATACAAATCCAAATACACAACAAAAAACAGCATAAAATAAATACCCCATCCAATCAACCTGGTAAAGCGGCACTTTCTTATGAAAACGGGCATGCGCATTCATTGTCACCAGTACCAAAAGAAGCGTAGGCACCATCATGACGCACAAACCATAAAATAGCCATTGAAAATCAAAGTAATGCAACATGGTAGTACAATAAATAGCTGCAATGGGCAACGACGTTTGTAAGCCACCATAAAATACCGTGTAGCCAATCGCCCTGGACCGTGTTACATGCAAACGGGGAAATATCAGATTTAATACAACACTGCAAAGTAATGCACAAGCGATCCCCTGCCCAAACCTACATACCATGAATACGCCAATATGCTTTGTATAAAAACAAACGGCATAGGTAATGAAATTAAGCGCAATGCCAGCCAGGATGTATTTCCGCGGCGATAAATTCTTTACTATACGATAATCCAATCCAAAAAATCCTACTCCTGCTGCATATAGCAGGACTATTGAATACAAGACATCCGTCGGCTCCATGCCGTAATAGCCGATGGCACTTTCTGCATTACCAGAATATAAACCAAAACCCAATAATGATGTGAGCAGTATGGCGAAGATAACCAGCCTCGCCAGCCATTCGGGCACCCACGCTCTAAAAACCGGTATATGAGCAACCTGCATACTACTATTTTATGATGAACACGCTGGCATTCATACCAGGCGCGAGTTGATTATAATTACTATTCAGCTTAATGCGTACAGGAATCCGCTGTGTTACCTTTACGAAATTGCCGGTCGCATTATCCGGTGGCAGTAGTGAATACCTTGACCCCGTTGTAGGAGAAAGCGATTCAATCGTGCCTGTAAAAACTTCATTCGGAAAAGCATCCACCTTAATTTTAGCTGCCTGTCCTGGGCTAAAATGACTCACCTGTGTCTCTTTAAAATTAGCAACCACCCATTTCCCTTCATCCTTATTGATTAAAAAAGCAAGCGTCTGTCCTGGCTGCACCAACTGACCCTCCTGTATGGTTTTCTTGCCTAGCTGGCCGTCAAATGGGGCTTTAACAACTGTATAACGGATGTCAAGCTCCTGTCTTGCCAGTATGGCCTCTTTGCCCTTTATTTCAGCTGCAATTGCTATCCTTTGTGCACGAAGGTCGTTCAACTTCGCCTGTGCGGCCTTCATGGAAGCAACAGCTTCCTCATACGCTGATTTATCAATCAACAGTGCAGCTTGTACCCCCTCAAACTTTTGCCGGGTCGTTGATTCCTCCTTTAAAAGGTTCACATAACGATTATACTCCTGTTGCTGATGTTCCAATTTTGCAAGTACACCAGGAATACGGGCGCTGATAACATCAATGTTTCGTTGCTGGGTCTCTTCGCCAGCATTTAACACATCGAGCTTTGCGCGGGAAATCGATAGATCCGCTGCTGCTGCATCACCTTTTAACTGAAATTCATCTGCAACAATTCTTAAAAGCGTATCTCCTTTATGCACTACCTGATTATCTTTAAAATAGATCCTGTCAATATATCCACCGATCTTTGCACTGATAGGAGCCAGATAGGCATCTATCTGGGCATCATTCGTCTGCTCATATTGGCTGATATCGATTAAATATTTTCCACCCCAGCAAACAAGTACCAGCAATAATACAATTCCGAACCACTGCGTTACACTTATTACAATAGTGTCCGATTTATGTTTACTCATTTTTATGTTTTGTTTAATTTATAGAATACCTGTTTTGGCTAACAACCTGATATAACTCAGCCGGATATTAACTGTTGCAGCAGTGAGTGCAAATTTTGACTCAAGCAAACTATTCTCCGCATTGAGTAAGTCAGTTAACAGCGATTCCTGGTTTACATAACTGTTGCGAATTACACGTACACTTTCCGTGTTTTGTTTGATATTTTCCTCTGCAGTCTTGAACTCTTCAGCAGCTTGTTGATATTGTAAATATGCCTCTTTAATATCTGCAGACAATTCATCCTGCTTCATCTTTACCATCTCTGTTTGCCGGGCAATGACATTCTTTGCCCTCGCTAACAGATGCTTATTTTTATACAGGTTCTCCAACGAATAGGTCATCTTCACACCCATCTGCCCAAATGACCAAAGCTGATTGGAATATGGATAATATGATACCTGGGGATATGTATAATTGTAATAAGAAAAAAGAGACACAGTCGGAAGTATATTGGACCTCACCTGCCTGATGCCGAGATTGGCTAACTTTAACTTGTTTATTTCTATTTTATAGGCCGGAGATTGAGCAAGTGAAATGTCTACGTACTCCTGGTAGCTGTTATGCTGATCCGGTTCTGACTGTTTGATGCTGTCTTCATATGAAATGACCACTGAATCTTCGCTACCATGTCCCATCAGGATATTTAACCGTTGGGATGCAATCTGAATTTGCTTATTCAATTGGGATAAGCTAAGTTCCAACTGAGATAATTTCACCCTGCTTCTCAAAACATCACTTTCCAGCACGGTGCCATTTTTATAAAAACTCTCAATGGTTTGTAATTGCTTTTTCTGTGTTGCTATTTCTATAGACAGGAAATCCCGGAAATGAAGAAACTTGTAGAGATCATAGAATACAACGGCTGCCAGGTAGTGTACATTATTCCGCTGCAGGCCATACTCATTTTGCATTTTAAGTTTTTCTTCTTCACTTATCCTGATGTTCCTGCTGTTCTTCCCCCCCTCATAGATATTTAAACTAAAAGAATATCCAAATCCATATCCATATTTGGATACCGGGAAAAAGTCCGGAGAAGAAAACAATCCATCCGGATATATTCTGAACTTCGTGTTGTGCAAAGCACTCCCGGAGATTGCCAGTGAAGGCAGCAGATTGTCCCTGGAAATATCAACATTGATAATACTTTCGTTGAATGCAAGGCTGGATAGCTTTAACTGACTGTTACCTGCGTCCACTACGTTCCAGACCTGCTCAAGTGTTAATGAGTCTTTACTAAAATGCTGTGCGCGCGACTTCCCTGGCACTGGTAACAAAAACACTATTAATAATAGCGTATAAGTAAATAGGTCTCTGTTCATGTTATTCTAATCTTGACTGAAGTGTGGTGATTATAAGATGTGCAATCAGGTACTACATCAATATATACCTGAAAAGAGCTTCGATCGGCTGGCGTAACTGATTGAGCTGAACGGCCGGCAACACCTCTTGTCCGGTGCAATTGATTGTGCCCGGCGTAGTAAGTAGATAACGGCGCTTGTAGCGCCCTGCCTCGGTCATCATAATAAAAAACACGTTTATTACGATCTGGTTAGGAATATCAAGTGTAAAAGTGCCTGCTCGCCGGCATTGATCCAAAAGCGCATCGAGGATCGAAGCTATCCTGGTTTCTATTCGCTCAATGTATCCTCTTAAACCAATAGCTATATTGCCATTACGGGCTTTCAAAAAAATTAAAATAAGATGGTTTTTGCCGAGTAGTCTGCTCAGAAAATCAGCTATAAAAGCTAATAGCTGTTCAATAGGGCTATCTGTTTCCCGGTTACATGGTAAATGCAGCATAATAAGCTGCTCGGTTGCCTTCAGAATGTGTTCAAGTATTTCTTCTTCAGACTGATAATAATGATATATCGACGGGATATTCACCTTTGCGCTATCTGAAATAGCCCTCATCGACACGTCGGAAAAATCAACGGCTGCGTAAAGGTCTTCGGCTGATTGAATGATTCGTTTGCGCGTAAATTGTTCTTTCATCTTCAAAGTGTTTTATCTGACACAATGCAAAACTATTTCACCTCGCTGGGGATCATTTTATATAATTAGCCTAAAAATTGCTTATTTTGGCCAGGTGAAACGTATTGAAGAATTAATTAAGATTATTGACGAATACCCCGAGACCATCCTTGTGGTCAGACAACAAACTGAACAAAAGCTGGCGGCCCACAAACATGATAAAGGGCAATTATTGTTAGTATTCGGGGGTATCGCTTACCTGCAGACCAGTGAGCGGGACTACTACATTCCATCCCATCATTACGTGTGGATACCCAAAAGATACCTTCACAATCTCATGTTCAACACACAAGACCTCTTTATCATCAACATTTATTTCCCAGATAAGATTGAAGCAGATGCGCCATTTTATAATGAATTAGGTATATACCCTGTAAGTAAATTGCTTTCGGAAATGCTCGCTTTTACAGAGCGCTGGCAGGGGAACTTTTCAAACGGGACGTGGGAATACGAATATTTAAATACCATTAAACATCTTTTGCCAAAAGAAAACCTGAAGAAATTTACCATTCAGTTACCCACCACCGACGACAAAAAACTAAATGAAATTAACAATTATCTTCGGGGCAACCTGAGTGAAGGGGTGAATATGGAAGATATTGCCAACCGGTTTTGTATAAGTGTGCGTAGCCTGACAAGACTTTTTCAAAACAAACTACATATCTCGTTTCTACAGTATGTTAAAATGCTACGGATTATTCGTGCAATGGAACTATTAAAAGGAACAGATCTGAGCATAAGTGAAATTGCATATGAGGTGGGTTATTCAAATATGTCAGCATTCAGCAATACCTTTGCACAGATGATCAACATGCGACCCAGTGAGTTCAGATCAATGCTATAATTTTATATTTACAACCTGATTGCAGCAATAATTGAGATAGGTGGATATAGGAAATGCTGCATTCATGATATACTAAAGATGCAATTTTCCCACCTGCTGCTCATAAGACAACCATACGGGGCAGGGTTATCAGGGATTGTATGCTCCCCAAAAAAACTTACATGGAAAAGTCTATATAAAAAGTACTACCCCCTGCTAAAATAAAAAACCCCGGCCAGCTGCGCTAAATGCCTGCCGACCGGGTATAAAAAAAACACAAACGCATGTCAATCACCAGCCCCACCAAACTACTGAATATCCCAAATCCCTCCTGCACGTTCCAATTCAATCAATGAAGTCGCATAATTATACAATGTCTGGTAATAACTCTGCTGTACATCATTATATGTCCGCTGTGCATTCAACACCTCCAACAACGACGTCTCTCCCCTCCTGTAACTGTAAATCTTTCCATCCATTACTTTCTTAGCTTCTTCCAGCATACCCATCTTAAACTGATTCACCTGCTTTCTCGTCGCCTGATAATTCAGATATGCCTGCGTCACTTCCGCCTGTATTTGTAACTCTACCTCGCTATACTGAACCTCCGACTGCTTAATGGTATATTCTGCCCTCTTTAATTCCCCCTTATATCGATTAGAGAATTTCAACGGTATCGTTAACCCAAGCGAAGTATTCGTATATCCCGGTGTAGGCGCTATGATATTCTTCGCTTCTGCATTCACCGTCGCTCCCAGCGATACGCCAAGATCTAAAGCCCGATTGGCCCTCGCCAGTTTCAATGCCCGCTCAGATACATTCCTGTTTTGCAATGCAGCCTTTAAATCTGCCCGGTTGTTCTGTGCTGTGGTAATAAGCGAATAAAGATCATAGTCCCTTTCCAGTTTCTCGAAATTCCCGGAAGGGATCAGCAATGTATCCGTCTGTGGTTTCCCCACCATCATTGCCAGTTGAGAAATACTGGTTTTCCAATCTGCTTCTGACTGGTATACATCGTTCAGCAGGGAATTGGCTTCGAGCTTCGATTGTCTGGCATCAATTTCCATAATAGACCCCGCTTTAAACCGAATCGAATCTGCATCTGCCAGGGACTTCATCGCTTTGTACGAATCCAGTGTCACCTGGAAAAGTGATCGCTGCTTTAAAGCGAGAAAATATGCCGTTGCTGCATCCGCCCGCAGGTTGCGAAAATAATCCTCAAGGAGGTTTTTCGATAACTCCAGTTCACTCTGCGCCAGGTTCACCCTCGCTTTTCGCTTACCGCCCAGTTCAAACGTCTTACCCACACCCGCGGTCGCACCATACCCTAACTTGAGTGATTCATTCTGGTTGTTAAATGCACCCACGCTTAATTGCGGATCGGGGAATATCTTCGCTGTTTCAATATCCGCCTCTGCCATATTCACATTATACTTCTGCGCAACATAACCCAGGTTATTTTTGCCTACCAGGAACAAATATTCATTCACCTCCAACCCTCTTTTATTAAAAGACGTATCCACCTGGCAAAAGGATTTTCCTACTAACAACTGCGACACCAATAGTAAAAGCCCGCACTTCAAATGACTCAACTTTCTTTTCATTTGATTTCTATTTAAACACTTTGAATATTGTCCTTTTCAGGTGTAAAATCATTGTTACCCCACTTCTTCTCCATGAGATAGTACAACGGAGGTAGTACAAACAGCGTGATGGTCGTAGCTACAAACAAACCATACACTATCACTGTGGCCAACGGTCGCTGTACATCTGACCCAATTCCCGTAGCCAGCGATGCCGGCAGTAAACCGAGCGCTGCTACTGTAGCTGTCATCAGTACCGGACGGAAACGGTCTTCAGCCCCCTTCAATACTGCTGTCAACAGTTCCATTCCCTGCTTGCGGAGATTGTTGATATGCGATATCATAATCACACCGTTTTGAACGGCCACGCCAAACAATGCTATAAAACCAACAGCTGATGATACATTCAATGTCATCCCTCTTATATTCAAAGCTGCCATACCACCAAACAACGCAAGCGGCACTACGGTCAGGATCAATCCTGCCTGACGGAATTTTCCGAATGCGCCATAAAGCAGGATAAACATAATAGCCAGTGCCAGGGGAACAATCACGGCCAATCTCGCATAAGCCCTGTTCTGGTTTTCAAACTGACCACCCCAGTTGATTTTATACTTCTCGTGGTCATACTTTACCTGCTGTTCAATTTTCTGACGGGCCGTCTTCAGGAAAGTTGACAGATCGGTACCTCTCAGGTTGAGTTTTACCGTCAAATGCCGCTTGTTCATCTCCCGGGTAATTGTACTTTCTCCTGTCGCAGTTTTAACAGTTGCTACCTGGGAAAGGGGAATCTTCACTCCCGTTTGTGATGTCAACATCAGATTAGCGATCTTTTCCGGTGTATTCCGGCTATCTTCATTGTAGCGGCAACTGATGTCGTACACCTTATTACCTATAAAGACCTGTGATACTGCCTTTCCACCTATAGCCACCTCTATCAGCTCCGATACATCGCTCACATTCAACCCATATCGCGCCACTGCATCTCTGTCTACCTGTATTTGTAACTGTGGTAACGGTGGCTCCTGGTCGATGGCCAGGTCAGCAGCTCCAGGTATCTGTTTCAATGTAGCGAGCACCTCTTCCGCAATACGCCTGGTTTCTTTAAAATCTTCCCCATATACCTTTACTACCAGCTCACTGTGTGCGCCGGATATCTTGTCCATTACCCCATCAATCATTGGCTGACTAAATCCTACCGTGTAACCAGGCATTGCTGCATATTCTGCCGATAGCTCATTGATCAGGTCATATTTTGTTTTTCCCGCTGGCCAGTCTTTATATGGCTTCAAACCAATAGAACATTCAAAGTGAGAAGCTGTCCAGGGGTCTGTACCATCGTCGTTCCGACCCGCCTGCACCATCATGTAAGTCACTTCAGGATACTTCAGTGTATGTTGCCGCAGGGAATCACTCATCTCTCTTGATTTCTTCAATGAAATGCCGGGAGGTAACTGCACCTGCAGCCAGATGGAACCTTCATCAAGCGGTGGCAGGAAGTCCTTACCTACTGTAATAGTCAACACAACAGCCCCCAACAGTACAAGCCCAAGGGGTACAAACACCCTCCCCGGGTTCTTCATGGCCCGTTTGCCTCCCCTGTCGTATGCAGCGGTTAATCTTTCCAGCCATTTGTTATGATACATCTTCCTCGGCTTACGATACACTGCATAGGCAAGTCCGGGTATCAGCAACAGGGCCACTGCCAGCGCACCTAATAATGCATATCCAACCGTGAAAGCCATCGGCGTGAAAAGCTTCTTTTCCACCCGTTCAAAGGAAAACAACGGCAGGTAAGCTGTAATGATGATAATAGTCGAGAAAAATACAGGTTTCGCGACCTCTGCTGCCAGTTGACCAATCGTCATCTCCCCCAGCTCTTCAAGCTCGTTCTGCTCCCTCCTTTTCAGGATGCTTTCCATCATGACGATTGAACCATCTACTATGATCCCAAAATCAATCGCACCGAGTGATAAGAGGTTGGCGGGTATATGCGTAAGATGCATCAGGATAAAAGCTATCAGCAATGCCAGCGGAATGGTGATCGCAACCAGCAAAGCACCCCGCCAGTTGCCAAGGAATACGATCAATACGATAATAACCAGGGTCATCCCCTCCAGCAGCGTATGTGATACCGTATGCAGGGTGGTCTCTACCAGGTTGGTCCTGTCCATATAAGGCCTGATCTTCACACCGGGAGGCAGGATATTATTGTTAAGATCCTCCACGGCCTGATGTACACCCTCCAGCACCTTAGACGGATTCTGTCCTTTTAAAAGCAGCACAATACCTTCATCCCCTTCGCTGTAATTGACCCGCCTGTCAGTATATCCCAATATCCCTTTTCTTTCCAGGTTCCCCAGTTTCAGTGTACCCACATCTTTCAGGAAGACAGGCACCCCGTTTACTGATTTCACCACTACATTTCCCAACCCGTCCAATGATTTCACCAATCCTATTCCACGTACTACATATCCCAGATCACCTCTGGTGAGTACACTACCTCCCGCATTGGCATTATTATTATTAATGGCTGTCTGAACATCTGTCAGGGATAACTTGTATTCTTCCAGTTTCCTGGGGTCTAGTTCAATCTGGTACTGTGTGGTAATTCCTCCAAAATTAGTAACGTCTGCTACACCTGCTACCTGCTTGATGCGTGGTATTATCGTCCAGTTCTGCAGGTCAGTAATTTCCCGCAGGTCATGGTTGTTGCTTTCTATAATATAACGGTACACTTCCCCAATAGGCGAAGTAAGCGGGTCCAGGCCCGGTTGCGCGCCGTATGGCAATTGTACATCATTCAGGCGCTCCTGTATACGCTGCCGGCTCCAGTAATCCTCTATCCCATCATCAAATACAATCACTATCACTGAAAGGCCAAAAGTGCTCTTGCTACGCATCACATGCATCCCCGGCATACCATTTAATGCCCGCTCGATGGGAATGGTTATCTGCTGTTCCATTTCCTCGGCTGCAAGCCCCGGCACCTGGGTAATCACCTGTGATGTGACATCAGCAATATCCGGATATGCTTCTATCGAAAGTTGCTGCCAGGCATAGTACCCGAACAAGCCCAACAAAACAAACAGTGCTACAAACAACCACCGTTTTTCTATTGCAGTAAATATCATTTTTTTCATGACCGATCCGCGTAAATTGATTTATTTATTTTGCTGCGCTGAGATAAAACTCGCCTTCTGTTACGACCCTGTCCCCATCCTTCAATCCGGATTTCACAATGATCTTATCTGCTGTTGATTCCGACGATGTTATCTTGCTTCTGACATATTTTCCCGGCTGCACTTCCCTGAATACATAACTCTGGTCATCGCCCTGTAATACCGCTTTGGCAGGAATTACAATGGCCGCAGCAGGTGCATTGATAAAATTTGCAGTCACGTACATACCTGGTTTAAGGGTATGGTCTTTATTATCACATTCTATTAACACCTGCACACTGCGGGTGTCTTCATCTACCAGCTCACTTACATGAAACACTTTCCCTTTGATATGTTTCTCCGGTAATGCAGCTACTTCGATATTACACTCATCCAGTGCATGTATATACCGGATATCCTTCTCCTTTATCTGCCCTGCTACCCATACTTTTGATAACTCGGCAACAATCGCCACGCTGGAAGAATTATCATTAATGAACTTTCCAACTACTATCTTATTATCCAGGATCTCTCCCGCTATAGGGGATCGTACTACCAGGGGTTGTCCCAGTGCCAGGTTATCAGGATCTGCCTTGAATATCTTGATGCCCACTACCGCATTCTCGTATTCCCGCCGGGCTACTTCATACGCCGTTTGCGCTTCCTCCAGGTCCTTCTGTGTACCTACACCATGATCAATCAGGTCCTGCTGGCGTTTCAACGTTTTTTCGGCCAACTGCATCTGGGATTTCTGTTGAAAGAATATTTTTTGTGCTGTCATGAAATCAGGAGAACTAATTTCAAAAAGTGGCGTACCTGCGGATACGATCATTCCGAGCTTCATATAAGACTGTGTGACCCTTCCGGAAAAAGGCGGGGCTATTTCAGCAAACTGTGTCGGGATGGCCTTTACGGTACCGGCAGTGAGCATTTGCAAACGATATGGTTCGCTTTGTATAACAGACACTTTTAGCCTGCCTTTCAAATTTGAACTTTCAGGGACGATCACAGTATCTCCATGTACTGTAAAATTATCGGTCTCATGTTCCGTCTGCTTACGGGCGCATGCGGCTAACACCACCATTGTGCTGATGCATACAATAACCTTTTTCATTGCTGTTATCTTTTATAAAATGTAATTTGTAGGTACTTCTTATAGCTATTTTTCGAATCGTTGGATAAGCCAGCCCTTTGCCAGCTGTGCTATGATACAATAGCTGGTCAAAAAAATGCGCTAACCAGGAAAAGGATGTCCACTGTAATGGCTGCATTTTCGATACACCGGCAAAAAGTGCAAAAAAGAAGGCACCAACCAACCCGATAGAAAAAGGCTTTGATGTACAGGTGTATGGGCCTTCAGTACAAAATACAACACTGCAAAAGTGGCATGGCCTCAGAGAGAACTGACCGTTCCTTAACAAAAAGCGGCATTGATCATTGTCCCCTGGTTTTTTCCGGGGCAAAAGTAAACACACCCTTCTTAGGGCGCCATTAGAGAACAGACAGAATATTATTAGAAAATCATTAGAAGTAACTACACATGCTGTAACTCAATCGTAAAGATAGTTCCGGCATCGAGGTCAGATACGACGCTGAGGGTGCCGCCGTGCAGCCGTATAATCTTTTGCGTTAAGGACATGCCTATACCATTGCCGTCTGCATATTTTTTGTTGGTACCCCGGTAAAAAGGTGTAAAGATATTCGGCAGGTCTTCTGGTGCAATGCCTACGCCTGTATCAGAAAAGCGTAAAATAGTACGCTGATTGTGGAAACTAATAGCGACTGTAGACTGGTGATTATCTGAAAATTTACACCCGTTCTCCATTAAGTTGATAAATGCTACGCCTAACAGGTATTCGTTGCCTTTTACTGTGATATAATGGTCATCCTCAATTTCTCCTTCGAAAACAACGTTTACATGGTAATCTGCATTTGATTTTAATACCTGCCTACGGGCATCCAGCAGGATTTCATCTACGCGTATTTCTTTAAAGGCAATGTTAGAAGGATCATAATTTGCTTTTGCGAGATCCAGCAACCCATTGGAAAGCTTTGCCATTTTTTTTGCATCGGCGAGCGCGAGTTGAATCACTTCTTTATATTCATAAATATTGCGTTCCTTATTAAGTGACAGCTCCAGTTCTGCAATAATAGTAGACAATGGTGTCCGCAGCTCATGCGCAATGTTTGATACAAAGTGTTTCTGTGCGTCAAAAGAATTTTCCAACCGGTCCAACATCTGGTTGAAAGTAACGGCCAATTCTGCGATTTCATCCTTTCGATTCCCTTCATCTACACGAAGGTGCAGGTTGGTAGCCGTAATTTCTTCAACGTTCTTCACCATTTTAGATACCGGTCGTAATGCTTTTTTTGAAAAGAAGCTCCCGGCTACCAACGTCAGTATGATAGCCATAGCAAAACATATAATCAACGTGTATTTAAGGTTGTTGAGCTTCTTTAATCCGTATACATCCAATGCAGCAGCAGTAATGACATAATTTGAGCCATTGTGGGCGTACAGGAAACCTACTGCCTGTACCTGCCCCATATAAAATTGTATTTCCTTTACCCGGACAATACGGTTGATCATCTTTGCAGTTTCCTTCACTCTGTCAATACCTACGGCATCGTGGTACAACAGGTGGAAGGTCGTATCGTAAATTGCCACCTCCTCTTCTGATAGTGCATTCGGCGCATTTTTATAGATCAGTTGCAGCACATCCGGCGCTATTCTGGCATCCAGCAAAAGATTTGCTTTGGTAATGGCCTGCTGCCGCAAACGCTTAAAGTACTCATCTTCCCGGTTCTCAGCATAGGCAATGTAAAGCACAGATGCAAATGCCAGCAGTAATGCAGCAAACAACACAGTGAACAGTAATGTAAGTTTAAGCCTGATCTTCATGATCATCCTTCTTTAAGTATGAAACCAACTCCGGGTTTGGTATGTATTAACTTTACTTCGTAATCTTTGTCAATTTTCTTCCGGAGGTAGTTAATATACACATCAATAAAATTTGTACCGGTATCAAATGTCGTGTCCCATACTTTTTCCGCAATTTCCACCCTTGTCAATACCCGCCCGCTGTTTCGCATCATATACTCCAGTAGCTTAAACTCTTTAGGGGTGAGACTGATTTCTTTGCCATTACGTAATGCACCCATCGTTTGCAAATTCAGCTCCAGGTCCGCTATTTTCAAAATAGAGCTATTGCTGAAAGATACCATGTTGTGGCGTTTGGTAACATTCCTGATACGAGCCAGCAGTTCCCTGAAATCAAAAGGTTTTACCAGGTAGTCGTCAGCACCTGCGTCCAGTCCTTCCACCTTATCATCGGTAGTGCCCAGGGCAGTAAGCATAATTATCGGGAGGTGGGGTTTGGCGGTCCTGATCTGCCTGCACAGATCCAGCCCATTTATCTGTGGTAAAATAACATCCATTATGATGATGTCATACTCGTACTGTAACGCCATTTTCTTGCCAATGGCACCATCAAAGGCCAATTCTACAGAGAATTGCTGCTCTTCCAATCCCCTTTTTATAAGGTCGGCTACCCGATGTTCATCTTCAATAACCAGGACTTTCACATTAATTTTATTTTACAAGCATCTGTTAATATACCCGTAAATATAAGTATTGCCGCGAAAAGGGAAAATTCGTACATATAGAAAAAACAACTACCGGGTGATGCCTGCACATTGCCCTGTATTTCATGAGGATCGAAGCTATAGCCCAAAAAGCCGGGCAAGACTACCCGGCTTTATTACCTTCACTGTATCTATATGACGGAAAATTACTGTTATGCTCTTTAGATACAGTCTGCGTGTTCTATTTTTAAAGTATAAATTGTAAGACTGGTTTACAGCTGATAAAACACCCCGATGTTCCCCTGGATCCCGGCTATAGGCTCGTTATACTTATCAACCTTTCTACCGGCTACCACTTTCCGGTTTTCATTCACGATGTCAAAATCAGGTTTAGCATAATTATAATTCGCACCTATCAGTACGCCAAAATGATTTGTCAAAGAATACCTTAGATTGAAACCGCCTTCAAGTCCTAACGCACCTGCAGTTGCTTTCCTTTGAATCAGCTGATTGCCAATACCATCTTCCAGGTATACTTCATTACCGGGTAGTGTGGCATGTGTTAACCCCACCAAAGCATGGATATCCAGTTGTAACTTTCCAAACGAAAAATTATAATAAGGGCCCACTAAAAAATTCAATGTCTGGTTTTGTCCCTTGATGTAAACGGTTGTACTATCCAGATCAAAGTCTTCTTTATATCCTTCAGCCATCCCTTTCGAATTGTTAAAGCCATAATGCGTATAAAAGAAATGCCCGCCGATACCCCAGTTGGAATTTTTGAAAAAATAGGCGCCGGTAATACCCAGGTTAAAACCATCTTTTGCAAAACCAGATTGACTATTATAATAGTCGCCTTTTGAATAGTTGCCGCTTACTGTCGACACCCCTCCTGTTATGGCGATAAAACTTTTACCAGTTGGCTTCACCGGCTTTTTATCCTGCGCAGGCAATACAGTTGATATAGCTAAAAGGCTCAAAACCGAGCAGGCATAAATTATCTTTTTCATAGTTACACGTAAATTTTAAAATCATTTAATCCGGATAGTGAAGTTTACATCAGCATCTGTTGAACCTGGTGCACAGGTACCATCTTTTACATTGGGCTGGTGTCTTAACTGTACGTTTAGCTGCCCGGTTCCTGCAGCGCCGGTCGTGAACAGATCTGTCAGACCAACTTCCAGCGCGGGCACATTCGTATCTTTATCCGTACGCGTTACAGTCAGATTAAGACTGGGAGAGGCTGTAAAGCATATCAGGTGATAATTCTGCCGCTCTTTTATTTCGGCAGTTACATCTCCGATCGGGTTAGTGGTTCTGTCCTGGAATAATACCTCCACATTATATTTTTGATTCGCCTGCAGGTTTAATACAGGTGTATTAATACTATCAGGAGGATTTGAGATGAGTGTTGTATCTGTCCAATATGCATATTGAACGTCACTTGCATTATTGGCATTGGTCACTTTTAAACCAACGGTAGTTAAAAACTCATTTCCCGGAACCGGTGGCGCTACAGCTGTCTCATCTTTCTTACAGGAATTCATGATGGTAGCCAATACAACCAGCAGTGATGCGGTGGTTAGGATTTTTTTCATACTTATTGAATTTAGATTTAATTAAAAGGTTAGTTTCGTCCGCAGTATAAAATTGATCCCTAAGTCATCAGCATAATACCTGAACCTGTTCAGGTAATCCCGGTAGGCTACATTCGTCAGATTCTCAATCGAGAGACTGATGTTCAACGGATTGTTGTGAAGATGAAGATCCGTACCCATACTGTAATTTAACAGGCCATACCCCGGCGGCGGCGCCACATAATCACTGTTAGGTGGCACTCTTGTTTGTTTAGCCGTGTATACATATTGCAGGCTGACATAACTTTGTTTGAAATGCCCGTGATCGGGTAACCCGAATTTCACACTATTATCAAATTTGTCTGCCGGCATGAATACCAGGTAATCGTGAATGCTTTTATTGTATCCACGTACAATAGCAGCTTTTGAAATAATAGCCAAAGCAGGCAATACATGGTAGTTAACTTCAGCGTCTAATCCTCTCAGCCTTACGTTGGCCTGTGTGTACTGAAATACAGGATACGTACCACTTACCAGTGTGATACCCGTGAGGGAGGGTTTGGCATATATATAGTTATTGATTTCATTATCATAGAAGTTGAGTTGTACAAACAACTTCTGACCATTGTATTTAAAGCTGATACTATTATTAATAGAACGTTCTGCCTGCAGCGTTGAGTCACCTATTTCATAGGAGGCTGCACTTAGATGGATGCCCCTGATATATAACTCGCTTACACTGGGCGCTCTCCATGCAGTACCTGAATTACCACTGATGGATAGCTCCGGCGTGGCCTGCCAGGTAGCACCAACAGCCGCCGTCAGGTTATTGTAAGTGTGGGTTTGTGTATACACCGTCAATGAGTTGTCGTTCCGTCTATACACTTTTAGCCAGCGATAATCATATCGAAGCCCCCCTTCCAGCGTCCATTTGTTCCGGGTATATTTTTCAATTGCAAAAACACCACTACCATAGTTTCTGAAATTGGGAACCAGGTACCGGATGCCCCTGAACACATTACCCTGGGTAATACCACTTACACCATATGTACCTGAAAAATGATTTCTCTCCGGCGTATGATAAGTCAGGTCCAGGGTATGCGTCTTGATCTTAAAGCTCACTTGTGGTGCATTCAGTACAGCCGGATCACTGCTATAAGGAAGGTCTACATCATATTCATTTCGCAGGTCGGACTGACGTGCGAAAACTATTTCTGCACGACCGTTGTTATTAAAATTGTAATAGCTGTTTAATTTCAAAAGGTCATGGGTTACCTCCTGATAACTGCGATTTATTTTATATGAAAAATACGAGGGTGTAATGGGTTTTGTTCTTGCAAAAGCAGCGTATAAATCATTCAGGTTACCGACATGAGAGCCATCAAATATTCCCATTTTTGTATGGTAACTGCTATAGTAACCATACAAACCAAAATGCTCCCTGTGATAGCCCATTGTGCCTGAAAAGTCCCGTTCATCAATTCCTGAATTATTAAGATAGTAGTTGGCAGTTTTAAAATTCCCCGCCCTTTTCAGCGTTCCCTGCACACGCCATTGAAATCCTTCCCATTTCTTATCACCTGCGCCGTTTAATAATCCTGATACAGCGCCCATTCTACCGTTAGATGCGCCTACCAGGTTCACCTCACCTTTCAGTCTTTCATCAATCAGTGCCGGTGGATTGAGTAATATGACACCCGCAATCGCATCAGAGCCATAGCGCAGGCTTGCCGCACCTTCGATGATTGTCATACTACCCGCAATGAACGGGTCTATTTCAGGCGCATGCTCGCTTCCCCACTGCTGCCCTTCCTGACGGATACCATTATTGAGGATGAGTACCCTGTTACTATGCAAACCGTGAATCACAGGCTTTGAAATGCCGGGACCAGTTTGAATAGTGTTTATTCCAGGGATGTTCTTCAAACTTTCCCCAAGCGATCTGCCCGTGGTTTGAAAAAGCTGTTTATTGTCCAGCTCCACAGCATGTAAGGTAGATAGTTCATGTACCCTGGTACCACTGACAACCACTTCTTTAAGATCAGTAGAGGGCTCGAATGGCGTGAAGTTTAACGTGATATTGCTATTAAGTACAAATGTCTTTTGCGCAATCATGAAAGAGTCGACCGAACAATTGATCGTATAGTTCCCGGCACATAACCCACCCAGATGATAATACCCGGCAGTGTCCGTATAAGTGGCGGGGCCGTTACTAATCCTGACAGCTGCATGAATAACTGGTTTCTGCTGATGATCCTTTATATAACCGCTGATGTCATAGTTACATGCCTGCCCGGATGCCTGGCTGGCAACACACAACAACAGTATCACAGGTACCAGCCAATTCTTTTGTGTCATAAAAACGCTCTTAATTTAGCATTGTATTTTGCAATACCGTTGCAAATATAGAGCGATCACACATATGCAACACAGTTGCATTACAAGTGGTCATTTTTAGGGTTGATTGGTAAATTAGCGGAAATTGGCCGGGTCAGGGAAGATGGTTACAAGCGACAATGGATGACACAACAAATCGTTTACCCGGCTATTTTCTTTATCATTCCGTTGAAGATAAAATAATGAAAGGGTAAGACAGCATACCAATACAGCCTGCCTGCTAACCCGTGAGGGCGAAAAGTGGCCGTTTGCCGCACCATCCCATCTTGAATCCGGAATTCCAACCAGGCTTCCCCGGGTAGTTTCATTTCGGCGTACAACAATAAGCGCCGCTCCTTTCGACTGGAGTAAATCACTCGCCAGAAATCGACGGGATCCCCTACGTTTAATTGTACCTGGTTTTTGCGTCCCCTTTTTAATCCTACGCCTCCAAAAAGTTTATCCAACAGCCCACGGAATTCCCACAACCAGTTTGCATAGTACCATCCTGTAAAGCCCCCGATAGAGAAAATCCTTTCTAAAGCCTGTTCCTGGTTCGCCGTTTTACGACATTTCTTATCGTTGAACACACCATATTTGGGCACTTGTATGAGCTTTGCATTGCTCAACCTCTCCCTGGCAGGGCCCAGTGCATCCTTCCAGGTTGACAATACCAGATTTTGCTCTATCCTGTCAAATGCAATACTGATGGCCTCCTTGTAAGACAATAAATGAATATGATACCTTTGTGAGAGTGAATTCTCCCTGGCCACTACATCGACTTTCATACTATCAACCAGGTTCTGTGCCAACGTATAAGAAGTTGAAGTCACGAAATACAACCAGTAGGATGACAACCTCGGCGTCATGACCGGTAGTGTAATGATCGTTCTTTTCAGCTTTCTCACCTCGGCAAAGGAGAGCAACATCTGCTTATATGTTAATATATCGGGACCATATATATCAAAGCTTTTGCCATAGCAGTATTCGTCGGACATCACTGCTGTCAGAAATTCTATTACATTTTTAACAGCGATGGGTTGTGTCCTTGTTTTGAGCCATTTTGGTGTAATCATTACCGGGAGCTTTTCAACCAAATCCCGGATAATCTCAAAAGATGAACTTCCGGAACCAACAATGATACCGGCTCTTAAAGTCGTTAATGGCTTATTGGCGGTACTAAGTATCTTTTCAACGTTGTTCCTGGAATTAAGATGTCTTGATAGTATGTCTGCATTGGTAATCCCACCCAGGTAGATGACCTGTTTTATGGTACTTTTATTAACATACTTCACAAAGTTTTGTGCCACCTCTTCCTCCAGTGATTCAAACTTTCCCGATACGTTCATAGAATGTACCAGGTAAAATGCAATATCAATTTCTGCCGGCAGCTTCTGCCCGGCACCTTTGTCAAGCAGGTCTGCCTCAATGGCGGACAAACTATCTGTATGCTGGAACTTTCCCAGATCAAACCGGCTCAAATCTCTCACCACACACACTACCTGGTGCCCCTGTTCAAGTAAGACAGGAAGCAGGCGTTGTGCAATATACCCTGTGGCGCCAGTCAACAATATTCTCATTCCGTTTTATTTAACTCTACAACAAAATCATGCAATATGTTTACCCAACGCCAATTTTTATAGCCGTACTTATTCATACTGCAGGTGGATGTATCAACTGTATGTATACATTTTCCGGGCTATATGCACTGGCAGATTCCACGTACTTATCAACCGGTAAAACCGGGTAGAAAGCCGTTAAAATTTGTAATCAGGCAGCTGTATTTCTTCTTTGGGTTGTTTTTTACCGCTGCTGAAAAGTTTCACAACAGACCTGGCGAACTTACTACCTGCCAGCGAAAAAAATAAGTTGAGGATATTCAGTCCTAATTTTGAATCAGGATAAGCCAATCTTGGCACGCCTGGTGGTAATTTCTGTACCCTGGTAGCATAAGGACGCATCAGGCGTTCATAAGCGTTGAAAGCGTCCTTATATGCTTTATTGCGCGCCAGCTCTCCTGCCAATATGTAAGCCCCTGTAACCGCCAGATCCGTTCCCTTGCCGGCAATTGGTGTTGCACAATACGCCGCGTCACCAATCATGGCCACCCTTCCTTTATGCCAGTGCGGTGCCTTAATCTGGCTAACCCGTTCAAAATACAGATCATCCGTCTGCTGTATCGCCGCTGCAATACGCGGTGCCTCCCAGCCAACATGCTTTATCTTCTCCAGCAAAAGCGCTTTTTGCTCCGCCAGTGGCAGCTTTTCATATCCACGCTCCGGAGACCTGAAAAAGATGCAGGTACGCGTTGTACCGTGGTTGTCGGGGCGCAACAGAAAAACAATTGCACCGGGGGCATTGCACCATCTTGCCCAGCGGCTATCTGTGTGAGACTTTTCCATTGTTAAGTACGCACTATAAAGCCCCAGGTAGTGATACTTTATCTCATTGCCGAAAACAAGGTGCCTGGTACCTGAACCAATGCCTTCTGCGATGATAACTAACGCATACTTTTCGTCAGCCCCGCTATTGAATTTGACTTCAACTCCATCTTTCTGCTCAACGATACTTTTAATTTGCTCTCCAAATATAAAAGTTGCGCGATCCTTCACCTCTTCATACAGGATATTGACCATATCCCCACGCAGTATCTCTATTTCCTGCGTCATGCTGATAGCATTGTCTTTGGGAAATGCTGCCAGTATGTTGTCTTTCGTATCAACGAACCGAATGCCTACTTCTGTAGTATTTGCAGCCCTGATCTTCTCCGCAAGTCCCATCTTTTTAATAATTTCCCAGGCAGGTCCTTTGACATCAATGTTCTGCCCCCCTAACCGCAATTCAGGACTTCGTTCCATAACGGTCACCTCAAATCCATGACGGATCAGCCAGTACGCGAGTGTTAGCCCGGCAATACTTCCTCCGGATACCAGTATTTTCTTTGCGTTCATCAATTGCAGTTCATTAAGATGGTTTACAGACAGCATACACAATGTGGGGTTTACTGTGTATACTAACTAAAAAAATGCCATACTTTCCCTATCAACTATTTACGTAGCCTGCCGCTTAGCCAATTAATTTCTGCTGATCAGGATAATTCGGAATGAATGAAAGTAATTGTATATAATTTCCCACACGAATGACCTAAGTGGGGTATTTGCACAATCCACTGTATAGATGTTCAATCCTTGTAAGACTAATAAAAAGTAGCATTTGATGAACCAAACAAGGTGGTCTGTTTTATAAAAATATGGCTGGCTTTTAGCTTCGCCTCAATGATCATTCATCCACTTTAAAAAAGCAGTCGTATTATTCTTATTCAAAATGATCTGATCTGATGTGGGGACTTTTAAGTGTATCAGTAATTTCCTTCCATAATAATGTTCTACTTCTTTTACTGCATTAAAGTTGATCAGGTATTGCCGGTTTATACGATAAAACTGGCCTGGCGGTACCACAGTGCTTATATGATCCAGCGATTGCTGCACAAAGTACTCCTTACCATCAAAGGTGCAGATAGCGGGCATCTCCAGCCTGATATAAAAGTATGCAATGTTATCTATGGGAATAGCCGTATACCTGTTGTCAGTAAACACCAGAAAACTACTTTTGCCGGCGACCGGCGCACTGAAGAATTTTTTCAACTGCCTGACCTTGTGCAACGAAGCGGCCAGTGTATCCTGGGTAAATGGCTTTAATATATAATCTACTCCATTGGCCCGGAAGCTTTCCAATGCATATTCATCATAGGCAGTACAAAAAATTACCGGGGCACGAATTGCTGTTTCTTTAAAGATATCAAAGCAAATTCCATCTGCAAGTTGTATATCCATGAATATCAGTTCAGGTTGATCATGACTGGCGAACCATGCCACAGCGCTTTTTACACTCTGTAAGGTAGCCACAATATCAGCATCGGGTGATAAAATCCGGATCATTGCAGCCAGCGCTTTTGCTGTTTTCACTTCGTCTTCAACGATCACTATCTGCATATATCAATGGTAGTTTAACTGTAAAACGGCTAGCGGTACAAATGGTATCAATATTACCTTTGCCCAGGTGCTGATAACGCTTGTTGATATTATTCAAACCTGTATGGGTGGAAGTACCGGATGATCTTTTAAGCTGCAGGTTATTTTCCACAACAATATGTTGTGATGTGGTATAAATACGGATATGCAGCGGCTCTTCCAGAGATACAATGTTATGTTTAATACAATTCTCAACCAGCATTTGCAGGGTAAATGGCGGAATAAGCAGCTGTTCTCCGGGCAGGTCGATATCAAGTTGCAGGCCCTCCTCAAACCGGGCCTGCAGCAGGAACACATATGCATGCAAGGTATGCAGTTCTGTCGCCAGCGGAATGAGGGCTGCCTGTTTTTTGTCGAGGGATGCACGGTAAAATTCAGACAACATGACGATAAATTCCGAAGCATGCTTGTCCTGCAGGTCTACCATGGACTTGAGTGTATTGAGACTATTGAATATAAAATGAGGGTTCACCTGTTGTTTAAGCAGATCAAACTGCGCTTCCAGTAGCTCCATGTTGATCTGCCGGTTCTGATATTGCTGGTACAGCAGGAAAAGGAACAGGTAAATCGTAAAATTTATGATCAGGCCTCTGAACTGGAACATCAACATCATAGAAGGCATGTTGTAATGCGGAAATATGAGTTGATGAATCAGTACAAGCACCGTCATCACCCCTATGCCTAATACAAGGCTCCGGGCAAAGCGATACCGATGTTGGCGGGGTAAAAAGTATAAATTGTAATACCAGACGAATAAAGAGTAGGTACCGGCGACACTGACATCTATGAGCATTTCCCAGGTGGCTATATGCAGGCGCAGGAATTTGGGAATAGATGCCAGTATGCCGATGCAAAGCGCACTGAACCATATCAATGGGTGCGATATACCGAATATTTGCTTTATCTTCTGTTGCATGCGCTCACGGTACGGCAAGTGCCGGTTGTGCACTGGTAAATGTACTGAAATTGACAGATACTGCTGCACCGGGAATGTTGGCACCAAACCAGTTAGGGTCAGGGCGGATCTGCCGCAGGATATGCGCATAAGTGCTATCCGCACGCTTTACGATGGCAGTAGTCTGTTTTTTGTTCCTGTCAAAGCTGGTTGTAATCAGCTTGCCCGGAGGGAGGGTATCAGGAATGGTGAATACATAGTCTTTGTCCTTCATGGGCTGATGACAACTGATGCACTCTTTGGAAAAAGTGGCTGTTTTACCGTAAGGCTTCAGGTCATTGCCTCTCCACCGGGCCCATCCCCATCCTTTTGTATCGCGGTACTGTTGACTATTTTTCATCATAAACTCCACCTGGAAGAAAGCGCCGGGATTTGTAATACCGTTACTGTCAGTATCTTCTTTCCAGGCCACTTTGGCAAAGACGGTACCATCCGGCCATGGATTGGTATGATTTGCCTGAATAGCTTTGATGGCGATATCATTGCCATAAATGACACGGAGGGTCCCATTGTCAAAGCGGTCGGTGGTATTGACCACCTGCCAGTCCGTATAGCCGGGGATATATGCAATACCGTTCAGCGCAGGTTGTATATCGGACACCCTGGTTAAAACCGTAGCAGGTGCTTTGGAGGGTGGTGCCTGTTGTGTAAGCAGGTAGTCTTTCAGGACCTGTATATCCTTGTCATTCAGTTTTGCGGCAGCATGAACGGCAGTATAACTGGCCGGTGGCATTGCCCCAAGCAAGACCTGGTTAACGGCCAGCCATAAGTTATTCTTCTGGTCACCGGGAGTAAGGCTATCCCAGTTAGAAAAATTAAGGGCCGCCCGGCCATCCTTAATATGGTCCGCAACCAGCCACCAGGCAGGTACAACCTGGTCATACCAACGCAGGTTCGGTGTATTTGAATGACAGTCGTAACAGGCGCGTTCAATGATCTTTTTCACATCGGCTGGCGCCTGGAGGTCTCCTGTAACAGGAGGATGGGGAATGGTGGGACGGAAAAACTGCAAACCGGCAAAGCAGATAACAATTCCGTAGATAAGTTTCCTTTTCATGAGATCAAAGATAAGTATCAGGCGACAGCCACTCACCAACAAAATGCCTGAATGTGGCATTTCAGATGGTGAGTGTGGCAGGATAGGCTGGACTCATTTTAATTTATCCAATAACCCAATTTGTCCAAACAGAATAGTTGCTGCTGTATAGCAATGGAAAAACCTGATCTTGCCATTTTCCAGGTAAAAGAAGTCTGCACACGGTGTGTTGATCGTCTTTCCCGTAGGAGGTATTGTACCTATCGGTAGATCCAGGGGACCATTATGTGTACCATTTAAGGTCAGCTCAACCATTACCATATTCTCTTCGTCTTTTACATATACGCGAAGCAGCTCGCGGTGCATATCAGGAAATGCTTTTGCATAAATATCAACAGTCAGGCCGATGTCGTCACCGTAATATTTCTTTCCTGCAGAAACGTCCCAAAAATAACCGTCGGGAGTAAACATAGAAGCAAATAATTTTGAATCCTGCACTTCTGCGGCCTGGTAAAGGTTGCGTATAATTTGTTCGTTGCTCATTTGTGTAGCCATCGGTTGTAAAATTTATATTGATGAATGATTATTTGTGCTCAGTATTCAGGAAAGCATACAGGGATTTAATTTTACCCTGCTCAACGGTAATCATGTCCATCCCCGTTACAAGTGCTGGGTGGTTCTTGTCTCCGTAGTTCCAGAACAGGCGCACCAAATGGTGATTGGCATCTATCCGGTCAAGAGAAAACCGGAAGCCCGGGTGCTCCTGCTGCAGATGGCCAATAAATGTATTAAGACCATCCAGGCCGGTAGATACATAGGATGCATCTGCAAAAATTACGTTGGTAGTATAAAGGGCCGTCAATCCTTTAAGACGGGAAGCAGCATCAGTATTGTTCCAGTTTTCCAGGTGCCTGGTTGCAAGCTCCGCAAGTTGCTGCCCACTGAGCGTATCTGCTACAGAAGGAGCCACTGCCACTTCTTTGGGTGACCAGAGTTTAATACCAGGATTATTTTTCTCATAGCCTTTACCATCAGGATAAGTCACCAGCTCCATTTTGGCCCCCCATGGCGTAAGGAAGTATACCCAAGTCTCGCCTTCGGTATCGCCGGCCGGCATGGTGAACGGTTCGCCGAGGAATGTCACACCTTTTGATTTCAGGTAAGCGATACTCGCTTTTATATCTGATGTGTAAAAAGCAATGTGTGTAGCACCAATATCATCTCCGCCGGGCTGTATTGTACTTCCCTTTCCTTTATCGTAATAGAAAAGTTCGATGTTGGCACCATCACCTGCGCGGCTCATTTTTATCGTAACCGGACCGGTAGCCTGGTGCATATGATTTGCTTTCTTCCAATTGCTATCCAGCGGTACAGGGCCAATCTGTGTTATTACGTGAAAGTCCAGTACATCTGTAAAGAAGTGAACTGCCTGTTGCAGATCAGGCACATTGATACCGACATGGTCAACCCCCAATAAGCTGACTTTGTTTTGTGAACGGGTATTGCTGGTTAAGAGAATGGCTAACAGCACAAAGCTTACCGTCTTAAGAAATGTCTTTTGTTTCATCATTTTATCGTTTGTTGTTGTTTACAAATAAGTGATCAGGTCTTCTATCCGGCTCCTCACTTTCCTCAGTGACAACGTCCAGTCATCAGCGGCAAAGCGCTCTTAAGGTTTTTGCTATTGACTGAGCGGGATGGCGATGCGCAAGGTAGGCCTGAAGCCAGCAGGCCGGTTCTGCGCAGCTGTTTCCAGGAACCCTTTTACTTCAATCAATCCACCGCGTGGAAACATATAAGCCAGTCCGGGTCCGTAGCCCAGTACCCGTTCCTTTGTATTACTGATGCCATATTGCGTAGCATAGTAATCGCTATGCCCATCGAAACGGTCCTCATTGAACTGTGCCAGTAAATAAGTCGCTACTGCTATCCTGAGAGAAGGTAATACAGCAAAATCTATAGAAAAGTTGCCATTGTAGAAACCTCCGGGTTTTGCCTTCGTGTCAGGGACATGGGTGTTATAATTGACCTGGTTACGGGCGCTGATGCTGAATTGACGATTTAATATCAGTGTGAAGGCATGATAGAGACCAAAGGAAAAAAGATGTGCAGAAGGATTAATGGCATAAGCAGTATCGTAATTCCCCAGCGGCAAACTGACGTCCAATTCGGTACGATGAGAAAATGTCCGCCCCCAAAGCTTCCTGTCGGACCATTGTACTGCCATGCCCAGTATCGGATCGCCCCATGGCTTAGGATTAGCCGAAGGAGTTACAGCTACTGCATCAGACGCATTCACCTGCGCAATGGGAACAATGACGGTAAAGCCCAGGTTCCCCCCGAATGCCCTGACTTTGGAAAGATAAATCAGCTGTTGCAAGGTAACAACCGAATTTACTTTCAGCGAAGTAAACGCTTTATTGCCATGCTGGTCATAGATGCCCCTTGTCTGGAAGATCTGTACATAGCTTTGGTATAAAAAACCGGGTTTGCCGGCAACACCATCAAAGGTGTTGGAAAGCCCCAGATTAGTAGGCGGCAGCGTCGGATCTTGCGCCAAAGCATGAACAGGCGCCATTAACAGTAAAGAAAAGAGAAACCCAATGGAGATAAGAATTTTGAGTGCTTTCATGCCACAAAACTATCCCGCATGGGACGCTTCCCAAATGACAAAAGCCAAAAAAAACACTTGACATTTATCAATGAAATTTTCTGGCAATTGTCAATTGACATTTGTTATATAGTTGGAATCTTTGCATTGAAAAAAACTTACAACAATGGAATCACAGGATCAACGCCTTATTGAAAAGCACTTCTCTATCTGGAGTGAAAGAGATACTGCCAAAAGAGCGACCTTTATAGCGGAGGTATATGCAGAAGATGTAGAGATCATAGATCCACATTTCGTTGCAAAGGGCCATGGGGAATTGCAGGTGCTGATCACCAACCTGCAAGCCAAATTTCCCGAACGTACATTCAGGCTGCGTGCACCTATTGAAGGGCACCATAACGTGGCTCGCTTACACTGGCAGTTTGGCACCGCGGCTATACCGGACCAGGAAACCGGCGAGGACATCTTTGTGCTGGAAAATGGTAAAATTCAACGCCTGTTGATCTTTATAGATGCCAGGTAGATCTGAAAGGTGATCTCCCGGGATGGATGTAACTATTTCTCCTTCTCACCATCTCTCACCATATGGTAACCGGGAGACATCATCGCAATTCCATGCTGGTTAAATACATTCTGGAAATTACTGTAGATCATGGCCTGCTTATTCGGCTCTTTTCTAAGTCCTATACCTTCTCATACTTCAGCGCCACACATCCGCTACCAAACACCTTCGATTCCACCAGTTTTAACCCCAGATTCTCCGGCAAAGACATTTCAGTAAAAAGGCGACGCCCCTCCCCAACTATCACCGGATGCACGACCATATGAAATTCATCCACCAGTCCCCATTCTATTAACCGGGCAGGCAGCTCAACGCCACCCGTAGAAATGCCTTTTCCGGGTTGCTGTTTTAATCGCAGCACTTCGGCTTTCACATGATCCCGGATCACCTGGTCTGTACTTTCTATTGTTCTCGAAACTACCACCCGCTTTAATTCCGCAAATACCTTTGCAAAGGCATTTCCCGTTTCATCCAGGGACTGGGTGACAGCTACCTCCGGCCAGAAGGGCACCATCAGTTCATAGGTCTTCCTCCCATAAATAATGAGATCAACCTCTTCCAGTCGCTCTCTGAAATAGTCGTGCACATCCGCTCCGCCACCAAATTTTGTATGGTCACAACAACCATCCAGACTAATATTAATACCATAGATGAGCTTGCGCATAGCATAAAGTTTATGAAACTGAATATAAACAAAAACGGCAAGGCAGCGATGAAACTGCCTTGCCATCAGAATAAAGTAATTGTAGTGATCAGTCTAGCTGCAGCTCACTCACCTGTGTATTTTGCCTTAGATTCGCACCTGACGATACAATCAATTTGCCCAGCATGATCTCCGCTGTCTGCAAAGCACCTTCTACCCATCCCTGTGCATCAGAATATGCTTCTCCACAAATATACAGATGTGTACCAGCTATCGGGTTTGTAATCTGGTCTCTTACTTCCCAGCTTTTCACACCAATATTCCAGCTATTCCAGCCGCCACCATATGGATCTTCACCCCAATCGCGGAATGCAGCGCTCTTTACCAGTGGTGTATAATCCAGGCCATGCATCTGTTGCAATTGCCGGGCTACCTCATCCACCATGCGGCGGGGTGCCTGGTATTCATCCCAGGTCTGGTTCAGGTTACTTTGAATGACTTCTTCCTTTCCACTTACTATTTTATCATCATCTCCTACAAACGGATCTGCAATCTCTGCATGCGAGCGCCCGGTCTTCCAGGCTTTGGAACGCTGAGGTCTTAATCCATCCCAGAACCCGATGTTATTACCATCATCATAGCTGGCCAGCAACATCGCTCTGCCAGTTACTGCCGGTGTACCGTCACTGTTAGGCCAGTAATAGGTTTGCCGCACAGGCAGATCAGTGACAGAACGACCCGATTGTACCGGAACAAACTTTCCGTCTGCACCCGTAAAACCTGATATTCTCCACCATGGATTTGCATAGGTAGTAAAGAGTTTGAACAGGGGCCTTGGTGTAACACTACTGATCAACGGCTGTATCTGCTTTAATTGCGGACTATCAGGCGTAATCAGGTCAAGGGCACGGCGGGGCATAGCCAGGATCAGTTTTCCAGCGGTAATCGTCTCGCCATCCTTAAAGTGAAGCGTAAACTGATTATCGGTATAATCAAATCCCTGGAGTTGACGTTCGAGGCGAACTTCTCCCCCGGCCTTTTCAAACAGCTCTGCCAGCGCAATAGGCACCTGCTGAAAACCGTTGGTAAACCCTTTGTACTTGGGGGTCATTCCAAAGTCTGACAGGTACCATGGAATCGCATCGCTTGCATTCCAGTTCACCAGCGTGGAATCATATCCGCCGGCATCCATACTGAACTGGTAGCCTTCACTGCTGATTACCCTGTACAGTAGATTCCAGAAGCCCCATTTGTACAAAGGGATGCCGTCAAAAGAGGCTTCGCGGGTCATTTCACGCCGTTGATCTTCTGTCAGTTCCGGATTTGTAATACCGGGTACGATCTGTTCAATGGCATTTACGATAATTGTACCAGGTCCATTGCCTTTTTCCAGGAATGACATATTGTATGGTACTTTATTGGGGTTGGTTACAAAATCAACCAGCCGCAGGTATTCGCCCCGCAGATATGCCAGGTTCTGTGGCTCATCTACCGGGAAATCATACAATGTGATCTGTTCATCAGGCGGTAATTCATTATTGAGCGTCTTAATCAGATCTACAATTAGTTTCTGGGTATTTTCCAGTATGCGCATACCGCCCAGTTCAGCCGTCATGTTGGGAATTTCGGGTGGTTTCACGGAGAGTAAACGTCCGCCTATATGATCGCTGCCTTCAAATACAACGATGTGCTGATCAGGGAAACTCTGCTTTAATTTCCAGGCGCTATATACCCCGGAAACACCGCCACCAACGATGGCGATATCGATTTGTGTGTTTTTCATAATGACAATATTTTAGAATATGGAGGGGATATTGGAAGGTAAAAATCCATTGTCTGCAGCCAACAGGTTAGCCTTTACTGTCTCCTGGTGGAAGTAATCCAATACCGGTTGCTGGCTGTAGTGTGCAGTAATAGAATCTGATGTGGAGGGGGCTGTTGGGGTATTACCTGCGATTCTCATATCGAGTAAATAAGAGGTGGTCTGCGTCAATACGTGTTCAATCCCCCGTTTGATCGCATCTTTCACCGCTGCCGGTGATGTTACCACTTCTCCGTGCTCACCGCCAAAAGCTTTCGCCAGTGAAACAAAGTCGAGCTTGGGTCGTTCAAGACGCAGGTATGGGGGATCATCTGTTTTAGGCTTCCAGCCATAACCAGGTGCATTGCCATAAGCACCGATTACCTGCTGCAGCCCGAGTTGCAATGTATGATACTCCTGGTTGTTCGTAATGATATACAGGATAGGTAGTTGTTCATGTGCAGCTGTCCAGTAAGTCTGTGGATAGAATAGCGAAGAACCATCCCCGACAGCGTTGATCACCAATTTTGTACCGGTACCCTGTGTAGAGGCATTCTCCAGTTTAATGCCCAGCGAAGCAGGCATAGACCAGCCCAGCGAACCGCCGGCTACACAGTAGTAGCTCACAGGTTTAGCACCATCGGTACCGAATGGCAGGTAGTATTGAAAAGGAGCGCCATCGGATACAGCTTCATGTACATATACAAAGTTGTTGTTCAGTTTTCTTGATTCAATCTCTTCTTTCAATGCTTTCGCAATGACAACAGACCATATCTCTTCCTGCTGCATGGCCTCCAGGAGATAAGCATCCCAGTCAGCGGTTCTCTTTACGGACAACAACCGCATATGTTCATTTCTTTCGGCAGCGCCTGCAGGAGGATTAGGTTTAATATAACCGTTCAGGATAGGTAGTGTTGCTTTAATATCACCAAAGATGGCGGCTTCGCCATAATAATTCTTCGCAATATCCCAGGTATTATTAGTAAGATATATCTGTTTCAGTTCAGGAGGAAAGAGCGGACCATCCGCATATTTATAAACGGCCAGTTGTGCCTGTGCACCAAATCCAACCAGGAAAGCCACGTCATGATCTTTGAACACCCCCTGCACACCGGCCTGACTACCGGGTAATTCTCCCTGCCAGTGGTAGTCATTGTTAGGATAATTAGCGAGACTACTAAAGCATTGTAACACCACAGGTGCGCCGATCAGTTCAGCCAGTTCCTGTAATTCAGGCCAGGCATCTGCGTATCCAACAGCATCACCAGCTACGATCACAGGATTTTTAGCAGCCGCAAGCATATCAGCAGCTTGCCTGATAGACGCATCATCTCCTGTAAAATGTGGGGAGATCCTGGTCACGCCTTTAATTTTATCTTCATCTTCAATGGCGACCATCGTAAAATCCCACGGAATGGATACGAATACAGGGCCATTAGGTGGTGCCATTGCTTCTTTAAAAGCACGTTGTAAAACCATTGGAATTTCCTGAGGAGTACGTACTTCATGCGCCCACTTGGTATACTGTTTAGCAAGATCTACAAGGTTAGATGCCAGGAGTGGTTCCTGGGTCACCAATTCATTTTGTTGCTGGCAGCATAAGATCACCAGTGGCACCTGGGAACGGCAGGCATTGAACAGATTGCCGATACTGTGTGCAATACCGGGTGTAACATGCACGACGAGTACACCGGGTTTACCGGTCATCCGGGCAGATCCCATGGCGGCACCAATGGCAATGTTTTCATGAAGGCATTCAATGTAGCGGACTTCATTTTCGGGGTAGGAAGTACCATCGATGATAGGGATTTCGTTGGTACCAGGTACGCCGAAAATGTAATGGATACCCAGGTCTTTCAGGATATCGAAAACATAGTCGCGAGTCCATCGGGTAGTCTGACCGAACGCATGTTCGATCACGTCTTCACTGGTCTGGCGCTTAGCCTGCGCCATTTGTTGTGTTGTCATATCATGGTGTTTTGGAGTGTCTGGTTGTTCAAAGGATGTTTGTTGTGGAACCTATTTTCTGGTGTTTTATGTGGTGTTGGGATTTAAACGAGACGTTCATTCACTATTACCAGGATTTACAACAACGGGTTACCGGGGATTGTTTACGAAGGATCTGAAAATATTTAGAAGGGAGGCTTTGTAGAATTTTCACAAAACGATTGCATGCGTATCTATATAGATACGCAGATGCATATTCATGTAAGGTTGAAAAACTGTTGTCGATTCAGGGTTTAAACAGTTTTGATGATCGCGGGAGTTTGGCTGTATTGTTTATTCCAGTTTCACGACCTTCTCCGTTCCATTCCCGGGCAGATCCACTGCCAACACTATGATCTTTCCACCAGCAGGCAGACTGTTTACCTTATAATACCAATCCACGCCATTTCTTGCTAAAACGGCTGGTCCTCTTTCCTGCATTTTACCTGCTGCGTCAAGTACGCGTACTTCTACTTCTGCAACCCTGAATTCATTAGCTGCGGTAACTATTACCGATTCTTCTTCGAGCCTGATTTGCTGAATTTCGGGTGAGTGATAAGCATCTTTTACGGCCATGTTATAAGCGTTCTGCCCCGGTCCTGCTTTGGACTTGTAATAAGCTTTAAGCTCGGGGTCTTCTAAAAGAGCGACTGCCAGTGCGGATGCGATTTGCATTTTATACCTGGCTTCGAGCTGTTTCTTTGTTGGTTTCTTCTTTGATTTACCTCGTTTTTTGGCCATGATGATCTGTCCATTCCGTTCATAGATAGTGAACTGGCGACCCAGGGTGCCACGGACGAGTTGCAGGAGCATGTTGTCGTGTACAAGTGCCATAATAAACATTTTTGGGATACAATAACAATATACTGATGTTAGCGGTTTTTCGATACTATTATTACACTAAATGAGTACTAATACATCATTAAAAGGTCGCTTGTATATCAAATCGATATTCAAGTGACCTTTTGGTGACCTTTTGATGTACTATTGGATATATAGTCGCACCGGCAAAAAGAAGGAGTCGCCCCTCACGGGGTGACTCCTTCTTTTATTTAACACTAATTACTGTCGGTTACCACAAAGGCGGAAGGTACCCAGCCGAATGAAAGCCTGCATAATAGGTTGCCCCCATTACGAACAGTAACAGCACATAAAAAATGCCAGTTAAACCTGACGATATTAAAATACTGGTCAGAAGCGTGGATATAGCTGCGAATGGCGCATGCAGTCATCCGTTGTAGCTAACAAATAAGGCGGCTTTCTTTTTATACTTATGAGATAAGATAAATAATGGGATACCTGAAGTAGTCAAGACGGCTCCGGATCCTAACATCCATTGATAAATCGGAGGATTATTATTTCCATTGTAAGCACTCGCAATTGCACTCGCGAGTCCTACTAATGTCAGTGGCACTCCCACGCCCAGGGATGTCCAGCCTAATGCCCGGAAGGTCTTATGTTTTTTCCAGTTGTCGCCGGTTTTATCGTATGCCACACTTCGTACAATGCTATCGACCGGACCAAATGTATAAGCGAGCCGGACACCGAAATGAGCAGCCTTAAAACCTCCTTTATTCCATTTTTCATAGTTAGCAGACAATTGAATACGGTTGGTTAAGTAAGCGCCGACATTCAGGCCATAGGTGGTGGAACCATTTTGGTAATAGGTTGCGTTATCTGCAAAATAAGTAAGGCCGACCTGGGGTTCCACAAAGAGTAGATGAAACCGAAGGTTTGCGCCTACCTTGATTGGGACAGCCATAAAGCTCCACGCTTTATCGCCGATTGCATGGTACCGGGTTAATCCTCCCTGGGCTGTCAATCCAAATGTCCGGTTAATATTATACAGGTATTTGACCGCCCCCCCGATGCCATAGCGATACCTGACCAGTGAGTTACCATAAGGATTGCTGTTATTCCTGAAATTACCAACAGGAATAGCATATTCCATCCCAACGGATAATTGTGCATACAATACAGGATGATAGGTTACAAGCAACAGCAATAAGAAAAATGTACGTTTCATGCAGGATCATTGAAAATGTTTACCCATTGTGTCTTTCTGGTGTTTCCATAGTTCCTGGAAAACCGGACTGTGATGAAGCAGCTGTTCAAAACTACCTTCATCTACTATTCTTCCCTGATGAAGCACGTACACGTAATCGAATTGTGGCAGCAGGTGGAGGCGATGGATAGACGATATCACCGCCTTATCGGAAAATGTTTCAAACAATTTGTGATAGATCATTGCCTCCGTTTTCGGATCTACGCTGCTGGTCGGTTCATCGAGTAGTACCACTTCACTTTCTCTTGCGGCCAGGATACCTCTTGCCAGTGCGAGGCGTTGCTTTTGCCCACCGGAAAGGTTTACGCCTTTTTCACGAATGTCTGATTCCAGGCCTAACGGCAGTTGCCGGATCACGTCTGTAAAATGCGCACTTTCGCATACCGCGATGATATCGGCTTCGCTGAAAGGTAATCCGAGGGTGACGTTGTAAGCGATGGTATTCTCGAAAATTTCGGGCTCCTGCGGAAAGAGGGTCACAGTTTCATTGAGCGTATCCAGGTCATACGTCTCTCCATCTACGGTGAGTTCCATACCGGGGTGAGGATCATACAGTCCTCTCAATAGTGACAAAAGTGTACTCTTGCCACTACCACTTTCTCCAATCAATGCAATGCGCTTACCACGGGGAATGGTGATATTTAACTGATGTAAACTTTGCGGTCCGTGTTCGGCATCATATTGCTCTCTGTGGGAAAAGTTCAGGTTCTTTAATGAGATTGACTGCCAGGTAGCCGGCAGATCTGTAGGAGCGTCCGGACGATGGTGTTGTTTAAATGCCTCGTCGATATTGGCAGCAGTTTGTACAGAAGTGTTGTATTGCGTGATATCAGTATACTGCCAGGCAAAATCATAGAATACGCTGGTGAACTGGTTCACATATCCCAGTAAGGTGACGAGTCCTGCTACATAAAATATTTTGCCGGGTTCCCAGTACTGTATTACATAGCCCACGGCTACTACACAATAAATAACGGTGATCAGGATATCTGCGACGAACCACTTCCATTCGTTGATGCGGATATTCTTCTTAAAAGGAGGTAGTATGTGGTGGACTTTACCTAATAAGCCGGTTTCCATGCTCTTTTCAAGCCGTAAGGTAATTACTGTCATAATGTTGGAGAGACTGTCGAAAAGCGTGGACGAGACCACGTGTTCCTTTTCATTAACTTCGTCCAGGGTGCGGATAAAAGGCTTATCGAATTTAAAGATGACCCATATGGTAATGATACCGAGCGCGACGCCGATGGAACCGAACAGCGGAGAGAAATAGACAATGGCGATGACAGAAAAAATGAGTTTACCGACTGCCCGCAGGTACATAAAGCCATGGTCAAAAAAGGTTTTTAATGCTTCATACGCTTTACGGATGCGGTTGATGGTGGCGCCGCTGTGATGGTCCTGGTGCCATTTTACCGGGAGGTGGAGGACCTGGTGGTAGCGTTCATGCAGGAAGTTGCGACTGAGGTTAAAAGCAAGTTCACGTTCCAGTATACGCGCGGGACCGTGAAAGCACCATTCCAATACTTTGAGCCCGAAATAGCAGGCAGCGTATAGGAAAGCGTAATGCAGGACCTGCCGGGTATCCTGCTGGATTTTATTTATAAACCAGCCGAGGAGCATGGGGTATAAGGCGTAGATAATAGCGGAGATGGTGAACATGGCATAAACCAGTACATATTTTTTCTTTTCCTTTCGCGCGTAGTGCCAGGCGGTTTGTAACAGGGAGACATATGGGTTTGCCATAGCAGTAGAATCTTAGGTAAGACGCAAAGATATAAAAATTTAAGAGCTGTATATTTGCCGGATAAACAACAAACCATGCAATCAAAAGATCCGCTTCACGGCATCACACTCGAAAAAATCCTCACTCATCTTGTCGACTCCTTCGGCTGGGACGAACTCGGCTACCAGATCCGCATCAACTGCTTCATCAGCAACCCTTCCATCCAATCCAGCCTCAAATTCCTCCGCAAAACACCCTGGGCCCGTACCAAAGTAGAAGACTTCTATAAAGACGCCCTCCAAAAAGGCAAACTGAAATAGCCTCACTGTACCTACCACTGCAGTAACTTGATCTACATTCATAGGAGAGCATTTATTGACCTAAAAACCCTACGCATGAGACAAGTTTTACTCTTTGTCACTGCATTGCTATGCAGCACCCTATCATTTGCCCAAAATTACTGGCGCCCTCACGCCACCAGCGCCAGAATTATTACAGACAAATCTGTGTCCCGCCTCGCATTTCCGACAGACTACAAACTGTTCGACCTGGACATCACCCCATTTCAAACAGAGGCATTCCGTACCGTCGCTAACACAGGTAAACATTCAACTATTATCAGCCTGCCCAATGCCGACGGGCAAATGGAACAATTTGAAATCACCGAAGCATCCAACTTCGAACCCGCCTTACAGGCAAAATTCCCGGAGATCAGGGCATTCTCAGGAAAGGGCATCACCGATAAATATGCCACCCTTAAATTGAGTATCTCTCCCCAGGGAATTCAAACCGTTGTATTCCGTACTGAAAAAGAAACAGAATTTATCGAGCCTTATTCTGCCGACCACACCGTCTACACTGTTTTCAGGAAACAAGCCAAAGCCGCTTTGCCCTGGAAATGCTCTACCCCGGAGGAAAAGCTGGCCACCGCCATTGGTAATCAGTTGCCCAATGCCCGCTCTACCGGTGACCTGAAAACTTTACGGTTAGCACAATCTGTCACCGCTGAATACTCCAATTACTTTGGCGCCACCAGTTCTTCACAGGTAGCCCTGGTGCTGGCAGCTATTAATGCAACACTGACACGTTGTAACGGCGTGTATGAAAAGGATCTCGCTCTCCACCTGAATCTAATCGCTGCCAGCACGAATGTAATTTATTACAACCCCTCCACCGATCCTTATTCCAATGCCAGCACAGGCGCTTCCGGCTCCTGGAACGGTGAGTTACAAAGTACCCTGAATTCCGTGATCGGGGCCGCCAACTACGATATTGGTCACCTGTTTGGCGCCTCCGGTGGTGGTGGCAATGCAGGTTGTATTGGTTGTATCTGTACCGATGCCTCAAAAGGAAGTGGTTTCACCTCCCCTGCTGACGGTATCCCACAGGGAGATAACTTCGATATCGATTATGTTGTGCATGAGGTAGGCCACCAGCTGGGCGCCAACCATACCTTCTCCTATGGCAATGAAGGTACAGGCGTGAATGTGGAACCTGGTTCGGGTATCACGATCATGGGGTATGCAGGTATCACCAGCTATGACCTTGCCCCGCATTCTATCGACATCTACCACGCTGCCTCTATTGCACAGATTCAAACGAATCTCGCCAGTAAAACATGCCCGGTCACTACCAGTATCGCTGCTAACAACGCCACTCCTTCCGTAAGTGCCGGCAGTAATTATACGATTCCTATCAGTACACCGTTCGCACTTACCGGTACTGCAACCGATGCCAACGCCGGCGATGTACTTACTTATTGCTGGGAACAGAATGACAATGCATCCACCTCCCAGACGGGCAGCAGCAGCGTGGCCAGTGCAAACAAAGCTTCCGGTCCAAACTGGATTTCGTTTGCTCCCAGCTCCTCCCCGACTAGGTACTTTCCCAAACTGGCCACTATTCTTTCGGGTGCTTTGATCTCCGGTCCATTGACCGGTGGCGATGCCGGTGCCAATACAGAAGCACTGAGTGCTGTAGCAAGGACGCTGCATTTCCGTCTTACCGTGAGAGATAATGCGCCTTATAGCTCTACCTCGCCGGTAAGTGTCGGGCAGACAAACTTTGCTGACATGACGGTAACTGTCAGCAATACATCTGGCCCTTTTACAGTCACGGCACCCAATACCGCTGTATCATGGGCAGGCAATTCAGCGCAGACGATCACCTGGAATGTAGCCGGTACAACGGCATCGCCTGTGAGTTGCGCCAATGTAAAAATCTCCCTCTCTACCGACGGAGGTAATACCTTCAGTACACTGGTAGCCAGTACTCCGAATGATGGTAGTGAAATAGTGACTATTCCCAACACCCCTACTACTACTGCCCGAATAAAAGTGGAAGCAGCAGGCAATATCTTCTTTGATATTTCCAATACCAACTTCACAATCACTGCAGGCTCCGGATGCGCTGCACCAGGGGGTTTAACTGCCTCATCTGTAACGACGACCACAGCTACTATTGGCTGGACAGCGGTGAGTGGCGCCGCCTCTTACAGCGTAGCGTATAAAGCTGCCTCCTCCGGTACCTGGATCAGTGCAGCCACTGCTACAACAGCTACTTCTCTGAACCTGACAGGTCTTACACAGGGTACGACTTATGACTACCGGGTAAGAACAACCTGTACCAGCGATACCAGTTTGTATACTACAGCACAGTTTACCACTATCTCTACAGATAGCTGTAATGTGCCTACTGCGCTGACCAGTGCTGCTGTCACATCCACCGGTGCTACCGTAAGCTGGACAGCGGCAAGTGGTGCACTGAGTTACGATGTGGCTTACAAACTGAATACATCATCTACCTGGACGACAGCTGCTACTGCCACTACCGCCACTTCTGTCACTTTAAGCGGCTTAACTGCTGCATCCCTGTATGACTGGAGAGTAAGAACGAATTGTGCAAGTGGCAGCGGTTCGTATGTTGCAGCACAATTTACTACGCTCACGGCATCAGGCTGTGCGAATACACTGGACAATTCCAGCAACGGAACACTTGCAGGTGCAGCCACTATTCCGTTTAATACAGATGTGACAGGGTTAATCAGCCCAAGTGGAGATGTGGATTATTATAAGTTCGTCATCACCACCAGTGGTACTATCACTATTACGCTGGGCACCTTGCCGGGTGACTATGATCTGAAACTGCTGAACAGTGCAGGTACACAACTCGCCATCTCCCAGGCGGCCGGTACCACCAGTGAAAGCATTAGCGGCACGATCAGTCCGGGTACTTATTACGCACAGGTATATGGATATAATGGCGCTAACAGTGCTACCTCCTGTTACACGTTACGTGTACAATTAGGTACTGCCACACGTTCTACCGAGCCATTTACTGAAGGCCAGAAAAATGTACTGGTATATCCAAACCCTGCATCTGATCTGTTAAATGTAAACCTCTCCGGTATCAAAGGGAAATCAGAAGTGAGCCTGTTCGACATAAACGGACGACAGGTGTTACGTCGTGAAGTAAATGCCGCAAATACACAACTCGACATTTCTTCATTACCAACAGGTGTTTACATTATCAAAATTAAGAACGGAACGAAGGAAGTGAATACAACGAAGATCATCAAACGATAAACTAACCAGCCTATCAGACAAAAAAAGGGCTGTCCCGAAGTTTTCGGGACAGCCCTTTTTATTTCGGGCAACTGCCGGCAACAAGCCTCGTTGCATAAAATTCTTCTGCCGTAGTTTACTTGTTATAGGGACTTCCCGTATTTGTATAGTTGCCTTTATATTCCTACTTTTGAACATACCTGATCAGGTGACACCATTATAAAATCCCCTGTAATTAGAAAAAAATGAAACATTCCCGATTGTTATTGTTCTTCTTCCTGACTATTTTCATCCAATATACTTCTGGTCAGAAAAAAGTCTTATTAAAAAATGTGATGGTGCCCAACAAAGTCTACAAGGCGCAGCTGATCAACGAGATGGAAATGGAAATGGCTATAAAGGGCGATTCGGCTATGATGGCTGAAATGGAAACCAATGGCATGAAATCTCCCATTACCATGTTGCTGAAACAGGACATGCTTACCACCACCAAAACCGGTCAACAAAGGCCTGACAAAAAAATACCGCTGACGGTGACCTACGATAAAATGGATATTACAACCACTATCGCCGGCAATGAGATGAACCAGCCCAACCCCTTCGCTGACGTAGAGATCCGGGGCACTACAACGGGTGATGGAAAGATCAGTATTGATACCATTACCGGTAATATCAACGATGCAGTGAAAGCATCTCTCAGAACGATGGTGAACAATATTCAGGGGAATATCAAATTCCCTGAAAAAGAACTGGCTATCGGAGATTCTTTTGACCAGGATGTGCCACTGGTTGTTCCCGTAGCTCAAATGCAGATTAAAATGAAAATTCATGTAAAAAGCACATTGAAAGATATCAAAGACAACAAGGCCATCTTTGACATGAAACAGGACATCTCCCTGGATATGAGTATGATGGATAGTAACGGTAACGTGAATGGGAACGGAAATGGAACAGGAATAATGATCTTCGATATGAAGAACAAGATGCTGGACCGCACAGAATCTGACATCCATTATCTGTTAAATATGAACACGTCTGGTATGACGGTGAGTGCGAAATGTAAGGCGAAACAAAGTATGACATATTCGGTCGAATAATAAAGCGTCCCGGGTAAAATCAAAGCAACCTGAAAAACAGGTTGCTTATCACACCTATCTTCACTGTATTCAATTCCTCTCACTATCTTTTTATTCAAGATGCTGCAACCAGCCGGCCGGTCTTTTTTATGGCTGAAACCGGTACATTGTAAAAATTACATCCCTCGATCCGGCCGGGACTATTAGTATAAGTAAGTAATAGTGCTCAATTCTCCTTTCAAACTGCACTCATACAAGTACAACACTTTGATTACCAATAAAATAACTCCACCGATTGCACTAATGTGGAAGAGTTATTATATTTGTAACTGAAACTATACTATGAAAATGCAGGTGCAGACCACAACGTTACTTGGAAACCATATTTCAATTCTTCAGCATCTGGATAGATGGAAAGATTAGAAAGTTTCATCTACCGACGCATTTGACCTGGTTTTAACAACTAAAAACGCAACATGGCTGAAGACGCAAAGCTGGAAAAAGAAATACTCGCCGAATTAAAAAAGGATTTCCCATTGATGAAAGAATCCTTGAAAGAAGTCAATTTGAGCCATTTTTCTTCTTTTCGTGAAGGTGGTAATTTCAAAATTACATATGCCTGGAGACTCGCAAATTGTTCGCAACAAGTAAGTTTTGTAAAATACCGCAACGCGGGTAAGTCCATCAAAGCGGATCCTAACAGATATGCAGGCATCTGCATTCACCTCGCGCATCCGCTGCCTGAATTCAAGATTACAGCAAATACCGAAAACGATAAATTTCTCAACTTATATTTACCTAATTCTGTCAAGGTGAAGACCGTTCCGGCCTTCAACCATAAATATATTCTGGAATCGACAGATCCTGGCACGATTGAACAGATAATCGGAATCGATTTTTTCAATAAAATTATGACCGTGCAGGACCTGAATGTAGAAGTAAAAGATAATAAATGCCTCATCTATGGGGTGCATCCTTTTAACTATGATAGCTGCAAGGTGATGTTCCAGTTAGCAGAAGATATTGTAAAAATGGACCATTCCAGCCAGGTGACGGCAATAACAAATTAAAAGGGGCCGGGGTTATTCCCGGTCTTTTTTTTGCATACACATTTTTCGCTCTCCATAATATTCATATCCGCCAGTTGTACCCCCTGCATGATGGAAATACGCCCTGATCCCATACAGGCAGCCACGACGATGATCTTACCTGTCAATAGTTGTTTTTTCAGTTCAAATTCCGGTAATTTCAGCCCTGAATCGTTTTAAATCAGTCAACAAGTAGTCCATGTTCTACATCAGCGAAATACAAACAACAGCACCCGCGGAGTTTATAACACCTTTGCAGGAACTTGTGTATACCACACTCCGGGACCTGCACGTGCCTTTTGAACGTGTAGATACAGATGAAGCCATTACCATGGAAGATTGCAAACTGATCAATGCTAAGCTCAATGTGGAGATCGTGAAAACACTCTTTCTCTGTAATCGACAGCAGACGAACTTCTACCTCTTTGTCACCACAGCAGATAAGCCATTTGTGACCAAAGATTTTAGCAGTGCAGTAGGGATCCCCAGGGTATCCTTTGCCCCGGTAGCATTATTAAACAATCTCTTAGGTACACCAGTAGGTGGGGCCACCATCTTTGGTATACTGCTGGACAAAGAAAATAAAGTACAGGTATTGATTGACAAGGATGTGCTGAATGAAAAATGGTACGGTTGCAGCGATGGTACCCCCAAGGGCTATATGAAAATCAGCAGGGACTGGATCACACATGATTTTCTCAAATATACCGGACACACCCCTGCATTTATTGAGGTGTAAAATTAGACGTGTCAAAACTAAAAGTTCTATCAGCTGATCCACCTGAATGAAAAGAAGAGGTACTCAAAAGTAAATCTATCCCGGTTTTAGCCAGGCTGCTGATGGAATGCATGTCGTATAAACGATTTTCGAAACTTCCCGGTTACTTTTGAGCACCTCTTTCGGATTATATCATGCCAATAGCACTGATATTCCCTTCCTGCTTCATTTGCTTCCTGTACCTGAAGTATTGATAGGTACTGAAAATAGCCCAGAATGGAATCAGTATCATCAGGCCTATTGTAAACCTGAAAGCGACTATAAATAGTACGTAAAACTCCAGCACAGCGATACTGATATTCATGGTTAACAGTAAAAAGTAAATACCAGGTATCACATACAGGAAAATAGCCAGTATACCGGCAAGCCCCAATGAACGCTTGTGTTGCCGCATTCGCTTTTCTGCAAATGAATGTGCGACTGCTCTTAAGATCCTTTGAACATCTGCTTCCTCAAGCCCCTTGAGCCGAAGCATGTTATGAATTTCCTGGTCACTACCATAGTGCTCTGTCATTCCAAGCACATATTGTACATTGTCCTCCAATTCTTGCTGTGTCAGCATAGGTAAGTATAGGTTAGGGTTAATGAATACTCAAATATATAAAATATTTACAATTCATCTCTGATTATCATCATACACTATTAACCTAAACTGAGCTATCTTGCACCGGATTTTAGGAAAAAGCATCGATAAATGAAGAAACTGATTGGGTACTTTCTATCCCCTATCCACTATATATTCTTTGGTGGCCTCTTATTAATTTTCCATCCTATCCAGTGGCTCTGTCTAAAAGTGGGTGGCTACAAAGCACATAAGACTTCCGTTGACATTCTCAATGGCCTGCTCTCCTGTACCTATATGTTACTCGGCAGCCGCGCCCGCTTTGTCAACAACCAGCCGCTGCCGGCTGACCGGCCTATAATATTCGTGGCGAACCACCAGAGTATGTATGATATTCCTCCACTGATCTGGGGCTTAAGGAAGTATCACGCCAAATTTGTGTCTAAAATAGAATTGGCCAGTGGTATTCCCAGCATTAGTTTCAACCTTAAATATGGTGGTGCGGCCAACATTGACCGTAAGGATAAAAAGCAATCCATGGGTGAGCTACTCAAACTTGGTGCCCGCATGCAGGAAAAAAACTGGTCTGCCGTGATCTTCCCTGAAGGCACCCGTAGCCGGAAAGGAGAAATGAAACCGTTCATGACAGGAGGTGTTAGCATCCTGCTCAAAAAAGTCCCTCATGCACTGATCGTTCCTGTTGCGATTAATGGTAGCTGGAAATTTTTCAGGTATGGAAAATTCCCGCTCAGCACCTTCGAAAAAATGAGCTGGACTGTACTCCCTGCTATCGAGCCAAAGGGACGCACCGCGGAAGAAGTTTTGCAGGAAGCAGAGGACGCTGTGAGGAAAAGCATTGAAATTTAATAACACGGCTTGCTTTATGCCTTACATTTGAGGTATGGATCGTCTGTTTGTATACGGCACATTACGCCCAAATGAGGAAAATGCTCATATTCTCGAAGCGATTGGTGGTATATTTAAGAAAGGATTTATTTACGGCACGCACTACACATCCGGGTTCGGACCGGACAAGCAGTACCCGGGTGTCATATTGAGCGGTAGTAATAAAGTCCCCGGCTATATCTTCTATTCTGACAATCTCGCCACGTCCTGGCCATCCCTGGACGAATTTGAAGGCGAAGGTTATTATAGAGTTACAGTCAATGTGATGCTGGAAGATGGCACGGAAGAAACGGCGTACATCTATACAACAAATACACCTACCTGAAACGATAGCCGGGACAGCTATCATAGACAAATTAAAGAAAGGCAAACCTTTGTTCTTTGATCATAAGAAGTGCTGCTAATCATGCAAAATGACGCAAACATTCATACATACATAGGCAATTCTAATAAGCGGGGAACAAGGCTATGCCTATTTGATATAGCGGGACCGGCACAACCTGTAAAAATTATTGTATGTTGTCCATATAAGTTCTGATTGTATTATATGCACGCTGCATGATAAGGTTTGCCAATATGTGTTTTGCATCCCGCCTGGAACAAAAGCCATTTATTGACAAGGTGCCATTGATAATAACAGTACCTGTTATATTATGCCCATTTCGCTGTATGCTGACAGGCACGCTTACGTCAAACCTGGTGTGCTTAAACAAGGGAACCCATAAAGCTCCATAACTAATATCCAATACATCCACCCTCACTGCTGAATGATTAACGTTACCCTTCCCGCCATATTCATATCCCATACATTGCACGGTCAGTGGTACATCTTTCAATGATTCGGCATTCCCCATGGAGAAATCATTGAAGCTTTGGCTCTGGGCAGAATTCGCCTGGCTTTTATAGTAGCTGAGGCTTAACCAGTCATTTTCGCGGCATATAGTGACAACAATAAAAATGATCAAAAAAATGCGGATGATCTTCCTGTTATCGGTCATAAGTAATTATTAATTTTTTTCATCCATTTCTTTCCTTACCGCGGTATAGACATTGTCCAGTACGGATCTGACCATCAGGCGATGTGCTTCACGGTATGAGCAAAGACCATTAATCTTCATTTTGCCGGTCACGTTTACCTGTCCGTTGATAAGATACCGAACCACCTGTATGCTATCGCCTGCAGGCCTGAAAAGGATACGCTGAAACCTGACAGGGACATTGGATTGGAAAGTAAGATGCTTAAATATGGGCCCCCGCATCCTACCATGTTGAATACTATCGATGGAAACTATTACAGCGTGGCAATCGTTTCCACCCGCATTACCAGTCGAATCCTGTTGATAACGAACCATCAGTGATACATCTTTCAGAGATGTACCGTCTACACAACCATTCGTGCCTATAGTATGGCCGTTTAAAAAGGTACTCGTGATAGTTTCGCTTTTAAAACTATCCGACCTATGGGAGTTTATATGACTTTGGTATAAGCCGGCACTAAAGTGCTTAGTACTGCAACTAAACAGGAGGATGCTAAACAGTGTTGGAATAATTGGTGAAACGTTGTGGAACCGGGTCATGTACAGGGTTGTTAGTCAACCCAAGATAGCAAAAAAAGTAATCGCCTCATTTTTTCCAGGTAAGAGATCTTGCATATAAAAAACCGGGAGCACGATAACCCCCGGGGTACTCATAAGCCTCTTTAACAATTAAAAATCACTCATTTTTAGGCTTCCTGCGCTAAGGCTAATGCTTTCGGGAATAAAATATTATTCTCTAAATGAATGTGTTGTCTTAAGTCGGTGTCGAACTCCCTCAATTTTTCAAATAAGAACCGATATGAATTACATGCACCCTGTGGTACCTGATAATCATTTGTGAGCCTGCGCCACTCTTCCAGGGACTCACCTGATGAACTATGCTCCTTCATCATCGCTTCTATGGTACCTTTGATATAAGGCAGCCCTTTTTCGCCGGCAGACAGTTGTCTGATAGCCGGGAACAGGATCTGTTCTTCCTTTTCCAGATGATCCAGCAGCTCCTCAGCTTCATGCAGAATTGCGGCCCTGAGGTCTATCAGTTCCGGATGGGTATCCCCATGATGCCCGGCTACTTTCTGGCCAAACTGCCAGATCACGGGCAGCGCTTCCTTTACATATTTATGGTGGGTATGCAGGATGTGCTCAATCAATAACGCGGGTGCCAGTACTCCCAGATCACTACCCGGTTGCTTTGCCTTTTGTTCGGCTGCTTCCAGTGCTTTCCATAACGCTTCTTCTGTGATACCTCCCTGCGCCGCCGCCTGCGCAATCGTCTGCCCGCCGCCACAACAAAAATCAATACCAAAACCCCGGAACACATCGGCCATGCGATAGTCCTTTCCAGCCATTTCTCCGACTGTGATTACATTATTTCTTACCATGATGAAATTATTTAAATCTGATTACAAGTCTTTTCTGTTAAATCGCCGCAGCGCCCACCATAAAGGCCATCCCATCCATACTAACAATAGCACAAATCCCGTAAGCATACCGCCAGCACTTCCGAAAAAGGAGGCAAACACCGCTCCTGTATATCCCATCATCGCGGCGCTGTCCAATCTCAATAAAACAATGATCCTGCCCAGGTCTATCGGGTTCAGGGCCCCCATCAACACTGCAGGCTTCTCCAATGGATAGTCACTGAACTGGAACAACAGGAACAACACCAACCCGTCGTACAACAGTGAAAAATAAAACCAGGCTAATATGGCTACACCGATACCCCTTGCTTTATCTCTCATCATCACAGATCCCAGGATGGCCAGTGCGGAGAAGATCACCGTCAGCGCCATACCCACGAATATCAGCAGCAGCGCTGTCATCCCCCCGTCAAAGATCATTAACGGCACGCCCACCCCCACTATAAATGCAATCAACAGGGACAATGCCAACCCGATATACACACTCAGGAGGATCTTTTTTCTTCGTAAGGGCTGGCATACCAGCAACTCTATAAACGCAGCTGCGTTGTAGTAATAAATCGTTGAAAATATTATACTCACCAGCGGCAGTACGATCAACACGATATTTAATAAACTTAATAACGCTTTCGTACCATTATCTGTGAGGCATAGCAAGAGCATAGACACGACCAGCAGTAATACAGCATAACTTACCAATATCCTGTTGCGCAGGATGTCCAGCACTACGTATTTAATAATTTTTTTCATAGTCCACTATTTTCCATGACACGAGCCATTGCGCGTACTAACTTTTGCTCTCCTGTCGCTGCCTGTAATGCCGCCACCTGCTTATGAAACTTTACTTCCCCGTCCTGCAGATAGGCGACTTCATCTACCAGGTCATCCAGTTCTGACAGGATGTGTGATGTGATCAGTACCAGCTTTCCGTTCCTTGTCTCCTGCAATATCTTGTCCTGCAGTATCCCCGATGCGACAGGATCCAGGCCCGCAGTAGGCTCATCCAGCACCAGTACTTCAGGATTGAACAGAAACGCCAGGCAGGCACTTACTTTCTGCCTTGTACCACCAGACAATGTCCGCATTGGCTTATTGGCCAGCTGCGGTAATTTGAATGCCTGTACCAGGTCTTCATCCAGCTTCGTATATTGCCTGATATCCTTCATCATCTCCATCACCTGGGCAATGGTCATGTTTTCCGGATAACTGCTGATCTGTGGCATATATCCAATATTTGCCCGATACGCACAGTTGCCGAGAACAGATGTATCCCTGAAAAGAATATCCCCTTTGTCCGGCACCACCATACCCAACAGGGTTTTGATCAAAGTTGTCTTTCCGCTGCCGTTAGGTCCGATCAAAGCCACGCTTTTGCTCGCTGAAAACGACAGGTTGATATTGTCCAGCGCCTGCAGCCGGCCAAATCGTTTATATATATTTGTAAATTGAATCATGGTGTAAGGGGTTTCATAAAAGGTGCACGATCTACCAGGTTCACGGGTGTGATGCCCGGCATTACTTTTTCCGTGCGATCCAGCAGGCTGACCATAAAGCTATGAAACAACATCATCACAGCAGGGTTCTTATCTGCCACCATCGCATACAAACTCACCGGGTGGTAAGGCACATCTCCCCTTCCATCTCTGTTCAGGTCATACCCTTCATATTTATCCCAGTAGTTGTTATCAAAGTTATTCAGTACCAGTGAGCCATTGGTGGCTACGTCGAATGTATTGCCGTAGAAATTATTGTGCGTGATCTTACTTTCTGAGCAGCTGGCCTGTACTTTCATAGCCCAGCCATTTGCCTTAAACACATTTCCTATGACCTGCACCCGTGTAGTGCCCTCCATATAAATGCCCACTGTATTGTCTTCAAAATGGCTCTGTTCCATTTTGCTATCCGTGATCTCCTTCAGCAAAATACCGTACGCCCCGCCCCCCTGGTTGCCGGCAAATTTGTTCCGCTTCATATCAACTCCATGTGAAAACATCACAGATACACCGGCTTCGTTATGCTCAAAACAATTGTCTTCATAACGGTCATTGTGCGAAAACATAAAGTGCAACCCATACCGCACATTCTTAAAACTATGATTTCCTTTGATCAATGAATTTGTTACAAACTCAAAGTAGATCCCATCCCGGTGCTGCGTTACGGTATTGCCTGTCAGCTGCATGCCATCGCAGTGCCAGCAGTGAATGCCGTTGCCGGACTGGATGCGCTGAGCCGCGTTAGAGCGCAGGGTGTTTCCGGCTATCACACAACTATCTGACTGCTGACAATAAATCCCAAAAAACGTATCTTCCAGTACATTGTTCCGGACAGTGACATGCCTTACATTACCCAGTTTGATACCAGCCAGATCTTTCCAGTCAGAAAAGCCGGAACGCCTGATTACAAATCCTTCCACCGTGACATGACTGGCGAGTATCATGATCACCTCATATTTTCCTTCTCCATCTAGTACCGGCTTTCCTACACCCTTGAGGTAAATGGCTTTGTCAATGACCAACCCTTTCTCATAATAGACACCTGCCGGTACAATGACGGTATCGCCGCCCCTGGCCTGCTGTAAAGTTTCCTTTATAGCACCTTTGACCGTCCATACACCGGCCCATACCGGTAAAGGTAACAGCCACAATAATATTATTGATATAGCTCTTTCCATGTGAGTGATGCTCCGTTAAACGCTTTCATATGTACACTGTCTGCAAAAGCAGCGATGTCACTCCCCATAGGAGAATGGAATGCTTCGCTGTGCAACAACCGGCTATCTGCTGCTTTGATCCACTGTCCATCTGTAAAATCCAGCAGCCAGATCCCGCCAACCTCCTGGCCGCCTGCCCTGAGTGCCGCCAGCAAACAATGCACATCATCATACTTCAATACCTTTCCCTTCTTTGTTACGATCTCTGCACCAAATCTTTTGTCTGTAAAACCCATTTTACAAAAATCACAGGCATCCTGTCCGTACCTGATAGGCGCAGGCCCTTCACTACAACTTTGCAACCCCAGCATAAGTCCACCTATTAAAAAGAACCCTTTCTTAAATTTAAACGACAGTAATACCAGCACAGCACCTACACCAATAAAGATCCAACCACCTACATCAGGAATAGAATACGCCCCGAAGTTTAATAACTGCTTGTATCCCAGCAACGGCGGCTGATAAGCCATGCCTGGTACCCTGATAGGGGCTTCCGGATTCAGGTTGTGTCCGTAGTTATACTCCCACCGATAGAAATCTACCATAGAGACAACTGCTACCAGCAGGAACAATGTCACCCAGCCATAATATACTCTTCTATTGTTCAACGCCGCTACAACAAACCCCAGTAATGCCAACCCACCAATAATAAAAGGTAAAACTGTAAATTCGATAAAATCCCCGGTATGTAATGTCTGCATACCTATGTAATGGTTCAATCCATTCACTATATCCACATCCCCACGTAATCCGTTAGCAGCAATTTTCAACGTAAGCCCTTCCGGGTATTGGGGGGCGGCCAGCTCTATTTTCCATATAGGAAAATAGAGCACTGCCACCATCGCCAATGAAAGCATGAAAATGACTGCCCGAAAGCGGGTTGACAATTTTCTTTGCATGTTGATCAGTTTAATTTTTCGCCACTGCGCTGTCAGGCAGGTTAGTTCCATACTTCAGCGGGGTGTTTGCATCCGCCCTGGATACTCTTACATAACCCTGCATTTCCTGGTGCAGTGCGCTACAGAAGTCAGTACAGTAAATAGGGTATACACCTTCCGCTTCCGGTACCCACTTCAGTGTACAGGTTTCCCCTGGCATGATCAGGATTTCTGCATTCGCAGCACCTTTCACTGCAAAGCCATGAGGAATATCCCAATCCTGTTCCAGGTTGGTGACATGGAAGTATACTTCGTCGCCGACACGTATGCCTTCGATGTTGTCAGGTGTAAAGTGAGAACGGATAGAAGTAATATATACATGTACTTTGTTGCCTTCACGTACTACCTTGGCTTCCTTCTCCCCTTTGGTTACATAAGGATGTTTGTTGTCCTCGATCCTGAAATACTTTAATGAGTTATTCTTAATAAGGTCAGCGGGAATAGCCTGTGCATAGTGCGGTTCACCGACGGTCGGGAAGTCGAGGAGCAGCTCCATCTTATCGCCGGAAATGTCGTACAACTGTGCACTTTGCGCCAGCTCAGGACCTGTAGGCAGGTAGCGGTCTTTTGTGATCTTGTTATATGCGATCAGGTATTTACCAAACGGTTTTTTCGTATCTCCGCCGGGAATACACAGGTGACCTACGGAATAGTAAGTAGGCTTCCTGTCGAGTACTTTCAGGTCTTTGATATTCCATTTCACTACTTCGGAAGAAACGAAGAAGGAGGTATAAGCATTTCCTTTTCCGTCGAACTCCGTGTGCAATGGGCCCAGGCCTGGTTTCTGTACTTCACCGTACAGTGCGGATTCATACCTGATAACAGGAATACCCTGGTAATCACCATCGAAATCTTTTTTCTCAATAGCCGCCATCATCTTAGTGAAGGAGAATACTGGGATCAGTGCCGCCAGTTTACCACTACCTACGATATATTCACCACTTGGATCAATATCGACACCGTGTGGAGATTTAGGACAAGGAATGAAGTACACGAAATCTTTCAGTTGGGAAGGGTCCAGGGTCAGCACCTTATTTTCGATAGTAGAAGTCGCACTGTGTGTTTTCTCATCATACACGTTGTGTGCATAACGGGAACTTTTCAGCGTGCCTTTGTTATTCCTGATGAATTCTTCTGCTTTCTTCCAGTTTACCGCCATGATGAAGTCTTTATCACGCTGGGAAGCGTTTACTTCGAGCAGGGTATGTGCCTGTTCTACATTATAGCAGGAAAAGAAAAACCAGTCATGGCTTGGACCTTTACCGGCATGACTCAGATCAAAGTTGATGGCAGGCGTCAACAGCTGGAAAGCCAGTGACATGCGGCCATTACTACTATCAATTTTGATAAAGCTGACAGTGCCGTTGAATGATTTTTTATAATCAGAGATGGGTACGTCCTGTTTGTCACCAACAGGTACGCTGAAACGTGTACCAGCTACTACATATTCTGTATTTTCGGTACAGAAAGGAGAAGAGTGGTTACCGGCGCTGTTAGGCAGCTCAATGATCTCTTCGGTTCTGAAAGTAGCGAGGTTGATACGTGCTACCCTCGGCGTGTTGTTGGCATTAGCAAAGAGCCAGCGGCCATCGGGAGAGCCATCTTTCTGAGACAGTTCCAGGTGGTGTTGATCATCCCACGGCAGGGAGCCATGTGAGGTTTCCAGCATAGGTTTTGTTTCTTCGCTGTAACCATAACCATTTTCAGGCATTACAGAGAATACAGGGATAATCTTGAGCAGACGGCCTGAAGGCAGCCCATAAACAGACACCTGACCATTGAAACCGCCGGATACGAAGTTGTAGAACTCGTCGTATTTACCGGGTGCTACATACACCTTTTCAGCGGCACCAGCAGTAATAGCGCCGGCTTCATTGCGGGGCTTACAGGATGCGAATGCTACGAGGAGCACCGCTATTGAACATAAACGCATAGGATTGTTATTTAGATGAATCATTGTTACGCATAAATTCAAATACGTCTCTTGTTTCCTCATCGCTCAGGTGCTGATTAGGCATACGAACCATACAAACGGCCAGCATTGCCTGTGCGTGCGGATCCTTGTCGATCATCTCATCTGTGTTGCTTACGAAGTTCATAATCCATTCAGGGGATTTTTTCTTCGTAATCCCTTTCCAGCCGGGCCCCACCAGCTTTTCATCGGTTAGCTTATGGCAGGCTGCGCATTTTACTTCATACACAGTTTTGCCTCCGGCGATCATCTTCTGATCTAATGCGGCACTTAGCTCGATATTCGTATACTTTCCTGCCCCTTTGACGGAATCGTATGCGGCAGAAGATGCAGACGTGGAAGGCTGGAGACTGTTGTCTTCAACTACAGGCGCCGGGGATTCCTCCTTCGGAGGCTGGCTGTTGCTAGCGCAGGCCCAGGTAAGTCCCAGTAGCACTGCTGTGTAAACATACTTTTTCATTTATTAAAGATTGTGTTCTGACAATTCCCGGGTACAACATTACGCCAGTAAAAACCGGATAGATATGATCCAAATCATAAAAACGGTCTTGATACTAATCACCCGGAAACCTGCTGAAGGTCATTTATCGGCATGACGGGTCGGGGTAGCTTTGATATATTCAATAAATCGTTCACAATGATTATCCACACCGACCTGCTGCAGGAATGGGGCGCCATCCGTCTAACAGCGGAAAAAGGCCGGGTTATCTTTACCGAAGGGGAACAAGCGCACTTTTACTACCAGATAGAATCCGGAGAAATACGAATGGTGAATACAGGGGCTAATGGAAAAGAGTTTATACAAGGGATCTTTGTATCGGGAGAGTCATTTGGAGAGCCCCCACTTTTCACAGGTGGTGAATATCCGGCCGCAGCTGTAGCTGATAGTGACAGTACCATTCTTCGATTGCCGAAGCCTGCCTTTATTCGCTTACTAAAAGAGCATCCGGATATTCATTTTGCGTTTACATCCCTGTTGGCCAAAAGGCTGAGGCAGAAATCTATCCTGTCCCGGGAGATGACCTGTAGTGAGCCGGCGGTGCTGATAAGAGGTGTATTGAAGAGGTATACCGTACCGGAGCTGTTGCATGGAAGGTTGCGGGTAACACTGACCAGGCAGCAGATTGCTGATATGACCGGGCTGAGAGTAGAAACGGTGATCCGCACCATCCGCACGATGTATAAAAAAGGTGATCTGCTGGTTAATAAAGGGAAAGTATATGTTTGATACCATTAAGAAGTGGGCATATTTGTCACTTGTCAATTTACTGATAGTCTCTATTCTTGGTGTAATACTCAGGTATAAAGGTGCTTTTTACCTGCCTGTACCGGATTATAAAAACCTTTTGCATGCGCATTCTCATTTTGCATTTTCTGGTTGGGTAACAACTATCCTGTTTACCTGTTTTGTGTATTTAATCCCATTCAGGAAGACCTATGAGTACCAGTTCTGGCTGAACCAGGTGGCAAGTTTTGGGATGCTGGTCAGTTTTACAATACAGGGTTATGGTGCAGTGTCGATCGCATTTTCAGCATTGTCAGTCGTATTTAGTTATTGGTTTGCATTTGCTTACTGGAGAGATATCCGGACTTTAACATTCCCTCCCCTGGTCAAAGTTTGTTTACAATTAGCGCTGATCTTTTTAGTGATTTCCAGTGCGGGGCCGTTTATGCTGGCTTTTGGGAAGGGAGATATGGTATTGTACAACAATGCTATTTACTTCTATTTACATTTTCAATATAATGGCTGGTTCACCTTCGGGGCAATGGCATTGTTCTTTTGGGCAGCACCGCGGTTTCATATTTACCTGGCCCCGAATTTCAGCAAGGTGTTTGTGATCCTGATGGGCATTGCCTGCGTGCCGGCGTACTGTTTGTCTATGTTATGGGCGCATCCTCCCGGATGGATATATACGACAGGTGGTGCGGCAGGCCTGATTCAGCTGGCAGCTTTGGCATTTTTAATATTGGCAGTGCCGGTGAAGAAGAATCTGCACCTGTTATGGGTATTAGCATCAGTGGCTTTTATTATTAAAATTGTATTGCAGGTATTGACATTAGTAACAGCGTTGGGACGATTTGCCTATGGGTTCAGACCAGTAGTGATCGGGTATCTGCATTTGGTGGTATTGGGGTTTGTGAGTTTCTTAATTTTAGGCTTTTTGATAATGAATAAGTTGGTGAAAGGAGATAAAATTGGCCTGGGGATTTTTATAACAGGAGTGATCGCAAACGAGGTAATTCTGATGGTACAATGTGTGATGGCTTATTGCTGGGGTAGTGGAACGCCAACAGCGGCATATTGGTTGTTGGGAGCGGGTGTAGTCATGATGAGTGGGATCGGCAGGTTATTGATAATGCAACGGAGCGATGTTTACCAGTCTAAAAAGCATCTCTGAGATTGTAAAAGGACATTGCACCCGGTGGTTGCGGGGCACAGAACATTAAATCAGTTTCTTCTGCGCTGCCATCTTTATCAGGATTGCCGTATTCTTTGCTCCAAACTTGGCCATCAGGTTCTTCCTGTGCGTAATCACCGTCGTATTGCTTACGAACAGTTTCCCGGCTATTTCCTGATTCGTCATTCCGTCTGCAATTAATCCTAACACCTCTACCTCCCTCCTGGTTAAAACCGGTCCGCCATCCTCCTCCGGTTTCTGCATCAACCGGCCTGCATCATCGCTCAGGTACTGTTTTCCTTTCATCACCACTTCAAACGCCTCCATCAATTCCACCTTTGTTGCATTCTTCAATACATACCCTGATGCCCCGTGTTCTATCATCTTCTGTATAAAGCTATATTGATTAAACGTACTCAACCCGATCACAAACACCCCGGGATATTTTATTTTCACCTCCCTGCACAGGTCTATTCCGCTTATATCAGGCAGGTGTATATCCATCAGAATAATATCCGGCTGATGTGTGGCCAGAAATGCCATACAGGAAGATCCATTCATCGCCTGGCCCATCCATACTACGCCGGGTTCATCTTCCAGCATGGTTTTGAGTCCCTCAATCACCATGTAATGATCATCTACGATAAATATCCTGATCGCCATATTACAAAGGAATTACAATGAAAACTGATGTACCTTTCCCCGCATCCACATCCAATGTACCGTTCAAAAAACTTACCCTGTTCCTGATATTCTTCCACCCCATTCCTTCTAACTGTTCTTTATAATCGAACCCTTTTCCATCATCCTCCACAGTTATATTTAACTCATCCCCGTTCCTTGTCAATTGCACAATCGCCCGCTTTGCGCCTGCATGCTTTAAGGTATTCGTCAGCAATTCCTGTACGATTCTATAAATGATAATCGCCTTACTTTGCTCCAGTTCCAGTCCTTCCAGCCCCAGCGCCTGGTAACGCACCTGCAAAACGCCACTGCCGTTAATATCCTGACAAAAACCTTCCAATGCATTCTCCAGCCCAAAAGTGATCAATGCCTCCGGCAACATATTATGCGCAATCCTTCGCATCTCGCCTATCGAACTATCCAGCATATCCAGGCTCCGCTCAAACGCTGCCGCATTATCTGCTGTCATCATCATGTTTCCTCTCACCGTATTCAAAGAATACTTCACGCCCGACAACATTCCACCCAATCCATCATGCAGGTCCTTTGCCATCCTCGCCCGCTCCTGCTCCTCTCCTTTCAACACGGCGGCCGTTGCCATCAACTGTTTTTCTGTCTCCAGCTCATTGATTCTTAATTGCTGTAACTGTTGCCGGTGCCTGTAACTGCGGTATAGCAGGAATACCACTACGCCAATACCAATGGCGAGTATAGACAAAAAGATAATCAACATGTTTTTATTTTTAATACTCAGCTCCTGTATACGATGTGCAGCTTCCAGCCTGTTGATCGCCGTTTCCTTTCGGGCCGTTTCATATTTTACTTCCAGTTCATTTGTTGTCTTTAACAGCGTCTCATCCAGCAAACTATCTTCCAGCATGCCGCCTAATATATGATAATGATGCCCTCCCACAGGGTCCTGCATGGCGTATGCGAGATGTGACAGCTGTACATACACACCTGCCCGTACCTTTCTCAGGTCATTCTGAAAAGTCAGTTGCAAAGCCTGTTCTGCCAGTTGTCTGGCTTTTGCAAACTGGTGCTGGTGATGATAGTAGTGAGCCATGCCACTCAGGGCAATGGCTTTACTTTCTTCCAGTTCCAGTTCATCAGCAATAACCAGTGCTTTATTGAACCATACATTTAAACGGTCATACTGTTCCTGTTGCAATTCCAGGTCTCCCAGGTTCAGGTATTGACTCAACTCCATGTTCTTATCGTTCAACTTAACCGCAATGGCCAATGCTTCTTCATACGCCTTCTTTGCGGGTGCAAACTGTCGCATACCCGCATAATTATTCCCCAGGTTATTGAGACCAACGCCCAGCTGCCAGGGACTTTTCCACTTTCGCATGGCAGCCACCGCTCTTTCACCATGCAGCCGGCTCTTTTCGTATTGCTTCATGTCAGTATACAGGCCCTGCAGGATATCATCACCTATTGCAGAAAGGCTGTCGTTGCCCCTTCGTTCAAACAGTGTCTTCCCTTCTTCATAACTGCGTACAGCGGCTTCATAGTCACCTGAAAAACGATAAGAATTACCCGTATTAAACAGCGTCTTGGCGATGCTCAGGGTATCTTTCATTTCTCTGGACAGTGCTACTGCCCATTGGTTCAGGAGCAGGGAAGAATCAAAATCTCCCTCTACGTTCAGCAGGTAGCTAAACCCGGCAATGGACCTGACAATGCCTTTAGGGAAATGTAGCTGTTCACTCAGCGCGATTGATTTTCTGTAATAATCCTTTGCAATAGCAGGGGCTTCACCTTCATATTGTTCGCCGATATGTATCAACAGGAACACTTTACCGGTATCATTGGCAGCACGGGGCAACAGTCGTAACAGGCTATCCCTGTTCATGATTTCCTGTGCACACAGAGAAGCTGTCAATAATACACATAGTAACAGCATCGAGGTAAACTTATTCCACATAGCTCGCTGATTGAGGTTACCCCAAAAGTAATCTGTTTTACGTAGGAATGACATACCACAAATATATTGGCACCTGTGAAGGGGAAATATCCTCATTTTATAGGATTTCCTTCGCCCCCCTCTCCGGCTACCTTAGCCACATAAAATTTTAATCATCATGAAACAGCAATTGTTTTTAACTGCCATAATCTGTGTGATGGTCTTTTCGTGCTGCAGGAAAGACCAGCACAGCAAACAGGTGAAAGGAGCACCCGTGATCACAGAAAAAGGTACCCCCACCGGAGAGATACATAATTATACCATCGGCCCTGATGGCGGTATGATTACTTCTGCAGACGGTAAAATCACCCTTATTTTTCCCGCGGGCGCAGTCTCTGCCACAACAACGGTAGGTATTCAACCGATCACAAATAATGTTCCCCTGGGAGTGGGCGACGGTTATCGTCTCACACCGGAAGGCACCACCTTTTCCAAACCAGTGACACTCAAAATAAATTATGCCAACATCCCCCTCAATAATGCACTCCCGGAGTTTCTGTGGATCACCACGCAGCATACGGATGGCACCTGGAGTGCAATTCACAGCAGTGAGGTGAATACTGCCAATAAAACGGTTACCATCACCACTACGCACTTCAGTGACTGGGCATTGGGACGATTCCTGGATCTGACACTCGAGCCGGCAGCCACCACCCTGAAGGTGGGTAAGACACTGCAACTCCACGTAACAGGCTTCCTGGCAGATCAGGTAGGGGATAGTGAAGATGTACGGCCGCTGAAACCTTTTGGAAGTGAGCTGGCACCACTGAACGAAGCAGGGATTATACTGGATAAATCGAATACCTACAAAGATATTAAAGTAGGTAAATGGAAACTGAATGGCACAGAAGCACCAGTATCCACTGTATCGGCGGGAGCATTGACACAGGATGGGAAATATACAGCACCAGCAGCTATCCCCTCCGACAACCCGGTGGCGGTGTCGGCAGACCTGGACGTGTACAGCAAAAACGGTGATCGAACGAAGTTCTCGCTGGTATCCAATATTACGATCATCGATGCGGAACATTACCTGAAACTGGTAATAGATGGTGTCACCATGAATTATGGAGAGTACATCAATGCCGATCAACAGCCTGCCGATAATAAAAACTACTATTATGTAGGCTGTACGATCAACAAAGAACACAATTACCTGTCCATCGTTGGCGGCAGGTATCAGCAGGGAGAGGCGATAGCAGACAATTACATTCAGCTGAAAATCTGGCACCCCGGGACAGGTACAAGGCAATTCGTATGTGACTGGGACGATGGGAATAGCCAGGATGAAATTGCGTATACAAAAGATATTAATACGGCCTTATACAAAACAGTCGGATATGCGCGGGAAGCAGTTGTGGGAGGATGCAGGGTCACCAATATCTGTCCGGCCATTACGGTGAGTATTTCACAATATGGAGAGGAAGTAACGGGAACAATCAGTGGTACCTTACTGGCAGATACGCCGGCGAATAAGAGTGGTTGTCAGCATTCAGAGGTGCATACAATAAGTGGTGAATTTAAATTAAAGGTCATTCAATAACATGAAAAAGTTCTTGTTACCGGTACTGTTCCTGGCCATGCCTGTTACCTTGTCAGCACAGGGGTGGTGGCCGGCAAACCGCTATGATAAGCTGAAGCCGGGGGGAGATCCCGGGAAGACAGCGATTTTAAATCTGTTTGTGGACTGGGCGAAGAAAAGTTATACTCCCGGGGTGAAATACCTGGGGTCTTACCAGCGATATAATTTAGACTGGCGGTATGGCGTTGCTTTTGACACCTGGCAAATAAGTGCAAAGCCGGATGCAAATGGGCAACCTAAGCCGGAGGGAGAAACCAACGAAACTTTTTATATCGATGTAAATGCGGTACCGGGAAGTTATGTAATAGATTTTATCAATAAACCGGGGCAGGACATGTATTTCACCTGGCCGCCGGATGGATATGCAGCAACAAAATGGTTTTACGACCAGCGGAAGGGAAGCAATCCCCGCATTACGCCGAATGCCTATCCTTACATTACACGGGTGAACGACTGGCTGACTGTTTTTCTGGCACCGGGCAACCAGTTGCCATTTACGCCGGTTACAAAAGGGGAATTGTTAGAAAAAGCACTGGCGGCAGCAACAGATGAATACTGGAAGAATAAAATAAAACAACTACAAATCAGACATCGGACTTCTTTGAATGAGCCGGCTGTTATTAATGCGCTGCAGTGCAGGGAAACCAGTTTTGAAACAGATCCGGATATTTTCGATCCACATACATGGGCATTCCAGGAGACTTACAAACAAAATTATCCTGTGTATAAACTGACAGCAGCCACGATAGCGCGATGCAAAGCACAGCCTTTGTGGGTGTCGGTTTGTTTTCAATATCATACAGCCCAGGACCCGGAAAAAGGATATGCTATTTATAAAGCGATGACGGAGCATATCAACTTTACATATATCTATAATTACTTCTTTGCGCCTGAAAAGGTAAAAGGAATTGGATACACACCTAAATAATAAATTTATGAATAACATATTCTTACTGCTGGCATCGACAATGGTGCTTGCGTCGTGTAGCAAAAAGGATGATACGAATACAGTTGCTACAGAAATAAAAACACCTACGTATCAATATACAATAACGAATTGGAATGATGGCTGGACGAGTACATTGAAGGATGACTGGGTGGAGGTAACGAAAGGGGATGTGAAAGTATACCTGCATTATGCGCAGGCAAGTACAAATATCGCTGCAGATCCGGAGCCATTAGTAAATAATGCCTGGAATATCCTGGTGGCGCCGCGGTATAGTAACCTGGAGGGATATAAGGTGGTGTCGCCTTCTTTGGATTATGAACGGTCGTACCTGGGATATGCGACGGTGACGGAAAACAGTTCCGGGAAGCGCGTGTTTGTGGCGTTGTTTAAGAAAGGGAATTCCGGTTGGATAGAGGTGGTAACGCCTGATAAAAATACATTCATTGCACAGTATGGATTTGATCCGGCTACAATCATCTGGTCAACCACGACAGCGTGGTGGGGGCCTGTGAGGGTGATGGCAAATTATAACCGGTTTGCAGTGGCGACTACGGATGTGGAGAGTACGGGGAAGTGGACGAATAATTTCGGGTCGAATACTTTTTATTATAGTATGTATACTGGTTTGGGAGTGGGGATGAGTAGTTACAGTGCAACGGAGGAGTTTACGTTTACCGGTGGAAAGGGTTATTCATGGGTGTTATATGTGGCGAATAGTGGTGGAGGGAGTACGAGTTTTGCGAAGGCGAGTTCGAAGGGAAGTTATACATTGACGGATAACTGGCATATGCATTATACGGATATAGAGGGAAAGGCGGTAGATTACCAGGTTTGGTTTGGAGCGGTGAAGGGAGGGAGAGTGTTATTTATAGATGGGAACCCGTTTAGTTGGGTGGGGAAGTAGGACCTATGCTGTTGCATTTTGATGTTGGGCGCTCTGCTTTTTAGCAGGGCGTTCTTATTTTGAGTGGATGTGGATGAGGAGGGAAAATGAACGAAAGTGAACGGTGGGAAAATGGTGGGGAGGGGGTATATTCGTGAACTATGCAAAAAGAGCGGTATCCTTATAAGGCAAATAAAACCTTTACCAGCTTCGAATTTCAGAGTAAAGGACCAAATGGTACAATTAAAAAAATTGTCGATTATGTCGAAATTGGGAAATGGAAAGATGACATCCCTGTCTATAATCTTGCATTTGGTGATTTAGATGAATCTAATCAAATCATTAACGACTTATCAATATCAAATAATTTTGATAGAGATAAAATTCTGGCAACAGTTGCAATTACTGTAAAAGATGTAATTGATTATTATGGAGAAATTGCTATTCATGCGGAAGGGAGTACTGCCTCCAGAACAAGATTATATCAAATGGGAATAAATGCTAACCATGAGGAGATTAAGGAATATTTCGACATATATGGTCTTAAAAATTTTAACTGGCGGGAATTTGAGCCCGGAACAAATTATGAGGCATTCATGGTTACTAAGAAAAATTTATATTTGAATTAAATTCAGGAAATATGTCATTAAAACATTCTAAATTTTCAGGTAATAAAGTAAGACCTGTGGTAGGGAAGCTGAGCATTACAGAAGAAGCCATCCGCAAAAGTCCTTTTATTATCAAAAAAACTGAACAGGCAATGCGTACATTGAAAGAAAATCCTTTCCCTACAAGACTGTCACGCTCAAAATAATCTCAGAATCATTTAAATAATTCCGAGATTATTTTTGAATATACTCCTTCAAATTAAAAAGCATTCAACAGCAATCAATGAATCATATCTTTTAAAGCCATGTTCCATATTTATCCCTACATTTATCCCCATGGAACAACCCACAATTTTCGAAGACAACTTTGGACTCAAAACCATCCGGCACCGCCGCCTGCTCCTCCCGTTATGGGCCAGGATCTACTGCTGGATTGCCATGATATCAGGCGTAACAATTGCTATCAGCATCCTCTTCTACATCAACTACATCCTCGAAAATTACAGCGTTTCCCTCGACCTCAACCCTAACCAGAAAATAGCATTCTTCATAGAATATTTTTATGTCTTCCTGCTAGGCCTGGTTATCTTCATTGTCCCATTTTTATTATGGATGGGGAAAAAATGGGCTATCCGATTCAACTGGATTGTAAGCGCATTGTTTACGCTGCCAATTGTTCTTGTCCCCCTCTTCCGAAACAATTCCGAAATCAGCAGCACATTACCAATATTATTGCTACTCCCCATCTGGATCGCCCAGGCCCTCATTCAAAAAGACTGGGAAACCACAGCAACACCAGCCACCCGAAAATAAATCCGGCGCAACTATTGCTCCCCTATCTTTAAATTTAATTACCCATGCTTACCATTGAACAACTTCAGGAACTCTATTTCACCGGTGCACATGTATTCACGGAAAGCCACCTCTCCCATATCACACTCCCGCCCGAAACAAAAACCTGGCTCACCGATACCGGACTTCCCGATAGCCACCATCTGCCGCTCGACATTCACTTTCTCGGCGAAGCGTCCCCTGTTACCATACACAACAACACCTACCTACCCATCGCTTACAGGTGGGAAATCATTCACCCCATCGCGTTAGAAGAAAATACAGGTGCTGTCTGCAACATCGACAATGATACACCTGTATATGTCAATAAAAACCTACAGGCGTTTCTTACCCTACTCTACCATTACGAACACGATAAAGAAAACCTGGCAAACTATATCAAACAGGAAGACCCCAGCGCCATCGAAAATCCTGATAGCTTCTGGAGTCTTATTCTGAAACAAATAGCCTTACAATAGTTTGCCTTTCAATTGTCTTTATAAAGATGACATGCAGGCCACCGATGGCCCAATCATACATGTCCCACTATCTCCATCATATTCCGTATCGCCTCCGGGCTATGCAATAACTCCGTCTGCGTCAACGTCATTGCCGCCGTTGCTGACGCCCGCTTTCTCATCTCCCTTTCGTATACTTCAATCGCTTCCTGCATATTCTTATGCTTCACCAGACATCTACTCAGCTCCAATGCATCCAACATGGCCATATTCACCCCTTCTCCAGCATAAGGTGGCATGAGGTGAGCAGCATCTCCCAATATCGTTACATTCGGCAATGCCTCCCAGTCCTGATCTAACGGCATACAATACTGTGGCCTCGGAATAAACCCGCCGGACACATTCGCAAACAATGTCTCATATACAGGCGCCCACCCTTTAAACTCACGCCTGTACCAATCCAACAAGTTCCCATTCAATGTCCAATCCGCTGACGATTTAAATCCTGCATAAAATGACAGCGTACCGTCTCCCTTCGCGCTCACAATAAGCGTCTTACTATCTCCCAATATGAACAACTTACCTCCTTTTACCAATTCAAACATTTCAGGCACGATATTCTCCGCATCATACACACTTCCTTCCAGCGCTGTCATTCCTACAAAAAATGGTCTTATTGGGGTTATAAACGGCCTTATCTTTGAATTTGCGCCATCGGCACCTACCACCAGATCCGCGTACGACGTGGTACCATTCTTAAAATGCAGCAACCAACCGTCGCCACTTTTCTCCATATCGGCAAACTGGCTATCCCATACCACTGTATCTTCCGTCAGCGACTCCAACAGGATCTTACGCAAAGGTCCCCGGTCTATTTCCGGCCTCGTTTCATCCTTCTTACCTGCATGCTCGTCTGCGATGATATTCGCGTCTTTATCCAGTATCCTCATTTTATCTGCCCCCGGCCGGTAATTCGCTATAAACGGTTCCATCAATAAGCCTTCCTGCAACGCAGCCAGACCAGACTCTTCATGCAGATCCAGCGTGGCTCCCTGTACCCGTGCTTCTTTATTTACATCCCTTTCGTAGACTGTTACCGATGTAAAACCCTTTACCTGTAGCAGGCGGGCTAAGGTCAGGCCGCCAGGCCCCCCGCCTATAATGGCTATTTTTTTCATAGCATTTCATTTTAATGACACAAAGTTCCCTAACGCCATTCGAATAAAATAGGTAGATTCGTGCAAAAAATAGTCCCAATCAGTCAGAAATGGTGTTTGAATTTAATTCACACGAACGCATCGGTGCCATGCGGGCCTTCGTGGAAGCCACCGGTAGCACCATCATAGCCAAAGGGCACATCTCACTTCCATCATCGCTGGGTACAGGCTATATGAAAGGATTTGACTTTGGGCCCAACCTCCGCATGATGCTGCACCATTATGAATTAAAGGAAGAACTGGTCTTCAGAAGAAGCCGCGGGGGAGAATCGCCCGATACCCTTACCCTGGCCTTCCATAATACCCAACCCCGCAAAGGAGACATCCGCCTCCTGCCTGCCGTTCAGCTCCCTTCTCCCGACCTTCCTATGGAAGTCATTTTCCCTGCCAATACCCTCATCAGCACCATCATGATCTCGATAGAAGGCAACCTGTTGAAAGAATTGCTCAATTATCATTCCCTGTTACAACAGCACACCTACCTCTACGAAGAAATCATCTCACCTGAAATTCAAAACGTGGCAGCAGATATCATCACCCCGCAGGCACCGGAAGCGCTACTAAATTTCTATCTCCGGCTCAAAGCAGAAGCACTGATTTACCTTTTCTTTGTAGAATTACAAAAAAGACAACATACTACTCATTACGCACTGAATGGTGACGACGTAAAAATCATTTACGGTGTAAGAAATGAAGTGATTAAAGACCTGAGTGTAACGCCCAATGTCAGATTACTTGCCCTGGAATCAGGTATGAGTGAAAGTAAAATACAACGATTATTTAAACAGATCTTTGGGGATAGCATTTATAATTATTACCAGACGCTGCGTATGAAGGAAGCTGCGTATCTGATCAAAGAACAACAATTATCTGTGTCAGAAGCGGGATATAAACTAGGCTTTAATAATCTTAGCCATTTTACAAGATTATTCGAAAAACATATTGGGATGAAACCCAAGAAATATTCCTATGCAAATTAAATCATCTAGCAAATCCTCGGCAATTGTTCACCCGGTAAGAAATTTACCACTCTGTGTCCACCAATCCTGCTCTCCAGTACCACCTTCCCTGCATGTTCCTTTGTCACCCTGCCAATGATCGCAGCCTGCTCTCCGCCCTTCATCCCCTTCAAGGCAGCTAACACTGCCGGCGCCACTTCTGCACTTACAATCGCGACCATGATGCCTTCATTCGCTACATACAAAGGATCCAGTCCTAACATTTCACACGCCGCTGCCACCTGCTCATTCAAAGGTAGCCTGCTCTCCTCCATCATCACACCCTGCCTGGTCGCCTCCGTCATCTCGTTCAGTACAGACGCCAATCCACCCCTTGTCGGATCCCGCAAAAACTTCACCTGTTCTCCAAAACAATCCAGCAATTTTCCCACCATCTCATGCAAAGGCCTTGTATCACTACACACTGCCGTCTCAAATTCCAGTCCCTTCCGCACACTCATGATTGCCATACCATGGGTCGCTATCTCCCCGCTCACAATCACCACATCTCCAGGCACAATCCTGTTATGATGGATCTGTGCCCGCGGATGTATATGTCCGATCCCTGATGTATTTATAAATAACTGATCGCCCTTTCCTCTTTCCACCACCTTTGTATCGCCCGTCACAATAGCCACGCCTGCCGCCTGTGCCGCCGCCTTTATATGCTGCAGTACTTCCCTGAACAGGGAGAGCTCCAAACCTTCTTCTATGATAAATGACAATGAAAGGTAGCGTGCCATCGCCCCGCACATTGCCAGGTCATTCACTGTGCCATTGATAGCCAGGTCTCCTATATTCCCTCCCGGGAAAAACAATGGGGATACCACATAACTATCCGTACTGAAAGCCACCTTTCCATTCAATGAAAAAGTCGCCCCATCATGCTGCTGATCCAGCCAATCATTATGCAACAGATCAAATATCTCCGTTTGCAGCAACTGATGCGTCATCAATCCACCACTACCATGTCCTAAAGTGATGATCCCGGAAACGCCATTAACAGGTAAAGGACAATTTACATTCATACTGAACTTTTATATTGGTAATAAGCGGCACATGCCCCTTCGCTGCTCACCATCGGTGCCCCCAAAGGATGCGCTGGCTTGCACCTGCTTCCGAAGGCCGGGCATTGCACTGGTTTTTTATATCCCCGCATTATATCACCACTAATACAATCGGGGTCTTCCTCTCTGGCAGGTAACTGCATATGAAACTTTAATCTTGCATTATAATTGCTATAGGCATCCTTCACCTCATATCCACTGTCGGGAATAGGACCAATTCCCCGCCATATCCTGTCACTTACTTCAAACACTTCATGGATCGCCTTCATCGCCATCGCATTTCCTTCTCTCGCCACCATGCGTGCATATTGATTTTCAACTTTATATGTCCCCTTCTCTAATTGCGTCACCGTCATCAGGATTCCCTGCAGCAAGTCAGCCGGTTCAAAACCTGTGACTACAATAGGCACTTTATATTTTGCTGCAATCGGATCATATTCAGTTGTACCCATGATGGTACATACATGACCTGCTGCCAGAAAACCATCAATTACATTATCAGGATCTGCGAGAATAGCTTCCATTGCAGGTGGTACCAAAACATGTGAAGCCAGGATACTATAGTTTGTCACGCCTCTTGCTGCCGCCTGCACCACTGAAAGTGCATTCGCCGGTGCTGTTGTTTCAAATCCCACCGCAAAGAACACCACTTCTTTAGCGGGGTTTTCAACCGCCAGTTGTACGGCTTCAAGCGGAGAATACAGGATACGTACATCCGCTCCGGCAGCCTTTGCATGCAACAAACTTTGTGAGGACCCCGGTACCCGCAGCATATCTCCAAATGAACAAAAGATCACATCCGGTTGCTGCGCCAGCCATAAAGCTTCGTCCAGCACACTCACACTTGTCACACACACCGGACAGCCCGGGCCATGCACCATGTTAATATAGGAGGGCAACATATCCAGCAGTCCATTCTTCACTAAACTATGTGTCTGTCCTCCGCAGATTTCCATCAGCGTCCATGGCCGTGTTGTGACACGGTGCAATTCCTGCAGATACTTTTTTACCAGCTCCGGATCGCGATATTCACTGATGTATTTCATAATAGATCCTCTATTTACTGAAGCATAATTCTTCAATGCATAACATATTCACAATAACTCCTCTAGATCACCCATTTTTTCAAGATAGGAGAAGATTTGCTTTGCCTCTTCTTCATTCACGATACCAATTGCTACCCCTACATGTACCAGCACATAGTCACCCAAAGCCGCTTCCGGCACCATACAGAGACTTACCTCTCTTGTAATGCCACTGAAAGAGACTTTGCCCTTTCTGAACAACGCATCTTCCCCTTCATGAATGGCAATGACTTTTCCCGGTATAGCCAGACACATAATTAATCGTTTTGTAGACTAAAGCAAGCCAGTTGTCCGGCTGCAATACATTCATCGTTTGGACTCAGTTTTCTATGAAAATGTCCCTGCAGCATTCCTGCCAGCAAAGGGCTCTGAAACACACCACCACTAAAAGCTACTTTCTCTGTCTTAAAATGCAGCTTCAACTTCGTTACCAGGTGTGCCAGCGAATAATAGACTTTGTAAGCAATTTCTCTTTTATCCATCCCTCTTTCCACATCAGCAATCACACCCAGGATCAGCGGCCTCCATTGTATAACATCGCCATGAATCGGCATATCATAATAAGTATGAGTGACCACCTCTCCGATACCGGCTTCCATCTTCATAGCGGCTTCTCCTTCGTAGGTGTTGATGCCTGTAACGCCCAGTATCGCGGCAATGCCATCCAGCAGACGACCCATACTACTGGTCTTTAATGCAATATGTCCTTGTAACAACTGATGGTAATAACGCCACTCCTGGTCATTAAAATAATGCCTGATAATGCCGTGCCGCCCGGGGAAGTTTTGCAATAAAGCCAATGCCGACAACCGTGGTTCTTTGTTCATTTTATCTCCCATTAACTGAGGAAAATAATCAAGGTGTCCCACCCGCTTCATCTGACCTTCTTTATATACAAAAACTTCCCCACCCCATATCTGTTCATCTTCACCATAACCGGCACCATCCCATATAATGCCCAACACAGGATGCCGTTGCTGTAACAGGTTATTTTCTGCCAGTACCGCTCCAAAATGCGCTTTATGATGTTGTATGGTCGTCAGTGTAGCGCCGGATAGCTCAGCCATTTGTTTTCCAAGTCTGGAAACGAAATAACCGGGATGCATGTCCGTAAGGATCTGTACTGGTCGTTTATGTAATAGTTGTAATAAATTTTGTAATGTTCCTTCGAAGCGTTCTTCGGTTTCCAGCGTACCGTGGCTACCCAGGTACTGGCTGACCAGCCAGTAATCTTCGCCGGTGAGCGCAAATGTGCTCTTTAATTCCGCCCCCATAGCGAGTACACCATCTCGGCTGTGTTTATGCAGATAGACAGGTGCTAATCCGCGTCCGCCCCTGAGAATAATGCGGCGTCCTTTCGATGTAAAGCAAATGACACTATCATCCTGTGGAAAAACGATCTCCCTGTCAAAACTCAACACCAGGTCTGCGATACCTGCTGCATCTTCATCCTTATAAATAATAGGTACGCCACTTCCGTTTGCACTCGTGCAGATCAACGGTGCATCATATTTTGAAGAAATAAGGTGTAATAGTGGTGAGTAGGGCAATAATACGCCCAGTCTGTCCAGTCCCGGCGCTATATCTTCAGCAGGCTTTCTAAGTTTACATAACACTACGGGCGCTACAGGTCCTAATAGTTCCAATGATTCCTGCGCAGTGAGATACACATCTTCAGCAGCCCGATCCAGTGTAGGATATAACACGGCAAAAGGCTTTTGTGGCCTGTTTTTCTTTGCACGCATGGCCGAAGCCTGCGACACATCGCACAGCAATAAATATCCCCCGATGCCTTTGACCGCCACAATCCCACCACGCCGCAGGCAGTCGTCAACCTCCCGCAATGATGGACCATACATAGGCACACCGCACTCAGGACAGGAATTCGTTTCGCTATGAAAACGCCTGTCGGCACTATTCAGATATTCGTCATTGCAATCTGTGCACTGCTGTAAGTGCGACATACTGGTATGCTCACGTTCATAGGGCAATGCCCGCATGATGGAATACCGTGGACCACAATTTGTACAGGTAGTAAAAGCATATTGATAACGCCGGTTGGAACTATTGTCCAACTCCTTTCTACAGGTATCGCAAAGCGCAATATCCGGCGTCAGTAAAAGACTGGTAGCTGAAGCAGCTGTACCAGGTAAAATCGTGAAAGAGGTAAAGGGAAACAATGGCGCTGGTCGCATATGGTGATGAGTGATCAGGGCGTGTACGGGAGGGTGCGAAATAATAGTGTTATAAAAATGAGCAGCTTCCCCTGCCGACGCGTTGAACGCAATATGTACTCCATCCGGACTATTGCTTACCGCTCCCAGTATATGCAGGTCTTTTGCTACCCGGGCCACGAATGGTCGGAAGCCTACTCCCTGTACACGACCGCTGATATGGATATGATACGAATTCACGATTTTTTTGATTCCAGCCATTGATACCATTTATCCAGTCCCTCTCCTGAAGTGCAACTTAAGGTGATCACTTCCAGTTTCGGATTGATCCGTTTTGCATTTGAAATTGCCTTATCAAGAGAAAAGGGGACGTAGGGCAATAAATCTATTTTATTAATAATGCACAGCTGAGATGTGTGGAACATATCCGGATATTTCAACGGTTTGTCATCTCCTTCTGTTACACTCATTACGACAACTCTTTCTTTCTCTCCCAGATCGAACATAGCAGGGCAAACGAGGTTGCCAACATTCTCAATGAACAATATACCATTCTCATGTGGATGCATCCCCTGCAAAGCGTGCATGACCATGTGTGCATCCAGATGGCAACCTTTTCCGGTATTGATCTGAACGACTTTTGTACCAGTGGCATGTATCCGGTCAGCATCACGGGTGGTTTGCTGATCCCCCTCGATTACGCTAAAAGTCACCGCTTCCTTCAGGTCTGTTAATGTCCGTTCTAATAATGTCGTCTTTCCTGACCCCGGTGAGCTGACCAGATTGATCGCGAGAATGTTCTTTGCATCGAAAAACCCACGATTCCTTGCCGCCAATAAATTATTCTCATACAAAACGTCTTTCTCTACAGCTATATGTTTCTCATCGTGCGTATGAGAATGACTATGATTATGAGTATGTGTATCGCATCCACAAGTGGCGCACATAACTTAAAATTTAAAAAATGATCAATGAACGTACCTTCAACTCTTTCCCATTCACAATATGTATGAGGTGACTGCCGCAGCCGGTACAGGCATCATAGACTTCCGCAATGGTAAATTCCTTCCCGCATTCAAGGCAAACAGCCCTTCCTTCTATCCGGTTTATATCCAAAGTAGCTTTCTCCAGGAGCGTACCTTTCACGGCCTGTTTCCAGGCCATATCAAAGGCAAACATCTCTATTGTCGTGAGGCAACCAATATCCAGTGTTACCTCTTTGACGGGTGCCCCTTTTGCATATTCCGTGACCACATCAATGATGCCCATTACAATGGACAACTCATGCATTCCTGGTTCTCGTTGCTCTTCTTATTAATCCAATTGTCAGCAGTATCACCGGCCATGTAAACACAGCATGGTTCCATTCTGTAAAGTAGTGGATGATTGTAAAGCCTTCAGTGGTTCCATGACCGGGATGTGCCGACGCTATTAATGGCAGTAAAATGATTGAGAGTAATAGTGATCTTTTCATTGGGCTCGTTTGTACCCTCAAAGTAAAGATTGAATTGCCGTAAAAATTGTAACAAGGATCAGCCGTGATTCTGATGGTTGTCATCTCCAGACCCGGCCATTTGCAATAACTTCAATGACGCTAAACATATGCTCATGAGCCAGCCTTTAACGTATTACGACGAAATGAAAAATAAGGGCTACAGCCGGCGCGACTTTATGAAATTTGCCACTATGATGGCAGCTTTCATGGGGTTAGAACGGTCTGCAGTCGGCCAGATTGCAAAGTCGATGGCCAGCAAGCCCAGGATCCCGGTGATCTGGCTACATTTCCAGGAATGTACCTGTTGCAGCGAAAGCTTTATCCGGTCTTCCCATCCTATTGTAGCAGATATTCTGCTAGACCAGATATCGCTGGACTACACAGAAACCCTGATGGCAGCATCTGGTTTCCAGGCAGAAGCAGCTATGCAAAACACTATGAACAAATATAAAGGAGAATACATCCTTTGTGTGGAGGGTAGTGTGCCTGTAGAAGCAGATGGTGTATACTGCATGATTGGTGGTAAAACGTCCATGCAGATCCTGGAAGAAGCCGCCGCCGGTGCCAAAGCAGTCATTGCCTGGGGTAGCTGTGCCTGCAATGGTTGTGTACAGGCTGCCAGGCCAAATCCAACAGCTGCGACACCTATTCACAAACTTGTGAAAGGAAAACCCATTATTAAAGTACCAGGCTGTCCGCCAATCGGCGAAGTAATGGCAGGTGTGATCGTGCATCTCGTCACCTTTGACCGTATTCCCCAACTGGATGCTTTAGGAAGACCAAAGGCTTTCTATAGCAAACGTATTCATGACACCTGCTATCGCAGACCGTTCTTTGATGCAGGATTGTATGTGGAGAGCTTTGATGACGAAAATGCAAAAAAAGGATATTGTTTATATAAGGTAGGCTGCAAAGGCCCGGTTACTTACAATGCCTGTGGCGTCACGAAATGGAATGGGGGCACCAGCTTCCCTATCCAGTCTGGCCATGGATGTATAGGATGTAGTGAAGAAAATTACTGGGACAACGGACGCTTGTATGAGCGGGCGTCTGCATTTGCAGGATTTGGGATCGAAGCCACTGCTGATGTAGTAGGTGGTATTGCCCTTGCTGCTACCGGCGCCGGTGTACTGGGCCATGCTATCATGACTAATATCCGGAAGAAGGAAAACATCCATATGCTGGAAGATGAAGGCAGAAAAGAAGAAAAAGAATTGGATCACTGAGAAATTCCACCATTATGAATAAAAGAATTGTCGTAGATCCTGTTACCAGGATAGAGGGACACCTTCGTATTGAAGCTGAAATAGAAAATGGAAAAATAAAAGATGCTTACAGTAGCGGTACTATGGTCCGTCTGCTGGAAGAGATACTCCGGAACCGTGATCCCCGGGATGCATGGGCTATCGTAGGCCGTGTGTGCGGGGTATGTACTTCGGTACATTCACTTACTTCTGTAAGATCCGTAGAAGACGCTTTGAATATCACCATCCCGCCCAACGCTGAACTGGTACGCAATATTATGTATTGCACGTCTTTTATGCATGACCACGTTGTCCATTTCTATCATCTCCATGCCATGGACTGGATAGATGTTGTGAATGCTTTAAAAGCAGACCCACAAAAGACATCCACGCTGGCACAGAAAATATCCAAATGGCCGAAAAGCTCTCCTGGTTACTTCAGCGACTTGCAGGCAAGAATCAGGAAGCTTGTAGACAGCGGCCAGTTGGGTATTTTTTCTAACGGATACTGGGGACACCCGGCTTATAAGTTACCTCCTGAAGTAAACCTGATCGGTCTTGCACATTATCTCGAAGCGCTGGAATGGCAGAAAGAAGTTGTGAAAGTACAAGCCGTTTTCGGGGGTAAGAATCCCCACCCTAATTACCTGGTGGGAGGAATGGCGTGTGCCATCGGAATAGACGATGTAAGCGGTATCAACGCGGAAAGGTTGTCATTGGTAAAAAATATTCTTGACGAGGCGAAGACCTTCATCGAACAAGTGTACATTCCCGACCTGATGACGATTGCGTCTTATTATAAAGAATGGGGCAGCATCGGCGGAGGGCTGGGTAACTTTATGGTATACGGGGATCTGCCATGGAATGGCTATCGCGATACATCTTCCTACAAGTTCCCTCCTGGCGTGATATTAAACAAAGACCTGAGTAAACTCTACGAGGTAGACTTACGGAAAGATGGTGATGTGCAGGAATTTATTACACATAGCTGGTACGAATACAAAGGCGGGAAAGATATTGGCTTGCACCCCTGGAAAGGAGAAAGCAAGATCAACTACACGGGTCCTAAACCGCCCTTCGAACACCTGGATATGTCACAGGCTTATAGCTATCTGAAAACGCCCCGCTGGCAGGGACATGCGATGGAAGTAGGGCCGCTGGCACGTGTGCTGGTTGGTTACGCCCGTGGTCGTGAAGAGTTTAAAGAGGTTGTAGACAGGGCATTAAAGACACTGGATATTCCTGCATCTGCGCTGATCTCTACATTAGGTCGTACCGCTGCCAGGGGTTTTGAGGCTTCACTGGTATCACAGTGGGCATTGGACTTCTATTATCAACTGGTAGATAATATAAAAAAAGGGGATACCCGTATGGCAAATATGGACCTTTTCAACCCGGATACCTGGCCTAAAAAAGCCATTGGTGTAGGACATGCTGAAGCTCCCCGTGGTGCACTTGCACACTGGATCAATATAGAGGATAAAAAGATATCCAACTACCAGCTTGTCGTACCTACTACCTGGAATGCATCTCCACGTGATAGTAAAGGTCAGTTATCTGCCTATGAATCGGCGCTGCTGGGTACACCGGTAGCAGATGAAAAGCAGCCACTGGAAATACTGCGTACGGTGCATTCATTTGATCCATGTCTGGCATGTGCCGTGCACCTGTATGATGAACATGGTAATCATATCAACAGGGTGAGTGTATTAGAAGCATAAATGCAAACTTATGGCTAAGAAATATGTCCATATACACCGGCTCAGACGTGTGTATACATGGGAGTTGCCGGTACGCCTGTACCACTGGCTCAATGCACTGGTAATGGTGGCACTTATTATTACCGGTTTTTACATTTCCAATCCGTTGGTAATCAGTAGTCACCAGGAGGCATCGAACAGGTTTGTAATGGGATGGATGAGAGCCATTCATTTTATATCGGCTTATATTTTCTTCTTCAATTTTATTTTCCGTTTATACTGGGGCTTTGTAGGTAATAAGTATGCCAACTGGAAGCAATTTATTCCAACGGGAAAGTTCTTCTTCAAAGAGATCTGGCAGGTGTTGAAGATCGACATCTTACAACTCAAAGGGAAAGAGCACCTGAGTGTGGGACATAATGCACTGGCGGGGCTTATTTATTTCTTCACCTTCATTGCCTTCGGGATTCAGTCACTCACAGGGTTTGGGTTATATGCATCTATGAGTAACTGGTGGTTACCCAAATTATTTGCATGGGTACCGGCCATCATGGGTGGGGATATTATGGTAAGGCAGGTACATCACTGGACAATGTGGTTCTTTATATTGTTTGTCGTGGTACATGTTTACCTGGTATTCTATCATGACTATGTGGAAGGTCGTGGTGAGACCAGTAGTATGGTAGGTGGATGGAAATTTATTGAAGAAGAAGCATTTCAGAAAGATAAAAAAACCGCTCCTGACAGAAGGGTGATCACAGATGAAAAGAAGTAAAACATTACTATTAGGAGTCGGGAATTACCTGATGGGAGATGAAGGTATTGGTGTACATGTAGCGCAGCGGCTGGCAATTTCCCAGGAAATACCGGGGATTGATGTGGTAGATGGGGGTACGGGAGGATTTCATTTATTGGAGTTCTTCGAACAATATGAAAAGGTCATATTGGTAGATGCCACACTGGATGGACTGAAACCGGGTACGATCAGGTGCATTCAACCGAAGTATGCCAGTGATTTTCCGCCTGAGATCAGTGCGCATGATATTGGGTTGAAAGACCTGGTGAGTGCGTTGCAGTTGCTGGGCAGGATGCCGGAGTTATATTTATTTGTTGTGAGTATTGAAAGTATACAACAGCAGGGAATGGAATTGACGAACGAGATAGAGGAATGTATCCCCTTGTTACTAGCATCGATAAGGGGTGTTGTTTAGTAGAAAGCCGGTCAGTCTCCTGACCGGCTTTTTTGCAATGTAATCATTACCCATAGTTGAAGACCTGCAAATATGATGATACCAGTTACATCGATACGGAAAAAATGGTACCAGTAATATTGATGACTGAAGTTGCGCAATACGGGGCCGCTGTTGGCCATGCGAATTGCTTTGCTATCAAAATCGAACACGCTGACTTCATTTTCTTTTTCCATACAGGTGTAATAGAATTTACCGTCTTTAATAGCAAACTGGCTGATGTTACAATTCAATACATCTTTCTCAGATTTATCGCGGAGATAAGTACCGGTCCTTCCATTTTCCACGACGTAGGGGTATACCGCGGGAATCTGTCTATGATGTGGGGTTCCTTCATTGAACCAGAACACTGTATACTTCAGGATTACGAATATACACCAAATGGCATAGCCGCTTCTTTTGGTAAATTTCCTGACTTTGTCGCTAAAGGGTGTTTTTACAAACCAATCCCATAGGAGGTCTGCCAGGGTAACGGTCAGGGTAGAGAAGAGAAAGGCTTCTATAAAGAATATAAAGAACTCCTTCATCTGGATTGTTTACATTAAGATAAGCAATTCTGCTTATTTCTTATTCAACCAGGCTGGCTACCTACCCTTTCAAAAAAAGTCTTTTAAACAAAGTTCTCTACCCTTAATCGCGGCGGTTGTATAGTAAAATCCGGTCAGCTGTTTTACTTATTTTCCAATTGCTTTTTTAATGTTGCCACTTCCTGCTGAAGCCGCACATTGGCGTTGTGCTCTTCGATAAGGTAGAGCGTGAGTTCTTCTATTTTCTGCATCTGTAGTCGCTGCATCTCGGCTACGTCCAGGCCTTTTTCCAGGATCTCTTTTTCAGAGGGAATTTCCGGAAGTTTGTGATTAGCCTTGATGTGAGCTTCTACTTCTGCCAGGGACGGGAGTTTGTAATCGGCGTTAAATACGTAGTCAGCCCAATTGGATTGAGTAATAGTGAGTTTTTTAGCTCCGATGTTGCCTGCAACGGCAAGTTTATAAGCACCGGCTGTTTTTACGCCAATCAACAGATTTCCGCCTGAATCCAACCGCATTTTCTCAGTACCATTATTAGTCAGAAATGTCAGGTAACCACCGGTGATCTGTCCCCTGTTAAAGATTACCCCACAGTTCGTGGCCCCGCCATACTTACTGATGAGACCAAACATTGGTATATTATAAGCATTCGCCTTATATGCTTTCACGCCAAGGAAGGTCCCATCTCCTGCAGCATTACCATCGGGAAGTCTGCCCAATACTGATGTAATGGTATCAGTGGTGGTCGTGGCCACATCAAGAGAAGCCCTGGGGGTGGTCGTATTTATGCCCAATCTTGGCCCGCTGGCGGCAATGCTATCCATCATGTATACGGTTCCGGCAAATGCATTCTTATATGGAACGCTGGTCACAACAGTAGCTTCAGGTATCAATGCCGAGTCAACGACTGACCAGTTAGAATAGTTAACAGCTGAATCTTTCAATAAGGACTTTGCATAAGCACGGATATGGAAGCGCAAATAATAGGCCTTGTAATCCAGGAAGATTGAGATCTTTCCGTTCTCGTTTGCAAGTGTAACGGGGGGATTCAATGCACCACCGGCGGAGACAAATGCGCTGTAAAACTTGTCAGAAATTACATACCAGGTCAATTTCAGATCGACAGGACCACCAGCACCCTTATTATAGTCGAACCCCTCTATCATGATAGTAGGCATAGCAACACTGTTCTGAAAAGGGATATTTGTTTTAATTTTTACGCCGTTGGTTAATTGCGTATTCAAACTCACGGAAAGAACGTCATCATAATACTGGGCGTTAACGGCACATTCGAAAGAAAACAGAAGGCCTAAAACCAAAAAAATTGATTTCATAGATGGATAATTAATTAGTTAAATTATTAAATATGGAAATTGGGTATTACACTAATAGAACAATAAGGGATATATATACATACCATAGGTATCCGGCATTACTACTCACTAAAGTAATCGGCGTAAAATTACCAATAAAATACGAATCCGGAAATTCAATATTTAATGGTTTTCAAACTCCATTACGGCGTACCTATCAGACTGTTTTCAAAGCAAAAAGCAACTCGTAAAGAAAGGCTGCTACTCGATATCCTACAATAAACCTCCGGAAAAATCGTCCGAACCGGACGCCATCTATGGAAGGTAAGAATAATGATCAAAGTATATTCCCGACATTCTACAGTAGCTGCCCCGATCCGGCACTTGTACATGCAAGCCACTTCCAGTCAGCAACAGGCGAATAATATGCTATCAGTGATAAAAAATCACGACTACCGCAAAAGAAATCAGCATAGTAATCAGGAGTAAACTGGTAATACCAAGGATAGTCCAGAGCGTACGTTTTTTATTTATTATTTGATGTAAGTCTTCCATATGGTTATACTTTAATTACTTTGCATGGAGCACAGCAGCAATACTATCAGCCATCTGTAAATGCATTTTCAGCTTAGGCAGATATTTGGCCGCGTATGACTTCAACTGCGTCATTTGAGAACTATCTGCTTCAGTCTGAAATAAAGCGATTGTTTCGATGTGATCTTTCACCTGGGCATTGATATAAGCTGTATCAAACATGTGCCCGGATAAGGTGCGCAGGTAGGCCGTTTTGGCTATATGTATAGAATCTGGTTGCTGGGGGATGCTAACACTCCAGCTATTCGCATAGTCTGCCAGTTCCTGGTAAGCGGTGGTATGGTCATCGACCATCATTTTTCCATACATGCGCACGGTGGAATCTGTACCCATCGAATCCGCGACTGCACCGGCTACAATTTCAGCTTTGTTATTGAAGCCTGCTTTTGTAATAAATGTCCTGTCTCTGGCGGAGAGATTTACATTGGTATCGTCATCATTATTATCACATGAAGTAAGTGTAACGGTCCCGTACGCACAGCACAAGAGTAAGAAATGAAGTGTCTTCATAATTTATTGATTATTGAAACAAGGGTGTTAAAACCATGCCATGGTACTGGCACAGATTTACGACAGCATAAGCAAAACTCATTCATATGGAAAATCTGAACACAGCCTTTGAAGAAGGCAAGACAACAGAAAAGATAGAAAAGCAGACTTCAAAAGTGCCTTCGACTACCTTCCTGATAGCTGCTGTCGCAGCCATGGGGGTTTCACTTGCGTTTCAATGTGTTAGAAAAAAGCACACAAGTTTGTTTATCGGGCAGTGGGCAGCCCCGTTTTTGTTACTGGGGATTTACAATAAAATTGTAAAGGTGGCCGGTCACGACAGAGGCGATAATTGATCTTTCTACGGACTTATCCTTGAAAATCATGGGAATAATGTCTACAGAAGTGTTTCCCGGAGGATACTCTTATTTAAGTCTATAGCCGGGCTATACGGCAGGTGTCATAATCAGGAGGCATTCAAGGGATGTTAAAATGGCATTTTAATATTCTACCAATATTTAAAATGCCATTTTAATGTGCATTTACTATTACTTCTCCGTTAATATTTCATTACAACGGTATTAAATAAATCGTATTAGCAAGACTGCGGCTACCTCGCATTATAACAAGATAACATTACGTAAAAGGGTGTATACCTGTCAGTTAGCAAAAACATATCAAGATCGCCTACAGCTGAGGAAAACTATATAAACATATATATTATTATGGAAAATAATTCATGAAATTTTTTTCCATAAAATCTAAACCTTTTTAATTGGGATATGTTATCATTCCGTACGATTAGTTTTTCGACTAATATTTATATTTGGGGATGGGGAAATTAGCTACTCAAAAATTACTTTACTAAACTCAGAGGATAACGTGTATTTTATTCTTATATCCGTGATTTAAAACAACTTTATATATGCCTGTAAGCGCTCGCAGGGACCAGGATGAACTAATTTTAGGCTACAATTATATAACAAGTTTAGATATTAAGGTCGTATGTCAGTTTTTCAACTGAACAAAGGGTATCCTTTGAGTACACATGAAGTAAAAGACTTCGCAGGGGATTTGTCGTTATATGGTATACATTACCAGGAGTGTGGGCATTGGCTGGAGGTAGGCGATTGTGAAATGCGGAATAATTTCACTTTGTATATCTCAGTGCTTTCACAGCAGACCCAATTATTATTGCATCAGGTAATACCTGTATTAAAGGCGTATGCAGTGTCCTATCGGTTATTGAAGAACAGCATGCTGGTAGATCAGAGTAATGGCCTGACTTTAGGTGTTAAAGAAGCGGGTAAGGTAATCCTGATCTATCCGGATCATGCAAAGCAAGCAGTACAGCTGGCGCGGGAGCTGGAGCTGGTAACGATGGATTTTCAGGGTATTACGCCTTATGACTGTCTTCGTATAGGCAAGGTGTTATATACGTCATTAGATAGTGGTACTTCTTATTCCATACCAGCGGTTTATCGTAACCGGCGGAGAAAGGGGATTATAGGTAAGTATTATATACCCATTAAGTTATTAAGGTTTAACCCGAAGGGAGATATCTACCTGGGGGTGAATATTAAGAATTTTTCATTTACACATTGTATAATCAAACAGGCAAGAGCTGCCTCATTTATTGACAAATATGGAAGGGAGACAGCGCATAAGTTATTCTGGCAAAAATCAGTACTGGAAGCCATACAACATGAATTACCGGTTCCACAGGTAATTGATTTTTGTAGTAAGGGAGAGGATCACTATCTGATCACAAGCTACATTAATGGTAAGTTGCTGCCCGAGCAATTACAGGAGATTTACAAGGATCGCATATGGCGGGAGCTGGCAATTGCTGACAAAATGAAGATTCTTGGTTACTTTCTTCAGATAACGGAAATCATTAAACGACTGCACGAACTGGGATATTTACATCGGGATATCCAGATCAATAATTTTATTATCCGGGAAGACATTGTATACCTGCTTGATTTCGAGTTAGCATACTATATGCCGGCTGGTACACCGGATCCTCCGTTCGGGTATGGAACGATTATGTTCATGTCGCCGCAGCAGAAACGCGGTGAGCAGCCGGCACCTGAAGATGATATTTATTCCATAGGCGTGGTATTAGCATTTATGATCCTGAACCCTGGTGACCCGGAGAGTTTTTCAGGTAATATATATAATGCGCTGGTGAATGCAGGATTAGCAATATCTTTATTAGATGTCGTTACAACTTGTCTGGACCCAGATGCAGCCAACAGACCATCTCTTTCCTCAATAATAACTTTATTAAAGGCAGGCGACATACCGGAGAATGTAAAACTGGTATAAAAAAATACTATGAAAACTAGAATGCTGTTTTTTCATGCAGTATGCCTACTGTTTATTGCTATGTTTATGTATGCGGCTGTCAGCAAGTGGATGGAGTTTAACGTATTTGTATCACAAATGCATAAGCAGCCGTTTCCCCCTCAGTTTCTGCCCCTGTTGGTATGGGGTATCCCTTTTACTGAGATTCTTGTATCATTGTTATTGAGTCTCGATCAGACCCGGTTTCTGGGTTTAAAGATTGCAACAGGAATGATGATATTGTTTACCGGGTATATTATTTTGATACAATTAAGATATTTTGGTAAGATTCCATGTTCATGTGGCGGTGCCATTGTTCAGTTCACATGGATACAGCATCTTTATTTTAATTTATTTTTTGTAGCAGCAGGCGTTACAGCCTTGTTGCTGATAAGAAGAATGAAAACATTCTCCCGGTAACCAATAAAAGTGTATTAGGTTGGAATGGCTATCATAGTTCGTAGGTAATTACGGAAAGGGTAAATATGTCTGATGCTAATTACAGCTTAAGCGTTTTTTTCTGTCACTTTAAACATTTAATCTTATGAACAAACTGAAATTAGTATTCGCAGCGCTGGCTGCTTTAGTTGGTGTGGGAGCAGCTTATGCAATGAAGGAGAAACCTGATGTAAGAGCAGAGAACCATTACTGGCTAACCGCCGGGGGGACTACTGTTTTATATGGGACAACCGCTAACGCAGAAAACAACTGTCCGGGAATAGGGGTATTTTGTTTAAGAGCAAAAGATAACCCTAATCTGATAGCAAGCAGATCTAATTAATCAGGTAATAATTTAAAAGCACCTGTGAAAATATTCACAGGTGCTTTCTTAGTTATATCCGGGGTTTTGAGTCAGGTTAGGATTCAGATTTATTTCTGCATCAGGGATTGGATATAAAGTATCTGTGTCTTTCCAGGATGGCTTCCTGTTTCTCAAAATATCTGTTGCCGTCTTAGTGCGTTTCAGATCAAACCAACGGCTTCCCCATTCCGTAAATAATTCCACCTGCCTTTCTTTCTGTATGGCTTTCAATAAATCGTCTAAATTAATATAGGGGTTCGTGATAGATATTAACGGTAGCCCCGCTCTGTTCCTTACGCTATCAATATCTCGCATAGCGCCGTTCAGATCGCCGAGGTGTGCTCTCGCTTCAGCACGTATTAAATATTGTTCCGCAAGCCGAAGCACCATATTGTATTCAGTAACGACGTATGTCGGGCTGAAATCTACCCTCAATTTATATTTATAAGGGAAAGTGTAGGTAACTCCATTAACAGTTTTCTTACCAATCCAGTTAACTGCACGCTTATCCCCTGCTTCGAATGCATTCAGCAAAAATTCAGTAAGTGAATATTGGGGAAGTGAAGTTCCTGACATGGAAGGTACAAACTGAGCGCCATCCGTAGTATTATAACCAGTTTCAGTGGGCATAAATTGCAGGATCGCTTCCTTGCTATTAAACAGGAACACCCGGTTAAAATCTTTTTCCAGGTGATAGAATCCAGCATTAATCACCTGGCCTGATGCACTTTCTGCATTTGTCCAATCATTTTTGTACAGGTATAATTTTGCCAATAGTGCTTTTGCAGCCCATTTATTGACCCTGACCCTGTTAGCACTGGGATAGTTCTCATTCAGTAAACCTGTAGCTTTTAACAGGTCTTCTTTGATTTGTACGTATATATCAGCAGCACTGGTTCTTTTCAATCCGGCATTTTTTTCGTAATCGGTAGAAACCACTAACGGGACATCACCATACAGCTGAATTAGCTGAAAATAAACCAATGATCTGATGAAGTATACTTCTCCCAATAGTTGGTTACTTACATCTTCAGAAAGTTTATTACTATTTAAAATCCCTTCAATGCACGCATTCGTCTGATAGATCAGGGTATATCCATAGTACCATAAATATACCCTGTTAAAAGAACTGGTAGTGGAGATAGTATTAGTATAAAAATCCTGCAAACTATTACCAGTGCTATTCGGTAATAGTTCATCAGCTGACAGGCCAGCGCAAATAGTTACGCCAGTATTTAATATATTGGGAAGGGAAACCATTATTTTAGAATAAATACCCCCCACGGCAGAGAGTGCTGAGGTATCGTGGGAAAATACATTCTTTCCAATTACACTATTACCAGGGTCTCCCACGTCTATGAGCTTATTACATGCCAGTGAGCAGATTAGTAGTAATACTACAATACAAGTTTTCATTATCGGGAATTTATTATAAAACAACCTCCATTCCTACAGTTAAAATCCTTAATGTAGGTAGTGATAAATAATAGGGAGTTTCGGGATCTAATCCCTTATACTTCGTTAATGTAAACAAATTCTGTCCCTGCAAATAACATTTCAACCCAGACAATTTCATTTTCTTAAGCAGCTTCTCATTTATGGAATAGGATAGTGAAACATTTTTAACTTTTACAAAGAAATTATTTTCATATACAGCATCAGATTGCCATATAATAAAACTTTGGTGCTGCCCATTTATTTCATTGGTGGTTACATAGCGCTGCACTTTCGTTTCATCTCCTGGTTTTTGCCATCTATCTAACACCCATTCAGGCTGATTGGCCAGCATTCCCGGAGACACCCCATTAACGAATGCAGCGTAAAAATAGTTAGGTACTGTCTGTTTTCTAAATGTCAGAAAAAGATCCAATCTGAGGTCTTTCCATTGGAAAGTATTTCCCAGGCCGCCATAAAATGTAGGATCAAGGTGTCCTTCGTTTTTAAAATCGTCGGTAGTTAGAGCGCCATCTTTATTAACATCTTCGAACTTAAAAACGCCATCTGCTTTATCTACGCCGATACTATGATAACGTTTCAATAAATTCAGTGGATATCCTACTGAATAATAAAGAGAATATGTATAGCTATTTAAATCAGGGAATGCCACTAACCGATTTTTCGGGAGCGTAATGTTTGCATTCATTCTCCAGCTAAAATGATTTCTCTTCATTATCTCCGCAGTCATATCAAATTCCCATCCTGAATTTTTAATTACAACGCCTTCATTTTTGATAACGTTCATGAAGCCAGTCTGAGACGGAAGTTTATAGGCAATAATCTGTTTATCATTGATACTATTAAAATAGGCAACGGTTGTAATCAGCTTGTTATCCCAAAATCCCAATTCAAGTGCAGTTTCTGTTTTTTTACTTCTCTCCCATGAGAAGTTGGTATTTAACAAAGCATCGGGCGTTAATGGAGTGATACCCTGATAAATACCGGGATTTAAATTTGAAGACCATGTATCTAAATATCCGTAATCTCCAATCTGGTCATTTCCAGAAATGCCATAACTACCACGCAGTTTTCCATAATCCAGGAACTGCAGATTATTCTTTATAAAGCCCTCATTACTAAATAACCAGGCGCCACCTACAGATCCAAAATTCGACCACCGTTTTCCGGGGCCAAAACGGCTTGATCCATCCCTTCTTGCCGAAAAATTTATAATATAACGGTCCCTGTAATTGTAAATCAAGCGGCCAAACAGGGCCGCGTATTTATATTTCGAGGCATATCGCCCGGTAACAGATATCGATGCTGCTGCGGAAAGATCATCCAGTTTACTATCATCTAAGTAGCCTCTACCATCTGTCGTGGTACTGGTATTTGAACTATACTGCCAGGTAGCACCTATCAACGCATTGATCTTTCCAAATTTGAATGTGTTGGTATAATCTAATTGTGGTTCGATGATATAACTCTCAATGTTCTGTACACCAAATGTAGCAGCCCCAATAGAAGCCGAATCACTATCCGGGCTTCTTGCGATAATTGGGAATTGTGAATTTTCATTGTCCCGATACCTGTTTAGCCCTGCAGACAATAAGAAGCTCAAACTATCTACGATACGGTATCCTAATTTCATGTTGCCGAACAGATTCCCCGTTTTAATCAGATACTTCTTGTACAGCTCTGACAAAGGATTAACATACTCTTTACCATTATTGCTCCATACCAGCTTTCCGTTATCATCTTTCGGGCCGGGCTGATTTGGTGGAGAGAGGGTTCCTAACAGTACTCCACTAAAAATCTGATTTCTATCCTTTCCGTACATTCCGTTAAAATCTGCACTCAACCTCTTATTTTTCGATAGATAAGTCAACGATACATCACCGGTACCTCTCCGATAAGGCATCTTCAGAGGAAATACAGATGAGACCTCCAACAAACTTGCACTTAACCTATATTGAAATACTTTATTTCCACCACTTAGCGCCATATTCACATTCATATTTCTGGCTGTTCCGCCAATAATCTTCCTTTGCCAATCCTGATTGCTATGCTGATCCCATACCTTCAGGTCAGGGGCATACCCGGCGCTTCCTACCTGACTTTCAGCCGTAACGTTATCATTGGTAAATGCCTCCTTTCTCATCGTTATATATTGGTCCATAGATAACAAATTGCCCAATCCGGGCACCCTCCCTGCTCCTATACTCACCTTTGTCTGCAGCGATGCATGACCTTCCTTTCCTCGCCTGGTCGTAATCAGAATCACTCCATTCGCGCCTCTACTTCCATAAATGGCCGTTGCATCGGCATCCTTCAAAATTTCTATACTCTCAATGTCGTCTTTATTCAAGTTATTAAAAGGACTAATCCCGCCCGCATCAAAATTCTGCACCGCAATTGATCCCAACAGATTAATCTTCTTACTTGATATATAAGGCACGCCATCTATGATATACAAAGGATCAGAACCATTTGCAAAAGAATTACGTCCCCTGATCTGCACAGAAAAACTAGTTCCATTCACTCCACTTGATGGGGTCACTGCTAATCCCGGTATCCTCCCTTCAAGTGTACCGAGCAAATTATTCACCGGCTGTCGCGCAATCTCCCCGGAAGATAATTTACCAATACTTCCTGTATTTGTCCGCCTGGTGGTGATACCATAAGCCATGATCACGGTCTCATCCAACACATTATCAGCCAACATTAACTTTATCCTGATTGAATCATCCACATTGACCTTTATCCCGAAAGGTTTATAACCCGTATAAGTCGTATACAATATCACTTCCTCTTTATCTGTTGGAAATGAAAACCGTCCTGTTTCATCTGTGGTCCCGCCTGAATTAGTCCCGCTAATCCTGACTGTAGCTCCAGGCAACGGTATTCCTTCATCATCAGTTACAATACCCGTTACGACATTCAATTTGTCCGGTATAAACCTTGCAATCGAATTCGGTGGCAATGGTATCAATGGACCAGATCTGCTAAATACTACCATATTTCCTCTGACGGTCCAGGTAAAACCCTGCCGGCCCAACAATTCATTCAATATTTGTGTTACTGAAAAGTCCTTGACGTTAATAGAATAGTGATCTGTTACATCCAGCTGATCCCCGGAGGCAATGAAGTGTAAGCCGGTCCTGGAACTGATCAGCTTAAAAATGGCTTTTAATGATTTACCGGATACCGACAGGTCCATCCTCTTATTCAACATCTCGTTAAGATCGGACGGGCCTGGGTTTTGTGCAAAAGCAGGCATGCTTGCTCTCAGTAAGAATAACAGGCAAAGCACTATATAACCAGTACAATTGACCTCAAAAATTCTCTTCATATACTTAAGGGACCTTCTCGACAAGTATCAGTTGATAAAATGGACAACATCACAGGGGCATTATAGACAATTCTGACTGTCAAAAAGTATGATAAACTGCACGGAAATTTAATCATTTTTACAGTCATTCCGACATTCTAAAAAATTAAGTATTTTTGGTGATAATAATTCTACTAAAACGAACCCCAAATAATCATAAATATTAAAAAACGCCGTCAGGATAAAGCAATAGATAGAGTACCTAAATCCGAACATAATGATTCAAGAGCAGGACGTAAAGCTGTTTCAGCTTATTAAAGAGGGAAACGAACCGGCATACGCTGAGATATACAACAAATATCGCAGGGATGTCTTCGTAGCTGCTTTCCGTGTTCTGCGCAATATTCATGATGCGGAAGACATCACCCAGGAAGTGTTTATATCCCTATGGAATAAAAGAAAAGATATAGAAGTGAACACCGCAGTCCGGGCATACCTCACCCGTATGGCTGCAAATAGCTGTTTGAACAAAATAAAGCATGACACTAACCTTTCAAAGCGTAATCAGCAGTATTCTGTCATGAACACAGAAGTACAGTCCGGTGAAAAGCCCGGGAATGAGCAACTCGATGACATCACCCGGCTGATGCAGGAACTCCCTGACAAAAGTCGCAGAACAGTGGAAATGGTTTACATCGAAGGCCGTCCGCACAAAGAAGTGGCCAAAATTGAAGGTATTTCTATAAATACCGTTAAAACTCAATTGTATTCCTCACTGAAGATTATCCGCAGTAAGTTACAGTTGAAATAATTTTTTTCTCCCACTCATACTTTTTGGATTTTAGGTTTGTCTATAATTATATCAACTATGGATCTGGAAGCTATTGACATACAGACATTGATCGTGGCAGACATACTAGGAACGATCACACCGGACGAAAAAACTCAACTGGACAAGTTGATGATCGACCGGCCAGAGCTGCAGGTGCTGTATGATGAGATTCTTGGAGAGATGGAAAATGAAAATATAGCCGCTCATGCAGGGGGTAGCATTACAGCAGCAGAGTTGATCACGAAAGCCGGGAGGCGTGTTCGCAATCGCTACATCCGCGTATTTGCTGCCGCTGCCTGCTCGATTGGACTTGTTGGCGGATTGTCTTATTATTTATTGGCACCGCAACAGCCGACAGCCCTGGCGTCATGGGAAGATGGTCAAACCATTTTATTGAAAATAGGCCAGCAGGAAATAAATCTGGAAAGCAATGCAACCACAAATGTGAATGGCGTTGCATTGCATCCGGCAGCCGGCTCGCTCACCTTTAGTTCTTTGAACAGTACAACTCGCGATTTGGGCGTATTGACCGTGCCAAAGGGAAAAAACAATTATAAAGTCATACTGGATGACGGATCAGAAGTGTTATTAAATAATACTACCCGCATTTCCTTCCCGCTGAAATTTGACGGGGCTAAGAGGGAGATCAGTATCGACGGAGAAGCTTATGTAAAAGTTTCCCCCAAGGCAGGTCAGCCCTTCATCGTTCACCTCCCTAAAAACAGGGAAATTGAAGTATTAGGAACTGAATTTAATGTCAACACGTACGACAGTGGCAGCGCGAAAATTTCGCTTGTACAGGGTAGCGTGCAGGTAGCAGAAGGGCAAAGCCATGCACTCCTTACGCCTGGTAAAGCTGCAACCATTGACGATCAGCAGATCGCTATCAATGCATTTGATGTAGAGGAAGTATTAAGCTGGAGAGATGGTATCATCGTATTCCCTGACAATGTCACTATCGAAAGGATTGCAGAGGTAGTAGCCAGAAACATGAAAGTTAAGATCCTGATAGAAAAGTCTGCAGCAGGAAAGAAATTCATTGGTGTTATACTGGATAAGAGCAAACCAATTATCCATCTATTACAACAATTAACAGACACGAAAGAAGTGACTTATAATATTTCAAAAGATGGAGTCATACATATCATGTAAACTCCTTCTCCTATGCAAACCCTCAGCATTCACCGATAACAAGATAGTTCCTCATAATAACCACGCTTGCCCTGGACTATTGGGCAGTTATATAGCTTTCGTCGTTTGTTAACCCTCCTTTTTACGACAAAGCAGCAACCCGAATCAGAGCGGGAAGCAACGCAATAGAAGGCCACCTTCCCGGGTTGGCCTTCATCTTTTTCACCAGCAATGTTTCTGCATATGTAGACGCGTTGCTGGTGATATCAATTTCAACTGCCGTGATAAAAAACACCTGCAAATTATACCAATAAAAAAGGCCTCCGTTGCCGGAAGCCTTTTCTGAAAATTAAGCGTATATTATTACCATGCATAGACTGTACTTGCCTGCAGGATATTACCTGTTCCGGTATTCTCCTTTACAGTTTTACCATCTACAATGATCTTTACAGTCAAAGAACCATCTTTGTTGTCGGTCGTTGATTCTGTGCACGCAATTGCAATCGCTGGTACTACTTTGGAATCGATTGTAAGCGTTTCACTTGTCCAGGTCTGACCAGTCAGGTTTGACTTTGAGTCATAATCCCCTGCTGCATTGGTGTAAGTTACACCTGAAATACTTACATTGGAAGATCCTTCCACTTTGTACTGCACCTTGTGGGTAGTGGACTTAACACCGTCATCATCTTTTTTACATCCGGAAAACAAAAATGCTGATACTGCCGCGAAGCTGGCTACAAACAGAAGCTTTTTCATGATTACTAGCTAAATAGTTCGAATAGGTTTTTCTAAATATATATTGTCGCGCAGATATTACAAACATCATACCGGAATACTTATTAAACTATAATGACTTCTACCCCCATATTCTCCAGGTCCCGCATCATTGCAGGACTAATTCCTTCATCTGTAATGATTTGATCTATATCTCCCAGCGGGCAAATTTTCCCGAATCCCCGTTTGCCAAACTTCGAGGAGTCGGTCACAATAATAGTCTTCTGGGCAGTACGGATCATTGCCTTATTGAGTAGTGCCTCCATCATATTTGATGTGGTACACCCCTGCTCCATATCAATACCATCTACGCCAAGGAATAACTTACTGCAGGTAAAGTGATCAAGGATACCTTCCGCATACGTACCTGTTACAGAAGTGGATGTTTTACGAACGATCCCTCCCAGCTGCACGATCTCAATATTGGGTTTGTCCAGCAGGGCCATGGAAATATTCATGGCGGAGGTGAGCACAGTGACCCGCAGATCTTCCGGAATGGCTTTCGCAACCTGCAGAACCGTTGTGCCCGATGCTATAATAATAGCATCATCCGGTTCAATCATTTCAGCGGCCCGTTTGCCGATACGGGTCTTCTGGTCGGCAAGAATGTTTTCTTTTTCGTTTACGTTCCTATCTTTTGTATAGGGATTTGCGCTGCTTATGTTCCCGTGTGTACGAAATAATAACTTCTTGTCCTCCAGCATTTTCAGATCCTTACGGATGGTTACTGCCGAAACATCCAATGCCTCAAACAGATCAGCTACCCTTACATTTCCTTCAGCCTGCAGGCGTTCGAGGATGTAGGCATGCCGCTGTGCCATTGATTCGAATTTCATAACTCTGGCGTGGTATTAAATTGGTAAAATAGTAACTGAAAAGTAATACAAGGTTGACTTTTTTCCTAAAAAAAACATAATTCGGGAAAAAAATTTGGAAATAATAACAAAACGAAACAACTTTATACAACAAAAGGAAACCATAAGAAAGTTTCTTTTAGTTTAAACTCCTTACTTTTATGAACAGATTGCAGTTAATACAGGACCTATCCTCTACCAAATCATGGGATGTTATTGTTATTGGCGGCGGCGCAACCGGTCTTGGCATCGCGATGGATGCTGCTACCAGAGGTTATAAAACCTTGCTGGTAGAGCAGGCAGACTTTTCCAAGGGCACATCCAGCAAAGCTACCAAACTTGTACACGGTGGGGTACGGTATATGGCGCAGGGGGATCTTGGGTTGGTAAAAGAGGCCTGCCACGAGCGAGGATTGTTACTAAAAAATGCACCTCACCTCACAAAGAACGAAACTTTCGTTATTCCGAATTACTCCTTGTTTAATAACATTAAGTATACAATTGGTCTGAAATTTTACGACTTATTAGCGGGAAAACTGAGCCTGGGTGCTTCTAAATATATCAGTAAAAAGAAAACCATTGAGGCACTTCCAACTATCAGACAGGAGGGGCTGAAAGGTGGCGTAGTCTACCATGACGGGCAGTTCGACGATAGCCGCCTGGCGCTGAACATTGCCCAGACAGCCATTGAGAACGGTGCGACCGTGCTGAACTACGTAAAAGTCACTGGTTTACTGAAAGATAACAATAAGAAAGTAAGCGGGATTATTGCGAAAGACATCGAAACCGGCGAAACTTACGAAGCGAATGGCAGGGTAGTCATTAATGCTACCGGTGTGTATGTAGATAATATTCTGCATATGGATCGCCCTGACGCTCCACATATGGTTCGCCCCAGCCAGGGTGTACATATCACCCTGGATCATTCTTTCCTTCCAGGTGATAACGCACTCATGATACCTGAAACAGACGACGGCCGCGTATTATTTGCTGTGCCCTGGCATGGTAAGCTGATAGTAGGTACAACCGACACCCTGCGCGATCATCCGGAACTGGAACCTCATGCACTGGAGCAGGAAATTGAGTTTATCCTCCATACTGCATCCAGGTACCTGGTGAAAAAACCAACCCGTAAAGATGTGTTAGCCGTATTTGCAGGTTTACGGCCACTGGCTGCGCCTAGTAAGGATGGTGCTAAAACAAAAGAAATATCACGTAGCCATAAGATCATTGTATCTGATTCCGGCCTGATTACCATCACTGGTGGTAAGTGGACTACTTTCCGCAGGATGGCACAGGATACGATTGACAAAGCCATCGAAACTGGTGTATTAACTGCCAGGGAATGCAAAACAGAGCACCTGCCTATTCACGGCTATGTTCAGGTGAGTGACGAAAATGATCCGCTGCGTTTTTATGGAGCAGATATGACTGCAATCAACAGGCTGGTTGCTGAAGATCATTCACTGGGCGAACTACTGGTGCCTAACTTTCCATACAACAAAGCAATGGTGATCTGGGCAATCCGCAACGAATATGCCCGTCGTGTGGAAGATGTGCTGGGACGACGTCTTCGTTTACTTTTCCTGGATGTACATGCCGCTGTTGCAGCTGCACCAGTCGTAGCACAGATCATGGCTAAAGAATTAAACAAAGATGCCGCCTGGATACAGGCAGAACTAAAAGATTTTGAAATTCTTGCGAAGGGATATACGCTGAATTAATCCGGCATATGCCCTACCACGTTATACTTATACAACTTTAGAGTATCCCCTTACGGGGAGTAAAGCGGTAGGATTTGCCAACCGCTCTTTGGAACAAATTAAAAAACTGAGGTATGAACAAGAACGAAAAATTCATCCTGGCCCTCGACCAGGGTACCACGTCTTCACGCGCTATCATTTTCGATCACAACGGGGAAATCAAGGCGATTGCCCAAAAACCTTTTGAACAGATATTTCCACAACCAGGATGGGTGGAACATGATGCTAACGAAATATGGTCAACTCAATCTTCTGTGGCTGCCGAAGCGATAGCCAAAGCAGATCTGAATGGTACCAACATCGCCGCCATTGGTATTACCAACCAACGTGAAACTGCAGTGGTATGGGACCGGGAGACGGGTACACCTATTTATCACGCCATCGTATGGCAGGATCGTCGTACAGCAAAATACTGTGATGAGCTGAAGGAGAAAGGCTATACCGACATGATCCGTGAAAAGACCGGCCTGGTAATAGATGCATACTTCTCCGGTACTAAAGTGAAATGGATACTGGATAATGTACCGGGTGCGAGAGAAAAAGCAGAGAAGGGTGAGCTGTGCTTCGGTACAATTGACAGTTGGCTGGTTTGGAAATTTACCCGCGGTCACATGCACATCACGGACGTGACCAATGCCTGCCGTACGCTTCTATTCAACATCCACACTATGCAATGGGACCAGGAACTGCTCGACCTCCTCACTATTCCTGCCAGCATGTTGCCTGAAGTAAAACAAAGCAGTGAAGTTTACGGTGAAACAGCCACTACCCTATTCGCATCTAAAATACCTATTGCAGGTATTGCCGGTGACCAGCAGGCTGCCCTCTTCGGACAGATGTGCGTAGAGGAAGGAATGGCCAAAAACACTTACGGGACAGGCTGTTTTTTACTCATGAACACCGGTAAAAAGCCTGTGTATTCTCAAAACAACCTGCTCACTACAGTTGCCTGGAAGATCAACGGGGAAGTAACTTATGCGATGGAAGGCAGCGTATTTGTTGGTGGTGCAGCTATTCAATGGTTACGCGACGGCCTTGGCATCATTCACAATTCTGCTGAGAGTGAAACACTTTCTGCTTCTGTAAAGGATAACGGTGGCGTATACTTTGTGCCTGCCCTGACAGGTTTAGGTGCTCCTTACTGGGATCAGTATGCACGTGGTGCTATATTTGGTATCACCCGTGGTACAACTGCCGGCCATATTGCCCGTGCTGCACTCGAAGGTATTGCATTCCAGGTTTACGACCTGCTGAAGAGCATGGAATCAGATTCCGGCAAGCAATCTACCGAGCTGAGAGTAGATGGTGGGGCAGTGGCAAATAATGCACTGATGCAGTTCCAGGCAGACATCTTTGGCAGTAACGTAGTACGTCCGAAAGTACTGGAAACAACGGCACTGGGTGCAGCGTATCTGGCAGGTCTGGCAGTGGGATATTGGGACAGTATTGATGAAGTGAAGAAGCAATGGTCTATAGACAGAACATTTAAGCCGGAGCTGGATGGACAGAACACTGAAAAACTGCTGGCTGACTGGAAAAAAGCAGTAGAACGCACCAGAGGCTGGGCGAACGAATAATAAAGAGAGCGCCTGGCTCCGTAATTGCCTTACGGAGCAGGCTATACTGAAACTAACTAAATTTCACCTATTCCACTTTGAAAAAAATGTGTATAATAACCAGTTTATGAAAGAACCAGCACACTAGTTTCAGAGGAAATAGCACCACTAAATTAATCATCAAATTATGACACCGTTTATTGCAGAATTTATAGGTACAGCTTTGCTCATTCTCCTGGGCAATGGTGTGGTTGCAAATGTCGTGTTAAAGGATACAAAGGGAAATGGAGGCGGATGGATTGTGATTACGACAGCATGGGGATTGGCCGTATTTGTTGGTGTGTGTGTAGCAGGACCCTATACCGGCGCGCATTTGAATCCAGCTGTAACACTGACTATGACTATACTTGGAAAAATATCTCTGGCCACAGCCCTTGTATACTGGGGTGCACAGATGTTGGGAGCCATGTTTGGCGCCTTCCTGGTGTGGGTATTTTATAAAGACCATTTCGACCGGACAGAAGACGGGCCTACAAAACAGGCTGCATTTTGTACAGCACCTGCTGTGAGAAACCTGGGCCGCAATTTCATCAGTGAAGTGATTGGCACGTTTGTTCTGTTGATCACTATCCTTTACTTCACCGATCCAAAGATAGGAGAGACTACACAAACTATCGGCATGGGTTCCATGGGAGCACTGCCTGTAGCATTTCTGGTGTGGGTTATCGGGTTATCACTGGGTGGTACTACCGGTTATGCCATTAATCCGGCAAGAGATCTGGGTCCAAGGATTGTACACGCCTTACTGCCGTTTAAGCAATCAAAAGCCGGCGCTGACTGGGGATATGCCTGGATACCCGTGCTGGGACCAGCTGTAGGTGCTACACTGGCGGCTTTATTGTTCACGTATTTAAAATAAGAATTGTTATGAAGAAGTTATTGATTGCAACCCTCACGGTTGCATGCGGGATATTCTTTGTCCAGAAAGTAAGTGCGCAGGATAAGGATACAACAGCAACCGAAAAGAAGTATGAGCCGTTTGGATTGAATTTACAAGTGAGGAATCTTTACCTGTGGCGCGGGTTTAAGGTGTCTAACGCGCCGATTTCTGATGTGGACATGCACTACAAATCAAAGAACGGGCATTGGCAGGCAGGATTCTGGGGAGGTGCGAGTTTCACCGGTGATTATAAAGAGTTTGATTACTATGTGAAATATATGAACAAAGGGTTTAGTGCAGCGATCTGGGATATTAACAACTTCAGTAATTATCCAAATGCCGACCTGTTTGATTATAAGAAAGCAACGACTTCACATTTTGTGGATGTAGGGATTGCCTATACTTTCCAAAAAATGAAGTTACCGCTGACGTTGAGCTGGAATACGATTATATTGGGTAGGGATACTTATTATAAGGCAGATAGCAGCCTGGCGAATGCGTATTCCCATTATGTGCAGGCGGACCAGGTGTTATTTGCGGATGACGTGTACAATGTGCATGCGTTTGTCGGCGGTGGATTTTCTTTTAGTGGCGACAAGAATTTTTACGGAAATCATCCGAATGTGGTGAATGCCGGGATTACAGTGAACAGAGATTTGACAATATTTAAATACCATGTTCCTATTTCAGCGACGGCGATGTTCAACCCGGAAAAGAAGTATGGTGCGTTGCAGCTGATTGCAAATATCTTCTAGGCTGAGGAGTTACAACAAGTTCTAAATCGTACATTTAAATTAATAAAAGAGTCGCTTCGCCTTTGGCAGGAGCGACTCTTTTATTTGCAGGACTATATACAGCCCGTCTAATATTGTAAATTTACTTCCGGGTAATTACTAAATTGGCGAAGTCACCGTCTGAATTATTCCCCACCCACAAGCCAACTTTTCCTGTATGCTTTTTATTTAATGATGTAACAGAAAGACACAAGCTATTATTTACATATGCCTTGATTGCATCTCCTTCTACTATCACCTTTACATGAAACCACCCATTTGGATCAGGAGGAGACGTCACTTTATTCTCATACACGCCCGGATGTTCTTCTCTCAATCGTTCCCATCCATATAATGTATCCTGCACATACTGCACCATATGCATAGCTGCAAGGCTATCTGTCGCGACAAAATTAAAAGGCCGGAAGTACACAGCTTCGCAATCTTCTCTGGATACACCGTGAAAAGCTACACCAATAAAACTGCCCTGCTTTATATTCTTTCCTTTCATATCCACTTCAATCGTACCGTTCGTAAAATTAACGCCTTTTACCCAGGCAATACCCGACCCCTCGGCAGCAGACAGATGCACACCGGGCTTTTCTTTCAAGGTAGAAATAGTTCTGTTTTCCGGAATCAGGTTACTCTTTTGTTGTGCAATAGAAGGGTTAATGATAATGAGCAACAATACAATGCTACAACTGAATTTGATCATAACTGATGATGGTTTGCTATCCCATGAAAATAAACTAACTTAATTACGTAAAAAAATGAAAAACGAATGATACCCATTGGCATTTCTTCGGGCCAGTCCTGCCCCTCCACTCACCCACCGCATACGCTGCTCGCTGCTGATATAGGCGGCACCAAATCAAACCTGGCTCTTTACAAATACGATGGCAGTAAACTGGTACTTACAAAAGAAGAGAAATACCCCACTAAAGATTTTAAAGGCCCCGATGCGCTCGTCTATAAATTTATCGGGCAGGAATCTATCCCTGACCGTATTTGTCTTGGCGTAGCTGGCCCGGTGCAGGAAGGGAAAGCAAAGATTACAAATGTACCCTGGGAGATGGATGCTGAAAGACTGTCTGCACAATTTGACAAACATCCTGTTTTCATTATAAACGATCTGGAAGCAAATGCCTATGGCCTGGCAACATTGGAACAAACTGACATTCATCCCTTACACACAGGAAAAATACAAACAGGAAATATTGCATTAATTTCTCCAGGTACCGGTTTAGGTGAAGCCGGATTATTCCGGGATGGTACACATTACTTCCCTTTCGCCACAGAGGGCGGGCACAGCGATTTTTCCCCCATTACAGAACTGGATGATGAACTATTGGTATATCTCCGCGGGAAATTTGGTCATGTGAGCTGGGAGAGGATACTCAGCGGCCCGGGTATTGTGAACATCTTCAACTTTCTACGGGAGGAAAGAGACATGGACGCCCCTGGGTGGTTACTGGATCGAATGGCCGTACATGACATGGCTGCAGAGATCAGTGAAAATGGTGAAACTGTGGCTATTTGTGTAGAAACCATGCGCATCTTTTTTCGATACCTGGCTACAGAAGCCGGTAACCTTGCCCTGAAGTTGAAAGCCACCGGCGGTATCTATATAGGAGGCGGCATTGTGCCTAAAAATGTAAAGAAAATTGATTACGGTGCTTTCATGAAGGCCTTCCGGGAAAAAGGCCGTATGAAACCTTTGCTGGAAGATATTCCCATCCATATTATCCTGAATGAAAAGACCGCCCTGACAGGGGCTGCGTGGTATGCTATCAATAAGTGCTGATTTATATTATAATTTTTTCCTATTTTTACTCCAACACAATCAATCACATACCTATGAAAACCGCATATTTCTTACCGGTGCTCTTATTAAGCGTCTGGTGTAAGGCACAGGGACCTTATCCCTATACGGAAAAAGGCAAATGGGGCCTGACTGATAAAAACAAAAGCATGTTGCTGAAGCCAGAGTTTGATACTATTGATGTATTCAGAAATGGCTATGCCCGTGTGGAGAGTAACAAAAAGGTAGGACTAATCAATACCAATGGTGCTGTTTTAGTGCCCCCTTCTTACACAAACATTACCAACGCCTTCCAGGACTTTACTGCAATCGCCAGAAATATCAAGGGGTATCAGATTATAGACATCCGCAGTGACAAACCAATCGGTGGCTTATTTACAGACGTTTTACCTGAACGTTCCAGCTACGCAAAGGGTAGTTATTACTTTGTGAACAAAGATGGTAAAATGGGCATCTTTGACGCACAGGTAGGTAAAATGCAGAATGGGAAGGCTCCTTACAACCAGATTACTGGCTTTAATGACCCGGCACTGGACCAATATGCCCTCATTACAGTCGGTGATACCTATGGTGTGGTAGATGTAACGAGCGGCAGAGAGATCCTGAAACCTGAATACGATGATATTGAGGAAGTGTACGTAGGCAATACTGTGTATATAGCAGCTAAGAAAGGTGATGATAAGGTATTTTATTACGATGCCAGCTTCCGGAATGCATCTCCGGGCAATGTACAGGACAAACCTGCTTCTGCCACGCCGGCAGAAGGTGAAGTACTGAACAAGAAAGCGAAGGACATGTATATTTATAAAATGGGGAATGGTAAATGGCGCGTGGTACTGGAAAACCGTGAAACCAGTCAATACAAAGGGCTGGATAGTACGGATCTGAATGGTTATACTTCACTGGAATACCTGTCTTATTATCCGAATGATAAGCGCTTTCCAACTAAAATAAAAGCTGTAAAAGATGGGAAAACGGGGGTAATCGATATGTCTGGTAAGGTGCTGTTACCATTTATCTATGACGACGTGCACTTCAGGGAAGACATGGTAGGTCGTTATGCATTTATCGAAACTTATCTGGAAGGTAAGAAAGGGGTAGTAGTGGCAGCTACCATGCAGGAGCTAAAAAAGCCGGTGCTGAAAGCAATCCTGGATGAAGACCATGAAAGAAATGCGCTGCTGATAGAAATGCCGAACGGACAAAAAGGCTATATGGACAAAAATACAGGAGAAATATTTATACCCGGTGTCAGAGACTAGCTGATAAAGACTCGCTGTTGTCTATGGCAACAGCGAGTCTTCTAAATTCTGAAGGTGTATATCCCACGTTCTTCTTGAAAAACATATTAAAATTAGGCTGGTCGGAAAATCCCAGACAATAACTTATATCCTGCACATACCAGTCTGTTTCCAGCAGTAAATTTTTAGATACATCCAGTAATCGTTTGCGGATATGAGAGCTCACATTTTCACCTGTATATCGCTTGAGTAAAGTATTCAGATAATTGGGATGCAGTTCTAAAATGGCAGCAAATTCCTTTACGGTTCTCATTTTTACGGGAGCGGCAAATCTGATATCTGCGATCGTTGCATCCAGCAATGCAAAGAACTGGTTTACATGGTTGAACTGGTCTGTGATGTGTAGCATAGTCATGTGGATTGCTGACCAAACAAAGGTCGGTTGAATCAGGAAATGGTTGTTTGTAAAAACACTTGCTTTTGTTGGCTGTTTAATGGCTTTTTCTGATAAAGGACTGCTCGATCACAGGTCCACGGGTCAGCAACACGCTACGTTCTATCAGGTGCTGCAGTTCCCTTACATTGCCGGGCCAGTGCCAGGCCATCATTTCTGCCTTCACGTCGTCTGCAAGACGCATGTTGGATTTACCTGCCTGGCGGGCATAATGCTGAATGAAATAATCCGCCAGTTCGGGAATTTCCTCTTTTCGCTCTCTCAATGGCGGTAGAATGATAGGGAATACATCCAGCCGGTAATAAAGATCTTTTCTGAATCGACCGGCATCCACTTCTTTTCTCAGATCACGGTTAGTGGCAGCTATAATTCGCACATCAATCCGAACGGGGCTTTTTCCACCTATCCGTTCTATTTCCTTCTCCTGTAGTACACGGAGTAACTTAGCCTGCAATTCCAATGGAAGCTCTCCTACTTCATCTAAAAGGAGGGTACCATTGTGTGCCATTTCGAATTTACCGATGCGTCGTTCAGTTGCTCCGGTAAAAGCGCCTTTCTCATGTCCAAACAATTCACTTTCTATGAGGTTGGCGGGAAGGGCGGCACAATTTACTTTTACGAGCAATTTGTTTCGCCGGGACGAGCGATTATGAATGGCTTTTGAAACGAGCTCCTTGCCTGTACCGGTTTCACCAAGAATCAATACAGTGCTGTCCATAGGGGCTACCTGCGAAATAAGATGAAAGACCTGCTGCATTTCCCGGCCGTTGCCTACAATGTCTGTATAGGTGTTTTCGCTGCGCACGGGTGGGTGCTGCTCCAGTTGTCGCCGATAGCTTTCGATCTCTTTTAGCTGGGTAGCTATGCGTTCATTGGCGAGAATATTTGCCACTACCATGGAGAGGAGGTGAGCAATGCCTTTTATGAGTTGTAAAACAGGTTCCGGAAAGGTGCGTGTCTGTTCAGAAAACAGGAAAAGGCACCCAACGTCCTGCGCTGCGGTGCGGAGGCGGATACCAGCAAACTCCACGATACCGGTTTCCCGAAATAAGGGAATATACGATGGGGGCGATTTAGCCTGCAGGCACTTTCTTACATTAAATACTATTGGCTGTTCGGCAGTCATAACGGCTTCGAAAATCTGATCTTCCCCTAACTTGCAGTGCCCACTGCGCTGAAATGCAGGATGGTTTTTACGCCTGCCTTCTGAATAATAAAGATATGGTACCAGGGACTTACCATCGTCACCAAAGACATTGATGACGATATCATTGAAATGGATGACCTCTCTTAACCGCTCCCGCAACACCCTGAGAAAATCGTCTTTGTCACGAATCAGGGCAATGTCATTGCTAAGCGATAAAAGAAATTCTACCATCATGTTGCCTTGCTTCATGAGAATTGAATTGATCATGAAAAGGCAGACAAAGGTCATTCCAGTATATAAAAACCTGAAAATAAACCAGTTAACATCTATTGCAGCAAAACCGATTTACGATATTTCGTATATTTTTACAGATTAACGAATAGTCGTAAAAATAATGATTATTGTTTGGTAGCTTTTGTACCGTCCCAGGTGTAGGTTTCCTTTTCTACTTTCTTGCTTTCGATGGTTTCCCCATCTTCACCATATTGTTCGGTAACCATCAGTTTCATAATTTTTCCTGGCTGGCCGCCTACTTCCTTTGGGAAGATCAACGTTTCAGTATAGGCAAATGCACCCGCATCGAATGTATTGGATTTGCCGGGCAATGGCAGCAATTTACTACCATTCCAGCCAAAGTAATAGTAATCGGTTGGCAAGCCACAGGCATCTCCGCTGAAGTTGATACGGAAGATCTCTTTAACGTTTTCCAGTCCCATTTCCCCCAATAGTTTGCTTTGCGTACTTCTGGCATTTTCACCGCCATTTACGGTCCATTCTTTCATGTCCAGTATCCTATGTGCCTGGTCCAATGCTTTGATACGAACGGTTAGCATTTCTTCAGTTGCTGATAATACCGTCCTTTTCTCTAACCCATATACGAAAGTGACATCGTCTTTTATAACCGTGTTCAGGGCAAGCAGGCCAACCCATATATATCCTTTTATTTCCTTTCCACCGGCACTATAATGCGTTTTTAACCAAGCAGTTGTCAGGCCCTTCATGGTTAATGGAGCAGTAGTGATCACCTCATCTGCTACCAACGGGCTACCGGCCAATAAGGAGTCTACGATCGTTCCGTTTACCGATGGTGTGCTGCGGATGTAGGCCTTGTCAGCATAAACTGACAGCAAAGTACCTTTTTCCAATGTCCAGAGAGGATATTCTAATCTATCAGCTGTCTGGGCAATGACAGGAGTCATGACAGCCAGTAGTAATGAGGCAAGGAGGATTCGTTTCATATGAAGAGCAAAAATATGTTTTTTTATCATCATCTTTTTTATACTTTACCCGTACATTATTAAAACAGGTCTCAATGAAGAAAGTCATGCTGAGTGCACTCCTATGCATATGGGGGGTGGTATTACATGCGCAGGTCAAAATCTTTAACAGGTACAATTATTATCAAACTGAGAAAGAAGGCACTATCATCTGCATCCTGCCAGATCAGGGCAATTACAAACTGAGTTTATCGATTCGTTCCGAAAAACTGCCAACGACTGCTAAAACAGAAGGGTTAAGGCTGTCTGCTCAATTTAATCTGGATGTATTACCTATTGGTACAACTGCCTTGCACTATGTATTGGAGAAAGAAAATAGTACGGTTCAGAAAGGAGATATCAATATCACCAAACTGGCACCAAAAGCAAACGCTGTACAGATAGACCAGCTGACAGGAGGATTAATCGCAGATGGACTGCCTTTCTTCCCGTTTGGGTTTTATTGTGTTCCGGTAGGTGACCTGCCGGAAAGAGAAGTTACACATGGCTTCAATATGATCGGCGTATATCAGGAAAATCTTCCTGATGGGCTAGCGGAGCGTAAACAGTATATGGACCGCTGTGCACAGGTAGGTGTTAAGGTACAATATGGGTTAAACTCTCTCGTTGGCAGCGGGCATAATGGTGACAAAGGCCTGGACAAAACTGAAGAAGAAAAACTAGCGCTGCTAAAGAGTGAAGTATTGGCCTTTAAAGATCATCCTGCGTTATTATCTTATTATATCAATGATGAACCGGATGGGCAGGGCCGACCACCATCTGTACTCGAAGCAGCGTATAAAATGATTCATGAGCTGGACCCTTATCACCCGGTATCTATTGTCTTCATGATGCCACAGAAGGCAAAAGATTTCAGCAACACCATGGATATAGCAATGACTGACCCCTACCCTATTCCGGGTCCTGCGGACAAAGTAATAGACGATTTGACACAGTATGTTTCCACTTATCAGTATGCAAAATCTGTCTGGCTGGTGCCACAGGCATTTGGTGGGCAGGAAATGTGGAACAGGGAGCCAACCGGTGCTGAGATCCGGCTGATGACTTACATGGGCCTGATCGGCGGAGCCAAGGGTATTCAGTACTACGTACATGCACCGGGGAATCTAAACCCGCAATCAGTATCTGCATGGTCTGCTGCCAGCGATGTCGCCGTAGAAACAGCGCAGATGACCTCCTTCCTGCTCTCCGCGGATATCGCGCCTGACCTCCATGCAGATGATCCCAAAATACTAACGAAGTCATTCAGTTATCGGGGGAATACATTGCTAATTGCCGTGAACAATGAGAATAAGCCGAAAGTATATACGTTGACAACAGACCTGCATAAAAATGGGTCGGCAGCGTGTTGGTTTGAGAACAGAGAAGTGGCTTTAGAGAATGGTATTATTCATGACATTATTGATGCGTATGGTACGCGGGTCTATTTAGTCAGGAGCATTGATAGCTCAGTAATCTCTGGAGACAACATGACCCCGAATCCTGGTTTTGAAAAGATCGTGAGTCCGGGATTACCAATTGGCAGTAATGTAACGAGTACCAGTCAGCGAAAAGCGGATATCGGTGCATCCTTCTTTGCAGATCCCCGTCAGCATGTAGAGGGAATGTTTAGCCTGCGGTTAATCACACCTGTAGATAGTGGTGGTAATAAGATCAGACTAGTTCCGATGGTGATGACAAAGGGGAATAGTTATACAGTGTCTATCAGAGCAAAAGCCAAAGTTCAGGAACGTATGCCGGCCTTCCGCATCGCAATTGATGCTATGGAGCAGGATCATACTTACACACTGACACCTGATTGGAAAGAATATAATTTCACGTTCCAGGCACCCGCTTCTTCTACAACGGCTATTCTTTCGCTGGAATTAATCCAGCAGGGAACAGCATGGTTTGATGTGCTGACGGCCAGTCCTGATCCGGTCATCACGTACAGAATTAATGAAGACCGTACTGCAACCGTGAATATTAATACCAGCTCCAACAGGGAGATCCGTTATGGGATCAATCAGTTACCCGATGCACAGTCTCCTTTGTATACAACGCCCATTACGGTTCACGCAGCCAGTACTATCTCTGCTGGTATTTTTGACCACGGCAGGTCCATAGCAGGCTCCAGTACCTTTGTTCCGGTGAACCTCGCTTTGGGAAAAAAGGTAACTATTGCCCAACCATATGCTACCCAATATGCAGCTCTCGGCGACAGCACTCTCACAGATGGCACAATGGGTACTACTGCATTCAAGTGTGGTAAATGGTTAGGATTCAATGGAAAAGATCTGGATGCGACGATTGATATGGGTAGCGCAACTCCTATGAAAAGGGTGACTGCCAGTTTTTTATGTGATCCGAATAGCGGAATTTTCCTACCTAAAGAGGTGGCGGTGTACACTTCCAGGGATGGAAAGAACTTCAAGCTGGCCGGGAGGGTAACCAATAGTAAGAATGTACGGGGAGAGCCTTATCTGCAACAGTTCAGCATACCTGTAAAGGGAAATGCGCGGTACATAAAAGTAACAGGCAAGGCCTTCGGGGCAATTCCGGAAGGATATCTTTTTGTGGGATCAACCTCCTGGTTATTTACAGACGAAATTTTAGTGCAATAGCAGGACAGTCTGTTGACTTTTGCAACGCCCATATACTTCTTAAAAGTATGTGGGCGTTGCTATTTATTTTAGTACATATTAATAAAACTATCTATCTTTGCTTCATCATATACCTATGGAAACAATGAAGAAATTATCCCTGATTATCATGTTCGTAATGATGCAGGTGGTGGTAACCTATGCACAGCTCACCACTGTATCTCAAAGCCCTCTTTTCAAAGAGCCGGTATCTGGTTATGGCCGTATCCTGCATATGAAAAACGGGAATACCGTTTTTTTGCAGATTACTTCAAAGGACGGCATTTACGTGGACATCTATGATGAAGAAAACAGGCCTAAAGCACAGTCGCATAAGAGTGCCAACTTTGGTAACCTGCTGGGTAGTTGTATCAATGCCATATTTGAATCGAACAACGACATAGTTGTGTTTATCTCAGAAGTCGAATCCAGACAGCCTGTATTGTACCGCCTGATAATAGATGGCACGACCGGTTACATTAAGAGAGATGAGAAACTGGTCATGACTAACCGCTATGCCTATTTTGCACAGCCATTCATTACGCAGTATGAACCTGTGACATCTTTCTTTGTAAGGAAGGATCCCCAAAGTGAAAACTACGCACTGGTAGTCCTGCACAATAACGACAGAAGTGTGAACGGCAACCTGGAAGTAGTATGGTACGCAGGCAATCACAAAGAAATTTCAAGAGCTTATTACAATAACCGCGATACCCGCTATAAAAATATCAATTACCTGGATATGGCAGTATTGGGCGATGAGAAGGTATGCCTCTTTGCACATATTTACAACCAAACGGAAGTCGGAGACAAAAAAGGACAGCTCATTATGGCGTCCCTCAATAAAACTTCCGACACCCTTGAAATCAGCAAACTGAATATTGGTGTAAGAAAGGTAATCGATAGTGGCCTGGTAAAGTTTAACCCCATTACGAAGAAACTATTATTCATCGGTTATGCACACGCAGAAGCCGGCGATAGCGAAAAGTACGCAGGTATTATGGGTTTTGTAGATCCTACAGGGCGGACACCAGAACAGGAGATCAACATCTTCCCGGCCAAGGCCAATGAGAAAACACAGGCAATTGCCGGGAGGGACTTCACAGGTATGCCTCAAAACATATTTGTACGCAGCGATGGCGGATTTTCCATTATATATGAGGAACTGACCCGCAAGCAGGTCAAACCGCTTAATTCTGCTTCATATGTATATTGCATCAAAGATTGGCTGGCAGTGGTTTCCTATGATGTGAACGGACAACCGGAATATAGCTGTGTGATACCAAGGCATGCTGAACTGCGAAACTGGGAGATCGCTGCTTTCAATACAGAAAGAGTAGCCCGTAGTGCACAACCGCTTATTAAAGGAGAGCAATACAGGGGGTATGCCTGCTTTCAGTATAAAGACAGGGTTTATGTGACCATGAACAATACGGATGAGAACATGAAGAAAGCGGCGAAGGGGAAAGGCGTGTCTTTTCACTCCGTGAGAGATACCGATGGATATTATTATATATGTGATGCCAGTAATGAGCAGCCGGAATACAAGCCACTTTTTGGCCTGAATGTGAATAAGGATGATGATGGTCATCCATTGGTGATGGGTGTTTCTGACTATGATAATGACAAAGGCAGGTTCATTACCCTGAAAATGGATAGTAATACAGACCATAGAGGAGTGAGAGTCGTGTGGTTACAGCCCTGATCATGACCAATGCCCAACAAGTGTTCAAACTGCCCGTCTTATCGATGGGCAGTTTTTTTTTGCGGTTATATGAAAATGAGTAGAAAAATTTTTGGCTACATTTATGCAATTCTGATTTTTTGCGCATCATAACTCCAAACTGAATGCCTTGAGATATTTTTTACTCTTGTTATTATTGCCTGTTTTGTCGAGGGCACAGACAAATGAGGATTATATGAGGTTAGTGAGGAGGGTGGATACACCGAGAGCGGTATTTAATTTGCCACAAGGTAGTGTGAACCGGGAGGTGAAACAAGTGAAAGGCAACCTGCAATATCCCAATTCCACGCGAAATATTACTGTTTCCGGCAACCAGTACATCCTCCATGACAAAGTGCGGACATTGACAATTAACGGAACTTATAGTACGTCGGCCGCACTCAGCCACGCCAACCTGCAGCCAGCACTACAACACGAGTATGCGCAGGGTATAAATAGTCAGTATCTTGGACCGGAAACAGGTACCCTCTTCAGCTATGGACCTGCTATCTCCACACTTGAATTTGATGGTAGTAACTACATGTATGATCAGAACGGCCGGCTGGTAGCAAAAGGTACTGGCAATGGTCAGGCTGCGAAAGTATATGATAATGGAATCCTGAGAACGGGAATGAAGCTCGGTAATGATCTGCTGCTTAAAACAACCTACCGGAATCTGGCAGGGAATAGCTGGTCACTGGAACTAAAGGCAGGAAAGGGAAATGAAAGAAGCATTATCCGGCAGAACGATAATGAGCGACAAAAATGGGAAGTAAACCTGGAACACAATGCCCGGGAACTGAAACTTAATTTTATTTACGCAGATGTAGCTGATCACTTTACTTATAGCAATAGAAATGGTTTTCTAAACAGGGTATATCAATATTCATTACTTACGCCGGTGAGTTTTCAGAATTCCCAGGGTACTATGATCGGGACTGATCAGCGAAGCTATAGTAGTAGTGCAGACAATCCGCTTTTTCTACTGCAGGATCATGACAACGCTTATCACAGGCACTCCCGAAATGCCAGTATTGTAATCGAAAAAAAATCAGGTGCGTTTAGTTACAATATCGTTCCTAATTTTCAAAATGAATCAACCACCAGTATAGAAGCATATGCACCAGGCACCACGGGATTTCCCGATGGCAGTGTGATTCGCAGGGAGCAAAACGACTACCGCTTTCTGACGAAAGGCAATGCAAAGTATAAATTCGCCCAGCAACTTTTTGATGAATTAAGTTCATCCGTTGAACTAAATTATAACTATTCCAATCTACACACAGACATCAGGTATAAAGGCATCATACAGGATTATAGCTACAGGCGTATCATCCATGAGCCTAATCTCAGCTATCATGCAGCATATCAATTATCAGCAGGCTGGACTTTTCTTGCCGATGTAGGTAATAAATTATATCTCTCCAATACGACTGCCAGGTCGAACTACTGGTTACCTGGTGCTACAATAGCAGTAGTAAAAGAGCGATACATTGACCGGCATATGTTATGGATCCGTTTCCGATCACATTTCAATCATTTCGATAACGAATTGCCTATTCAACAATCCCAGTCGGCCATCAACCTGGTGAGATATACCGCAGCGACTCTCCCTTCTTTTCTTCCTATAACCGAAGTAAACCAATATAAACAGCTACAGTCTACTCACCATAAGGAATGGGATTATGATCTGGCGGTAAACTATGCTTTGTTCAACGTCTCTTTCTCTTACTACCAGCGTCAAACCAGTCATGATGTAGTTCCCATCATCAGTGGTAATACCATTCAGTTAAAAAATGTTGCCAACCATGTGAACAAGGGGTGGGAGATATTTTTTACTCATGAGGATATCAGCATGTTTAACAGAAAGGGGAAATTTAACAGCGGACTTTCCTTTTCTACCAACAAGCAAATTATTACGGCCGTTGAAAAAGGATATAATTATACCCCAACCGCAGGCCTTAGTGAAGTACATACAGCCCTTGTGGAAGGCGCACCCGCTAACGTTATTGTGGGCAGTGCCTATCTGCGCGATGCCAATCACCAGATAGTGACTGATCCTGATGGCCATCCATTAGCGGATCCTCAACTTAAAATAATCGGCAATCCTAATCCGGACTTTTGGTTGTCATTAAGTAATTTTCTTTCATACAAATCAGTAGCACTAAGTGTGAACTGGCAATGGAAAAAAGGTGGAAGAAAGTGGAACGGAACAGCTGCGATGCTCGATTATTATGGTCGCTCGGCCAGTTCTGCCTTGCAAAGAAAAGAGGACCATTCTCCACAGGTACCGATAGCTGAAAGTTATATACAGCGTTCAGATTATATTCGGATCAATAATATATCGCTGACACTGGAGCGTCATTTCAAAGGATATGTAAACAAATTCAGGTTAACAGGCTTTCTCCGAAACATCCTGCTATGGACGCCATACAAAGGAGTTGATCCGGGACAATCACTTCTTGATCAGGGTAATAACACAGCGCTTGATTTGTATAACCTGCCAGGTACATTGACTGCAGGTATTGATGCCACCATTTCATTCTGACATTATGAAAAAAAAGATACTCACCATCATATATCTTTTCCTGTTATTATCGGCACAAGCACAGGTACCAGATTATGGTACTACCAAAGAAAAGGTCTATCTACATACCAACCATGTGTATTTTGAGCCGGGCGATACACTCTACTACAAAGCTTATGTAGTGGACGCACAAACCAATACGCCAACGTTGACCAGTACAATACTGAATGTAGATATCATAAGCCCTTCAGGAAGCATGTTATCACAATTGAAACATCCTATCAATATTGGTTATGCTGAAGGAGGATTTAAATTTAAAGACAGTTTGCCTGGAGGCATTTATAAAATAAAAGCCTACACAACCTGGATGCAGAATGAAAAAGACAGCACCTGGTTTAGCAAGTCCCTCACCTTACAAAGGATGATCGCCCCGAAGTTGCTGATCACGCTTGATTTTCCGAAAAAAGGGTATGGCCCCGGTGACACAATTAGTGCACAGTATGCTGTTCGCACACCTGACAACAAGCCATTGGTAAATTATACCGGGCAGTTTACGATCAACATTGACGGTAAACAATATAAAACGGGAAATTTCAAAACAGATACTGCTGGCAAAGCGGTCATTACGGGTATTTTACCCGGTCATCTCAATACCAGCGACGGATTGCTCAACGTTACGGTGATGGCCGATGGTTTTACCGAATCGATTTCCAGAGCGGTTCCCATTGAATTGAATAACATCGATCTACAGTTCATGCCGGAGGGAGGCACCCTGGTAGCAGGCTTACCCACCATACTGGCGTTTAAAGCGATTAATGAAAAAGGTAAACCCGTGGATGTAAAGGGTGCAATTTTTGATGATAAGGGACAGAAAATTGTTGATTTCACCAGTTATCATGGCGGCATGGGTGTACTCCCCTTTACGCCAGCTAAAGACAGAAAATATACGGCCCTGGTGAACAACCAGACATACCCTATACCACCCGCCATGGCAGACGGTATGATATTAAACCTTGTACGTAGTCATGGACAATTATATGCCAGAATTACTACAACTGCCGCAGATGATATTACATTAACTGCTGCCATGCGTGAGCATGTATATTATACAACGACAGCAACCCTACACCGTGGGGCACAACTGATTAAGATTGATACAGCAGATTTCCCGACCGGAATCGTCGTATTTACTTTACGTAACAGCCGCCGTTTGAAGGTAGCCGAACGTGTAATCTTTATGAACAAGCGTAATGGTTTGCAGGTAAACATATCAACAGACAAAGCCAGTTATGAGCCGAGGGAGAAAGTAAAGATGACTATCACAACAAAAAATGCTGATGGCCGGCCGGTTCCATCTAATCTCTCCCTCTCAGTGATTGACGACAAATTATGGACCATGGCGGACGATAAACAGGATCATATTTTATCATGGTTGCTAATGAGTAGTGAATTGAGAGGAAAAGTGGAGGAACCACAATTCTATTTCAAACAAGATGAACCGAAAGCTGATAGCGCGCTGGATATACTGATGCTGACACAGGGGTATCGCTACTTTGCATTTACAGAAGTAGTAAATACTGGTAATAAGCTATTGTTCACACCAGATAAGCTAAATATACTGAGTGGTAATATTGCTGGCAAAAAGGGCAACCCGCTGAAAACTAAACTCTATTTATTCAATGTAAAAAGGAAACTGGGAGTTGAACAAATTACATCTCACAACGGGCAGTTCTTTTTTACAGATGTGGATCCTGGTTCGGAATACTGTCTCATGGCAGAAAGCCCCGACAAGGATAGTGCTGTGATTAATATTGTGCAGAATGGCATTGGTTACAACAGGCAGGAAGCGGGCCTGTTCAAGCCGCTGAAAACAGGGCTAAGGGAAGCGATTGCGACGTATCCATCTATGGTCACAAATGACACGCGATGGTCAGACAATCCTTCCAAATTAAGTGAAGTTGTAATAGTAGCATATGGAGTAACCCGTAAATCGATTTCAACTGGTGCTGTAACGGTGGTTAACCAAAGTACCTATTTCCCAACTGATCCTAATAATCCACTGCTTGCATTACAAGGACGAATGCCCGGTATAGTGATTCAACAGGCTTCCGGTAATCCGGCCCAGGGTATAACCGTTCAAATACGTGGCCAAAATTCTTTAACTAATGGGGAAGGCCCATTATATATTCTCGATGGTGTACCGGTACAAGGCAATATCCTCAGTTTGATTAATCCCAATGAAATTTCCTCCATTACTGTAATCAAACAAGCAGACGCGACTGCCATATATGGTGCAAGAGGAACTGATGGAGCTATTGTTATAACTACCAGCGGATACCGTCGTGAAGGCAGAATACAGTTCACACTGGGCAAATCCAGGACCTACGCTATCAGGAAATTAACCACACCGGCTGAGCATCAGCTCTTCAGCCAGGTACCCATCTTCTACGCTCCCAAATACCTCACGACCGAAACGGAAATAAAAAATGATTTCAGAGAAACTATTTACTGGAATCCCACTATTCAGACAAACCGTTATGGTCAGGCTAGTGTAGAATTTTACAACTCCGATGCCAATACTACCTTCAGAGCTGTTACAGAAGGTATTGGTTACAATGGCGTTATTGGCAGAGCTGAATACACCTATGCGTCAAATGATGCAGTCAGTATAGATGCTAAAATCCCCCCCTACATTAATGTTGGCGATCATGTTAAGATCCCGGTTGTACTGAAGAATTATACCAGCGAAGATAAGATGGCCCATGTACACCTCGTATTACCGGATGGGTTTAGTGGAGATACATCCATTAAAGCTATCACCGTAATAAAGAACGGTGATGCACAGCTTTTTCTTGATATTATACCAACCTATCCCATGTCTGGCAATATCAGGATCAATGTAAATAACCAGGCTATTTCCCTTCCTTTCACAGCAGAAGAAAAAGCATTTCCAATGCATGTGGTTTTCTCCGGAAATCAATCAAAAGATTCGACATTCAGGATTTCAGATATTTCTCCGGCGGTCAATCCAACACTCACACTGGACTTACAAACAGTTCCGGATCAGATAATGGATGCTGTGAAAAGTATGCTTCGTGAACCGCATGGATGCTTTGAGCAAACATCCAGTTCAACCTTTCCCAATATACTCATCCTGCAACTAATGAAGAGTGCCATACATCGTGATACTGAACTGGAGCAAAAAGCCAGGGATTATCTGCAGGATGGCTACAACAGGCTGATCAGGTTCGAAACATCCGAGAATGGATTCGAATGGTTTGGACGTGCTCCTGCCCATGTAGCATTGACGGCCTACGGATTACTGGAGTTCACTGCCATGAAAGAGTTTATTGCTGTAGATACCAATATGCTGAAAAGAACAGAAAAATTCCTTTTGGATCATCGTGACGGCAAGGGAGGATTCAGGCCTACACCCGGAGGCGCAGATCAATTCCGGGCCGTACCACCGGAAGTATTGAATGCATATATCGTGTATGCACTGTCACAAACGAATGCGGGTAAGGATATTCAACCGGAATATGAATATGCTTTGAAAGCCGCAAAAGAAAGTAATGAAGGTTATCAATTATCTATGATGGCACTCGCTGCTGACAATCTGCATAAAACAGCAGATTTCAATGAACTTTTAAACAAATTGGATCAATTGTTTAAAAATGGGCAATTACCTCTCCGTACATCAGTTGTCGCCTCACAAGGCATATCCCTATATGTTGAAACAATGGCCATGTATGCAATGGCACTCATGCGCGAACCCGCACCCCGTAAGGCGCGGATCGCGCAAATTATTGCTGGCATACTAAGTAAAAAGAATTACGCCGGCTTTGGCTCTACCCAAGGCAATGTACAGGCATTGACGGCACTGGCAGCTTACTTCAACCTGGAGAAATCAGCTATGCAGGATAGCACGGTTACTTTTATACTGAATGGAAAGGTGATCAGGCCAGGGGAAAAACTTTATTCAAATGTTCTGTCAAATGAGAACAGGTTTGCTGTACGATATAACAGTAAAGAAGGAATTCCCTACACTTTCCGCTGCAATTACTTCACCAACACACCCCCTACCAGCGAAAACGCTTTGCTGAAATTTGAGACACTGCTCAGTACCCACCATGCTAAAATAGGGGAAACCGTTCGCATGCATATCAATATTACCAATACCAGCACTGATGAACAGGGCATGGCGGTCGTAAAAGTGGGGATTCCCGGAGGGCTATCGATGCAACCATGGCAACTAAAGGAATTGGTAGATAACAACCAGATTGCGTACTATGAAATCTTTGATAATTACCTTGTATGCTATTGGCGGGGTATGCATCCAAAAGAAACGAAAAAGATAGCACTGGACCTGAAAGTGGATGTACCCGGTACCTACCAGGCAAAAGCGGGTGCGGGCTATTTCTATTATCAGCCGGAAGATAAATACTGGCAGGCAGGAGAAACTGTCAGTATTATTCCCTGAATGCATTAAGTTACCGCATTAAAAGAGCTTGTATCATTCATATTGATATAAGCTCTTTTTTGTATCAACAGCAATCAATTTGCAGCCCTAAAGCATATCTTTAGTCAGAAGATACACCTTTGTTACCCACACCCCAATCAAGTCTATGCACATAACCCAACACAGCACCTCGCTCGCCACGGCTCTACAGTGCCCCAGTTGTGGCCGGTTATACAATATCGGGGATATACAATCCTACGCTACCTGCTGTAATCAACCGCTCTTTACCCGCTACAAACTGGATCAGCCCCTCCACCAGACCCTTGACATCAACTACCACACCATATGGCGATATAACCGGCTCCTGCCTGTTTATGAAGAACAAAACATCGTCAGTCTCGGGGAAGGCGGCACCCCATTGTATGACCTTTCTACCCTCAGTCACCAGCACGAGGTACATATCCGGATCAAAGATGAAAGTGTTAATCCAACCGGCTCTTTTAAAGCCAGAGGTATCAGCGTGGCGGTTTCCAAAGCTAAAGAACTGGGCATCCACCATTGTATTATGCCTACTGCAGGCAATGCCGGCGGAGCCCTCAGTGCCTATTGCGCAAAAGCAGGGATGAAAGCCACCGTGATTATGCCACGGCATACACCTCTTACGCTGCAGACAGAATGCCGTATGTATGGTGCTGAACTCATTCTTGTAGATGGCCTGATCAACGATTGCGGAAAGCGTGCCCAACAACTCGTGGCACATACCGGTGGGTTTGATATGTCTACTTTGAAAGAACCCTACCGGCTCGAAGGCAAAAAAACAATGGGATATGAAATAGCAGAACAATACCACTGGCAACTGCCTGATGTGATCATTTACCCAACCGGGGGTGGTACAGGATTGATTGGTATGTGGAAAGCATTTGCAGAAATGAAACAATTAGGCTGGCTTACAGGAAAACTGCCCCGGATGGTGGTCGTACAATCGGCTAACTGTGACCCAATAGTACAATTATTTCAGCAGGGGGCTATTCCTCCTGATTTCTGTGCGGCGCCCTCTATTGCTTACGGATTGGCAGTACCTACTCCATTTGCCAAAGACCTCATGATGGATGTACTACGTCAGAGCAACGGTACGGCACTGACCGTGACAGAGACAGAGATCACTATCGGTATGCGCAGTATTGCAACAACAGAAGGCTTATTATTATCACCGGAGGGAAGTGCTACCTATATGGGCATGCAGCACCTGGTAGCCGACGGCTGGATTCAGGAAGGAGAAAATGTACTATTGTTTAATACAGGATCATGGTATAAATACAGATCATAACTTACTGTCGATGAGCTTCACCAGTTTTTCAAACTCAGCGTCATCATAGCCAAATTGCTGGTAAATAATCTTACCTGCCGGATCCACTATAATATTCCTGGGAATACCATTAGGTGCGAACAGGGAAAAAATGCTTCTGTCAGCGTCAGGCAGCAGGGGGAAGGTAAATCCCTTCTTTGCTTTGAACGGGTCTAATTTTTCCCAGCCCTCTTCCCTTCCAAATACGATGAAGGCAAATTTGGGGTTGTCCTTATGCTTTTCCCAGATTAGCTTCTGTGCCATGGGCAACTCCTGATTGCATGGTGGGCACCAGGTAGCAAAAAAATTAATCAATACATACTTTCCTTTGTAATCATTGATATTGACCTTTTTCCCTTTTTCTATTTCGAAAGAAAAGGAAGGAACGTGCTGGCCGATAACAGTCCGGAAATCACCAACGGGGGGATCTGTCTGTGGTGTTTGTTGTGCAAAGGAAGAGAGGGAAAAAATCCCTGATAAAAAGAGAAGAAGCGCGTGTTTCATGGTCGGTTCATAGTTACTTTGCGGACTGTAACGGTAAAATCAACAGTTTTTTTCTGCCCGTTTACATAGGCAACCCTGAATTGTACCGGTTCTCCGCTGGCGATGGCGCCGGGATTATCTAAGATGGCATTGGACAAGGCGCTGGCGGCTTTGCCATTACGCAGGAATGCCTGTCCGAGCTTACTGATCCTTGCTTTCATAATAACAAATATACTGAAAAAAAATGCCCTTAACTTTGCAGTATGCCTATCCCAGGAAAAATACTATCGCGCAAAGATGAGATCACGGCTGAGTTTATGCGATTGGTGGATGAACATGTCAACGACCTGCTAACGGGGCGGACTGACTACCGCTATAAGCCCAGCGATTTTGCTTCCCGCATGCACATTGCTGCGGTGCATCTTACTAATACGATAAAGCTCACGTTAAATACCTCTCCCTGTGAAATCATGGAAGACAGGATTGTACAGGAAGCAAAGAAAATGCTGGACGAGACCACACTAGGTGTGGCTGATATCGGAAATTTGCTGGGATTTCCGGAGCCGACCAACTTCAACCGTTTCTTTAAAAATATGACGGGGATAACTCCACTTCAGCATCGCAGGAACAAAATACTGAAGTATTGATCATTTTCACCGGCCTGGTTGTTGATACCTTTGTGCTACAAAAATCAAACACATCATGGCTGGTAAAAAAATCGCGTTCATCACCGGCGGTAGCCGGGGATTAGGGAAGGATATGGCACTGAACCTTGCGAAACAGGGCGTAGATATCATCCTCACATACAATAGTAATAAAACAGAAGCGGATGCTGTAGCAGCAGAGATCAAACAGGCTGGGCAACGTGCAGCAGTATTACAACTAAATACTGCCAATGTCAGTTCCTTTGACAACTTCGTCACTTCATTTACAGCTTTACTAAAAGATACTTTCCAGGCTACCCAATTCAACTATCTGATTAATAATGCCGGCATTGGACTGCATGCAAATTTTGCGGATACGACCGAAGCACAATTTGATGAGATTATGAATATTCATCTCAAAGGACCATTTTTTCTCACACAGAAATTGTTGCCATTGCTGGCTGATGGCGGAGTGATTATCAACGTCTCCAGCGGTCTGGCTCGCTTTACTATTCCAGGTAGTTCTGCATATGCAGCAATGAAAGGGGCAATAGAAGTTCTGACCAGATACCAGGCAAAGGAACTGGGTAGCAGAGGTATCCGTGTGAATACTATTGCACCAGGTGCGATTCAGACTGATTTCAGCGGAGGTGCAGTGAGAGACAATGCAGATCTGAATAAGATGGTGGCTTCCAATACAGCATTAGGCAGAGCAGGGGTAGCAGAGGATATAGGTGCTGTGGTGGCATTCCTGTGCAGTGATGAAGCGAGATGGGTAAATGCACAGCGGGTAGAGGCGAGTGGTGGAATGTTCCTGTAAATTAAGATAAGAGGTTGTTTTCAACATAAGAAAACAACCTCTTATTTTTTCGAGGAATAAAGGCACTAAATTTAAAAATACCCGAATGTCAAGTACAATTAAAAGGAGTTCAATGAAATTACGCCTTCTCTAGTGCTCTACTATATCACTCTTCCTAAAACTATACAACAAATAAAATAACGCAGGCAAAATCAATAAGCTTCCCAGTAACAATGCCATTGCCAGCGACTGAATCGTTTTTTCCTGCCCTGCATGTTCCAGCAAAGACAAATACTGTCCACCTTTCAAAATCACAATATTCGGATAGTGGCGGATAGTGATTGCCAATAAGATCATGGTCACCTGAAACCCTGCCAGCACGCGGATAATAATCACCTTTCCTTTCCTCAGTAACATATACCACAATACAGCCAGTGATAATATAGCTGCAAAGATCGCTATGATTCCAACCGGGTTATCGAACATCCATTTGTCTAAAGGTATTCCCTCTGCGTGTGCTGCCCAGAATACTAACGCCCCAAATACCGCAGCTGCCAGGTTCATTTGCTTGGCCTTTCTGATAAACCTCACCCGGCTATTTTCATCGTCCGTCTCACCAATAATAAATATCGCTGCGAGATAACCACAAATCGCCACTGTAAAAAAACCTACTGTTACCGAAAACCAGTTCAGCCAGGTATACACATATGCGTCGAGGAAATTATTTGCTGCCGGATCAATCCTGCCAGACACTGCACTACCAGCAATCACACCTAAAAAGAAAGGCGTCACGAAACTGGAGTATACAAAAATGCGGTTGTATACTTTTTGCATGTTGTCTTTCACCGCATCATAGTGCCGGAACGTGAAAGCCGTACCCCTGGCGATAATTCCAAATAACATAATTACCAGGGGTATATGCAGATGCGTAGATATCGTCGTATAGATCTCAGGAAAACCGACAAATAACACGACAATGGCAATGATCAGCCACATATGATTCGCTTCCCAGATAGGCCCGATGGCCTGATACATGGTATTACGTGTATATGCTTTGTTCTTCTCTGATGTAAATAATTCAATGATACCTGCACCGAAATCGGCACCTCCCAACAATATATACAACAGGATGGCAGCCCATAAATAAGCCATTACTACAAAGATCATAAAGCAGGAGTTTTAATATCATAAATCTCAGGTACCATCCGGATCTGTCTGTACAACAGGAATGTCACGATCAGCGATAGTGAAATGTACACCGCTGTAAACATGTAGAAAGAATAAACAATGCCCGGCATTGGTGTCACAGCATCGGCAGTGCGCATCACTCCATTGATGATCCAGGGCTGCCGGCCCACTTCCGTCACTGTCCATCCCGCTTCTACAGCTATGAACCCCATTGGTGTGGCAATTACGAAGAGACGCAGTAACCAGGGCATCCGAAGCCAGCTTTTCTTCTTTATAATTGCCACAAAATAACAAGCCGCGATTGCCAGCATGATCATTCCTAATCCAACCATGACCTGGAAGGCATAATGGGTGATTGCAACCGGTGGCTGTTCATCTTCCGGTATCTGATCCAAACCTTTTACAGGGGTATGAAAATCACTATAGACCATGAAACTCAATAAACCGGGTATTTCTACCCCGTATTTCACCTCTTTGGCTACAGGATCCGGAATCCCTCCTATTACCAAAGGAGAGGCTGATTCAGTTTTAAAATGCGCTTCCATTGCTGCCAGCTTGGCGGGTTGCCTGTGTGCCACATCTTTTGCAGAAATATCTCCACTCAGTGGTTGGAGCACAGCCGCTATACAGGCAAATAACGCGGGTATCCGGAATGCAGTAGTATGGAAAGCAATATTCCTTCTTCTCAGGATCATAAGTGCATGAATGCCGGCTACCGCAAAACCGGTAGCAGCAAATGCTGCAATACACATATGCAGCGCCTGTGAAAACCAGGCATCATTGAACATTGCTTTAATAGGATCTATATTGAGGTATTGTCCATTCACGAAATCGAACCCTGCCGGACTATTCATCCAGGCATTGGCAGCCACTACCAGGATACCGGATACCAGCCCGCTGATACCTACTACCACACCTGTAATCCAGTGGAACCACTGATTGAACCGTCCCCAACCATAAAGGAAGAACCCAAGGGCTATCGCTTCTATGAAAAAGGCGGTACCTTCCAGCGAGAAAGGCATTCCGAAAATCGGGCCGGCGTGCTTCATGAATTCTGGCCATAATAGTCCCAATTCGAATGACAATACGGTACCGGATACAGCCCCGGTGGCAAAAAAAATTGCTACACCTTTACTCCAGGCACGGGTAATATTCTTATAAGTATCGTTACCTGTTCTAATATAGAGAAAGTGAGCAACGGCCATAAAGAAGGGCATGACCATGCCTATACAGGAGAAGACGATATGGAAACCTAACGATAAAGCCATTTGTGATCTGGCTGCTAAGAAATCGTTCATTGGCGCGTTGAATTAATCTGGCTCAAAGCTACTAAATCTACATTATGAGGGGATGATAAAAGTCATGTTAAAAATGGTAGTTTTTAGGGTAATTTCTTTTCTGTAGCGGCGGAGCTTTTCTAATCCGCTATTATTGTTCTTCTTTGCACACTATGTGCACTAAAATAGCCCAATGCCCCTCCTGTTATATTTGTCACAGGATTGGCAGGGGTGGCACTCTGCCCCTCTCCTGTTGCTCCGGCATCCAGACTATACCAATATTTATATACTGTCTGGTCTATACATTGCATCTCTATTGTGATAGTATCTCCGGTTTTTATCTTCTTCTCGTCATTATCACTGTCACTGCTAAACGATACCAACTGGATACTCAAACTCCTCCCATCTGTATTTTCATCATTACGCACAAAGATTGTACGCTCCTGTACCCCGTTATGCCATTCAACAAAATGATATGCATTTCCCTTTCCCTGCGGGTCTGAATAGTAGACTGTTGGCACCCTTCGGGTCTCACCAAACACGACCCTGTTCTCCAGGCCGAGACTATCAAAATATACCTCATTCGGCATTGTCGATACTGCTCTGAACGTATCTGCACCTATCTGCACGTACATGCTATAAGTCTGCCCAATGCGTCCTTTAAATCCTGTAGTGGCATAAACACCAGGTGAAGCCGTCTCTTGCAGCACATATTCCGTTGCGTTATCCGACGTAATGATAACAGTTGCCCCACTCACACCTTCAAATGTATTATCCTCCGAAAAATCCATGGTTTGTGAAATCCTGACCCCAATTCCATTTATCTGATCTGTCACACCCCCCTCTATTACATACTTCTTCGCCGCATTATTTAAATTAATATCAATCACCTTCTGACAGGCGCTTAAACCAATCAGCACTATTGCGATATACAACAACTGTTTCATCTTCATTAGAATTTAAAGTTGTATGAAATAGAGGGTACAAACCTGAACAGTGATGTTCGCACTGCTTCTGTCTTATTCGGATCTTCCTTACTTTGCCTGAATGTAATGGTATATGCATTCTCCCTTCCATATGCATTGTAGAGGCTGAAAGCCAGCTCTGAAGAATACCGGCCGTGTTTGCGCAACTGCTTGGTAGCTCCCAGATCCAGCCTGTGGTAGGCTGGCATGCGATATCCGTTTCGCTCTGTATAATAGTAATATACCACGTTATTGATCAGGTACTTTCCACTTGGAAAAGTAACGGCATCACCTGTGTAATATACCCAACTTGCGCTCAGTGACCATTTCTCATTCAGTTGGTACATACCTACTACCGCCACGTCATGCGTTCTATCCTGTCGCGCATTATACCAGTTTCCATTATTGATACCATCTATCTTTCGCTGTGTTTTTGACAAAGTATAGCTTACCCAGCCGGTTACTCTCCCTGTCTTTTTCTTTATCAGCCACTCTATACCATAGGCGCGTCCTTTACCGAATAATAACTGGGTTTCAATGGCATCATTGTTCAGCACATCAGCACCATCCCTGTAATCAATCTGATGCAACATTGTTTTGTAGTAGGTTTCTACAGTCAGCTCATACTTACTTCCATACAGGTTTTTATAATATCCTAACGATACCTGATCCGATATCTCGGGTTTGATAATATTTGTACTTGCCACCCAGCGATCTGTTGGGCTGGACGAAGTACTATTTGAAATAAGATGCAGGTTTTGCACATTCCGGGCGTAAGACGCCTTAACGGAGGAAATATCTGTTAGTTGATAACTGATTGCCAGTCGCGGTTCAAGGTTAACATATGTCTTCACAAACTCACCACTTTTATAATGTAGTGTATCGAGGATCTGCCCGTCTTTATCGATATTAAAGAAATCTCCCTCACCCAATATACTGAATGCCGTGAGACGTGCACCATACAACAGGTCCAGTTTATCTGTCGCTTTCCATACATCAGATATATACACCGCATTCTCCCAGGAATAACGCTGCTGTAACCTTGATGAATTAAAGTTTGATAACTGGCTGGACGTAATTTCTCCCGGGCGCATCGTATGATAGATCGTATTGAAACCAATACGCAGGTTATGGCGCTGGCTGATATAATACTGCAATTCTTCTTTGAGATTCCAGTCGCGGATTTGTGAGAAGATATTTACATCATTGGCGCCGCTCTTCACATTGATCTTATAATTGTAGTTACTAAAGATCAGTGATGTATTGGAAAACATCTTACTACTGTAAATATGGTTCCATCTCAGGGTTCCTGTTCCATTTCCCCATTTCAGGCCAAAGTTATTACCGACTACAAGGTTATCAGCACCAAAGTATCCGGAGGCAAACAAACGATCCCGTTTGCCCAGCTGATAATTTAATTTTGCATTGAGGTCGTAGAAATAAAGTGAATTATTCCTGATAGAAGAGTCATTAGACAAACGCAGGAAAAGATCCACATAGGTTCTTCTGCCGGAAACCAGAAAAGAAGATTTATCCTTTTGCAGAGGACCTTCAATATTTACTTTGGAAGAGATTAACCCAATACCGCCACTGACATTATAATCCTGATTGTTCCCATCATTCATTTTAATATCCAGTACAGACGAAAGCCTTCCACCATATTGGGCAGGCATACCTCCCTTGTATACCGTCACATCCTTGATGGCATCAGAATTAAATGTAGAAAAGAAACCAAACAGATGCGAAGCATTATACACCGGAGCTTCATCCAGCAGGATCAGGTTCTGGTCTGCCGCTCCTCCCCGCACATAGAAACCACTATTACCATCGCCGGCAGATTTGATGCCCGGCAGTAACTGGATCGTTTTCAGTACGTCCTTCTCACCCAGCAGCACCGGAATGTTCTTCATTTCCTTCGTTGTCAGTTGTTCCATACCCATCTGGGGAGTGTTCAGGTTCCTTTGTTTGCCAGCTGCTGTAATGGTCACTGATTTCAATGACCGGGAGGCATCTTCCAACGCAATATTCCGGGTGGTATGCTGCGTGAGTACAATTTCCTCCTGTACAGGTTGTAAGCCTACAGTACTGAACTCTATGACATAGGTACCTGAAGGCAGGGTAAGGGAATAAAAACCGTACTCGTTGCTGACAGTACCGATGGATTGACCTGCTACGTGCACAGTAGCACCAATGATAGTCTCCCCTGTTTTCCTTGATCTGATGGTTCCGCTGATAGTAAATTTCGCCTGTGCAATCGCTCCTAAACATGACAATAACACACAACAGACAATGATAAGCGTCTTACTCATATTCATCTTTTGGGCAGTACTACCGCGTCCGGCAGTACCACCTATCGGGTTTAATTTTACAAGGCGTCCTGTTGCAGCTCCTATTTCCCAAACTCCTTAGCGGTAGAAACGATTACGCCGTCCTGCATTTCTATAGTACGGTCAGAGCGTTCTGCAAAATCATTATCGTGGGTCACTGCTATGATCGTCTGGTTATATTCGTGCGCCAGTTGTTTAAATGTATCAAATACAATTTGTGAATTCTTTGAATCAAGGTTTCCGGTAGGCTCATCACCCATTATAATAAGGGGGTCGTTTATAAGCGCTCTGGCAATGGCGACCCTTTGCTGCTGCCCTCCCGATAGTTTGGAGGCCGGCTTTAACGCCTGATCCTGCAATCCCAGCAGTGTCAGCTTCTGGTAGGCCCGCTCCTCTATCTCCTGTCTTGAATACTTCCCTAACCGCAATGCCGGTATCATCACATTCTTCAGACAGCTAAATTCGGGTAAAAGATAATGGAACTGAAATACAAATCCAATCTTCTCATTTCGGAGAGCCGCCAGGGAGTTTTGCTTCTGCCCTGTGGTTACCTGCCCGTGAATACTCAGTTTTCCCTCATAATCAGTGTCCATTGTACTTAAGATATACAGTAAAGTGGACTTTCCACTCCCTGATTTACCCACCAATGTTACAAATTCTCCTCTATAAACTTTAAAAGAAATGTCATTCAGCACCTTAAATTTAATTGGGTCGTAAAAATACTTCCCTATCTTTTCCGCTTCCAGCATGAGCTCTCTTTGCATAATCGTAATTTTTACCGCCTGAAAATAGATACCGGGTCTACATTCGCCGCTTTTTTGGCAGGGATATATCCCGCACCCAGGGTTACGATCAGTCCAAAGATCAGCCCCCTGAAGAATACTGCCCATTCAAAACGAATGGGGAAATAGCCTATATCGCCGCCCACATAGGTTCTTGACAACTGAAAAACGAGTAATGCAGCCAGTATAACACCTATCAGTATCCCGATCATCCCAATGATCATAGCCTGCTGCACAAAGATCCGTACCACATCCCGCCCTCTGAAACCCATGGCTTTCAGAATTGCTATATCATTGATTTTCTGAGAGATAGTCATATTCAGGATATTGTAAATACCAAACCCTGCTACCAGCAGAATGGATAGAGCGATGACAGTGATCATGATGCGGCGCATATTTGCCGCTGCTACAAGTGTGGCATTGGCCGCTTTCCAATCCTCTGCTTTGTATCCTGTCAGGTCAGAAAAAGTAGCTGAATAATTGGGGGCATTTTCCGGGTTGACAACAGATATATTGATATCACTTACATAATCCGGTCCTTCCTGTAAGAGTTGCTGGGCGGCACTGATATTGATATAAGACTTCGTCTTATCGATCTGGGAGTTGTTGGACTGAAACAGCCCTACCACTTTCATCACCTTGGTGACATTCCGGGAGGATGTAATGGAAATGTTATCTCCCGGCCGCACGCTCATTTTAGCAGCCACCCCTACCCCCAGCAAAATACCATTAGGGGTATTTTTCAGGTCCTGGATAGCACCTTCTACTACTGTGGTTCCAATATTAAACATCTTGTCAGCCTCAGCAATCCTTACCCCGTAGGAGCTACCGGTGATCTGGGACTTTCCGTTATTGTAAAATACACTGGCAGTGACCTGTGGCGTTACCAGTGTTACATCGGGCTGCTGCCTTAACAAGGCGATAATCTTCTCCGGGTCCACTATCTTATCACTTTCGGGCACTACACTGGGATTGATGATGACGGGAACATTGTTTCCTTTTGCCGGCAATAACGGCACACTCATTACCTCATCTTTGTAAACCCTGATATGTGCTGTACTCCTGAAGACCAGCTCTGACGACTTCTTATCAAAACCCACCATCATAGAATTCATAAAAATGTAGATGGCAATACCGATCGTCACACCCAATGCCGCCACCAGCGTCAGCTTTTTTTTAGTGACGATGTAGGTTATGGAGATTTCAGAATTGATATTATGACGGTATCTCATCACTTATTTTTTTTCAGGTACCAGTTCATCTTGTTCTGTCAGGCCACCAGTCACTTCCACCCAGTCGTTGGATACTATACCCGTTTGAATAACCGTTGGGCCCTTACCTTTTACAGATACTTTGTTACCATAATTCAGAAAAATACGGGGTATTACCAGTGCATTTTTTTTCTCCCCGACAATGATATTTGCTTCTAACTGTGTACCTGTAATTCTGAAATCAAGACTATCTGTAAAATAAGCCTTTACAATGAAAGACTGGCTGGTGGATTCAAAAGCCGGCAGGATCTCATGCACGGTGCCTTTGTAAATATGTCCTTTGTTGGTGTTCAACTGGATCGCGGCTTCCTCCCCGACTTTTACCCGCGCCATATTTGTTTCATCTACATTCAGGCGGGCGTAGATAAGATGCGGGTTTGCAATTACAGCAACTACATCTCCCTTACGAACATAGTCGCCCAACTGTTTTCTCTTCTCATAGATCTGCCCGCTGATCACTGCCCTGATCTGATTTTGTTCTCTGATCACGCGGTTCACTTCACTCATGGAACGCTGTGTAACTTCCTGTTGTCTGGCAGCTACCAGTTGTGTATTATATTGGTCTTCCAGTGCTTTCAGATTGGCCTGTGAGGTGGCGAGTGTCAACTGCACATTCTCATACTCCAGTTTCGATACGCTGTTGCTCTCCATGAGTCGTTTATATCTGTCAGCCTGTAATTGATCGAGGCGTAGCTTTTCCCTGGCAGCGGTGATATTTGCACTAATCTGTTGTAGTGCAGGCGCAGAAGGCAAAGTATTCTCCCGTGCAATATTATGCAGCGCGCCGGCACTTTGCGCATTGATGATATTCTGATTATTATCAATGACAGCCAGCAACTGCCCGGCACTCACCATATCACCTTCTTTAAAATCCAGTTTGATGAGATAACCGTCTGTTTGTGCCGTGAGGTTATTCTGGTCATCAGCTTCCAGTACACCGGAGGCAAATACCATTTCAGTCAGGTCTTTATGTGTTGGTTTGACAGGAGTAGTTTTCTGACCACAGGCAGAAAAGATCAGGCATGCAGAGAAGATCCCAATTGTTTGCTGTATGTTCATTTGACAATATTATTAATCATGATCCTGGATTTCGCATAGTCACTGTTGGCCTGTTGCGACACTGCATTCAGACTGTTATTAAGCCAGTCATTAAAAGCCGTAAACAGGTCAGTAGCAGAGAGTATCCCTTCTTTATAAATATTCAGGTTCTTGTAATAGGAATCTTCTTTCAGTGCAGCTATTTCACCTGCCAGATGTGCACTTTTAAACGCCTTCTGATATTCCAGCTGCAATTGCCGGTTATTCACACTATCCTGCCGGGCTGCATGGACAAAATTATTTTTAGCGATTGCTACATTGATACGATCATAACGCACAGCCGCTACCTTGCCGACATCAGGGAAAATAGGAAGTACCAGTTTCACACCTACATAGTTACTATTGATCCAGCGACTGCCGTCAAAGGGGTGGTTGTTTGTATTTTGCTGCCATCCCAGGCTGCTAAAGAGTGTAACAGTAGGCATGAACCAGCGTTTATTGGCGCGCAGGTCTGCTTCCTGGTATTTTAGCTGCCATTCAGATTGTAACTGGGTCAGGTAACCAGTAGCGGTCAGGCCTGCATCAAAGGTTCCCATATCCCGGGTTTCGTCAACAATTACGAGGGTATTGGGATCTATATCACAAAGTAGTTTCAGACTGCTGTATTGTTCTTCCAGGTTTACCTCCAGCTGCTGCAGCTTATCCTGTATAGCTAGCTGGTTGGCCTTCGCATTATTCACATCCTGCTGACGGGCAATACCCTCCTGCTGTTTGTTCACCATGATATTGGTGAGTATATCTGCGTTATCAAGGCTATTCTTCGTCACTTTGATCTGCCATTGATAAGAGAGAATATTATAATAGGCGCCCGCTACGCTTTCGTAAAGGCTTTTCTTATTAAGCAGATTGGTTACATTCGTCACTTGTTCACTGGCACGGGCAGTTTTCACCTTGGCCATGGCAAATGGATTGAGGATATCAATCTGGGGAGCAAAGGTTGCGGCAGTTACATACTGCTGTCCGAAGGTCACCTGTCGGTAAGTACCTGCCGGCCCGCCAAAGATTTCAGCCGGGATAAAAGTTACGCCCAGTTTAGTGTTGTCTGTGCTTGTCAGGTTTGCATCCCCCTTGATTTTCCACTTATCAAGTTTTGCCGCCAGGGTTTGATACTTATTCATCAGGACCTGCTGGGTGGCATTCCTGAAGGTGACACTATGCGCATCAGCGTAGGTAAAGACTTCATTGAGTGAGCGAAAAGATAAAGTGCTCTGGGCTGCTGCTGTAAGACTACCTCCAATGAGAAAAATGATTAAAAACCGGCGCATCAGAAAATTGTTTACAATGACAAATATTCAAAACTATCGGCAACTGTAAAAATTAGATTTGCCGAGTTAGACAAATCAGGGGATGGATTAGTCTTTTGTAAGCCATTCCAGGAACTCTGTCGCCTTTTCTTTCCTGATTGTCACCTCCTCATGATATTCAACAAGTAAGTTCAGTAGCAGTTTCCGGCCCAGGGATTGGGATACATCGCGAATGGCTCTCCTGTTCACCAGATGCTGTCTGTCTGCACGGTAAAATCCGGGTCCAACAGTAGCCTCCAGTTCATCCAGTGGCTGACTGACGAAATACTTATGTTGTTCAAAATCGATGAGAGATACCTGCCCATGCTGGATATAAAACAAGGCTATATCATCTGTCCTGACAGGGATGATCTTATCCCGCAGATTTACCAGCAGCCTGGAAGTGGGGTGTGGCTTTTGCAACAATTTAATAATGGTGTTATAATCCGGTGATATGCTCTGCCGCAATGATTCATAATGCAAGATGGCATCATTAATGGCAGCCTGCCCATAAGGTTTCAGGATATAATCAATTCCATTACTCTTAAATGCTGCGATAGCGTATTCATTAAAGGCAGTACAGAAAATGACAGGGATACTGAGTTTTAACTGGTGGAAGATCTCGAAACTCAGGCCGTCTCCCAGCTGGATATCACTGAAAATCAACTGGCAGGTATTGGTTTCAAACCATACCAGCGCCTGTTTTACAGAAGGGAGGATCTTTACGATTGCCCATTCTTTGCGTGCATGGAGAATATAATGTTGCAATTCTTCGGCCAGGTTCTTTTCATCCTCAATGATCACTACATTCATTTGCGTATCATTTTTATACATACATTAAATGTTTCGCCGTCATTGTCGACGATCACTGTTTCTCCATACAGCAGACGATATCTTTCCTTCAGGTTCTGCAATCCCATTTTCGAATAGTTCTCCAACAGGAAACGGGGTTGAATATTATTATTAACCAGCAAACTGGTTTCTTTATTTGCAACACTGATTTTCAGTGGTTCTTCTTCAGTCATAGTATTGTGCTTTACAGCATTCTCCACTAAGATCAGGATGGCGAAATATGGTACATAATAGGAAAGGTATTTTTCATCGATGTGCGATTCAAATTGTAACGCGGTATGGAAACGCATTTGTTGCAGGGCGATATAATCTTCACAGAGTGCCAGCTCCTCTTTTACCGTAATGGTATCGAACTTTTTATTTTCCAGTCCCAGGCGCAGGAAACTGGATAACTTCACCAGGTATTCGTCTGCAATGGCAGGATCTTTCCTGATCAGTGCCTTGGCAGTGCCGATAGCATTGAAAAGAAAATGTGGATTCAGCTGGTTGTGCAGTACTTCATAACGGGATTGCAGGTTAGCGAATTTTAACTGTTCATTTTCAATGTCCAGTTTCTTTTTAGTCCGGTTTAATAAAATCACCACAGAAATGATAAATATCATGGAATTAACAGCGATGATATTAACGATCCTGAATAAGTAGAACGCAGTACCAGGAATGATCAGATGATGCATTCTGCCAATAAAATAAGTGATGGTGGTCAGTGAGATCATGATAAAAGTCGAAATAAGAAACCGGTTCTTATGAAGTGCGACTTTGCCAATAAGGAAGATATGCAACATCCAGGTAATAAATATACCAATAGTCGCAAATGGAAACCCGATCCACATGTGTGAAGGATAGACATTCCGAACCAGAAATACCGGCGTGACCAGCAACACCGCGATGACCGGAGAAGTGGTAAGAGCAGCCCTGAATAAGGCCCAGCGTTCTTCTTTGGTGAGTTTATCAGGAATGGTATGAATTTTAAGTGTGAAGATATAAGTTTTTCCCTGTAGCCGGGAGCGCTTTCACAAAATGGAAACTAGTTATGCACACATGTGTTTAACTTTCTGACCTGCTTCATACCCAATCAAATACTTTTGTATCAATTCAAGTCGCCAGCTTCCGCTATTTATTCTTTGCCTGTACCCATTGTTAGGCATTAAAAATCAAGCAATCTAAAGCATGCAGAACTTTTTATCAGAATTTAAGCTACAGACAGGCTATTTAAAGTACCGTCCTGAACTCAGCAGGAAGGAAACCTGGGAAGAAGCCATCCGGGAAAGGGTCATGAAAATGCACCGTGACAAATATGTGCATTTGCTTGACAACAAGGTATTGTCGGAATACATCGATTTTGCAGAAGACGCTTATGTTGATAAACTGGTATTAGGCTCACAGCGGGCACTGCAATTTGGCGGCTTGCCGATCCTGCGTCATAACTCCAAAATGTATAACTGCCTCACCTCTTATTGCGACAGACCTGAATTTTTCAGAGAGTCTATGTGGTGGCTGCTGAGCGGTTGCGGAGTTGGCTTTTCTGTACAACACCATCACATTTCAAAACTTCCTCATTTACAGGTACGTGACAAAGGTACCCGCACCTTCATCATTGAAGATAGCATAGAAGGCTGGGCTGATGCAATTGGCGTACTGTTGGCGTCGTATTTGCGCGCGGACAAAAAGTTCCAGACCTATTGGGGATATGAAGTAAGGTTGGATTATTCCCTGATCAGACCGAAAGGGGCTTATATTTCTTCCGGATTCAAAGCACCCGGCTCCGATCCTTTGAAAATAGCCATCCAGAAAATCGAAGAGATCATAGAGCAGTGGCTCAAGTCACAGGGGGGTACCATCAGAAGTATTCTGGCATACGACATTGTGATGCATGCGTCTAACGCAGTACTGGCTGGCGGTGTGAGAAGAAGTGCAACCATCTGCATTTTCAGCAAAGATGATGAGGAAATGCTAAATGCCAAGACTGGTAACTGGTATATTACGCAACCACAACGTGCACGCTCTAACAACTCTGTCGCCCTGCTGAAATCGGAAACGACCTATGAAGAGTTTCAGGCGATTATGGAGTCAGTAAAGGAATTCGGCGAACCGGGTTTCGTATGGCTCGATGACCTTGAAATTTTATATAATCCATGTGTGGAAGTAGGTATGGTGCCCAGGCTGAAGACCGAAGATGGCTGGGTATCCGGCTGGCAGGGATGTAACCTGACAACAGGCAACGGCGCAATGTGCAGAGATAAGAAGACTTTCCTGCGCATGTGTAAAGCGCTGGCTATTTTAGGCACATTACAGGCTGGATATACGACCTTCGATTACGTAGGCAGTGTTACAGAAGAAATCTTTAAAAACGAAGCCTTACTCGGTTGTGCCATATCTGGCTGGTTAGATAATCCTGACGTACTGCTGAACAAAGAAACACTCTCAGAAGGCGTACAACTTATTAAAGACATCAACAAGGAACTGGCTGCAATCTTAGGTATTAACTATGCAGCACGTACTACCCTCAGCAAGCCCGATGGCAATGGTGCAATCATTCTGGGTTCCTCATCAGGGGTAAAACCTGTGGAAGGTAAACGCTGGATTCGGTATGTACAGGTAAATCCGGATGAATATGGTGTAGAGTACTTCAAATCACAGAATCCGGAACTGGTGGAAAAGAGTGTATGGGACTTCAATGGCCGTGACTACGCAATCGGATTTGCTATGGAAGCAGAGCCCAGGGCAATGAGCAAACACGACGTATATGGCGTAAAACACCTGGAGATCGTGAAATTCATCATGGAAAACTGGGTATATCCAGGTACTAATATCGAAAGATGTGTAATACCTTCTGTAAGACACAATGTATCTAATACCATATCAGTAGATAACTGGGAAGATGTCACCGATTATATCTATGCTAATCGTAAATATTTCGCCGGTATCTCTTTACTGGGCATGTCCGGTTCACTGGAATATAACCAGGCCCCATACTCAGAAGTGTTTACACCCGAAGAACTGATTAAAATGTATGGTGACGGTGTAATCATGGCATCCGGCCTGATCGTGGATGGTCTGCATGCGTTTGACCAGGATCTCTGGAAAGCTTGTATGTATGTGCTGGACAGAAATTTACCGCTGGAAGGCAGCCGTGAAAAGATATTCTACCAGAAAGACTGGATCAGACGCGCGAAAAAATTTGCAAAGAACTACTTTAAGAAAGATCTGAAAAAGATGACATACGCATTAAAAGATGTGCATCGTTATTATCGCTACATGACGATCGTGAAGAATGCAAAAATGATCGACTGGAGCAAATACAAGGAAGAACTACCTGATTATGTGGATGTGAATACGCTGGGAGCCATTGCCTGTGCAGGCGGTGCGTGTGAGTTGCCACAGTCACAATTGACAGTATAGAAAAGCAGGTCTGCATATCGGCCACAACAAAAAGGCCTGAGCATTGCTCAGGCCTTTTATTGGAAAAAGGGTGTATCAGTTTACCATAATGTTGATCCTTAAAGCTATGCGATGCTTCCCTTGATACAACCACCAGTTTGTGACTTCATCCACTCTATTGCGGCTTAGATTCAAATATATTACTTGATCCATTCGGCATACGAATCACTGGTTTCAAATAAAACCAGCTTAACTAACTCTACATCTTCAGGAAATCCACCCTGCAGCTCTTCCTTAATATACAGGATGATGTTTTCTGCGGAAGGTTCCATCTCCCAGACTTCGAGATTTTCCAGCTCACCCAGGTTGGGATTGGCAGCCAGGTAGGCTTTGGACAGGATAAGGCGGTGATCGAACTTATCAACCACTTTCTCATTCACCAGTTTCTTCAGATCTTTAAAGTCCATCAAAATCCCTGTACCCCCGAGATATCCTTCCTCCGGTGTTTTACTGCTGACAGTTACATGCAGTTTATAGGAATGTCCGTGTAAGTTCCTGCATTTGCCGGCATATCCATGCAATGCATGTGCCGTTTCAAAGTTGAATATTTTAGTGATTTGCAACACTGATCGTTCTCAAATTTTTGCAAAGCTACTGCAAATAACAATCAGCATTCATGATTTATATCATTTTAACAAATGGGTAGATTTAAATTACCCCAACCTGATGCTATATTCACAACTATAGTCTATCGGCCCCCACGGCCGGCAACTAATGTGGATGTGACTGAATAGTACGCGCTAATCGCCATTGATCTTTGGTACCGATGGTAAAGATCAATGGAAATTTGATGTTACTTTTTACCCACCTGTGCAACCCACCATATTTCACCTGCTATAACTGCGGATATACTTCCCCCCTGGCTACTATATTCGTTAGCTACTAAAAACATCATATACTTTATAATGAAACGTTTTGTTAAACAACTCACTGTTTTCCTCTCCTGTTCCTGTGCAACGACTGTTTTACACGCGCAGACTAACTGGCAACTACAACCAGCCGCCCTGCAAACCCGCTGGGCACGACTTGTATCTCCCACCAATGCACTGCCGGAATATCCACGTCCCCAGATGATCCGCGATAACTGGGTAAACCTGAACGGACTATGGGACTATGCAATTACTGATAAAAGCGCTCTGAAGCCCGAAATTTTCGCAGGTCAGATACTCGTACCTTATCCTATCGAATCCGCTTTATCAGGCGTAAAAAAGGCTGTATTACCATCACAACGTCTTTGGTACAGACGTCACCTGCCACCTCTTTCCCGGATGGAAGGGAAACGTATTCTTTTGCACTTTGATGCCGTCGACTGGCAAACCACCGTTTATGTGAATGGCAAACAAGCCGGTACACACACCGGAGGCTACCAGAATTTTACTTTCGATATCACTCACCTGCTGAAAGATCGCGAAAATGAAGTGCTGGTAAGCGTATGGGACCCTACTGATCAGGGTATCAACCCACACGGCAAGCAGGTGCTGGCGCCCAAGGGTATCCGCTATACTGCCACAACCGGTATCTGGCAAACCGTATGGCTCGAAACCGTACCTGATACCTATATCTCCTCTCTTGTCATTACACCTGATGTAGATGGAGGTTACGCTTCGCTTACTGTAAAAACAGGTGGGGTTGCCGGTAATTTTAAAGTAGCCGTTTTTGCAGGTGATAATGGCAAAGTCATCAGCACGACGAAAGGCAAAGCCAATGAAACGATCAAAATACCTGTTCCGAAAGCGCACCTCTGGAGTCCTGAAGATCCTTTTCTATATGACCTCTCTGTGAAACTACTTCAGAATGGCGATACCACTGATGCCGTCACTTCTTATTTCGGCATGCGCAAGATTGCTATCAGGAAAGACCCTAAAGGACAGGAAAGGCTCTACCTGAATGATAAGTATACTTACAACCTGGGGGTTCTCGATCAGGGCTTCTGGCCCGACGGTCTCTACACCGCCCCTACAGACGATGCATTGCGTTTTGACATCGAGGCCATCAAAAGTATGGGGTTCAACACCATCCGCAAACATATTAAAATCGAGCCTGCCCGCTGGTATTACTATGCCGATAAGTTGGGTATGCTGGTATGGCAGGATATGGTCACCTGTGCCAGTCTGCAGCCTGACGCTAAAGAGGCATTTGAAAAAGAAAGTGCGGCAAACGTGGCACAGTTATATAATCACCCCTCCATCATCTCATGGGTACTCTTCAATGAAGGCTGGTTCACCTACGATCAGCCACGACTGACCAAATGGCTGAAAAACACGGACCCAACACGACTTGTAAACGGTCATACCGGCGAAAACTATGAAATGGACGGCCAACAGGTTGCTGAGAAATGGGCAGGCGCTGACTTTGCTGACGTTCATGATTATCCTGGTCCGGGTATTGCTCCTGCCCTTCCCGGCAAAGCAAGAGTGCTGGGTGAATGGGGAGGCATAGGTGTACCTGTCAAAAACCATGAATGGGATGCTGCTGCCGGTTGGGGATACGTCAGGATCACTCCCGCTGAATTAAGCACTCGCTACGCATCCATGGTGAAAAAACTCAAGGATTATGAAATACAGGGGCAGTCAGGCTCCATCTATACAGAACCTTTCGACGTGGAAATCGAAGAGAATGGCCTTATCACCTACGATCGGGAAATTGTAAAAGTACCGCTTGATACCCTGCGTAAAATACATGCTGCCTTTATACCCTCACCACCCCGTGTAGACCTGGGATTGAAGAATGCAGACACGACTTCTGTTCCCGATCCATTCCGTCCACAATTCCTGGCGATCCTTGACATGGAAGCCGATGTAAAAAAAACACACGACTGGCAAACATTGACTGAAAGTGTGACCGACTACCTCGGTAAAGGCGGTACCAGCTTTTCTCCTACCAAGATCAGCAGCATCGCACTGAAGGTCTTCAATGGTACCAACGATACTACCCTGCTCAATCAGGCTTTAAAATGGATGGAAAGAGTCGTGGAAATTGAAAGGAATACTTTTACGATGGGTACTTATGCCAACCTGCTGTATAAACTGGGCGATAAAGAAAATGCCCTGAAATGGATGGTAAAGTCCGTAGAACTGGCACACGAGGAAGAGATACCTGAATACCAGGCCATTTACGACAAAATGAAAAAAGGTGAAAAAACATGGCAATAGAAAAAAGACCCGGCTGAATCAGCCGGGTCTTTTTTTACTTCTTTTTATTCTTAGCGCCTCTTGTCTTAGGCTTACCGTATTTCAACTGCATCTTCTCTTTATGGGAGATTTTTACATTCACTTTCTTATTCTTCGCTTTCTTTTCATGGAAAGCAGGCCCATACGACTCCAGCTTTGGTAAAGCCACCAGGTAATTCTTCATCTTCACTTCAGGCTTCTCATCATCTGTCAGTACGTCGGATATTTCCAGGTCCTCCGGTAATGGTTCCAACGGGATCTCATAATTCATCAATGCCTGAATCCTCTCCAATCCCTCCTTTTCACGTTCAGTATAGAAGATGATCGACTTACCATGCTTATCCGCACGACCGGTCCGACCTATACGGTGCAGGTAACTTTCCGGCACTTCAGGCACGTCAAAGTTCAATACATGGCTCACATCCTCGATATCAATACCTCTCGCGATGATATCTGTGGCAATGAGAAATCGGTATTCGCCGGACTTAAACTTCTTCACCGTGTTAAAACGATGATTCTGTTCTTTATTGGAATGAATCACACCCACCTGCTCAGGAAACTTCGTTTCCACCTGCTCATACAGCTGGTTAGCCAGCTCCTTGGTAGCAGCAAAGATCAGCACCTTGCTCATTTCCTCCCGTGTTTTCAGCAATAATTCCAGCAGGTTCACCTTTGTATTGAAGTTTGGTACCGCATACCCCGTCTGACTGATATTCTCCCGCGGCGTACCGGCAGGTGCTGCTTCTATCGTAACCGGGGCATTGAAGTACACCTCCATCAGGTCTTCTACCTCCGGTGTAATAGTAGCAGAAAACAGCAGGTTTTGCCGCTTTGCCGGCAGTAAATCCAGAATATGCTTCAGTTGCGGACGGAATCCCAGGTTCAGCATCTCATCTACCTCATCGATCACCAGTCGCTTGATACCTTTCAGTTTTAATGCTCCACTCAGCACCAGGTCTACCAAACGGCCCGGGGTAGCTACCACCACATCCAGTTTGCCATTTGCTGTCACCATCTGGGGATTCATATTCACCCCGCCAAAAAATCCGGCAACCTCTACACTCATGTAGGGAGTCAGCTTTTTCACCGCCTCCACTACCTGGGTTACCAGCTCCCGGGTAGGCACCACGACCAGGATCTGGGCATAGCGCTCTTTGGAAAACTTCCACTGCCGGAGACACGGCAAAAGATAGGCAAAGGTTTTACCCGTACCGGTCTGTGCAATGCCACATACGTCCTGACCGGACATGACCACAGAAAAGGCCTTCGCCTGAATGGTAGTGGGCGTTGTATAGCCCAGATCACTCAGGGCATTCAGTAAAGGCTTGCTGAGGTTTAGTTCATCAAAAGTCATAATACGATTCAAAATGAATCGCAAAGGTACTGAATCTATTTCTTCTGATAACTGCCCGCCAATTTCACAAGGGTGGCCGGATCGTCGGTAATGATGCCATCCACACCCAGATCCATCATTTTCTGCATATCCTGCGGATTATTCACGGTCCATGGAAGCACCTCTACTTTTTTACTATGGGCTGTTGCAACCAGTTCTTTTGTCACCAGTGCAGCATAAGGGCTGTAAATATCCGGAGTAAAACCTAATCTCTCAATATTCGTTTCAAAACTATCTTTACCATACACCAGCAAAGCGAGCTTTTGCTTTGGATACAGTTTATGTATAACCTGTAAGGTCCGGATATCGAAAGATTGAACAGTCACCCTGTTTTGGATACCTTTGTCTCTGATCACTTTCATCATTAGCGCAACAAATTCATCCGGTGCCGGATGAAAGGTACCATCTCCGTCTGGCGAGCACTTTGTTTCCATGTTATAATACACAGGTTTCAGATGATTTTCTTTTACATAAGCTTCTACACTGTCAATCAGTTCTGACAAGAGCGGCTTGTAGGTTTTCATCTTCACCTGGCCGGGAAAGTCTTTATGCGGTTTGGTACCAGCATCGTATTGGCGGATACTATCATAAGGCATGGTATACAATTTATATGATTGCTCACCGGCCTTTTCAATATCTTTTCCGTCCGGCGTACGCATAAAGTCAGCCGACATATACAGATCATGAGACACAACCACTTTCCTGTCAGCCGAGATCACACAATCCAGCTCCAGCGTACGTGCGCCCAGATCAATTGCATGCTTCATAGCAGGAATGGTATTTTCCGGCATCAGTGCACGCCCCCCTCTGTGTGCCTGCACATCGATCTGTGCAGATGCTCCCAGGGAAACCAGCATTAAAAAACTACCTAATAATCTTTTCATAGTTTTATTTTAATATCCACATTATACCATTGATATCATCTACGTTACCGTATTGCACAAGTGCTGCATTGTAGTTAGCAGTGTTTGCAGACTGATCCTGAGAAAGATACTTATAGCGCATGGCAACCATGTTGTTATTCCCGTTTCCTACCCCTGTGCTGAAAGCAGGTACTTTCGTTCTTCTCCAGTTAAAATAAGGCTCCAGGCCACTATTACAAAAGAAAGCAATATACTTCTGCTGCAGAATTTCTGTTAACCCTGCGTCATTATTTCCTGCATATTTAACATTGGACTGTGCATAGTAGTTGTCAAAGCTCACATTTACAGTTGACTGTACATAAGGTCCGGTAATAGGTATACCCAATGGCAGGGAATAAACCGTCATGGCACCTGCATCAGGCACTCCATAGAAAGCCCAGGATGCTTTGATACCTGCCTTGTAATAAGCCTCTGCATCTCCGGTCGCCCATCCTCTGTTGATTCCTTCTGCAATATTGAAACACATTTCGATATACCCGATGATAAAGGTATTCTCTGCTGTATAACCAGAATAATACCGCCATCTGTTGATGTAACTGATCACACCTGCACCATTCTGCGAAGCCAGCACACCCATATCAGCGCCGATATCCCCACCTTTAAAGGAAGAAAAATCTGTTGGACTACCACCGGAAGATACGATGCCGGGCGCTGGATCAGTCGTAACAAACACCCTTGGATCTTTCAGGGTGGTGAGCAGTCCCACATAAGTAGAAGCACTGTTATTCAAAGACCCATTTGCAAACGTCTCCTTATTCAACGGATACTTATTGGTTGGGTTCAGCCATACATATTGCAGGTTATCTGACATACTGGTCATGACCGGATAAGTCACAGGATCCTTTAAAACTGCCGCAAATCGTGCTGGTATATTCAGATCTTCATCACTGTTCGCCTTTTTACTCAGGTGGATCAGGAGTCTTAATTTATACGTATTCACCACCTTCTGCCATTGCTTCAGGTTATTGGAGAAATACATATCGCCTGCCAAAGTGTGATCGTTGGCTGCAATCAGGGCTGCCAGATCTGCATTGGCACTATCCAGCAGGTTAAGGCAATTGCTAAATACGGTCTTTTGATCATCGTACTTTGGTTTCAGGTTAGCCGCTCCATTCAGTGCTTCCGTCATTGGAATATCGCCCATTTCAAGGCTCATCTTTGCAAAGTAGTATGCCCTGAAGAATTTACCCAGTGCACTATAGGGATTCCTGGGGGCAGCACCAGCTGTTAATGCCTGCTTCTCCATATTCACTACATTCGTCAGATTCAGGTACAGGTTATCACCAGATCCAAAGTTATACTGATTATTGCCAAAGTAGGAGTTATTCTGTAACTGGTACTGACTGATTCTGTCCAGCTGTCCTCCCGGTGCATCCACCAGTCCTGCCAGCAACCCGTTGAACAGCAGGGAAGCCTGCACGGAAGTGGGCTTGTTATGGTTCAAATACAGATCGTCGAAACTTTTCTTACAACTGCTCATACCAATGATAACAGCTGCGAATATGATGAGTTTTTTCATCCTTTAATTTTTTTACAGGTTTAAAACACTACATTCAGATTAAAACCAAACCTTCTCGTAGTAGGTGTCTGCAGGCCGGAAGCTGCGCTGGCAGTATTGTACTGCTCTACATCGATTCCTTTATACTTATTGTCCTTATAGAAGTATAACAGGTTTCTGCCTACCAATGATGCAGTCACATTGCTGATGTAAGTTTTCTTCAGCCATGTCTTTGGCAATGCATACCCAATTACTACTTCTCTCAGCTTCGCATAGGTCTTGCTGGTCAGCATACCTTCCTGTATCTGGCCATAGTACTGGGTCGCCCAGGTCTGTACCGTACTGGTAGCTGTATTAGGTGCAAACTGTAAATCACTGTAGTTAGTGATTTTACCGAAATTATCATACTTAATGGCAGCACCGTTGGACACCTGTACACCTTTGCCTACATAGGTACCTTTGTAATTGCTTTCCCCTGCATGCTGATCGTCATCCAGACGTGACTTACCAATCGCACCTTCTACTGTGGCAATATTGGCGCCACCCTGCATAGTCAGGGAGTACAGCCTGTTACTGATCACACCTCCTACGTTCCCATCAAACTGGAAGCTCAGGGATAATTGTTTATAATGGAAAGAGTTATTGATTGCCCACTGGAAGTCACCGTTCATATAACCCAGGAACTGGTTGACCGGATTCTTCAATGGTTTACCACCGGCGTCGTATACGATCTGTCCATCAGGCGATTTCACAAAGCCCGTGTTATACAATTTGTCTGTTCTGTCTCCTTTCTTAAAGAAGGTATTGTAATATGTCTGTCCCGGAGGTAGTTCTTCATATACATCTTTGAAGGTAGACCAGTTTACCAGTACATCCCATGCGAAGTCTTTCTTTTTGATAGCGGTACCATTCAGTGTCAGCTCATAACCTGTCTTCCTCGTCTTTAGCGCATTGATATAATAGCCGGTATAACCTGAAGCCGGAGAAACTGCATTCTGAAGGATCTGCGGACCATCGATATACTGGAAAGCTGTTGCACTGAAGCCCAACCTGTTTTCAAGGAAGCGGATATCAAATCCTTCTTCAAAGTTTACACGATTGAACGTCTTAATATTAGGATCAAAAATATTGGTGGATGAAGACGCGGCAGTCACATTATTGTAAGGTTTGGAGGTAGCATACACTGCTTGAAGGGAATAGTCAGGACCATTGTAAGGGCTCAGGTAGTTAATACCATACTGAGAGAAGTTGGTGGTCAGCGTACCTGCTGTAGAGCCACTCAACTGTGTATAAGTATTATAGGGTGTAGCACCGATAGTTGCGGCAGTAGCGTCACCATGTACAGTGGCATAGGAACCACGTACTTTGAGGAATGAAATAAAACCAGGTAGTTTCACGTAATCAGAGACCACAGAAGCAAGGGCCACACTTGGGTAAAAGTAGACGTTGCTGCCTTTAGGAAGGGCGGAGGACTTATCTACCCTCCCTGTAAAAGACAAAGTAGCATACCTGCCAATCGTTGCATCCATAGAGGCGTATGCACTCAGCACGCGCATATCTGAATTGAAATTGTTTGTCATCAGCGCATTCAGCGTATTTGAGAAGTTGTATACGTTCGGAATAACGAGATAATCAGTAGACGTAAAGTTAGAGCTATAAGTGAACTCTCTCCAGTTTGCACCTGCCAGACCCGAAAGGTTGACAAGTGGTGTAACATTGTAGTTATAGTTCAACTGTAAGTCCGTATTGCTTTCAAACATGTTTCTTCTGTCTTCACGGTAATCACCCTGACCCAGTGTTCTGGCATAGGTATAAGCACCCCATGGCATTTTCTCCGTACGGAGTAAATTGTAGGTAGTCACCTGCGTCCGACCGGTTACATCCAGGTGTTTATCCAGTTTGTAATTCGCCGAGATATACCCGTTCACATCCGTTTTGTAATGCCCACGCAGCCAGTCTTCCACCATCATCCAGGGGTTGTTATAATGTACGTGCTCCGGGAAAACGATCTTCACATCCTTATAACCCGGCTGCCATTTGCCCCTGATATCAGGAGATGTAACACTCCATTCGTCACCTGTCCAAACAGACAGATCGTACACAAGACTGTTAGGTCCATAAGTTACATCCGGAATATTCGGTGTATAGGTACGGCTGAAGTTAAAGTTGGTATTAAAGGTCAAACGGTCAGAAGCCTTGTAAGAAGCAGTGCTATTAAAGTTGACAATATTCACTCCTGTATTGGGCACAATTCCCTCCTGGTGAGACTGTGATAAAGAGAAACGCATGGCATACTTCTCTCCTGAAGCAGACAGTGAGATATTATTGGTCGTCTGGAAACCCGCTCTTAAAAAGCGCTCCAGGTTACCTTTGCCATTTACGTACCCCCTGTTCAGGTAAGGCGCAGGCTTGATATGTCCTTTATATACCTGGTTTCCGAAAGTAGTAGTATAGGTTGTGTTTGCATCATATTCTCCATCATACTGGGGGATCAATTGTCCACGGAAACGAGGCCCCCAGAGCTGGTACTGTGCATCCTGCAAACCACCGCCAAAACCATCAGCATAGGCATACAGTCCATACATCCCCCCACCATATTCATGCTGAACATGTGGTACAGCAATAAATCCTTTATCAATGGAATTGGTAGAGTTCACTTCAACGACAAAACCACGTTTAGGATTTGCTTTCTTAGTCGTGATCAGGATAGCTCCATATTGAGCACGACTACCATACAAAGCTGCAGCCGCTGGTCCTTTTAGCACACTGTAAGATTCGATATCGTCAGGACTGATATTCCAGGTATCGCTACTGATGGGCACCCCGTCGACAACAAACAATGTGATCTGGTTACCACGCATTACCAGCGAGGGTGTACCCATCAATTCAGGATTGGAAGCGACAGACAAACCGGCTACTTTACCGGTCAGACCTGTCACAGGATTTGCATCTCTGGCTTTCACCAGGTCAGCACCTTTTACCTCCTGTACGGCATAACCGATTTTTTTAAGTTCCTTTTTCACCCCCAGTGCGGTCACCACTACTTCATTCAGTCCTTTTGCATCTTCGTGCAGACGGATCATGAGAGAGTTTTTACCCTCCTGTTTAAGCACAAAATTTTTGTAACTGCCGGGAGCATATCCCATGAAAGTAAAGCTCAGATCATATATTTCTCCTACGGTTAATTTTTTGAATTCAAATACCCCATGTTCATCGGATAAAGTGGCATATTTCTGATGTGTATGCTGGTTTTCTGCCTGCACGCTTACACCAGGCAACAGATCGCCTTTGTCGCTTAGCACACTACCTGTCAGGGTTTGTCCCCAGGCGGTCTGGCATAGAAACAGGCATAGTAGCCAGGTGGCAAATTTCAAAGTAGTTTGTAATGGTCTCATACATAGTGTTTGTTTGATGCAAAAGGAATCCCTTTGCAGATTGGTGTATCTGCATTCCCGTTATTGTAAGGGCGATGTACTATTTAGTGCTGTGATTTCCTGATAACGACTGTATCATTTACCTGTGTCACTGTCAGTCCGTTCATCTGGCTGATTACCTGCAGTATAGTATGCAGGGAATCTGACCTCATGACTGACCCTGTAAAATAGTTATGCCTGAGCGTGCCCGCGTCATACCGGATCACTGTGTTATATCTACTGGACAATGCGTCCAATACGACTGCTACAGGTGTGTTATTGAATACAGAATCGCTGGTGGCAACTACAGGTGCTGTTATATCATTTTTTTCATTGTATACTAACTGTTGTCCGGGCTGCATGACCACTTTTTTCATTGATGCCTGTTGAACGGCTATTTTACCGCTATATAATGTTACGATTACCTGTTGCCGGTGCTGATCAATATTAAAGCAGGTACCTAAAACCGTTGTCGTTACGGCACCTGCATATACTACAAATGGATCATGTGGATCCTTTGTTACATGAAAGGTAGCTTTGCCCTGCAGGTATACTTCCCTTTCCCTGTAACGGATACTGCCACTTTTAAATAAATACACGGTAGTGCCGTCATCTAATAAGAGGGTATCTTTCTTATGCCGGTCATTCTTATACACTTTCCATTCCGCTGTATTTGTTACGGGTGGCTGCAACGACGCCATCATAGCAGGTTTGCTATCCTTTTTTTGAAAGAGCCCTAAAGTTGCCAATACAGATACTACTGCAGCTGCAGCAGTCCATATCCACTTCTTCACGCCGGGCCTGCGAACGGTGTACCTTTCAATCTGATGGTACATCGAATCGCTCAGACCAGCTGTTAAAGCTGTATCTGTATCTGTCCCTTCCCAATCGTACTGAAGATATACATCTAACACATCCGGGTGCTCTTTCAGGTAATCCGCTATGCCTTGTGCTTCTTCTGCTGTACATAGTCCTTTAAGGAACCTGTCTAGTTGCGTGTTAGTTATCTGCATGTATAGTTGACTTCAAAATTGTTTACGCACACCGGTAGTCTCATCCCCTGCTGTTAACATTTACTTAATACAAAGTAGTAAAAGGAGGAGCAGCTGTATAGATCTTACCTGGCGTAAAGCCTTGGTAATGTGGTCTTCAACGGTTTTTACACCAATAGATAGATGGAGGGCAATTTCCTTATTGGTAAATCCATGGATTAATCTTAATTGAATCACTTTCTGACGCACGGGGGGGAGATGTGCGATAGCTGCATGCAGGTAATCCTGCTGCTCATAGGCCAGTAATGCCTGCTGTGTACTGGCAGGTTGCAGATCGCTGAAAGAATCCTGTAATTGTTGCCGGTGTGCATGCCGGCGCAGGTGATCAATCAGCACGGAGTTGGTTACAGTAAATAACTGTGTATCAAGTGTGCGGTCTTCCCTTAAAGATTGGCGATATTGCCATAATCGGATAAATGTTTGCTGGGTAAGATCTTTCGCTGTATCATGTGTAGCATTTCTTTTCAGAAAATAGCGGTAGACTTTTTTGTGTGTCAGGTCATAAACCTGTTTAAACACCGTCTCATTGCCGTCTTTCAATTGTAAGATCAACATGTTGCAACAGTATGGATAGTTGCAAGTTGGGGATAATTACTGACTCGCGGGATTAACTTAATGTTAATACTTCCTGTCAGTTGTATAGCGCACTATTTCTTCCAGCGCATTCCGTACTTCAGTGTTTCCAAAGGTATCAAGGATGGCCAGTGCTTCGTCTCTGAAAGCATACATGCGTTCAGTGGCATAATCCAGCCCTCCGCATTCTTTCACTACTGAAATAAGGTAAGCGATCCGCTCCTTATTGGTATTCTGATGCCTGATGATGTAGAGTAACTCTTTTCGTTGTGCAGGTGAACAATTGGCAATTGTATAAATCAATGGAAGGGTTACTTTCTTTTCCTGTATATCATTCCCTACCGGCTTACCGACATCTTCTGTGCCGTAGTCAAACAGGTCATCCCTGATTTGAAACGCCATCCCGACTTTTTCTCCGAACAATGCGATCTTTTCAATAGTGCTATCATCACTGGTAGCCGAAGCTGCTCCTGCCCTGCAGGCTGCCTTTAGCAGCGCCGCCGTCTTTTGACGGATGATAGTATAATATACGTCTTCGTTTAAATTTAATTTCTTCGAGCGGGTGAGTTGTTCCAGCTCTCCGATGATCGTTTCTTCGATGGCGTCCGAGAAAATCTTCAGAATCTTATGATCACCTATCGAGAGGGATTGCAGCATTCCATTAGAAAACATAACATCGCCCACTAATACAGCCGTCCGGCTCTTCCAGAGGGCGTTGACCGAGGCCTGGCCTCTTCGCTCTGCTGCATCGTCTACGATATCGTCATGCACAAGCGAGGCGTTATGCAATAGCTCTACCAAAACAGCGGCCCTGTAACTCTGTTCCGTGATCTGCCCTGCCAGGTGCGCACTCAGCAATACAAATACTGGTCTTACCTGCTTGCCGGAATGCAATAGAATATAGTCCGTGATCTTGTTAAAAAGCGCACTATCTCCTTGCATCCATTCGCGCAAATATTGACCAAAACGTATAAGGTCCCGTGTTAGTATCTTCTTCGCTAATTGCATAAAGTGCACCAAAGATAATAAATTCTGTCAGCTGGTAAGCCAATCCCTGTCAGGTTACCAGCTGACAGCTATTAATATTATTTTGCACCGTCAATAGTACGCTGGTGATAACTGGTGACCACTGGTTTGAACTTTACGTGCTCAATCTTCAATACCACAGGGTTGGGCCACTTACGATCTGTGTAAAACCGCTGCCCGTTTACCGCACTGATAAAGAGTCCGACAGGGGTATTCTGGGAATAAATACCTGCATCAAAATTTTCTTTGTACTCTACCAGTTGGCTGGCATACCCTAAAATGGATACTTTGGTCAGGGGACTCCCTTCCAATGTATGGAACACCATGTCCTTCCTTTCCCCGTATTTCCAGTCTTTCCCCCCCTGTACAAAAGCATAGACAGTGGATGTATCGGCTCCACGGGTGAACCATATATTACCCTCCCGGGCTATATGCCAGGGACGCACTGCTGTCACCGCTTCGTTGTTGGCAAACTGCCAGAGGGCCAGCTCACGGAGCAAAGCTTCCTGCTCTATCTGAATTTCGCCATCCGGCTTGGGACCTACATTCAGTAGCAGATTGCCGCCTTTAGCCCTCGTTTCAATGAGCATATTGATCATCTCTGTACCGGACTTCTGAGGGTCATTGGTAGGTTTATATTGCCAGTCCGTACCCATCGTGAAACAAGCCTCCCAGGGGCCCGGTAATATACTATCCGGTAATTCCTGCTCCGGAGTGTTCATTTGTCCGCGGGTTACTACAATGTTCGGTTGCAGTTCCCAGGCATATTCTTTCAGTCCTTCGGCAGGACCATCGAAGAAAATGAAGTCAATCTTACCGTAATTACTTAGGAGTTCTTTCAGCTGTGCTTTGTCGAGAGCCATCAGGCCCGGATTCTTTTCAGGGAAGTGTTGTGGCAGTTGCATCCTCCCGACAGGCACATGATGCTGGTATAAATAATTGAAGTCTTCGGGCGAAAAATAAATTCCGATTGCGATCCCCTGTTTGCGAAAGGCATCAAAGATGGCTTTGGTAGCATCCTTTTTGAAGGGCGTATTCATCACATTGAAAGGCGTAGTTTTCGTATCCCACATACAGAATCCCGAATGGTGCTTGGTAGTGAATACTACATATTTCATTCCTGCAAGTTTAGCGAGCACAGCCCAATCGTCAGGATTGAATTTATGAGGATTGAAAGTTTTGGGCAGTTCTTTGGTAAACCGCTCCAGGTATTCATCGGAAGCACCCGCCATACTATGACTGATCACAGCACCCAGTTGAGCATCCACGCTCCAGTGGATAAACATACCAAGGCCAAGGTCCATGAACCATTTCTCTTTATCAGGGTCGTTACTTGTTTTTTGAGCTGAAACGCTAAAGGACATGACAATACAGGCTAAAGCCAGCAATAATTTTCTCTGCATAATGGATCCAGTTGATAAGCAATCGCTAATAATACAAAGAAAATCCCCGAAATGCAAGGGATTAAATACCACTGGCCAATATCGTGATGGCCTGTTCCATTTCCTGTGTATTTAAGGATGCAAAACCAATACGACAGGAATTTTCAGCCATGTAGCTTGTACCGTCACTGATGTATAATCCCTGCTTTGTTGCATGGGCAGACAATTGTTTTAAAGGTATTTTAAATTGAGCCCATACAGCCATGCCACCGGTAGGTACTGTGTATTCAACGACCTCACGCAGTCGTGTATCCAGTAGTGTGGTCAGGTGCTGTAATCTGGTATGATAGACCTTATTCGCTTTTTTGAGATGACGGGAAATGTCACCATTTTTGATCAGTACGGCCAAAGCATCTTCCATGAGATGGTTACCTTTCAGATCCAGTAATTTCCGGAGGTACATACCTTGCTGAATAAAATCTTCAGCTCCTACCAGGAAGCCGATACGTACAGATGATGCCAGCGACTTGGAAAAAGACCCTATATAAATGACTCTTCCATCATGCTGGCCGCTGGCCAGCGGCAGATAGGGAGAAGAATTGTAATGAAAGCCATAGTCGTAGTCGTCTTCGATGATAGCGAAGTTGTATTGTGCAGATAGTTCCAACAGACGCATTCTTCTGGCCGGGCTCAATGTCACAGTAGTGGGGTGGTGATGATGAGGGATCACATAAAGCATACTGACAGGATGCTTTCTACAGATGTCGGCCACAGCATCGGTATCTATCCCCTGTTCATCAACAGGTACGGTCATCATATTTGCCCCCAGATGCCTGAATACCTGGCTGGCAGTAGCATACCCGGGCGCACCGGCAATGACGTTGGCCCCTGGTGTAATGGTGAGTCTGGCTGCAATAAAAATCGCCATCTGCGCGCCATGGGTAATCAGCAGATGAGGAACTCCGGCTTTGATACCCCTCGTTTCTGACAGGTAATCTGCCATCGCTTCCCGGAGAGTCAGGGATCCGGCCGTCACCGTGCCGGTAACCGGGTTCTTATATTTAAACTTCAGTAAACTTCTGTATTCCCGCATCAGCACATCGAGCGGAGCTAACCTTGTATCCGGCCAGCCATCGTCGATAATAAGATGGAAAGGGGTATTGGGTGGATAGATGCTTCCCTGCCGCTCTTTGGTAAGTACATTGAAGGGAGCAGACATTTGTTTGCCATAGCCACCAGGAGCTTCCTGCCCCCATTCCCCGGGTTTCAGTTCAGGGAGATTGCCAGCCACATAGCATCCCTTTCTGGGTGTCACGCATATCCATCCCTGGACCTCCAGTTCACTATAGGCGGCAACGATGGTTTTACGATGTACATCGAGTATTTCGGCCATTTCGCGGGTACCCGGCAGGGCCGTACAAGGCTGTAGTACCCCGTTTTTAATATGATGGGTGATGGCGTTGGCGATCTGTCTGTAAACAGGCAACGCTAAGGTTTTATCCAGGGAAATAAGCGTTTGGAATGGCAGCATCTGGACTACTTTTTATTTTAAAACTGGGACACAAAGATAGTCCTGCCAAACAGTAATTTTGACAGGTAAACCAGAAAAATATGCACATTCATTACAAGACTGACACGATTCCGGCTACGCAGGATATTATCGAGCTATATGACAATGCAGTATTGAAAAGACCAACAGAAGATCCGGAAAGGATTGGAAAGATGTATAGCCACTCAAACCTGGTAATTTCTGCCTGGGATGGAGATAAGCTGGTAGGTGTAGCAAGGTCATTGACTGATTTTTGTTTCTGTTGCTACCTGTCTGATCTGGCAGTTAGTAAGGATTATCAGACAGCAGGGATCGGGAAGCAACTGGTATCGCTGACAAAGGAGTCAATAGGTCCGCAAACCATGTTGTTATTATTGTCGGCGCCCACGGCGATGAGCTATTATCCGAAGATTGGGATGACGAAACTGGATAATGCGTTTTACTTTCCAAGAAAAGCATAAACCGATCGACTACGACGAGTGCCAGATTTTAATAAATAAAGTTTTCCTGTTGCCGGAAGCCATTCTACGTAAACAGTACTTTCCGTAGAACTACGGTACCTTTTCAGTACTTTCCCTCTACTCTCTCTTCTTCCGCCAATTTATCTTTGCGTCAGTTTAGTTCTCATCAAAGTTGATGCACCTGCTGACAGCACCAACAAAAACCGACGGCTAGTTACCGTCGGTCTCTTTATTTAATCAAAATTGCCCGCTTGCACCGCCACCGCTCGCACCACCACCGCCAAAATCAAAGCGGTCTTTGCCGGGAGCAACAGTTTTAAAGGATTGTGAAATCACAATAGACTCTATCTGCAATGCCTCTAATGTTCCCTTTTCGTCGTCCTCCTCAGAAGTAAATCCATGCTTCGGCACTTTCAGATATCTGATAATGAAGTAAGCAAATAAGATCATTACGGATCCACCAACGGTCATCGCAACTTCCAACGGGGCTACACTATGATAATACCTCACAGTAAATACAATAGCAGCCACTAAAATCAATCCTACGCGCAACAGCACCTGGTCTTTCCTGCTAAGTCCCAGGAGCAAATACAATAAAGGAATCGCCACCGTCAATACCCAGAAGATCCACCCCATAGGCAATCCACTTAACCCAAACCAGGCTTCATTGACCTGTCGCACCACAAAATAGTTCCCGCCTGCATAAAGTGTTAGCAAAGCCAATGCCTGCATACCTCTCATGACACTTTTATAATGCCTGAATAGCTCCTGCCTGGCCAGACGCCCCAGACACCAGTACATACCCAAAGAAACGCCGATGATTACAAAAGGCAGTATTAATCGTAATGATTGCAGCATTTCGATCAAAATAAACAGGAGGGCGAGTTGTGCTGTCCAACCCATTACCTGATCTGCAAAGCGCAGGAAGAACCACATACTGACAACAAATACAAATATACCTGTTGTGACAGGCGCCGTTCCTTCAGCAAACAGTATAACAGCACCTATCAAAGCACCTCCGCACATCCACATAAGTGCCGCATCTGCGCCTGACTTATAGTGCTTCTTTTCTTTCACCAACAGCTCCAGAACAATAAAAGAACCTATGGCAAAAAAGATATTAATGCCTATAAACGCATTCTCAGATGCACCGCTCAACATGCTTAAGCACAAAAACCCGTAAGAGAATATTCCGATAATTAAACTCAGGATAAACAATCCTATCCGAAGATACATATTGGGTGTATAGAGATCTACGGGGTGAGCAGCTTTAATACTACCCAGTTCTTCCGGTGTGATCAATTTCTTCCTGAAAGCCTTTTCAACTTCAAGGACGATCTCCCTGTTATCCAGCTGTTGTTTATTGTAGGCTATCATGTTTGATCTTTTTATTTGTATTAATAAGGAAAATAATCAGCCCGATGGCAGAAGCAATAAAATACAGGATACCCATATATATCCCGCCTTCATTCTGGGTAAGTGCAAGCAGCCTGACTACCACATATGACAATCCCACATAGCCATATAATGCCATGATCAGCATAAAATAAAAGGACTGATGCTTCAATGCCTCTCTATAGATATAAATACTGACACCCACCTGGATCACAAACCAGATCAGGTAACTGGCTTCATATTCCATCGTGTAGCTATCAGTCGATTTAAACATAGCGGTAACGCATGCCAGCAACATCAGGTGCATGCCAAAGTTGCGATAGGTAAAACCGAAGTGGGGCTTTTTCCGCAGATAATGGGCCAGGTAATCAATCAACAACAGTGCGCCCCCAAGTAGCAGACCTGTTATAAGCAGGTGCAGGGTGATGAACATAGTGCCTGCAAAGAAGGTAAGTGGAGAGACGTTCACCCCCAGCCATGCTGCGAGGTTGGTAATCGCCAGACTCAATACACCCAGATGATCAAAGTAATAAGCACTGATAAACAATACCACCAGGGGTATAAACGTAGCAGTGCCGTAATGGAATTTGAATACCCCGTAGGCCGCCTGCAGGTATGTGATGAACGTGATGAACAACAGGCATCCTAACAGCAGAACATAGTCGAAGAACGGGTTCGGAGCCGGCACCTTCCCCCATGAGAAAGGCAGTTTTTGCCGGAAGCAATAATAATAACAGCCGGCACAGGCTAATGCAATTGCGAATAATATCACCTGGTGCCCGATGGTATCAATATTTTTGTAAACAAGAATACCTAATCCCCCGCTTAATAACAGTACCCCTAAATAAAGAATGGTTTTCAATTCCCAATGGAGGCTAAACAATTTTTTCTCGGCGGCTGCATGGATGTTGGACATTGACCCGGGGGAGATCAAACCATCCTGCTCCAGTTTCCCGAACATGCGAATATTCATTTGGGAAAAATATAACATTAAGTTCATATAAAAAAGCGCGGGGGAATATCAGGAGACTATCATCAACAGGTATTAAGTTTTCTTTTCCATAGAAATAATTCATTTTATAACTGTCCCAAAATCAATAATTACTATGCAACCACTTCTTTCAAAGCTATATTGGATAAAAGAAAGATGCCACCCATTTATAAATATCCTGTAGCTTTGCCCCCGCAAACCAGCGACCACCCCAGATATATTTTATTTTGCTGAGCATAAATAATGCGCGCTCAGAATAACCCTTAAAGAATATGTCTACCGCTGAAAGCCCGATGGACCTTCTGTCTGAGCTAGTCTGTACGATCAGCATAAAAAGAATGCCGCTGATGACACAGGATGAGCTGGAGGAACAGAAGACAAAAATTAAAGAGTATGAAAAAGAAATTCAGATTGCCATCTTTTACAAGGCTGTATTATTATCGTCTCCTCAACATTACAATGACTTCATATCGTCCTATTCAAGAGTATTATCTCATCTTGAAAACTGCCTGATAGAGGCCCTTCCCGAAGATAACGGCGAAGGCTCCTTCACCGTGTTACTTTTAAACTACACATTATCAGCGGTCCAAAGATTAAAACTCTTTATCGATACCCGCTTCTTCCATACCTCAGGAACAACGGACCCCGATAAACCACCCCCTACCAGAGAAAAGCTCAAATTGAATATTGCCGTATCAGTTATTGCCACGCTGATGTCCGCGTTTGTACGGTCAGGCGAGTATGTTTCTATTAAACAGGAAACGGCGATCATGCGTTTTGTCATACAGCTATTCAGCTCAAAACAGGCGGATGAAATAGCATTCAAAAGTTTTCAGAATCACTATCGGACGCCTGAAAGAGCCGCCATAGCAAAGTCAATTGAGATACTGAGGGGCATGACACAGTGGTTAAGGGATCTTTAATGCAGGTGTTGTGTAAGAATGAGACAGTTAGCAAGGGTGGTGCACTCCCTTGCAACTGTTTTCTGGTTAGAGACCGGTGTTTATTTGTGGCCCTTACAGCTAAGGATATAGATATATAATTACAATTTTAAGAAACAAAATATTACCGTCATCCCCAGCTACTTACAGCCAACTACATACCCCTCCGCAACTACTCTCACACCCCACAACGCCTTTCCTTTGTACAAAAACCTATAATCATGAACAAACAAAAGCTATTCACCCTAACGCTCTTCCAACAGGAGAGCACCTGGTACAAAACCCTGCACATAAGAATCATTACCAAAGGCAGCAAACCGTCCACCATCCGCCTCATCATACTCCTCATCCTCAACTACCGCCACATTCCAAAATATTCGAACTTCCACATCACCATCAACTGCTCTCACCTGAATAACTATCCCGCCTCCACTTTCGATAAATCCTCTCTGAACTAATCAGCTCTTTTTGTCTTTGCCACATTTTCAGCCATAACAAACAAGCCGGGTATTCTTACCTGGCTTATTTATTTTATCAAAATAATCAATTGATTATCAAAACAATACCTTGGATTACACACCCATCTGCAACTATTCTCACATTCATCTTTTCAATTCCTTTGCATAGAGGTTAACGAGAAGTCCCTTTCTCTAACTAACCCTTCAAGCTATTAATTAGGGGTTAATGTATTAACAGACATGTCAGGTATTCCTGCCAGACATCCATAGTTTTTCACGCATAAGTTTAAGCCCGGCAATCCTGCCGGGCTCAATAACAATAATTGATTTGCAAAATGTATTTTTATTATTACTTTTAAACCACCAGCCCAAACTTTCCGTAACTGTATTATGCATAAAGTTCCACATAGTGAAAACGAGTTGTTGAATCTGATCGCCCAGGGTGACCAGCATGCATACCAGGTTATCTTCGAGAAATATTGGGGTTCCATTTACAACACATGCCTCCTCCTTACCAAATCACCTGCTTTTGCTGAAGACATCACACAAGATGTATTCACCATGCTCTGGGAAAAACGAACCACTCTTCCCGCTATTGGGAAGCTGGAAGGCTTTCTTTTCATCTCTGCCCGGAATATTATCTACTCCCGCATGCGCAAACTCGCCAGTGATAAAGCCTACAGGCAATATATCCAACATTGCCTGCAGGAACAACAAGATCCGGGGGCTCACGAGCAATCCGAATACCGGGAACTGGAACAAACCATTCTCCGCACCATTCACAATCTCTCTCCCCAACAGCAGAAAGCCTTCACACTAAGCCGTTTCCAGGGGCTACAACATAAAGAAATCGCCCAAAACATGGGTGTCTCCCCTGTTACGATCAAAAGCTACATTGTTCAGGCCATCAGTACCCTTCGCAGGGCTTTGGCCAATCACCCTTCCCGGTCTCTTTTTATCCTGTGGGCACTTTCCCTCCTCCCCTAATTTTCCCTCCCTCCATTCCACGGACTTTAAGAACAATTATTTTTTTCAGAATCACCACCTCCCTTCTGCCAGGTTGTGCGTCTTTACCTTGTTATGGATCAGAAAACCTTTTCAATCCTTTTAGATAAATACCTGAAAGGTAACATCTCCCCGGACGAAGTCAACAGCCTGCTGGACTCTCTGGAAGACGAAGCTATGCGACAACAATGGGAACAAGCCATTGCCGGCATGCTGGCGACACAATCCAATACCCCGGAGCTCTCTGAAAGGTCACAAACATTCCCTAACCACCGCATCAAAGCCTACGCGGTAGCAGCTACCCTGCTGGCCCTGCTCGCTACCGGCATCCTCTATTTCACGCACAATAATAAACCTGCACACGCACCTATTGCCACGGCAACAACACATTCCGTTTCCCCCGGCGGGAACAAAGCCATCCTCACACTTGCAGATGGCAGCCAGATTCCCCTCGATAGTGCGGATAACGGTGCCATCGCACACCAGGGTAATGTGCAGGTCATCAAACTCAACAACGGCCAGCTCTCCTATAAAGCAGATCATACCAGCAATACACCCGGCAACGAACTACATTATAATAGTCTGATGACTCCCAGGGGGGGACAATTCATGATCATCCTGCCAGATGGTTCCAAAGTCTGGCTCAACGCAGCCACTTCCCTCAGGTATCCTACCGCTTTCAGCGGCAATTCCAGGGAAGTACAACTTACCGGTGAAGCCTATTTTGAAATAGCACCCAACGCCCGGATGCCCTTCATTGTTAAAGTCAGTAACATGGAAGTAAAGGTGTTAGGTACCCATTTCAATATCATGAGCTATCCCGACGAAAACAACATCCAGACGACACTGCTGGAAGGCGCCGTTCAGGTACAACACAATGCCACTGCCCTGCGCCTGCATCCGGGACAACAAGCTTACCTGCAGGGCAATAACATGACCGTAAAAAAGAATGTAGATGTCGACGAGATCGTCGCATGGAAAAACGGGTACTTCCATTTTAATCATGAATCACTGCCCGGCGTAATGCGTCAGATAAGCCGCTGGTATGATGTGGAAGTTATTTATGAGACAGACATACCCGAAAGGGAGTTTGGGGGGAAAATCGAACGAAATAGCAGCTTAAACGATGTGCTGAAAATACTTGAGCTCAGCAATGTGCATTACAAAATCAAAGACAGGAAGATAATTATCACGTTATAACTAAAAACTAAAAACAAAAAACAAACACCATCACCGTTATGAAAAAATAAGAACACGGCCCAAAAAATAACCGGAGCTGATTGCACTCTGCTCCGGCCAGAAACGAAAGGGCAAACCAGATGAATTGCTTTCTCTTATTCCACATTCCTGGCCAAAAGCCAGGCGGGGACATTATTTACCCTAACAAACCAAATGTATGCATTTTAATCCTAAACGGCGACTCCACCGCAAAACATTCCTTGTCATGAAGTTATCCGTCATTTTGCTATTATCAGCCTGTATGCAGCTCTATGCTAAAAGCTATGCCCAGTTCGTTTCGCTTTCTGAAAAGAATGCACCACTGGAAAAAGTATTCCGCAATATCGAAAAACAAACAGGCTTCGTATTTTTTTACGATCACAGACTACTTGACCAGGCGCCCAGGGTTTCTATCGATCTTAAAAATTCGCCACTCGAAAAAGCACTGGATCTCTGCCTGAAAGACCAGCCCTTATCATGGTCCATCGTAAATAAAAATATCGTTATTAAACAACGCCAGGTACCTGCACAACAACTCACCGAAACACCACCACAGGATACACTGCTGAACATAAAAGGCAAAGTACTATCCGACAAAGGCCAGCCACTGCCCGGTGCCACCGTCGCTGTCAAAGGTACTACCAATGGCGTCGTCACTGATCCGGAAGGGAATTTTAGAATAAAGGTCAAACGCAACACGACTATCATTGTTTCCTATATCGGCTACAAAAGCCAGGAGGCTACCATTACCGACGACCAGCCACAAAATTTCAGTCTCGCGGAAGCTGCTACCCTTACCGACGAAATCGTTGTAGTCGGCTATGGTACCGTAAAGAAAAGTGATCTCACCGGCTCCCTCAGTCAGGTGAAATCGAAAGACATCACTGCTTATCCCTCTACCAATATCATGCAGGCCCTTACCGGCAGAGCCGCCGGCGTACGCGTTATGCAAAACAACGGCGCTCCCGGGGCCAGCGTAAGCCTTCGCATTCGTGGTACCAACTCCATTCTCGGAGGCAATGAACCGCTGTACGTGATTGACGGATTTCCCTACAACGGCAACCCGACCTTCCTGCAAAACTCCGACATCTCAAGCATCGAAGTCCTGAAAGATGCCTCCTCCACAGCCATCTATGGCTCACGGGGTGCCAATGGTGTGGTCATGATCACCACCAAAGGCGGCAAAAAAACAGAGATCACGTCTGTCGAAGTAGAAGCAGGTTATACTATTCAAAGCGTGTCGAAAAAAATGAAGCTCATGAATGCACAGCAATATGCATTACTCTACAATGAGCAGGCAGCCAACGATGGCCTGTCCCCCTATTTCACCCAGGCCAAAATAGACAGCCTTGGAATGAACGCCGGTACCGACTGGCAGGACCTGGTACTCCATAAAGCGCCACTCTATAATATGAGTGCCACTGTAAACGGAGGCACAAACAAAACCAGGTTCTCCCTCTCCAGCTCTGCCTACCTGCAGGATGGTATAGTTAGAGGTAGCGATTACAAACGGTATAATGTACGCGGAAATATTGAACATGATATCAGCAAAGTAGTCAGCGTATCCTTAAATACAATCCTCACCAGACTGAATAGCTCACGCAAAAACTCTTCATTGGGTAACAGAGGTAACGACCTCATCTCCGGCATGCTGATGGCGCCCCCCTCCCTCTCTCCCTACCTGCCCGACGGCTCGTACAGAAGACTGAACACCGCTTATTCTTTTATCTCAAATGTGATTGTCAATCCACTCGTACATATTTACGAAGAGTCAGACCGGATCAAAGGAGATCGTGTATTATCAAATGCTGCCCTGACTATCAAACCGGTGAAAGGACTCACTATCAAAATTTCCGGTGGTATCGATAACCTGAACGACAGAGTTGATCAATACAATAATATCGAACCGACTGTTAACTCAGTAGGATATGCCAATATAGAAACCACCCAGCAAACAGGCCTGCTGAATGAAAACGTAATCACCTATCAGCATGCGATCGATAAACATTCCTTCAGCATTATGGGTGGCTTCACCTACCAGGACAACACCTACACCACGTTAAATGCCTCCGGCACCGGTTTTCTGAGCGATGTACCTGGCACCGGTGATATCGGTGGTGCTGCTACTCCTGGCATTCCCGGCAGCAGTTATTCAAAATGGGCACTGCTCTCCTACCTTGGCAGAGCTAACTATAGCTACAACGACAAATATCTCTTTACTGCCAGCATCCGCCGAGATGGCTCTTCCCGCTACTCAAAAAGTAACCAGTGGGCCAACTTCCCGTCCGCTGCCATCGCATGGAAAGTGGCCAATGAAGAATTCCTTAAACACTCGAGAGTGATCTCTGATATGAAAGTGAGAGCCAGCTATGGTCTTTCAGGTAATACCTCTATCAACCCTTACCAAACCCTCAATCAACTGTCCGTAGGCAATACCATTTTCGGTGATGCTGCCTATGTAGCTTATGCACCGGGTACCACACTGCCCGGCGATCTGAAGTGGGAAATTACTCACCAGCTGGACGTCGGTACAGATATAGGATTCCTGAACAATGACCTTTTCATCACATTGGACTATTACAAAAAGAAAACAGTCAACCTGCTGAATACCGTGCGTCTTCCCGCATCGATGGGATATACCACCACCCTGCAAAATGTTGGTGAAATAGAAAATAAAGGGTTTGAACTGGGCATAGATGCTGCCATTCTGAAAGGAGCGCTCAGCTGGAATGTGAACGCCAACATCGCCATTAACCGCAACAAAGTTCTGAAACTGTACAACGGGCAGGATATCTTCGGAGACGCCATCTATACCGGTTCCCTGAACGACTATGTCAATATTCTCCGGGAAGGACAGCCCCTGGGCATCTTCTACGGTTATAAGGAAAATGGTTATACCGCCACCGGCAATATTCAATATGTAGATACGAATAAGGATGGTGCAATCAGTGCTGCCGATAAAACCTATATCGGCAATCCCAATCCTGATTTCATTTATGGACTGAACTCTGTATTAAGCTACAAAGGATTTGAACTCACCATTTTCATTCAGGGTTCTCAGGGTAATAAGATCATGAACCTGAACAAAGCGGTTACACTCGACTTAGGCATGGGTCTCAACCTTCCGGAAGAGGTGTATCAAAGTCATTGGACAGCTGCCACACCGGATGCCAAATATCCAAAGATCAGCCGGACACTCTCTGCCAATATCTCTGACAGGTTTGTTGAAGACGGCTCCTATGTACGCCTCAAAAACATACAGCTGGCTTATAGCCTGCCAGCAAAACAACTAGGCTGGAACTGGCTGAAGTCAGCTCAGATCTATGCCAGCGGCCAAAACCTGCTCACCATTACTAAATATTCATGGTATGATCCGGAAGTAAATGCTTACGGTGGCTCCAACTCCATCCGTCAGGGCATCGACTACTCTGTTTATCCAACCTACAAATCTGTAACGTTCGGTATCAGGTGCGGCTTCTAAATCATTAAAAATATCCATCAATGAAACAGTCTATTCTCTTTCTATTCATCATATGTCTGGTGACTTCCTGTTCAAAGAAACTGGAAGAACATCCAAAATCCATTGCAGCTGAGGTTTTCTATAACACGCCCGCCGAAGTAGAAGCGGGCCTTAATGCAATGTATATTCCCATCCGCCGGGTGAGCACCATTGGTGCTCTTTACCTCTGTCAACAGGAAATATATACAGAATACATGTATGGTCGCGGCAGCCATGCACCTTTGAATGACTATAATGGTCTGGACAACACGAATATCACCCGTATCAACAGCATGTGGACGGATTTCTATGAATCTATCCGCGATGCGAACATCGTAATAGAAAAAGCTCCCCTGGGTAAATCGCTGACTGAAAATGATCTGAAAAAATATCTTGGCGAAGCGCGCTTCTTCCGTGGCCTCTGCTATTTTTATCTCGTGCGTAACTGGAGCGGCGTCCCCCTGCGTACAGAAAATAACATGGACTCCATCAACCTCGCCAGGGCTACTGCTACAGACATTTATAACTATATCATCACGGATCTTGAATGGGCGGAGCAAAACTTACCCGACAATCCACGCCTGGTGGGTGCTCCTTCCAAATGGTCTGCTAAATCAGTACTTACTGATGTATACATGACCCTCCACCAGTATGACAAAGCCAGAGACAAAGCAATGGAAGTGATCAACTCGGCAAAATATGCGCTCGTGAAAGTAGCTGCCGCCGGTGACTTCGATAAGCTATTCGGTCCCGACATCCAGACTTCCACGGAAGAGATTTTCTACCTGAAATACGCCCGTACACCAGCAGGACAGGGATTTTCGTATCCCCAATATGCGCACTATCCTAACTCAGGGTATTATCCCCCTGGCGGTTATTATACCTTCTACAGCGACACGGAACAAAACAGCTTTATAAAAAACTGGGATAAAAACGATCTTCGCTATTCCTATTGCTGGTATGCACAGACATTCGGTTTAGGCGCGAACACGATCCTGCTTAAGAAATTTAGTGATAAAAGTGCCGTCACTGCAGGAGGAAACGACTATCCTATGTACCGCTATGCAGATATCCTGTTATTCTATGCAGAAGCCGTGGCTCAAGCCGAAGGCACACCGTCTGCCGATGCCATGGAAAAACTGAACATGGTACATCGCAGAGCTTACGGCAAAGATCCACTTATCCCCGATGCAACTGTGGACTTCAAACTATCTGACTATAACAGCCAACAAGCCTTCATAGACCGTGTTGTAAAAGAAAGAGGGTATGAAAACTGTGGGGAAGGGAAAAGATGGTTTGACCTGAAACGCCTCGGCATCGCGCAACAGGTAATTGCCGCCGTAAAAGGGAAAACTGTCACCGCACGTCATATGCTCTGGCCTATTCCCACAGTTGAATACAACTACAACACTGCTATCAACCCAACTACTGATCAAAACCCTGGATACTGATGAGAAAATTAACATGCTTACTTTTCCTGCTCCTGACAGGAAAACTCTTTGCACAAAACATACGGGAAGTAGACATCTGCATTTATGGCGGTACTTCCGCTGGCGTAATCGCTGGTTATACCTCTAAAAAAATGAACAAGTCCGTATTGGTAATTGAACCGGGCAAAAGACTTGGCGGCCTTACCTCCGGAGGTCTCGGATATACAGATATAGGTAACAAATATGCCATCACCGGTCTCTCCCGCGATTTCTACCGGCGCCTGGGGAAGCATTATGGCCAGTTTGAAACCTGGATCTTTGAACCCGGTGTAGCAGAGCGCACTTTCGGGCAATATATCAAAGAAGGAGGAGTGGAAGTGCTCTACCAGCAACCCATCACCAGCGCTAAGAAAGATGGCAGGAGAGTCACTGAAATTCAAACGGCATCTACTATCATCCGGGCAAAGATGTTCATTGACTGTTCCTACGAAGGTGATCTGATGGCGAAAGCAGGTATCTCCTATACCGTAGGCCGTGAAGACAACAGCCAATATGGTGAAACCTACAATGGTACGCAATTGCGCGAAAAACACCAGTTCCCTGACGGGATAGACCCTTACAAAGAACCCGGCAATCCGGCCAGTGGCCTGCTTTGGGGAATCAGCCCCGACAAGGTTGAGAAACAGGGTACCGGAAATAAAAAAATACAGGCATACAATTTCAGAATTTGTCTCACAAATGAACCAGGCAATCTGATCCCTATTACCAAACCAGATGATTATGATCCGGCCAGGTATGAACTACTGCTTCGCGTAGTGCAGAAATTACAGCCGAAAAATCTGAAGGGTATGCTGAAAATCGACCTCATGCCTAATCATAAAACCGATATCAACAACAATGGTCCATTTTCCACAGATATGATCGGCATGAACTACGATTACCCTGAAGCTGATTATGCAACCAGGGAAAAGATTACAAAGGATCATGAACTATATAATAAAGGACTGCTTTATTTCATCGGACATGATCCCCGGATGCCGGAACATCTTCGCAAAGAAATGTTGCAATGGGGTTATCCGAAAGACGAATATCCAAGCACCGGAAACTGGTCCCCGCAAATGTATGTACGCGAAGCCAGACGAATGGTAGGGGCTTATGTAATGACCCAGGCCAATTGCGAAAGCAGGGAAATAGTAAAAGATGGCATAGGCATGGCGGCGTATACGATGGACTCTCACAATTGCCAGCGCATCGTTGAAAATGGCATGGTAAAAAATGAGGGCGACGTACAGATCGGTGGCTTTGGCCCTTACCCTATTGCATACCGGTCCATCATTCCGAAGTCGTCAGATTGCAGTAATGTACTTGTACCTGTCTGCATGTCGGCATCCCACATTGCATATGGCTCCATCCGCATGGAACCGGTATTTATGGTACTGGCGCAATCAGCGGCAGTAGCAGCAGCTATGGCAATAGATAATCACCAGTCTGTACAGGATGTAGATGTGCCAAAACTACAGGCCTTCCTGCGGCAAAAACCATTGGCGACCGACGCAACTGCTGAGATCCTGGTAGACAATGACGATTCCGCACACGTCACGCTCAAAGGAAACTGGCAAAAGGAAACGAAGGGAGCATACGGACCAACGATGTACATTTCCGACAGCAAAGCCGCTATTCGCTATACACCCGGGGTAACCCGCAGCGGTTCCTACAAGGTCTACACCTACGTTCCCAAAAGGACAGACCTGCCCGCCAGCACATCTATACGCCTCTCTGCCGACGGTAAGACAGCCAGACAGGTTTCGTACACCCCGGCAGCAGTTAAGGTTGAAGGACAGACCTCCGGCGAATGGGTGGACCTGGGCACCCTCAGGCTGACTAAAGGAGGAAAGGCCTACGTAGAAATCATCAATGAGGGAAAGGATGGTGAAGTAGTAGCAGATGCCGTTCTTTTCTATCCGCAATAAAGCAGGATTTGTCTTAAAACAAATCTTACGTGGTTCCATCGGGTTATCTGAAGGAATGAAATTTAATAAAAACGATTTCCAAAGCTGACAAATGGCGATCAGTTGCCCCACTTTTATATCAACAAAAATTAATTATAAAATGAGTCTGGCATTCCTGCCAGACTCACTTTGCCAATGAAATTTCAAAATGATCAGCTCATGAAATATCTTTGAATGGAAAATCCCGCAAGAATGCGAGGCAATGTTCACCTTTGGAATTACAGTATCATGTAAGCTGGCTTCTCCCCAAAAAAAGTCCGGCAGGATTACCGGACACTGTTCAACTATGAATTCCAATTTGAAACACTATGAATATCTTAAAAGTAGTCCGGCAAGAATACCGGACCATCAGATAGCTGCGAAATCTAAAATGATGTCTGACAAGAATATCAAACATGGATTAGTTATCACATAAACCCTCGATGAGAATTTTGTTATTGTTATGATGCCAATGCAAATAACAAAATCCACCTAAGCCGGAACAGTTGCAAACGCTGACGCAACCCTGTATGACCAACTCAGTATGAAACTAATAAAGGTATTTTCAACAATAAGGTACCTGGCTGTACCCTATCCATATAAATAATTCCCATACTTTCGGATTACTTTCAAGACACGTCCGGTTCATAAAAACTAAAATGACTAACTTGATCTCTCAAATCAAACTACTGCATGCTTTTCCATTTCCGCCATCAATTTCCTCAACTAAACGCCTATTGGGATAAGTACCTTCCCTATCAACAACGCCTCGAAATTCCGGCTAAAACCATCCTTCTTGAAGAAGGTAAAAGATCCCACCACTACATTTATATCGAAAAAGGCCTTATCCGTACCTATTTCAATAAAAACGGGGCAGATATCACCGTACAGTTCTTCTTTGAGAACGAGGGACTTTCGTCCTTCGACAGTTTTATTAACAACACCCCTAGCGCGATTACCATCGAAACGATCGAACCATCTGTCGTCTACCTCCTGGCCAGGGAACATGTGAACCAGTTACTCGATGACCTCAGCCAGGAACCAGGTTTTGTAAATATGATCCTCCAGATGACGGTTCAACGGCAGACACACTATATCAACGAATTTGTTTCCTTCATCCGCGATACACCGGAACAGCGCTATCAGCACCTCGTCAACGACCGCCCTCACATCATACAGCGGGTTCCGCAACACTACATCGCCTCTTATCTGGGTGTAAGCAAGGTGCACCTGAGCCGTATCAAAGCAAAGCTTGCAAAGGGGAAATCCCGTTTCTGATATTTGATAACATATGTTATCGTTACCGCCCTGCTACCGGCCTAATTTTGTGCTGACAAAAACGACATAGCATGAAAGCAGCAGTATTATATCGGGCAGGAGAATTACCACAATACGTAGATTTTCCGGCACCGATCCCTCAGAACGAAAACGAAATTGAAGTGGCTGTAAGGGCAGTCGCCATCAAACATCTTGACAAATCAATCGCCGCTGGTAATCATTACTCCAGCGATACTACCAGGGAAGGCGGTCGTGTAATTGGCGGAGACGGCATCTGCATTCTTCCTGACGGGAAAAGGGTATATGCGATAGGTGCCAGTGGTATGCTGGCTGAAAAGGCCACGGTTGAAAAGAATATGATTGTACCCGTTCCGGATACTTTGGACGATGTGACAGCAGCGGCCCTGCCAAATGCCGTCATAGGCGCCGCCATGGCGCTTCGATTTAAAGGGAAAATGCAACCGGGGGATACAGTACTGATCAACGGCGCCACAGGTTTCACTGGCCGCGTAGCTGTACAGATTGCAAAATATTATGGTGCGAAAAAAGTGGTAGCGACAGGTAGAAATCTATCTTCCTTACAGGAGTTACTGACACTTGGTGCAGATGAGATCATCCCGCTCACCGATGATTTCCACACACAATTAAAAGGCCCCTTCGACGTAGTGATTGACTATCTGTGGGGGCACACTGCAGCAAAAATACTAAGCACCCTTAAGGGCAAAGGCAGGTTTACACACAGCACCCGCTATATATCTGTAGGTAGTATGGCCGGCGATACCATCACATTATCTGCCGCTATTCTTCGCAGCGCAGACCTGCAGCTCTCCGGTTCAGGTCTTGGCGCATGGCCGAAAGAACAGGTTGAATTACTCTTCACCGAAATCCTTCCTGAAATGTTCCGGCTGGCAGCTAGTGGTAAACTTATTGTATCTACCACTGCCGTAAAATTAGCAGACATCTCTACCCTATGGGATAAAGATGTCTGTAACGGGGAACGCCTCGTTGTAACAATATAATCGTTCGGAAGGAGCCTGGAATCAATCCATTTTCAGGCTCTTTACCGGATTCATCAAAGCTGCCTTTACACTCTGGAAGCTCACGGTCAATCCAGCTACCACTACCGTAAGCACGATCGCACTAACAAACATCCATGGACCTAACGTTACATGAAATTTGAAATCCTCCAGCCATCTGTTCATCATCCACCACGATAATGGTGCTGCCAGGCAGAATGCCAGCAGGATCAATACGGCAAGCTCCCGGCCAAAGATCCACAGGATCTCCCCGACACTGCTACCTAGTACTTTCCTGATGCCAATTTCCTTCGTCTTCTGCATGACCATGAACGAAATTAAACCATACAGGCCCAGACAACCAATAAAGATGGCAATAATCGAAAAGACACGGATCAACTTCAGGTTCGCTTCCTCTGACGCATAAAACGCTGCAATCTGCTTATCGAAAAACTGAAAAGTATATAACTTGTCCGGAAACCGTGCGGACCACATTTTTTCAATAGCTGGCAGGGCAGTTTTCATCTGTCCCAGGTTCAATTTAATGGCGAAGTTCTGGTAAAACTTTCGATACGGCGTTATCAGCACCGCCCCTATATCCTCTTTCAGGGAGCGCATATGGAAATTCCTTACCACCCCAACAATTGTCGCTTGAATTCCTCCGTTAAAACTCACCTGTTTTCCTACTAATTCCTGAGGAGATCTGATATTCAACTTATGTACCATTACCTCGTTCACAATACATTCTCTTGCGGCAGAGTCAGGAAATATATTACGGCCAGCAATCAGCTGTAATCCAAAAGTAGGCAGATACTGGTCATCTGCTGCACGCACATCTGCTGTAAATGGTTGGTCCTCCACATCTGCCAGCAAACGAAAATTTGTATTCCAGTTGCTATAGGAGGATGGTGGTTCAAAACAGAGCGACACACTCTTCACACCTGCCTGGCGCATCATCTCGTTCTTCAGACTTGTTACATTTGCATCTACAGAATCAGCGCCCATTGGCACTATCAGAACGGCGTCTTTGTTAAAACCAAGATCCTTTTGCCTGGTATATTGTAATTGTCTCGTGATGACGAGCATCCCGATAAGAAGAATGAATGTGATCATAAACTGGGTTACAATCAGCGAACGCCGGATATTAAAACTTCCCACCTGCTGCATAGACACCTTTCCTTTTAATGCAATTACCGGACGGAACCCTGAAAGGATCAAACCTGGATAGCTACCTGCAAAAAAAGTCACTATCACAATCATCATCCCGGTAAAAGCCACCAGCTTAATATCAAACGCCTGCTGTAGGCTCATTTTTGTTTCAAATAGTGCATTTACATTTGGTAGAAGTATTATACTGAGTACAATAGCGATGATCGTAGCCAGCACCACAATGATTCCTGTCTCTATTATGAATTGCCAGAACAATTGTAGCCTGAAACTTCCCAGGGCCTTTCTGATGCCGACTTCTTTGGACCGTCTCAATGCCTGTGCGGTGGAAAGATTAATAAAATTCAGACAGGCAGCTATGATCAGGAATGCCCCGGTACATCCCAGTATCCAGAGGCTGGATTTGTCCATCACGCCGGTATATCTTTCATCAAAATGTCTCTCAGCCAAAGGCAACAGATGGTATACGTGTATATTCTTACTTCCTTTTCTCTTCTCACGATACCGGGGAAACTGTTTCTCCAGGTTAGCAGCCGAAACACCCGGCTGCAGGCGTACGTAAGTCTTTAAAACGGTTGTAATACCGTTCCAGTTATCGTCTTTTCCTAAGAACATATCAAAGTCCTTCACACTTTTCCACGATACAAAGATGCCAGCCGGCTGGTCGGTATTGGTTGGCAGGTCTTGCAGCACACCGGTGACCCTTGCTTCAAGTTTATTTTCTATCTTAATCACCTTATCGATGGGATTTTCACTGCCGAAATATTTCTTCGCTATAGATGTGGTTATAAGGGCCGTGTTGGGCTCTCCCAGCATATTTTTGCCGTTCAGTAAAGGGAAATTGAAAATATCAAAATAAGTAGGTTCTACAAATGCAACGCCGGCATCTTCGATAAATTTCTTTTGGTCGTAGGTCACCAGCGCGTCACTATAAGTAGCTGCCTTTGCTACAGTACCGCTGGCACCGAAGTCTTCCCTGAATGCACTGGCGAATCCCGGAGGAACACTGCTGGTGTAGGAAACACTTTCCCTGTGTTGTTCGGTGACGAACTGGTAAATGTGATCGGCATCTTTGTGAAAGTTATCGAAGCTGAGGTGGTATTTGATCAGGATAAAGATCAGGCATCCACAAGTCATACTAAGGGTAAGTCCCAGGATATTAAGGAGACCGTATGCTTTGTTCGAAAAAAGAGTCCTGAATGCTATACGGAGGTTATTTTTAAACATCTGATGGCTTTTGCAGGCAAGTCCTCAATAAGAGTGCCCTTTATGAATAAATTGAAAATCAATAGCTTTCTACAGGTATAACGTTCGGTTTTACAACAATAATTGTCCGCTAACGAACAAATATGATATAAAATAAATATATTTGAATATAACCCTTATCCCGCTATGTTGCTAAGATTTGTTATATCCAACTACCTGTCATTTGATGGAGCTACCGAGTTTAATACCTTTCCCGGACAGGCATTTAAGCACTCCCACCACATTTATCACCACGGTAAGATAAAGGCACTTAAATCAACGGCTATTTACGGCGCAAACGGCGCCGGAAAATCGAACCTGATCGATGCACTCGAAAATATCCGGCAATGGGTTAAAAATGGATCAGTCAGTACATCTGTTAACCGGCAAAAGTTCCGGTTAAAATCGGAGAATCAACAACAACCCTCCTCTTTTCTGCTTGAATTCCTGGTTGGCGGTACCTGCTATCTATATGGACTGACCATTGATGATAAAAATGTACTGGAAGAATACCTCTATGAATCGGGCATAGATAAAGCACCTGCCTTAATATTCAGGCATCATGAAAATACCATCCGCCTGTACGATGAGAAGCATGCACCTGTTATCGAGGTAGCCTATCAGTGGATCACGACCCAGATTATTATCATGCGCCATAATTCAGGTATTATTGAATGCCTGCATAAACTGTGCACCCATCCGGCATTCTTTACTTTCAGCAATGAACTGCTAAAAACACTGGACACAGGTATTGACTACCTCACCCTTGAAAAAACTGATCGTACTTCATTCCTTGCAGCGTACGATCCTGAAAATAAACATCCGAAGTTACTAAGTGATCCGGGAAAAATATTCGTTACCAAAGAAGGCAGGTATTTTACTACAGAAGAAAACGGCCGGATCATGCTGAATAAAATCACGGCCTTCCACCATCACTGTCCCTTTGATTTAATAGAGGAATCTATGGGCACAAAAAGATTACTGGAATTAATACCGGTATGCTGGTCAATGATCCACCATACCGCTACTATTATCATAGATGAAATTGAACAAAGCATTCACCCTGTGCTGATCAATGCATTGATTAAGAAAATAATGCACCACACAAATACGCAGGGACAACTGATCTTCACTACCCACAATTCCAACTTACTGGACACTGATATATTCCGTAACGATGAAATCTGGTTTGCTGTCAAAACCAAAGAAACCGGTGCCACCGAACTTTACAGTCTCAACGACTTTATTGTCAACACGCAACTAGATACCCGTAAAGGATATTTAATCAATCGCTTTGGCGCCATTCCTTCAACAGCTACACTGGAATTATTAAAATGGTAATCCTATGAATATTGAAAACCTCTCGTATGCAAAACGCCCCCCCTACAGAGATGCGTCCCGTATAGTAATAGCCTGTGAAGGTGCCCTGACAGAGCCGAACTACTTCAAGCATTTTGAAGCAGCATCTCCCAGACTGACAGTGACTATTGCTGGAAAAGATACGGAGAACCCTACGTTATCAGCACCTAAATGGGTACTTGCACGGGCTGAAGCACATGCAGAGAAAGTGGGCCTTGCAGAAATTGATGAAGTCTATCTTGTAATGGACGTAGATCATCATGAAGAAAATGAATTTAGAGAATTGTATGAAATCTGTAAGGAGAAGAACTGGAGACTGGTCTTAAGCAACCCTTGTTTTGAGGTCTGGCCTTATATGCATTTTAAGGAATCCTTTCCGGACACCCGTTTGAAACCACAGCGGCTAAAGCACATCCTCTCTACCATCATACAAGGTGGTTATCATCCTGAAAAGATCTTACCCTATACAGAGAAGGCTTTAAAAAATGCCGCCTTGTTAGAGAAGGATGCTGGTTATTTCTTTCCTGCTGAAAATACGACTAAAGTATATATGCTGGTTAACAGGCTGATTAACCTCATGGGAAAATCCTACTTCCTGAAACTGATTCAATCTAAAAAAGGATAAGCCTTTTACGGGCTTATCCTTAAGTAGCCATACCAGGTAAGATAAACATCTACCAGCCGGCTGCGAATGGTACATTTACCATTTCATTCGCCATTAAGACCAGCTGGCCTTTAACGACTGACGACTTTGCCGTTCACCTTTGTGAACAGCTCACATTTTTGCTGCATGTGAGTTTGTTTTTAGTACCCTGTGAGCGCCTTAAAAAAACGGAATTAACACTTCGACATTAAATCCATTATAGGTACAGAATTCGTATAGGTTAACTTCTTCTCCTCTTTCTTTATTGAGGATCATGTGTAAGCAATCTATCCATTCTTTTGCTTCACGTGGGGTGAGGTTAAAAATCGGGAGATGATATTCAGCTCCACTGGTTCTATTGCCCATTGCGGGCCAATAGCCATCATGAAAAAAGGTTTTCAAATGTAAAAAACTTTTGTTTTGCTATGGCTATAATAAATATAGCAATTTATCATCACTTAACAAAAAACAAACAACTGATAATATAAAAAAAGGGCACGTTACCGTGCCCCCTGCTCTATATGATGAAAAATTTAATTTCCCCAGTTCACTTTAATATCATGTGCCGCTGCATACTTTTTTCCCTCCGTTGTCAGCACATCAAACAAACTATCAAACCGCTCTCCATACTTTTTATCTATTTCCTTTCCCAGCGACAACACATCTTCCTGCGTACCTCCCTCATCACTCATCTTTGCCAGCGCTTTATATTCATTCTTGTATACCGGCAACACATACTCAAACAAAGCCACTGATGTCTTCAGCATCGTTCTCGTCTCATCCGTCTCCTTCAGATCTTTGATCTTCACCAGCTCCTTTTCTATATACTGCACCTTCCCATCTATCATTTTGGTCGCAGCGTTCGGCCCGTTTGGTAACGTACCATTGTATTTTACGTTCTGGGCGATCAACATCTTTGTCAATGCGTCACTTCCAAAATCATTGATCATATTAGTATTCAACACGGCCGTGTCGAAATAATTCTCGGGGGTTGGATTCGAACAAGCTGGCAACACCGCCATAGCAGCCAGTACTAAAAATTTTTTCATGTTGGTGATCACTTTATAAACTGAACGCCGTTTACATCAATTTTCGTTCCATTTATCCATGCACTCATCATTTTCAGCACTTCCGGGGCAAAATCTTCCTGCAACTTCGAAGGCTCCTGCATTGTACAGGTCACACAATGCTGGAATAAATGGTTCAATCCAGGGACCTTTACAACCGTAGCGTTCTTTACATAAGCTTTGTAGTTCCCCAGGTTTTCATCCGCTGCCACCATTATATCCTTATCGCCATTGATCGCCAATAACGGCACCTTTACCTGCTTTAACCACGGAACCGGGTCAAACCGGATATTGTACCTGTACCACGGACCTGTTGCCTGCCTGAGATAAGACTCAAGAGGGAAAAAGAAATGGTCCCGGCTCTTCTTATACACAGAATCCTTTTCTCCCTTTGCTATATCCTGGTTATCCCATAATACATAGGCATTCCTCAAATGCTGCTCCATATCAGGAGCGGTAGCATACGCATAAGCCGTATCAAACATGATATCATTGATCTCATTAAAGCGCTTCTGCTTCAATACAGGAATACCGGCACTGGTCACGATTGCCCGGTTTTGCGCCTGCAATGCCTTTAACCCGGTCGTTGCCAGACCTGCCAGGCTAATCACAAACCGGATGTCCTTGCTTTTTACAGCCGCCATATAGGCCGCTGCGCCACCTTCGCTATGCCCTATAAGGCCCACCCGTTTTACGCCCGGATATGCCTTTAAAAATGCTGCTGCGGTAACCGCATCTGCTGCAAAATCGGCCGTTGTAGCCTTTTCGTAGTCGCCGGTTGTTGTTCCCGTTCCCCTGTCATCCACCCTCAATACCGCTATTCCATTGCTACTCAGGTACTCCGCAATCACTTTGAACATCTTATGACCTGCCATCGTGCCATCCCGGTCCTGCCTGCCTGTTCCCGAAACAATCACCACCGCCGGAAATTGCTGAACGCCAGAAGGTATGGTCAGTGTCCCCCCGAAACGGATACTGCTATCGGCATTATAATACTGCACATCTTTGGAGACAAACTGCCCCATTCCCTGCATACTGATGAACAGCAATGCGAATAATATTCTCATCATAAGTTATTTAAAAGGCAAAACGCTTCCCCGGTTAAGAAGAAGCGCTCATGCCCGGGTCATCACTCTTTGTTCATTTTATCAATCAACTAGTCACTTACTTTGCGAGAGAGATCATCATCTCTATTTCATCTGCCAATCCGCTCGGACTGCCCATGTACCCGGTCTGTGCAAACCGGATCTTCCCGTTTCCATCAATCACGACTTTAAAAGGAATTCCTGACGTCTGGATCAGCTTTGCATACTTGCTATAAAATTCGTCTCCATTGTCAAACAGCACTTTAAAAGGATACTTCTTTTCTTTAATGAATTTCTTCACTTTCTCCTTGTACTCAGGATCGCGCTCCTGGGTATCTACAAAGTAGAACACCACATTGCTGTCGTTCTTAAAATGTTCCTGTGCCATCTGCATACCCGGCATAGCTGCCTTACAAGGTGCACACCAGGTAGCCCAGAAATCCATCACTACTACTTTCCCTTTTTGTGCGGCCAGTGATACTGTGTTTCCATCCAGGTCCTTCATCTCAAATGGTACGGCCGCTCTGTCGATCATGGCTGATTTTACATGTTCCCGCAGCAACTCCATTGTATGGGCATCCTTCATACCATTCAGGTAAGCATCAAACCCTTCCGTATCCTTATGTGTTTTCAGGTAGTCTTTCTTCAGCAGGTCAATGATTTGTGCTGAAGCCTGGTTCATGCGTACGCTGTTGCGCAGTACTTCGTCCAGCCGCTTCTTATCGCCAGCCTTTTCCAACAGGGATGCTTCCAGTTGATTCAACGTGGCGTTACTGTACTGAAAAGTTTCCTGCATTCTCAGGGCCAGCGCAAGTGCTTCCTTTTCTCTGCCAGTTTCACTGAGAATCGCGATATGTGTAATATAATCGGTTTTGAAAATTCCGTCTACATAAGTTGCAAATTCAGCAGGCGTATAGTAATAATACTCCTCAGGTTTGTGGCTTTTCAGATCCGCCAGCTTATCAATTATTCGTTTTGAAAAAGGATAAGCTACCTTCGCCGGCATGGATTTCCAATCTGCATAAGGAATTTCCACCATTTTGTAATAAGCAAAAGCCAGCTGATTTAAGGTTGTCGTATTGATGTATTTTGCCAATACCCCGGTGTCTCCCTTAGCGATGGAAATAGCAAAGATATTTCTCCATACCCCCCTGTCATACTCAATGCCTGCCAGATCATCCAGTTCTTTTTCAGGTGCATATGTCTTAATGAACTGCTCTGATAGTGACAGCTTTTTATCTGTATCCCGCTCTTTTATCAGCTCCTTATAGTCTGCCAGCTTCTTTAGAATACCATTGGGGTATTGCGCATTTATAGCTGCCCTTAAAGAATCTGCTCTTTCTTTTTTATGCAGATATTGCTCGTTGATCAAAGCCAGTGTAAAGAGATCCTTCTCTGAAAGGTTAGGTGCATGCAGCATATAGCTGGCGGCTGACTGAATAGAGGAAGAATTTTCCGGGTTCATTCCGGCCTGCCGTTCCATTGCTGCCCTTGCCCTTACATAAGGCCAGATAAATGTTCTGCCGGCTTTCCAGTAACCAATTTCCTGCCCCATCCAGAAGAACATGGCAGAATCACCAATACTGAAATTTTTGTAATACCCCCTTATACCCATTTCATAATCACGGGCACGCAGTGCACCATACCCTGCATAGGCTGCCTTCCATTGTCTGCCTGGAACAGATCCCATGATGATATAGCCGGTATCTCTGTTGTTGTCTGTCGAATCGCCCGCCCTGAACTTAAATGCCCATAACCCTTTGTCAGGTGTGAGGGGTACTGTGGCGGTGTACCCGCTATCTGTCTTTTTCAGCGGCAGGTCCTGTGCTGTCCAGTGGTAAGTGGTATCATAAATGTACACGGCCCCGAGTATGGGCTTGCCTGTTTTCAATAAGGCTGTATCCGGACGATACAACAACTTAACGGTGTCTCCGATGGAAGGTCGTTCTGGTGTCATTTTCAGTCTTCTCTCCTGCGCCTGCGTGCCGGTATAGGCACACAGGGCAAGGATAAAAAGGCAGCTATGCTTAATTCCTCTCATTATTTATCATGGATTTTGTTCAATCTCAGGGTTCAGGCCAATCACGTAAGTCGCGATCGGGAACACGTACCTGTTGCTGGATGGTTCCAGCGTATAGGTCTGGCCCTGCCAGGTCCTGGTATATGTCTTTGCAAATAAAGGATCGTCTTTCAGACGACGCTGATCCATCCAGGGTAACAGGCGGCACATGAACTCACGTTTGCGTTCCTGTATTACTTTTACAATGGCATCATTCTGGTCCGTCGCGGTAAGCGCCACGTAATCCGCTGCTTTGAAACGTTTCTGCCTGAGCATATTCACTTCATCCATTGCTGCACCTGTATTTCCGGCGCGGGCTAAAACCTCTGCTTTAATCAGCATCATCTCCGGTACGGAGGTACCAATGTTCCTGCTCTCAAAGTTAATCTGCTCACGGCAAAAATAGCGGCCTGTATAACCACTGCCGAAATAGCTGGCAGCATCCCTTGTAAATAGCTGGTAACGCATATCTTTGGTGCCCAGCAGATTCAGAATATCATCGCTCAGGCGCATTATATAAGGAGAATAAGTAAAACTCTGGTTTGCCACCTTGCCAAAGATAATTTCAGGGTCATTTTTACGGTATGGCAAAGATGTAATCGTACCCAGGTTATTCAACGTATTCTGTAATGCCAGTGCACTATCTGCATAAAGCCCTGCATTTGTATAATCACTTTTTAACAGATAAAAGCGGGCCAGCAGAGAGTAAGCTGCCGCCTTATCAGGCAGTGTACTGTACGCACTTGCCGTTGGCAAAGATAACAAAGCTGTTTTGAGGTCTGCCTCAATCTTATTATAGATCGTGGCCACTGAAACCCGGCTGAGTTTCTGGGCCAGGTCCTGTGTTAGTACCAACGGCACGCCCGGATCTGAAGATGCAGTAGTACTGTTGTAAGGCTTTGCATATTCATTCACCAGATTCAGATAAGCATCGGCTCTGTGTGTGAGCGCTTCTGCAATTAACTCAGCTTTTGCAGAATCAGTTCCCCCGGTGCTGGTAGGTACTTCGTTCGTAATGATATTACAATTGAAAATTCGCCCATAGTAAGTATCCCAGTCTGCATCATGGTCTGTAGAGACTTCATAAATAGGCGCTTTCCAGGTATACACGTTCCTGATAAAAAAGTTGGAACTGTATCCTTCCACGGTTGCCTGCTGAATACTATCTACAATTGCTACTTCAGCAGCGGCCAGATCCGTCATCTTACCCCCTGTTTCGAATGTAGAAGTAGCATTCAGTATATAGCGATAATTGTCAATTGCACTTGGTATCAGGCTACCCTGGGTTTTTATATCGGTGTATTTACTACAGCTGCTGGCCAGTGCCATAGTACCTAACAGCAGCATTGAAAGATATTTATTGTTCATCGTAATTTTAAATTTTGGTTAGAACCCTACATTTAACATCAGGTTATATTGTGGCGTAGCTGGCAGATGCAAAACAGTACTTGACAGTACTGGTACATAATCTGGATCCAGGCCTAACTTGTTCTTTTTCCAGATTAATCCCAGGTTACGCACAGCACCACTCACCTTGATATTCTTCGCAAAAACTTTTCCTGCCATTGCTGAAGGCACCTGGTAAGACAATGAAATCTCACGCAGACGGATGTAATCACCAGACTGGATATTTACGTCTGAATATGCATAACGAAATACTGAAGTAGCAGCGTAAGCACCTGCTACACCAGGTACAATTGTCTTCGTTTCATCACCGGGATTCTGCCATCTGTTAGCGATGTCTCCTGAAGTATTGTAATTCATTCTGCGGGAGTTAGGATACTGTGTAGCAACCGGTGCACGGAATACTGACCCAAAACTATAGGTAGCCAGTACAAACATTGACCAGTTTTTATAGCGGAAAGTATTCTGCATTGAACCATATACAGGGGCTGTTCTGCGGCCGGCATATTTTATAGCGCCCATATCAGTTACGGCTGTATTAGCGCGTACCTTATTACCATTCTGATCATAGATCTTTGTCCAACCTAAACTGTCGAGACCTGCATTTTTATAGGCAAAGACTGCGTCAGACGCGTATCCTGATATTATTCCCGAAAAACTGGAGTAGAAAGAAGAAGTTGGTTTCAACACACTACTGGTTACCTTGTTGGTATTGTATGAGAAGTTCACGCCCATGTTCCAACCAAAATCCTTCGCATCTATAATTGCGCCATTCACTCCCAGATCAATACCTTTGTTACTCATATTCACGCCATTCCTGTTAATGGTGTTACTGCTTCCCAGTAAGGTCGGATTTACCTCCAGTAAGTATATAATGTCGGTACCTTTCTTACTATAGAGATCAATCGTACCACTCAGGCGGCCATTCAACAAACCATAGTCTATACCTAAATTCGTCACATAGGTATTCTCCCACTTCAGGGCCGGGTTAGCAGGCGAGATAACTGAAGCAGTAGGTAAGCCCGTCTGAGAGTCGGAGCTACCCAATGAAATATTTGTAAACGGACGAAGATCCTGGTTAATATTACCATTTACACCAAACGTCGCACGTACACGCAGAGAGTTAACCCAGGTTACATCCTGCATAAAAGATTCCTTTGCAACGTTCCAGCTTACACCACTAGACCAGAACGGCTTGGCACGATACTTCTTTTCCAGACCGAAGTTGTTATAATCATCATACCTGACACTACCAGATAATGTATATCTGTTCCTGTATGTATATGCCGCATTGCCATAATAAGAAAGGTAACGCTTTACATAATCTGTCTGCGTAGGATAACCACCCAGGTATCCGCCGGAGTAATCCATGGTCGCATAATAGGTACCGTAAGGAACAACTACGCCAATTCCCGTCTCGGGATTGTATCCATATATGGTATACCCATTTGCAGAATTCAGTGTCTGCCGCGTCTCCATACCTGCCAGTGCACTGATTTGATGATCTTCTTTTAAAGACCTGTTGTATGTAAGCTGACCGCGCGCACTGTAGTTATTCATATTGTTATTGCTGGCCTGCAGAATACCACCGTCAGGAAAATTCTTCGTAAGGGTGGTGCCTGACATCACAGTTCCTTTGTTATATAGGTCTCTTACATAAGCACTGTTCTTATCCATCGTATTACGAAGGGTAAAGAAGTCCCGCTCCTGCATATAAGCTGCGTTAAAACTTAATCCCTTGTACAGTGGTATTTCCAATGTGATCGTACCTGAATAGTTATTATCACGTGAATATTTCCTGTTCATCTTCAGCTCATTCAGGTAGTTGGTAGACCAGTTCCTGTAACCGAGATTCTGCAATGAATCAGCATAGTGCTCGCCGATGGTATAATAGAAGTTGTCGTGAATATCGTCGTAGGGCATAAAGGTATTCGCACCGTTGGACAAAGGGCTCAGACCAATACCATTATTGGCATAGTTAAAGAATGCGCCTTTCAAACTCACTCCCAGGGTGATCTTCTTCAGGATCTTAAATTCCTGGTTAGCAACCAGGTTAATACGTTCTCCGGAATTACCAATAGTGCTGGTATTCTCTTTAGAATAAGAACCTGACAGATAGTAGGTATGCGCATCAGTACCACCACTTACAGACAAATTGTAATTCTGTGCGGTTGCGGACTGCATCAGGTAATCGCTCAACTGGCTATAGTTATTTCTTTTGCTCAGTTCTGCTACCTGTGCGTCGTACTGGCTCTGTGTGATAAGACCGGATTTGAGCTGAAACGCCAGATCGACACCTTTGTCTACATAATACTTAAGACCTGAAGTATAGGGATTATAGGATGCGGCGGGGATGATACCCTTATCTACCAGTTCCTTGTCGAATGCCAGTACCTGTGCACTATTCATGAGCTTGAGATAACCAACATCCGGGCGGGCCTGTGTACTGTAGCCTACACTAAAATTCACAGCCGGCTGACGTAAACGCCCTTTCTTGGTTTGAATCACAATCACCCCATTGGCAGCACGTGCCCCCCAGATAGAAGCGGCAGCGGCATCGCGGAGGAAAGTAATCTGTTCAATATCGTTAGGGTTCAGGGTTTTCAGATCGAACTCCGTTGGAAAGCCATCCACAACTACCAGTGGACTCGTTTCACTCTTCAATGTCGTGGTTCCACGGATGTTATAGTTGTAGTTATTCATTCCAATAGTACGGGTGTTACTAGCAGCAGCCGGCGTTACGTTGTCATAAACAAAAGTATTGTCACCCGCAGTCAGCTGCATCTGCAAACCAGGTACCATACCCTCCAGGCGGTTAATCACATTCGCCGTAGGAATCTTTTCCAGCTCCTTGGCAGTCACTACGCCAAAAGATCCGGTCGCACGTTCCTTCGGCAGGTTCACATAACCAGTAGATACTACTTCCACCGGCTTCAGGTAACCTGTTTTATCTTTCAGCGCCACTTTATAGTAAATCGCATTTGTCACAGGCAGCACCTGGCTTTCGTAGGCAATACAGGACACCTGGATGTTCTTTGCAGTCGCAGGCACCTTCAGTGAAAAATCACCATTTTTTCCTGTTACAGCCATGTATTTCGTGCCTGGTACCATAATGGTCGCAGAAGAAACAGGCGCCATAGATTCATCTGTCACCACTCCTATAATCACACGCGCATCTGTACCGGTGGTATCAACAGATCTGTTAATCTGCACCTGTATCATCTGAACAGCAGGCTGCTGGGAAGCTGCCTGATCAGAGGCAGCTTCGTCAGGAGCCACATGGTTGGTTTTATCCTTCTCTTTAGCCTTATCAGAAGTACCATAAATAGCATACTGTGATCCGCCCAGCTTTCTGAACTTCAGGTTGTATGGCTTCAATACAGTGGTCAGGTAGTCTTCTACCTTTTTGAAACTACCGTCAGCAGGCGTATTCACGCGCTTGTTGCTGACCAGCTCATCTTCATAGATAAAGGAAACATGAAATTGCTTTGAAGCGCTGTTCAAAGCTTCTTTCAGTGTGAGTGTTGGTTGATTTTGGCTGGCTACGGCAGCAAACATCTGCAGGCTGATGGCAAGCATCAGGCAACAGAAGGCCGCAACCTTTTTCAGATTGATCATGCCTGTAAGCAATTTTGATTTACAAAAATAAATGGTAGCGTACCCTGTCTCGAAATGTCAGTTCAGCTGTCCCTTGTCCTTAAATTTAGTTGGGTGTTACAATGATGGTTGATCCCTGCTGTGTAACTTTTGCATCTAATATTACAGCAAGCGCGTTCATAAGAACTTCTTTGTCGGTCATCTCGATTTCTCCGCTAATCTTCTTATCCAGCAGCGAAGAATCAGTTGCCTGAATCTGGTACCCCCAGTCGTCTTCCAGTAAACCAAAGAAATCGGCTACGGGAGTCTGGTCCAATTGCAGCTTGTGCTGCTGCCAACCCGTTACTTTAGATACGGGTACTTTCTTTTGTACTAAATCCTTGTGTTGACTGTCATAGCGGGCCATGTCTCCCGGCTGGGACAGGATGAGCTTTTTTTCTGCAGAAGCAGCTACCATTATTTTGCCTGTATTTAATACAACAGCGGTAACCCCTCTACGGTTGCGAATGTTGAAAGAAGTTCCCAGTACATGTACGTCTACACCATTGCTGTGTACGTCAAACTGCTGGTCTACGTTCTTCTTTACATTGAAAAAAGCTTCTCCCTCAATCCACACTTCCCGGTTGGCCCATTCCTTATTGTACTTGATGGCAGAGTGCCCGTTCAGGGTCACTTCAGTACTGTCTGGCAGGAATACTGTTTTAATTTCTCCAAAGTTGGAGGCTATGTTCACCTCGATGTTTCCCGGGCGGAAAATCAGCCAGGAAGCGGCGGCAATAACACCTACGGCAACAGCAGCACGGGCTATATATACCAACGGGCTTTTGCGCACATACATCTTATTATTGCCTATATTATTATAGATCTCATCCCACATTTCACGTTGCTGCAAGGGTGTCGGACGCTCATGCACCACGTGTAGACTACGGACTATCGAAACAGCAGTATCCACTTCTGCAGCTTTGTCCGGATAGGCAGTCACAAAAGATTGCCAGAATGCGGTATTAGCTACGTCAGGGAACTTGACCCACTCCAGGAAATAAGGCGTTGTAGCCAGTTGGTGGCTGGTATAATTGCGAAAACTATGTATGGAGTGGTTCATCCGTTCGTGCTGTTTTTAAAGGCCCTTTGAATATATAAAGACAAAAAAGGGGCAATTGTGCCCCACGATCTTTAACTTTTTTTTATTTTTTTTTATCCTCTCAGGAAAGTAAGCAACAAAGCTGTCCCTGCAACCCCTCCCATCAGCTCTTTTAAGGCAGCCAGGGCACGGGCGGTAAGCTTGTAAGTTCCCCTGATCTGCATGTTCATCAGATCCGCAATCTCCTCGAATGAAAGCCCTTCAAAAAAACGGAGGTAGATAATTTCTCTTTGCTTGCTGGTGAGCCGGATCAGGGCTTCCTGCACTTTCTTCTGAAGAATGGCCCGCTCTTCGCCAGCTATCAGCTGGCTGTCCATGCCGATTTCAAAATGAAACTCCGGCTGCTCATCTGTATAAGTTGTATTCGCTCTGGATTTGAGTAAACGGAACAGGTGATTCCTGAAAGATTTAAGCAGATAGAAGCTATACCCGCTTTTAACCTGCAGGGACTGCCGGTATTTCCATAGGGAGATAAAAGTTTCCTGCACAGCATCTTCTACCAGGTGTAGATCACTGGTAAATTTCCGGCCGTAACCATAAAGCTCTTCATTGTACTGAAGGTATAGTGCTTCAAGGCTGTTTACATGACTTTCCCGTATGCCATCCCATAATGATTGTTCTCCTGACAAACTGAGCAGATTTTTGTTGATTGCTATGTTGATTACCTGGTGGCAAAAAACATAAAAAATTTATTACTTGCTGCCGAAGGCCAAATTCTATTTAAACCAGCCCCTTCAAAATTAATATATTATACGTAGAAATACCTTTTTTTCCACTTGCAATCAATTGCGTTCATAATTTATTTTGTTGATTTACAACATAGTTATACCTTTAAATAGCATGCATGCAATATTACAATTCGTCACAGTGAATGGCACTATCTTTACTTTACACCCCAAACATTGAACCACTAGCAAAGGCGTTATTCACTTCCATATCTTTTACTTCCTGACAGCAGTTCTGATCACTGCAGCGTAAGCTTGCTGTCCCATTTCATTTCACGTAATCTGGTAAGACGCAAAATTTCGTTCACTCCCAAAAAACACCACAGGAAATGTCTACTATCAAAATTTCCGACCTGGTTACTGATTTACAAAAATCAAGTACCCAGTGGCAGGCAAGAGAAACCACCGTTTCACAACTGCCTGCTTCCCAGCAGAAAGCCCTCCTCGGCGTTGTTGTAAATCAGGCAGAACTCGCCGCCATCATGAACAAACGCGATGCAGCTGCCCCTGTTGCGAATTTTGCACAGCAGGTAGACTGGCGCAACAGGAATGGCAACCACATTACCCCTGTCAAAGACCAGGGCGGATGCGGATCCTGCGTTTCCTTCTGCACAACTTCTGTAGTCGAAGCCATGGCTTCTATCGAGCAGGGACAACTCCTGGATCTTTCTGAAGCAGATCTCCACTTCTGTTCCTCCCACGGGGCTAATTGTGGCGGATGGTGGCCTACCGATGCTTTCAATCAGATCAAAACACGGGGTATTCCGGATGAAGCCTGCTTTCCATACGCCACCGCTTTTCCAAATAATAATATCTGGCAACAACCTCCCCATTGCACCGTAGGCCCAAACCGCGATGCAAGAGCCGTTAAAATCACCAATTCAACCACCATCGCAAACGTTACAGAGCGTAAAAACTATTTAACCAACAATGGTCCCTGCTCTGCTATCATGCATGTCTATGATGACTTCTTTGCTTATGCAGATGGGGTGTACAAACATGTAAGTGGAGCTGACAATGGACTTCACTGCGTAACCGTCATCGGGTTTTCTGAAACAGAAAAATGCTGGATCTGCAAAAACAGCTGGGGAGCCGGCTGGGGTAAAGGCGGGTTCTTCAAGATCGGATACGGCGAAGCCGGTATCGATACTGAATTTCCGTTCTGGACCGCTTCCGGTGTAAAACTTCCTGCGCCCGCCCATGGCTGGTATGGCTATGAAAACCTGGGTGGCCTGCTCTCTTCCAGACCCAACGCTGTATCATGGGCGGCGAACCGTATTGATGTAGTAGTAAGAGGTATGGACAGCGCAGTCTATCATAAATGGTGGAATGGTACCTCCTGGAATGGTTACGAAAACCTGGGCGGTCAGATCCAGGGAGCGCCTGCTATTTGCTCCTGGGCCAATGGCCGCCTCGATATGTTTGCCGTAGGCCTCAACCATCACCTGTACCATAAATGGTACCAGGGCGGGTGGAGCAACTGGGAAGATCTCGGCGGCATGCTCTCCTCAGAACCGGCCTGTGTAAGCTGGGGACCAAATCGTATCGATGTATTTGCCCGTGGTATGAACTCGTCTATGTGGCACCTCTGGTGGGATGGCGCATGGCATGGATGGGAAGACCTGGGTGGGGTGATCACCTCCGCACCAGCCGTATCTTCATGGGCAAGCGGCCGGCTCGATTGCTTTGCCCGTGGTCAGAATAACCACCTCTGGCATAAATGGTATGACAATGGCTGGAGTAACTGGGAAGACCTGCAATCAAATATGTTCGGTAGTCCTGCTGCCGTATCATGGGGACCCAACCGCATCGACGTATTCTATCCTGGCCAAACCTATAACATGATGCACAAATGGTGGGATGGTCACAACTGGAGTGGCGATGAAAACCTGGGTGGGGCCCTCTCTTCTGACGTGGGCGTTTCCTCCTGGGCCGCCGGCAGACTGGATTGCTTCGTGGAAGGCACCGACTCACAAATGTATCACAAGTGGTATGTATAAAGTACCTTTAAAAATCGCTTCTGCCTCCGGGTAGAAGCGATTTTGCCCAAATCACAACCCATGCAAGCAGAAATCAAACAACTTACCCTCGGCACCTCACTCCCTGTTGTACTTCCCGGCCTCGGCACCGCCGGCTTTCAATGGTTTTTTACAGTGTCAAATCCCGACTGCGTAGAAGTAGTACGCTACAACTATAGCATTGAAACTATGTTCATGGAAGCAGGCAATAGCCTCGACGTTGTCTTCATGGTCCACTCCAAAGCTCCCGGCCACACAAGTATCTTATTCGAACAAAAAAGAATATGGGAAAAACACAACCCACCCATCAATTCCAAACAACTCGATATAACTGTAGTTAATCATTAGAATAAAAAATATATTATCCCCTTCCCACCCTTTTTCTCACTCCGGCAGTATTTATTTAAACGCACTATATCTATTCCTGCTACGGCCTATACCGTCGCATATTTTCATTTATAGCTAACCTATAATGACCATTCATGAAGCACTTCTTTACCCTGATACTGTTAACCGTATTAACAGGTTGGCAGCCCCTGTTTGCCCAGACCTTTGCACCCATCCCTGTCTCCGGCTTTAATGCAGACATTGTAGCAGAAGCGGGAAACAGCGCACTGGCGGCAACATCTACAGTCATTGATGGTAGCAATCACGTCATTCATACTACAGCTTTCGCTACAGCTAACGGATTATCCGGTGGTATTGCACCTACCGGCAACTTTGTAAGTGGAACCAAAACATGGCAGATGGCCGCCTTCAATACAAACAATGCCTTGTATATGGCGGTACCTTCCAATGCTGTACCCAATACTGTCGGAACAGGAACACTCACACTCACTACACCAGGCATCTACAGCAAATTAAGCCTGCTTGCATTCGCTACCGAAGGAACAGCTACTGTATCCGTTTTACTGACCTTTACAGACGGAACAACCTCCAATGCCGGTACGATCACCATCAAAGACTGGTTCAATGGCACACCCGCTGTAGTAACCGGCTATGGCCGTATTACGCGTACCAACACTCCCATGACCGTGGATGGACTGACCTCCAATCCCCGCTTCTATGGTTTTGATTTCAACATTCCCTGTGCTGTACTGGGTAAAACACTGGCTTCCGTTACGTTTACACAGCTGGCTGCCGCCGGTGGTACCTCCCGGGCACTCATTCTCGCGCTTGCAGGTGTTACTTACACACCTATCGTTTACAGCAGTGCACATACCAATGCAATATGTGGTGGTGCCAACGGCACCCTTACACTCACGGCAACAAACGGTTCCACCCCGTACACATACCGGTGGAATACTACGCCTGCACAGACAACGGCCACTGCGACCAACGTGCCTGCCGGGCCATATGTAGGTACGCTTACCGATGCGAACGGTTGTATCTTCACCGTGAATGATACCGTATCATTGATATCCTCCGCCACAATTACGGCGAGTGCCAGTGCAACGGCTGTTTGTGCCGGCGATCCGGTGACCCTTACCGCTACTCCTTCAGCAGGTACTGTTACCGGCTATTCCTGGTCACCAGGTACCCTTGCCGGGCAAACGGTAACAGATCATCCAACAGATACCACTGCTTATATCGTGTCGGCCAAAGATGCCTTTGGTTGCATTATAAAAGATACTGTAGATGTAGCTGTCAAACCTACACCTACTTCTTCATTTACTGTCACTCCTGGTATCATCTGCCTGGGAGGTACCCAAACCGTAACGTTCGAAGGTACTGCTACAAATGCCGCTACTTACAACTGGAATAACTTTGCCGGTGCTGCCGTACAAAGCGGTACCGGAAGCGGTCCATATCAGATCTCGTTTCCCAATGCAGGTAATTTCAACTTACAGTTGCAGGTTACTGATGATGGCTGCGCTTCAGCCATGACCACGCAACCGGTTACGGTATCAGCGCCACCGCAGTTAAATGTTACAATCAGCAAATCTCCTGTGTGCGCAGGTGAAACCACCACCATTTCCTTCTCAGGTACAGCTACCGCAGATGCAGTGCCTACCTGGGACTGGGGTGGAGGTACCGTGCTGACGGGTACCGGATTTGGTCCGTACGATGTAAAATATGCGACTACCGGCAATATCCAACTAACTGTGACAGATGGCGCCTGTACCGCTACAGCCACTCCTGCTACTGTACAGGTAATACAATTACCAGTGCCTGCATTCACACCTGATCTCACACAGGGATGTGCACCTGCTGTGATTAAATTCGACAACAAGTCGCAAAATGCAGACAGCTATCAATGGACCTTCGGAGACGGCGCCAGCAGTGTAATAGAAGATCCTTCACATACGTATAATAATACCGGCGTATACACCGTTTCACTCACTGCCACCGCACAAGGTCAGTGTGCGGCTACCATTACAAAAACATCGCTGATCAGTATTTTGCCAATGCCCATTGCCTTGTTCAGTTCTGCACCGGGTCAAAATATTGCGGTGGAATTCAAAGCAGCTAACTTCACGTTCACGAACAATTCACAAAATGGGGTGAGTTATGAATGGGACTTTGGCGATGGTAACAGCTCTACCGCTTTCTCACCTGAACATAAGTATGAAGCAACCGGTGAATTTCGTGTAACCCTCTATGTAACTAATGATATCGGCTGTACAGACAGCATCAGCCGTGCCTACTACAAAGTAATACCAGATCTCCTGCTAGACATCCCCAACGCCTTCAGTCCGAACGGGGATGGAATCAACGACCGCTGGGAAATAGACGGCCTCAAAGCCCGCCCCAATGCAACAACCGAAATCTTCAACCGTTATGGCCAGATTGTATTCAAGGGTATTGGATTTTCCCCATGGGACGGTACCTGGAAAGGACAACTCATGCCATTCGGTACCTATTACTATCTCATAAAGACCGCCCCCGGAGAAAAACCGTATTCCGGTTGGGTCACCCTGCTTCGTTGATGTTAGTCCATAATTATAATAATATATTTCCATGACACGAATCTACTTTGCCGCTCTTCTCTTACTGATATGCCTGTCAAAATCCTATGGGCAAACGTATACGCCTGTACCAATTACAGGGTATGCCGTTGATGCATTTGCAGAAACAGGTACCAGTTCTGCAGCAGTGACCACTGTTGGTCTTGACCTGCAATTGAAGGTGTTGTATTCTGCAGCGTTTGCGGCGACCAATAGCCTTCCTGCCGGGTTGCCGGATAATGGGACCATCGTAAACGGGCAACGCACCTATCAGCTAAAAAATTATGATAGTCTCAATGCCATCTTTCTTTCAGCCAATGCAACAGCCCCGGGAAGTGCAACTACGGGTACCTATACATTGCTCACACCAGCCGCCTATTCCAAGATCAGTATACTTGCCTGGTCTACTGAGCAAAACAGTACCTTCAATGTAACACTGCATTTTGTAAATGCACCCGATATCAATGTGGGTACATTTACGGTGGCTGACTGGTTTGGTGGCAGCAATCCAATGATCAATGCCATAGGCCGTATTATCAGAACTACGGCCCCCCCTTATACAGTAGAAGGTTTGACAAGTAATGATCCCCGCATGTATGCCGTGGATATTCCTGTTCCCTGTGATGCACAGGCTCAGTTATTATCGGCAGTTACCTTTGATTATGTTGTAGGTGGTAGTGCTGATTCACGTGCTGTGATAGCAGCTATTTCTGCGGTGCCATTTGTACCATTAACGACGACGGCTACCACCGTTCCTGCTACCTGTGGTTATGCAAATGGCAGCATCACAGTAGCGGTAAGCGGCGGTACTGCGCCACTGACACTGTCATGGAATACCAACCCTGTCCAGTTTACCAGTACTGCTACAGGCCTGGCTGCAGGTAATTATACGGTCAACATTCTGGATGGAAATGGTTGTATCACACAATTTGATACCACGCTCTCACAAAACTCCCCCATACAGATTGCGGCCAAAGCAAGACCCGCAGCTATCTGTGCCGGTACCGCCACCACTATTTATGCAGTACCTACCGGTGGACAGATTGTAAAATACACCTGGGAACCCGGTGCAATGAGTGATTCAAGTACCACTATTACACCAGCAGCATCTACCCGGTATACGGTGACTGCCGAAGATGTTTTTGGCTGTATAGTAAAAGATAGTGTTGAAATTACAGTGAATTCCCAACCAGCTGCCCCTGCAGCAACGGCACCTGCCGTGTGTCCTGACAGTACCGCCACACTGCTGGTTACAAACCCGGTAGACACGCTGACGTACAACTGGTATCCAATGATCGCAGGTGGTAACACTGTCGGTACCGGTGATAGCTATACCACACCGGCTATAACAGCGCCTACCTCCTACTTTGTAGAAGCCGTGAATGGTTCATGTGTGAGTGTACGTACGCAGGTAACGGTGAAGCCGTTTGACAAAGTGGCTGCGCCTAAGATCAAGGCAGGTAATGCTACGGGCAGTACGATCACCTTTACCTGGGATCCGGTACCTGATGCGACAGGCTACCTGATATCTGTAAATGGCGGGGCGTACACGAACCCCAGCTCAGGATCTACCGGCACTACACATACAGTTACTGCACAGATGATAGATAGCGTGACACTTACAGTGGTAGCGCTGGGTACATTGAACTGTGAAAACAATGCCGCCAGCTTTACAGTAAAGCTCAAGGCAGACCCGATCTATGTGCCGAATGCATTTACCCCGAACGGAGATGGACTGAACGACATCTTTAAGGCGGAAGGTAATACGATTGCTGCGCTGGATATGATGGTATTCAATCAGTGGGGGGAATTGATCTTCCATACAACGACACCGGGTACCGGCTGGGATGGCACCTACCAGGGTAAGCAACAACCTACAGGCGTATATATGTATACCATCAGGGTGATACAAAACGATAAAACAATCATTACAAAAAAAGGCGCTATCAACCTCCTCCGTTAAAATACGGTCTTTGGGCAGCCGCCTGAAAACGATGCATCAGCCCCGGATAAAAATCACTTCCGCCTTTGGCAGAGGTGATTTTTATTCCCCCTTTCCCCTTCCCTTCGCTATTTTATTTAATAGTCCTTCTCCGTTTTTTAATCCCCGCCACACCCCTTAACTTCGCGTTCGTAGAGAAGCAACAACTATATTTTCCTCACGATTATTTAATTGACAACAAAATGATTCCAGCTAAAGGATACGCTGCGTTCGATGCCCAGGCGCAGTTAGGACCTTTCAATTTTGAAAGAAGGGAACCGGGACCTCACGACGTACAATTCGACATCTTATATTGCGGTGTATGTCACTCCGATCTCCACCAGATCAAAAACGAGTGGGGAAATTCTATCTACCCAATGGTGCCCGGCCACGAAATAGTAGGCCGTGTGACGGCGGTAGGTGCACATGTAAAGAAATTCAAAGCCGGTGACCTGGTAGGTGTAGGTTGCCTGGTAGACTCCTGCCGTGAGTGTGAAAACTGCAAACAGGGCGAAGAGCAATATTGTCTGAAAGGTTCTTCCGGTACTTACAACAGCTACGAACAGGACAAGAAAACGGTTACTTATGGTGGTTATTCCAACAAGATCGTAGTAAATGAAGACTTCGTACTCCTGGTGTCAGAGAAACTGAACCTGGCTGCTGTCGCGCCATTACTATGTGCAGGTATCACTACCTGGTCTCCATTGCGCCACTGGAAGGTAGGCAAAGGGCATAAAGTAGGTGTACTGGGCCTGGGCGGTCTCGGCCACATGGCGGTGAAATTTGCCGTGTCTTTTGGCGCAGAAGTGACAATGCTGAGCACCTCTCTATCCAAGAAAGCAGATGCTGAACGCCTCGGAGCACATCACTTCCTGCTCACCAGCGACCAGGAACAGGTACATGCAGCAAGGGGCCAGTTCGATTTCATTATCGATACCGTTTCTGCCGAACATGACTATGGCATGTACCTAGGTTTGCTGAAGACCAATGGTGTGCATATTTGTGTGGGTGCGCCTCCAACACCCGCTTCCGTGCATGCTTTTGCCATGATCGCAGGCCGCAAGTCTATTGCAGGCTCTATGATCGGTGGTATCCAGGAAACACAGGAAATGCTGGACTATTGCGCCGAGCACAACATTGTGTCTGATATCGAACTGATTGAGATGCCTTACATCCAAAATGCATACGACAGAATGCTGAAAGGCGATGTACGTTACCGCTTCGTAATAGATATGGCAACACTATAATAAAATATTAAAAGCAGGCCAAAAGCCTGCTTTTAATACGATCAAAAACACCCTACCATTCATCCCCTATTTCCACCACCCATATATTCTATTTTTACAACTCAACCCCTCCCGAAATTTTAAGCGCTTTTTAAGGAAGCATGAATATTGGCCGAATTGTCACAGGAGTTTAACAAAGTGACTTAACTATTTCCAAATTCTTTGAATTTTACAATTTTTTGTTTGAATAGCACAATAAAACCCGCCGGAATTCTTACCACCTTTGCGTTATGATTGCAATTTTCAATAAAGTATAGGCAAAAAGGATCCACGTTTTCTAAACTGGGTCCTTTTTGCTTATTACCCAGCCTTCAAGATTGCTTCAAAATTGATCACAAATTTTGCAGCTGTATGAAAGTACTGCTCATTGAAGATAACATAGAACTGGCCGCCAGCATTACCAGCTACCTTGAAAAAGAAGGATACCTGTGTGAAGTAAGCTATACCAGCAACGACGCGCACGATAAACTCATCTCATTTCAATACGATTGCATCCTGCTCGATATCACTTTGCCGGATGGAAATGGCCTCGACTTGTTGCAGCTCATACATCATGAAAAGATTGAAAGCTGTGTGGTGATCATCTCCGCGAAGAACTCACTGGATGATAAGATTACAGGATTGGAAGGAGGTGCCGACGACTACCTGACAAAGCCGTTCCACCTGCCTGAATTACACGCAAGACTTAGAGCCGTATACAGAAGAAAGAAATTACAGGGCAGCAACATTGTTACTTTTAATGAGATCCGATTGAATACAGATACACTGGAAGCGTTGGTCAATGAAACTGCGCTCGACGTTACGCCAAAAGAGTTTGACCTGTTACTATATTTCCTCGTGAATAAAAACAGGGTGCTCTCCCGGCAATCGATAGCAGCCCACTTGTGGGGCGACTATACCGACAACCTCTCCAATTTTGATTTTGTATACCAGCACGTGAAAAATTTACGAAAGAAAATTCATGCAGCGAATGGAGGTGATTATATCAATACGGTGTATGGATTAGGCTATAAGTTCAATACAACAGCTTCTTAATTAATGCTTGCAAAGAACCGGTCATGAAACTCGTCAACAAATTTACTTTATGGTATCTCTGTATCTCTCTGGCAGCCATGCTGGCAGGTATAGGCATCGCCTACTATAAAGTAAAATCAGAGATAGATGAAGCTGAGATAAGCCGCCTGAAAGTCTACAATGACCTGATGGCCCGGACAATGCGCAACGGTGTAAGTCCGGATACATACCTCCGTGGCAGACCCGCAGAAATCAAAATACTGAAGCAGCACGAAATACCTGTGAACCAGTATGAAGTGTACGAACATACCTTCTACAACACCATGCTCAAACACAGGGAATGCCGGCTTACAGTTACCTCTTATTATAATATAAATGGCACTTACTACAGTATCTGCTCCTATAATTATATTACAAAGGCCAACGAAATTCTGACAGGACTGGCAAGCTCCTTTATCTGGATCTTCTCCATCCTGTTCCTGCTCACTGCACTGTCGGCAGGATTCGTATCCCGTATCATCCTGGCACCGTTCAACAGAACGCTGAAAAGAATTCAACGCTTTAATCTAAAACAAAAAGAAAGACTTTCCCTCCCTGTGCCGAACGCAAAGGAACTAAAAGCGCTCAACAGCTTCCTCAATACCATGACTGACAAAGCGCTGGATGACTACCGTGCATTGAAAGAATTTACGGAAAACGCCTCCCATGAATTGCAGACACCACTTGCCATACTCCGTAGCAAGCTGGAACTGCTCACAGAATCATACCTGCATGGTAAAGACGTAGACACCGTCATGTCGCTGATCAGTGATATGCAGAACGCCATCGAGAAGCTATCGAGGATCAACAGCTCGCTGACACTGCTGGCGAAAATGGAGAACAATGAATACAATGATAAACGGACCATCTCATTTTCCGGTCTTGTCACTGAAACATTAAACAGTTTTTCAGAATTGCTGGAAATGAAATCCATTTCATTGTCCTCTTATATATATAAAGGTCTCGCTCTTCAGCTACATCCCTCCCTGGCAGACATCCTGCTGGGTAACCTGCTGAGCAACGCCATCCGGCATAATATCACTAATGGCGCCATTGAGGTCAACCTCACCAGGGAAAAATTAGTGATCAGTAATACGGGGCTTCCTCCCGAGGTCCCAACCAGTGAGCTTTTCCAACGCTTTAAGAAAGGCAACAGGAGAAGTGATTCCATCGGTATCGGACTCGCCATCGTAAAACAGATCTGCGATCTCAACCACTTTACCATCCAGTACGACTATGCCGACGGGTGGCACATCATTCAAATTATATTCGATGAATCAATAGGTGCTTTAAAGTCAGTAAACGAAGACGTGCTCACACCACGCCGCGAGTTGCTACGTTAAGGTATCATGGTCTAATGTTCAATTATCATGCAAAGAAAAAAACTCGTCTGTCTCTTTTTGCTGCTCCTGTACGGACCAGCGAAGATGGCGCACGCACAGGTATTGACGCTCAAAGATGCAGTGCAGACCGCCCTGGCCAATTACGGAACCATCAAAGCGAAAGCCAACTATTTAAAAGCGTCCCAGTCAACAGCCCAGTCAGTGAAGCGGGAATACCTGCCTAACGTGAATGTAGCCGGACAGCAGGATTACGGTACCATCAATGGTATCTTCGGCCCCTCTTATGGTTTAAATGGTCTTGCCGTAGCTTCGGCAGGTCCCACACTCGCACAAAACAACTGGAACTCCGCTTTTGGAGGATTGTATCTCGCGAATGTAAACTGGGATTTCTTCAGCTTTGGCCGCATTAAGGAAAAGATCAAAACTGCGCAGGCCACCGTACAACGAGATTCTGCTGACCTGACCCAGGAAAAATTCCAGCACGAAGTAAGGGTAGCCGCTGCTTACCTCAACTTACTCGCTGCCCAGCGCCTCACACGTAGCTGGAAGAACAACCTCGACAGGGCCGATACCTTCCGTGCTGTCGTTGTCACCCGCGTAAACAATGGCCTGATCGCCGGTGTTGACTCATCTCTTGCGAATGCAGAAGTCTCCAATGCACGTATTGCTTATACCAATGCAAAAGATAATGAACAGACACAGGCCAATAATCTCGCCATACTAATGGGGGTGCCGGTACAGGACTTTGTACTCGATACCGTGTTCATCAAGCAGATCCCGACCGCAGTTGCCGATTCTGCCGACATTGTGAATAACCCAACACTGAAGTACTACGAACAACAGCTCAGGGTCAACCAGGAACAGGCGAAGTACCTGGAAAGACAGTACTATCCCACCTTCTCCTTCTTCGGAACGATGCAAACGAGAGGTTCAGGATTTGGTGCGAACTACGCCGCTGATCAGTCAGATTATTCACATGCTTACTGGGATGGTGTGAAGCCCAGCCGTAGCAACTATCTGCTGGGAATTGGTGTAACATGGAACTTAACTTCTATACTCCGGGTCAATAAACAGGTAGCTGCCCAGAAATTCACGGCAGCAGGTATACAGGACCAGTACGATCTCGTGAGGCAACAGCTCACCGCACAGCTAAAACTGTCTGATGCAAAAATGAAGAATGCACTGGACAATTACAGGGAAGCGCCTATCCAGGTCAGCGCAGCATCCGATGCTTACAACCAGCGCACTGTATTGTACAAGAACGGTTTGAATACAATTGTAGATGTTACGCAGGTGTTGTACACACTGAACCGTGCAGAAACAGACCGTGACATCGCGTATACGAACGTTTGGCAGGCATTGCTCCTGAAAGCAGCCGCCAGTGGTAATTTTTCTCTTTTCATTAATGAATTCTAACTAGATGAACCTGATAAGATCAGCACTACGCAAACCTATTACCATCCTGGTGATCGTGGCCGCCATGTTCTTTTTTGGTGTGGGCGCGGTCAGGACCATCAAGGTGGATATCTTCCCCTCGCTGGATCTGCCGGTGATGTATATATCCCATCCTTTCGGTGGTTACACGCCTTCCCAGATGGAGGCCTTCTTTGGTAAACAGTATGTAAATATCCTACTCTATGTAAATGGTATCAAGACCATAGAGACGAAAAATATACAAGGTCTCTCACTCCTGAAAGTGAGCTTTTATCCCGGTACTAACATGGCACAGGCACAGGCGGAGCTTTCAGCCTTTTGTAACCGGGCCCAGGCCATATTCCCCCCTGGGTCACAACCGCCCTTTATCCTGCGCTTTGACGCCTCTACCCTGCCTGTCGGCAACCTGGTATTGAGCAGCGACAAGCGCAATAACAACGAACTGCTGGACCTTGCAAATACATATGTGCGTTCGTCCTTTACACAGATCCCCGGTCTGTTGTCTGCCCCTCCTTTTGGTGGTAATATCCGTACCGTGGTGATCAAAGTAGATCCGACATTATTAAGATCTCACAACCTGACACCTGACCAGGTCGTTGAAGCGCTTCGTCTCAACAACCAGGTATCACCTTCCGGTAACGTGCGTATTGGTGATAAAAACTATATCACCCCCGTAAATACCACTATCCATACGGTAAAAGATTTTGAAGATATCCCGCTCTTCAGAGGCGGGGCACAAACACTTTTCCTGCGCGATGTAGCGACTGTAGAAGATGGTGCGGACATCACTGCGGGTTACGCGCTGGTAAACGGCCGTCGTTCTATATACCTGTCCGTAGCAAAGAATGGTGATGCCTCTACCTGGGATGTGGTACAAAAACTGAAGGCAGCCATTCCACGATTCCAGGCACAGTTGCCGGAAGACGTGAAGCTGTCATTTGAATTTGACCAGTCTGTTTATGTAATCAATGCGGTGAAGAGTCTGATCAGTGAAGGTACCATTGGTGCAGTACTGACAGGTTTGATGGTGTTACTCTTCCTGGGTGACCCAAGAGGCGCCCTCATTGTGATCCTCACCATTCCGACCTCTATCATTGCAGCCGTGCTCTGTCTCAAGCTGGCCGGTCAGACTATCAATATCATGACACTGAGTGGTCTTGCACTGGCCATCGGTATATTGGTGGATGAGAGTACGGTGACGATTGAAAATATCCACCAGCACCTGGATATGGGCAAACCCAAGGGTCTTGCCATCTGGGATGCCTGTAAAGAGATCGCTTTCCCGAAACTCCTCATCCTTTTCTGTATCCTCGCGGTATTTGCGCCGGCATTCACCATGGGTGGTATTCCAGGATCATTGTTCCTGCCGCTGGCACTTGCTATTGGTTTCGCCATGATCATTTCTTACTTCCTGGCACAAACCTTTGTACCTGTGATGGCGAACTGGCTCATGAAAGAACATGGTCATGGTACGCCGCAGGATTACAAACCGGATGGTCATGAAGAAGATACCTGGGATGAAAAGAAAATGCTCGTTGAACATCCACATGGTGGTCATGATGAGCCACTGACCAGGTTTGACAGGTTCCGTAACCGCTTCATGCGCTTTATAGGACGCATTATGCCGGCACGTAAACTGATTGTAACCATATACCTCATCGGTGGTATGGGCCTGGTAGTATTATTACTGAGTCACATTGGCCGCGATGTATTGCCACATAGCAATGGGGGGCAGTTCCAGCTTCGCCTGCGTGCACCCGATGGTACACGTGCCGAGGTAACGGAAGCAAAAACACTGAAAGCCATCAATATGATCAAGGACCTGGTAGGCCCTGAAAATGTATCTATCACGTCCGCTTATATTGGTCAGCACCCCGGTCTCTTTTCTACCTCCCCTATCTACCTGTTCATGGCGGGTCCGCAGGAAGCAGTTATCCAGGTAGCACTGAAGGAAGAGTACAAGGCAAATATGGATGAACTGAAAGATAAGATCAGAGAGAAACTGAAACAGGTAGAACCTGATGTAAGGCCCTCTTTCGAGCCCATTGAACTGACTGAAAAGATCCTGAGCCAGGGTTCACCTACCCCGATCGAGATAAGATTCTCCGGCAGGAACAGGAAACAGTCGGAACAATATGCCAACAAAATGATTGAGCGGCTGAAAGAAATTCCTTTCCTTCGCGACGTGCAGCTGGGACAATCTACAAAGTATCCTTCGCTGAAAATTGAAATTGACCGTTTAAGAGCTGCGCAGCTGGGTATCGATCTGGCCACCATCTCCCGTACGATCACCGCTTCTACCTCATCCTCCCGCTATACAGAGAAAAACGTGTGGGTCGATGAAAAGCAAAACCTGAGCTACAACGTACAGGTGGAGATCCCGGAGAATAAAATGACAGATATTCATTCAATCGAGGAATTACCATTGCTGCCAAACAGCGCACGCCCGGTACTGGGCGATGTTGCGACCATTACACCTGATACTACATTGGGTGAAGCAGATAACCTGGGTGCGATGCCGACCCTGTCAGTAACCGCCAATCTCAATAACATTGACCTTGGTACTGCTACAACAGAAGTGAACAAAGCCATTAAATCGCTGGGAGAACTGCCACGCGGTCTGAATGTGGAACTGGTGGGTCTGACTTCAACGCTGACAGATACACTGGACAGTTTACAGAATGGGCTGGTAGTAGCGATTATAGTGATCTTCCTGATGCTGGCGGCGAACTTCCAGTCATTCAAGGTATCGGCAGTCGTTCTGGCTTCGGTGCCTGCGGTACTGTTAGGTTCCCTTAGTTTACTTTTATTGACAGGTTCAACCCTGAACCTGCAGTCTTATATGGGTATCATCATGTCGGTGGGTGTATCGATCTCGAACGCGGTGTTGATGGTAACAAATGCGGAACAGCTGCGTCGTCATAATGGTGATGCGATCCTTTCCGCAAAAGAAGCAGTTGCATTGCGTCTGCGTCCGATCCTGATGACGAGTCTTGCGATGGTGGCCGGTATGATCCCGATGGCGAGCGGCCTGGGTGAAACCGGTGACCAGACATCTCCCCTGGGACGTGCGGTGATCGGTGGTCTGATTGCCTCCACTTTTAGTACCCTCTTCTTACTGCCGCTGGTGTTCTCATGGGCACAGGGTAAAGCAAGCACCAAATCCGTATCGCTGGATCCGGAAGATAAAGAAAGTAAAAACTATGTACCATCCTTGTATGAATAGTCATATGAAAAAGAATAACTTGATATCCAATACAATATTACTGTGCAGCTTACCCGCTATGCTGCTGTTGAACAGTTGCGGACACACAAAAGGTGAATCAGAAAAAGAAAGTGCAGCTACAGAAGTACCGGCTATCCCGGTCGTTGCCGTACAGAAAGGGAAGTTATCCTCTTCCCTGAAACTGCCGGGTGAACTGATAGCCTTTCAGCAGGTAGATATCTATGCAAAGGTGAGCAGCTTTGTAAAGAAGCTGAATGTGGATGTGGGATCAGAAGTGAATACCGGCGACCTGCTGGTGACCATGGAAGCCCCAGAGCTGACTGCCCAGCTGAATGCAGCAGAAAGCAGATTGAAATCACAGGAAGCGATCTACCTGGCGAGCAAGGCGAACTATGATCGTTTATATACTACCAGCCTTACACCGGGTACCGTAGCTAAAAACGACCTGGATAATGCAAAGGCAAAGATGAACTCTGATATGGCGAACCTGGAAGCAGCGAAATCATCTTACAGGGAGGTAGCCGACACCCGGAATTACCTGGAAATCCGCGCCCCATTCAGTGGCATCATCAGTGCGCGTAACGTCAGTGCGGGTGCATACGTAGGTCCTACCGGCAAAGGTTCCGAATTGCCTATCGTGACCCTGCAGGAACAGCGCAAACTGCGTCTGGTAATTTCTGTACCGGAGTCTTATACCAGCTACCTGGGTAGTAACAGTGAAGTCAACTTCACCGTAAAAGCCTTCCAGGGCAGACAGTTCACCGCCAGGGTAAACCGTCTCGCCGGGGCATTGGATGCCCGTCTGCGTTCCCAGCGCATCGAAATGGATGTGATTAACAATGATAAAAAACTGCTGCCGGGGATGATTGCAGAAGTGAATATCCCGATGAATACTGCAGATAGCTCTTTTATTCTGCCGAAGAGCGCAGTGGTAAATTCTACCACAGGCGTGTTTGTCGTAAAGGTAGAGAATAATAAAGCGGTACATGTACCAGTATCTACAGGCCGTGAAGTGGATGGTAAAACGGAAGTGTTTGGAGACCTGAAACCGGGCGATATCATCATGGCTACAGCAACAGAAGAGAACAGGGATGGTCAGGATATCAGGAAAACAGAATTACAAAAGGATAATAAATAATTAGAAAGGATCCGACTGGTTAAGATAATTATAAAGGAATAACTATTCAACAGGCAAAAAATTCACTAAACGGAAACCATCGGGAATCACAAGTAAGGTAGTAAGTAACAACAGACAGGACAAAGCATCGAAAAAAGAGGGCGTCTCATTGTGAGATGCCCTCTTTTCGTTTTGGGGCAATAAAAACCAACCCTGTATGCTCCTCCACCTTATAACCCGGCGACGTCCTTACTATAGGACTAACCCGTCATTAAATCGGCACTAAGACGTCACCAAAAGGGCACCTGTATATCGGTTGGATATTGAGGTGATATTGAAGTGCCCTTTTAGTGCCCTTATAATGTACTATTCGAACTATTCTCCACCTATATTCATCATACAAAAAGGGCGTTCCGGCATCGGAACGCCCTTGTATACAAATGAGTTGGAACTATTGAATCACAATCTTCTTCGTATAGTTCTTTCTACCATTCGTTACCACCACGATATACACCCCGGCAGGCAGGTCTTTGACCTCCAGTGAGATCCTGGCCGCATTGTCTTTTCGCGTAGCAACTACTTTCTTGTTCACATCTACCACAGATACATATACAGGTTCCTTTCCATCGTATTTACCAACGTTTACCGTCAGCATACCGCCTTTCAATACGGGATTGGGATATACCGTCAGCTCTGTGTTTTCTTTTTCAGACGCTGCCGCAGTGACAGCTTCTACTTTTACCGAACTGACCTTGTCATTCCAGGTGCTTACATCCAGCAGTGATACATCAGCAGTGAGTACCAGTGAGGCACCGGAGAAATTGTCATCTGCATATAAAGTCACCTTATAACCAGGCGTTACTTTTACAGAAGTAATGTCGTCATTGATAGCACCATATGCTTTTAAAGCAGTGAGGTTGTAGCTACCAACTGGCAATGAGATACCATAACCACCATAGTTGACATCCTGGTACATATAAGACGCAATCGTAACTGGTGCGTATGTAATAGGGAAATCAATCTGTGCCTGGTTGAATTGACTTTCGTACGTGGAATTCCAGCCGAATGCAGTAGTTGCCTGTGATTTCAGGTTAACGCCTGCAGCCGCGCTCCAAAAGTGGATAAACTCTCCCATGTTCAGTGAACGGGCATAATTGCTACCGCTCTTCGGGAAGTAAGAAGATAATAATACAAAATACCTGTTCAATACTTTACTGCCACCATACTGGCTGTAAATCGGGTAGAACCAGTCGCGGAACCAATGTGTACCAGCCACCGGAAAATTGTCTGTGGTATTGGTAAACGTGGTGTACACCCTGGCGGCGTCGCTGGTCATACCAAGGCCCTGGTATACGTCGTAGATGTAGATCTCTGCCCACTTGCTGTCTCCCCAGATGCCAAAGGCAGGAGAGTTGTGTGCATTCTTGGAATCCCCTTCTACAATGTGCCCAACTTCGTGGGTCAGCAGGTCATGATCGCCACCGGTAGCTCCTGTCCATGGACCGGGTCCTACATCTGCTACATCGCGGTTGTCATGACTGGCATCGAAATACCCGGATGGGTGACCACCACTGTACTTGTTGGTGTGCATGACAACAAACAGATGCGGGTCGGCGCCAAACCAGCCATAGGTCTTTTTAGTGTACCGCCATACATCTCCCATGTATTGGTACGGCCAGGTAACAGTCGTGCTCACGTCATTGTCATAGTAGACAGCAACATCGTTGTCATAGAATTTCCTCGTCAATAATTGATTGTGCTCAAACCAGTGTTCCTGCCAGGTAGCAGGCGGCGTCTGTGCTTCTACCCGGTTGTAGGCGGAGCAGCCCATCAATAATAGCGCATACAGTACTTTTCTTTTCATGGTTATTCTTTATTAAGGGGGTGATAAAAAAATCGTGGAAACACAGGACCGGTCATATGCGCAATGACCGGTCCTGTAAGGATACATTTTACAGTATCAGGACCTGTTTAGTAAAAGTTTGATTGCCATAGGTGATCACGACTACATACATCCCGGGAACCAGGTGACCAGTGGAAATACTAACGCGGGCACTTCCCGCTTTCTTATAGGATAAAGTTCGCTGATAGATGTCTTTCACAAAAACCTGCAAGGGTGTCTTTCCGTCATATCCGGCTACATTTATCGTCAGTTCACTCCCCTTACTCACAGGATTGGGATATACGACCAGTCCGTTTTCCGTTTTTATACTTACCACACTATCCTGACTGGCCGCCATTCGTGCCCCGGCTACCGGCGCCCATGAGAAACTTTCCCAACCCTGTATGGTGGTGCGGTTACAGTTCATAGCGGCCGCGCCGTTTTCGGAGGATACATATAACCCGTTGTTGCCCCTTAAAGAAATGGTTCCATCCGCATTTTGTATCCAGTCAAATTTCTCCCAGTCCTGTGCGGTAGTGCGATTACAATTCATGGCCTGCTCACCGTTTTCAGAAGACACAAAATAGCCTCCATTGCTTAATGTCACCTTTCCGTTGCCGCCATCGCCTACAAGGAACTGGTTCCAGCCCGCCACCGCTGTAGCGTTGCAATACATTGGGTTTACATTTCCTTTTGAACTCACGTACTGGCCATTGTTCCCTTTTAACCAGATGGTTTTACCGATAGGTGCAGTAGTAGTATTGCCATTGTTCACCACGTCTTTTATAGCTGACAGTAATGAATTGGAGCCGGTCGCATCCTGCGCAATTTCCCAGATCATGACACCTGCTGCCTGGCTGAGGGCTAAGGAAGTTTTGTTCCTGATAGTTGTAATGCCATTATAGCCAATATCTCCATAGCGGTCAGCATAAGGATCGGCGCCCATGCTCAGGAGCGTAGCAAAGCCGTAATCGCCATTCCAGTCACGACGGCCATAGAAGGGAACACCCAGTACTGCTTTTTCTTTCGGTAAGCCACGGCCTAACCAGTAATTCAGGCATTGCACAGCCAGGTTGTAAGTAGAATGATCCGGCGGGTTATCATCATAAGCCATGATATTGAGCCAGTCTGCCACCGGGAACAACGTACTTAAAAAACTGTCATCGCCGTAGTCGCCGATTACTGCCGCTGTCGCGACACGTCCATTGGCATGCATGGCAGTGGCCAGCTGGGACATTAATGTCACAAACGCAGTCGCCTGTGTACCGGCGTTGGGGTATTCCCAGTCAAGGTCTACACCGTCCAGATTGTAGCTGTTACAGAAACTTACCATATTGTTGACGAAGGTGGTTCTGCCACTGGCGGTGAGGGAAAAGGTGCGGAAGCCGACATCTCCGCCACCGCCGCCTACTGAGATGATGACCTTCACACCTGCGGCATGAGCTGCAGTTACAAGGTTCCTGAGCCTTTGCGGATCATCCGGCGCCTGCAGACTACCATCAGCATTCGGAATGAGAAAAGCGTAATTGATATGTGTTAACTTGCTGTATTGGATGGCATTTACACTGCCTTCCCAGGTAGGGAAATAGCCGATCACCTTGAATTGTGAAACAGCCTGTAAGGTAAGGGTGAGGAGGATTGCCATGAGGCAAAGGCTCCTTCGGTATAGTGATTGCATGTGTTCGTCAGGGTTTAGGATTATTGGATCAGTACTTTTTGCGTATAGGTTTTGTTCCCGCTGGTGATCATTACCAGGTAAAATCCGGCAGCTATATTGCCCGTGGGGATAGTTGTCTTCCCGGCACTTTCTTTACGGGAATAAATCACCTTTCTGTTTACATCCACCAGGGTCACCTGTACAGGCGCTTTCCCATCATAACTCTTTAAAGATATATGCAGGGGGCTTCCTTTTGCAACAGGATTGGGATATACCTGCAATTCGGCTGTTGTATGGGCATCTGCTGTGACAGTTTCTTCCGCTGCAATTTTTCTGGCGGCGGCAGCAGGTACAATTCCAAACCTGAACTGCTCCCACCCCTGCGGATAGGTTCTGCTACAGGTCATCTCTGCCGCGCCATTTTCAGAAGAAACAAACAACGCATTACTGCTTCTTAATGATACTGTACCGTTATCATTTAAGATCCAGTCAAATTTCTCCCAGTCCTGTGCGGTAGTACGGTTACAGTTCATTGACGCCGTGCCGTTTTCAGACGATACAAAGAAGCCGCCATTACTAAGGGTGATCTTACCATTCCCTCCGTCGCCGACTACAAACTGATTCCAGTTTTGCACAGCGGTGGCATTACAATACATCGGATTGACATTCCCTTTTGAGCTGACGTACTGGCCGTTATTCCCCTGTAACCAGATGGTCTGACCGATCGGTGCTGCACTGCTCACTTCTCCCCAGGAGAAAGCTTCCCAGCCACTCCCGCTGGTCCTGTTGCAGGTCATGGCCTGTGTACCGTTTTCAGAAGACACATATGCCCCATTGCTCCCTTTCAGGAAGATTGTTCCATCTGCATTCACGATCCAGTCGAACTTCTCCCAACCCTGGTAAACATTGCGGCTGCAGGTGATCGCCTGGGTACCATTTTCGGAAGAGACAAACAGGGCGCTGTTCCTCAACGCTATTTTGCCATTCCCGGCATCTACTACATAAAATTTATTGTAGGTACCCACTGAGTTACTATCACACCACATAGCCCCGCTACCACCCCGGGAGCTGACATATTTGCCATTAAAACCTTTCAGCCAGATCGTTTTGCCAACAGGTCCGTTGGCAGCCTGTCCGGGTGCTACTGCAGCAATCGTGTTTGTATTTTTAATATTGTTCGCAAATTTGATATTGTTCAGCACCGCACTCATATTACCGGCACCATCCAGCACTGAAGGGCCGGTAATGCGCAACAGTGCAGCACTTTCACCTGCTGTAAATCTTTTGTACGTCCAGTGACACCAGCCTACACCAATGCTGTTCATAGCTGCGATATTAGCAGCCAGCCAGTCGTTGTTGTTTTCGCCGGTTTCACCTACCCATACCGGTACGTTGTAGGTATTTCTCCAGGCTACAATGTTAGCCAGGTCAGAGATCTGGTTAGGATCACTGTTACCTGCGGTAACGTCTGTAGAATTCCAGTATCGGTGTGAGTTATACACAAGGTTAGCAGGGTTGGTAAAGGTATATGGTTGCATACTACCATAGTTGTTACCATAACCGTTGCCTTCTACCATGAGGAGGTGGGTATCTCCTTCGGCACGGACGGCATTGATCAGCCTTTCAAACATATCGTGTATTGTGCTGTTACTTGGCACCTTGTGGGGTTCGTTGATCAGGTCATAAAAAGCAACCCCATCATTGCTACTATACTTCCTGGAAAGCGCCTGCCATAAGCGCACCGTCATATTGCCATAGATCGCCTGATTGTACAGGTCATTGCCCACAAAGCCGTCGTTGATGTTGTGGTCAAGACCTTGTGAACCGGGAGCGGCGTGAAGGTCGAGGATCACGTACATCCTGTTGGCAGCGGTCCACTTCAGCAGACTGTCAGCCAACCGGAAACCTTCTGTGTTCGTGTCGGTGAACAGGGTATTGCTGTTATACCAGTTTGTAAGTGCGCTGATATAAGTGGATACAGCACTGGCGCTGGCGTTTGCACGGATCACTTTCAGTCTTTCTGCTCTTTGGGCAGTGGTCAGAAAGAGTTCATAGTGCATGGGCAGGCGTACGCAGTTAAAACCGAGGGAGGCGATGTAGTCGATGTCGGCTTTGGTGATGAAGTTGTTACGCCAGCTTTGGTAAAATGCTTCTACCTGCGCATCGGTCTGGCCCTGGTCGTAGAGGTATTTTTTGACGGACCACTGGGGACCATCACCGCCTTCTTTCATCATATATCCTTCCTGGAGGAGCCAGGCACCGAGACCAACACCTTTGAGGATCACTTCCTGCCCGGAGGCATTGACGATGCGTTTTCCATCGGCGTGGAGCCGTGAGAGCTGTGCGGAGGCCGGGGTTAGCTTCAGACATGCTAACAGACAGCCAATCATGAGAAGGGAATGCTGTACGCGGCGAAGGAGCCCGTACAACCGGTTTGTGTAATGGATCATCATAGAGGGTTTGTTAAATGGTTTTTTGAATAAAAATGGTACAGCGCTTAGTAAAAAAAGGAAGTCGTTTGGGGTGTAAAATAGTACCAGTCAGGAGCGATTTTTTTTTAATATAAAAAAAGGCCGGATCGTTTCGCGACCCGGCCCTCTGTATTTATTCTTCGATTAGTTTGATACCTGTTTGAGTAAACTCAATTTTTCTGGCTTTGTAAAGACTACCAGTGGTCATCTTAAACGTCTTTTTACTCATACTAAAAAATGAGTAGATCTCCTCCGGATCAGATTTATCATGATAAGGTAAGTACCCATCGTTCTCCCGCAGTAACCGCAGGATCTTTTCCCCTTCATTTTCCACCCGTTTATATCCCATTTCCCCGGCAGATACATCCAGTTTATTTTCGTCTTTCACCGCCTTTACAAATCCCTTCAGCTTATCGCCGATATCCACCGTGCCAAACACATCTCCATAATGCAATAAACCCGTATGTTTCTGGTTTACAATACACACAAAGCCTAAATCAGTTCTTCTATAGATGATCAGTTCTACCGGATCCTGTTCTTTCACCGTCAGTTCTTCATTGCTCAGGAACGGGTCCAGTTTTTCTGTAGCAGCTACTCTGCCCGTTCTTTCATCCAGATAAATCTTCACCAGGTAGTCCTGTCCCTTTACCATCTTTGTCATCTGCTTACTCGCCGGCACAAACAGGTCCTTCATCAATCCCCAATCCAGGAAAGCACCCTGTTCGGTCACTCCTGTACATTTCAGGTTGACAATATCTCCCACTACACCATAAGGCTCCTGGTTCGTCGCGGTCAGGCGATTTTCCGAGTCATGATAAATAAACACCCTGAGCTCATCTCCCCGCTTTGCTCCTGCCGGGACAAAACGTTTTGGCATCAGTATTTCCTGTTCCACGCCGTCCAGGAACAGGCCGTACTCGCTCTCCTTCTTCACTCTTAAAAGGTTAAATTCACCTACCTTATACATGTAATATAATATTTGGATAATCGCAAAGGTAAGTAGATTTGTGGTCAAACGCAGGTTTATGGCCTTACTCAAACATATCAACCCTTTTTCGAAAACAAATGAAGATACCGGGTTCAGCACTACGATCAGTAGTTACGGGGACCGGTTTATCAATAAAGACGGTAGTTTCAACCTCCGCAAAGAAGGTAATCATATCTGGGACAGGTATAGTCTTTTCCATATTATGCTTAACCTGCCCGTCTGGGCTTTCGTGATGGCGATAGTGGGCGCCTTTATTTTTGTCAATCTCATTTACACCAGCATCTACCTGATGATCGGGGCGGCGGAATTACAGGGGATCAGTTCCCATTCTGCCTGGGGTATTTTTAAAGAAGTTTATTATTTCAGCACCGAAACCTTTACAACAGTAGGTTATGGCCGTGTCAACCCGGTAGGCGACGGGGCTAACTTCCTGGCGTCTATTGAGGCCATGAGCGGGTTTCTCTCCTTCGCGGTGGTCACGGGGCTTATTTATGGTCGTTTTGCGCGGCCCAGGGCACACCTGGCATTTAGCAACCAGGCGCTTATTACCCCATTTAAGGGACGCAATGCCCTGATGTTCCGCTTTGCCTGTTATAAGCACGGTCATACCCTTACGGATGTGACGGTGCAGGTGAATGCCGCAATGCGGGTACATGAAGAGGGGAAACAAACCTATCGTTATTATGAATTACCGCTGGAGAGACATAAGATCCAGAGTCTGCCGATGAACTGGACAGTGGTACATGTAATCGATGAGCAAAGTCCCCTGCTTGGCTTAACGGCAGAAGACATACAGGTGGCGGACCTGGAATTGTATGTATTGATCAAAGGGTTTGATGATATTTATTCAAACGTGGTACAGCAACGAACTTCCTATACCTTCCAGGAAGTTGCATTCAATCATAAATTTGTACCCATGTACCGGGAAACAGCCAGTGGTACTGTATTGGAAATGCAGAAGATACATGATACCGTGGAAGTGGAAGCGGCCATGATGACAGTAAGTGCGGTTAGCTGACCTTTTTATTCGCCCTTATCATAGTGGGGTAATCCCATTTCTTTGCTAATCCGCTTACCGCCATGGCGATTCTTTTTGCCTTGGTAGGCGCTGTTTTGGCGCTTTCGACCCATTTCATGAAATAATTCCGGTGTCCTTTGGGCAGCGTATTAAAGAAGGCCAGCGCAGCCGGTTCATCGGCCAGGCATTCCATCAATTCAGGGGAACTGACAGGATCGGGATTATCATCGACCTGTATCTGCACCTGGAGTGTAGCCCCTGCGCGCTTACCAATTCCTTTTCTGAGTTCGGCATTCAACGACATGATAAAATGCCCTTCACCCATTGGCGTAAGTGCAACACCTGCTATTTCAAATTGATCGAGCTTGCCTTTGACCCGGAAGGATTGCCTGAATCCGGGCTTTAGTTGTTGGGAGAGTTCAATAGGGATCTCGATATACGACCAGCCCGTCTTCTCTCCCATCTTCTCAAACTTTTTGATAGTGGCTTTGAATTTTATCATGGCATAAATATAAAAAAAACGCCTTTGCTGTGTGATCTGCACCTGAAAGTTAAACACTTTCCGGGAGCAGACCATGACGCAAGGCGTTTTTAAAGGGTATTTTATGTTATTCTCTCACATGCACAGCCGACCGGCCGGGAGGAGATAAAAGGAGTGATCAGCAACTATCAGATAGGTCTGTCAGCCTGCTTCACGCCAAAAGTAGCAGAAGGTTTGTTCCCCATATAGATTTCCATTTTCCCACCTTTCATCACGTCTTTGTACAGGAAGAAAGATTTCGTGTAGTTCGCACCGTTCAGCACAACTTTCTGGATGTATTTATTTTCTTTGCTGTTGTTCTTTACAATGATATCAAATTGCTTGTTACCCGCTAATCTGATCACAGCCTGGTTCATGAGCGGAGAACCAAATACGAAGGTACCGTTCATTGGATTCATCGGGTAGAAACCCATAGCAGACAATACATACCATGCACTCATTTGTCCTGCATCTTCGTTACCACACAATCCATCAGCGGTGTTAGTGTAGTATTTTTCCATGACTTCTCTCACGATATCAGCAGTTTTCCATGGCTGGCCAATCACGGCATACAGGTATGCCACGTGATGGCTTGGTTCATTGCCCTGTGCATACTGGCCCACCATACCGGAGATGTCAGGAGAGCTACCCTGGCCCAGAGAAGAAGACATGTTAAAGAAAGAATCCAGTGAAGTCTGGAATTTCTTTTCGCCGAACAGGTTTACCAGTCCTTTTGCATCCTGTGGTACTAACCAGGTATACTGCCAGCCGTTCCCTTCGCAATAATCGTTAGAGCGGTGTTTAGCTTCCAGCGGATCAAATTCTTTTCTGAAACTACCATCTGCCAGCCGGCCTACAAAATGGCCCCTGGAAGCATCCCAGTATTGTTTATAGAGACCTGCTCTCTTGTTGAAGTAAGCAGCATCTTTAGTTTTCCCAAGTTTCTTTGCCATTTGTGCTACACCGTAATCAGCGATGGCATATTCCAGGCCCCAGGCGACAGACTCGATGGTCATGCTATCTGCAGGGATGTATTTTAATTCCTGTACGAACTGTAAACCATTTGCCTTTCTCATGGCCGTATTTTTCACTGCTTCGTAGGCCAATGCTATATCAGCAGGATCGATCAGCCCTTTCATATAGGCATCTGCAATCACAGGGATAGCAGGATTTCCGATCATACAATCTGTTTCACAACCTTCCAGCGGCCATACAGGCAGGCGGCCCTGTTGTTTGTAGATCATCAGCATAGAGTGCACCATGTCCTTTACAAGGGCAGGATCTATCACGGTCATCAACGGATGCAGACCACGGTAGGTATCCCAGAGGGACATTACGGTATAGTTGGTGAACTTTTGATGGGTGTACACTTTTTTATCGGTACCACGGTAATCGCCATTGTGGTCATTGAACACAGATGGGAAGAAGTGGCTATGGTAAAGTGCAGTATAGAAAGTCGTCTTTGTAGCCTCGTCAGCGGAGAAATCGATTTTGTTCAATTCTTTATTCCATGCCAGGTCAGCATTGGTTTTTACCTGTTCGAAATTCCATCCTGGTAGTTCGGCAGTGATGTTGCCCAGTGCATTTTCTTCACTCACCGGGGAGATGCCCACTTTCAGGAAGATATCCGGATGCCTGGCTGCATCAAAATACATGGCCGCCTTGATGCCTTTACCTTTTGCTTCGGTACCAGCTAAGGCCTCATTGCTATTGAAGAGCTGCAGTTGTGTAACAGGCAGGGAAGTTTTGATTGCGAAAAACAGGCGTTGATCATTGGCCCATCCTTTAGAAAAACGGTACCCTACAAAAGTGGTATCATTTATCTTTTTGATGGTCGTCTCCACGGGCGAATCCCAGCACATGTTGAATTCCAGGTCTACCAGCAGGTGCGCGCTATCAGCGATGTCGAAGTGATAGTGATGGAACCCGACCCTGGTGGTGGCGGTCAGTTCAGCCCTGACCTTATATTTGTCGAGGTAAGTGGCATAATAGCCGGGTTTTACGACTTCGTTCGCTTTTTTGAAATTAGAACCGTAGCCGGTGTTCATATCCAGGCGGTGAGCGGGCTGCAATTCCAGGTGGCCGGTGGCTGGTACGATCATCAGGTCATTCAGATCCCCGATACCGGTACCACTCAGGTGTGTATGTGTAAAACCGAGAATATCATCGCTTATGTAATTATAGCCGCTACACCAATCCCATCCATTGAACTGATCCCAGCTCTGCATGGTTTGACTGGGTCCCAGCTGCACTGCACCATACGGTACGTTAGCGCCGACAAATACGTGTCCATGGCCCTTCGAACCAATGTATGGATGAACAAATTGTGTGAGTGGTTTTTCCTGTCCGTGTACCATCTGTGGCAACAGACTGGATGTCAGCATGATAGTTGAAAATAACATTGAAACTATGCAATTCTTCTTCAATTCACATAAATTTAGACCTGTGATATAAATAAAAGTTAAGTTGGCATTCAAAAACGTGACAATTGCCAAAAGTAACAAAATAATCAGCAAAATATGTTAATCTGCGAAACAGCGCGCCTGATTGTGCGCCGGTTTACCCTTGATGATGCCCCATTTATCATAGCATTGCTTAATTCTCCCACCTGGATTGAGTTTCTTGGTGACAGGAATATCCACACAGAAGCAGATGCACAGCTGTACCTGACCAATGGTCCGCTGGCAAGTTACGCGCTACGTGGTTTCGGGCTTTTCCTGGTGGCACTGAAAGAATCGAATACCCCCATCGGGATGAGTGGATTGATTAAGCGGGAGGGATTGGAACATGTAGATGTAGGATTTGCCCTGCTGCCGGAATATACCGGGCAGGGGTACGCATATGAAGCTACGAAAGCCGTACTGGATTATGGATACAATACTTTGCACCTGCCACATATCGTGGCTATCGCACGGGCTGACAACAAACATTCGCTTACGCTGCTGGAAAAGTTAGGACTAAAATTCGCTGACACCATCAGGTTGGCAGGTATCGATCACGATCTGAGTCTGTTTAAATAGTTTCTTCTTCCAGTGGTAGTGCTGCGGCTTTTTCTTCTGTGGCCGCGGCGGCAGTTGGCATGACTGGTGGCAAAGGACCGAATATGAGCGCCTGATAAGGAGCGAGTGTGATATTGCCACCTTCCATCTCAAATGTCAGCATATTATTTACCAAAGGTTCCGCGTCGGCTTCCAGCGCTAATGGGAGCTGGTATACTACGGTTTCCTTTGAAAAATTAAGTACCATCAGGAACACGGTATTATCCAGTGTGCGTGTATACGTATAGACCTGCGGGTGTGCAGGATCGTACAACTGGTATTTACCATAGACCAATGCGGGCTGGTGTTTGCGGAGCAACACTACCTGCCTGAAAAACCGGAGGATGGAGCGTTCATCTTTTTCCTGTGCCGCTTTGTTGATGAAGGCATGGTTGTCGTTGACCTTGATCCATGGAGTACCTTCAGTAAAGCCGGCGTGAGGGGTATCATCCCACTGAAAAGGCGTGCGGCTGTTATCCCTGGCTGCCATTTGCTGATCCAAGAGAAAACGGGCGGTGTCTTCGCCTTTACGCTCGAGGTATTTGTACATGTTGATCGTATCGATGTCTTTGTAATCATCAATCTTTTCGAACCTGATATTAGTCATGCCGATCTCATCGCCGTTGTAGAAGATGGGTGTAGCCCGCATGGTGAGTAAAAAGGTGATCAGCATCTTCGCAGAGATTTCCCGGTATGTTTCGATATCGCTGCCCCAGCGGCTCACCATTCTGGGCTGATCATGATTGGTGAGGTAGATAGTGCCCCAGCCACCGGTCTGATAGATCTGATCCCAGGCCGTATAGAGCCTTTTTAGTTCAACCAGGTCGATCCCTTTAGGGTCGGGACGTTTGTATGCATCTTTGAGATAACCGAGATGCATGCCTTCAAAGTGATAAAGCATGTGTAGTTCCTTCCGGTTTTCTGCTACAAAGTGTAAAGCTTCATCGATGGTGATTCCCGCTGCTTCGGCGAGGGTGGTGATATTTGTATTTTCCAGCACTTCCCTGTTCATTTCCTGCAGGTAATCGTGCAGGTGTGGTCCATGTGCGTAATACGCACCCCAGTCGTGTGTTTCAATTTCCGGCCAGGTTGTGTCTTTACTGATATAGCAAATGGCATCCAATCTGAATCCGTCTACCCCCTTTTTCATCCAGAAACGCATGATATCGTATACTTCTTTTCGCACTTGTGGATTTTCCCAGTTCAGGTCAGGCATTTTCGAAGAGAAGTAATGGAGATAGTAGCTATCAGTGGCTTTATTGTAGGTCCAGGCTTCGCCTGATGGATCGAAGTGACTAAACCGGAATGGAGGTTTCCCTTTTTCGGCAGGCCACCAGTGATAATAATTGTAATACGGATTATCCCTTGACAGGCGGCCTTCTTTGAACCAGGGATGTTCATCACTGGTGTGGTTCACGACCAGATCCAAAAGGAGTTTTATCTGACGATCATGCAGGCCTTTTATGAGCATATCGAACTCTTTCATGGTGCCATACTCTGTCATGATATCATAATAGTTGCTGATGTCGTAACCATTGTCGTCATTGGGAGAGCCGAAGATGGGATTGAGCCATATGGTATCAATACCAAGGCTCTGCAGGTAGTCCAGTTTCGATATGATGCCCGACAGATCGCCGATTCCATCGCCATTGCTGTCTTTGAAGCTGCGCGGATATATTTGATAAATGATACTTTCTTTCCACCACATGGGTATAATTTTTTCCATTATAAGAAGCAATTTTTAAGCCGGCCATACTGTAGAAATAAAACATCGAAAAAGATTGAAAACCCGCTGGCATAATATTATCGGTTAAATATTAAAAACTGATTTCATTGAGAACAGCATATACATTTACCGGGTCTACTATTCTTGAAAATGGTACCGGATTATTTACTGTTTGGGCACCCTTCAGAGAATCTGTTGCATTGTTAGTAAAAACACCGGAGCCCGCTACGTATCCTATGCATAAAATCCACGATGGTTACTGGCAGGTGACTGTTCCGAATGCATTGCCGGGTACGACTTACAACTATTTACTCGATGATAGCCTGGAACGCCCTGACCCTGCCTCCCGCTATCAACCGGAAGGGGTGCATGGACCATCTGCATTGGTAGCCAATGATTTCAAATGGTCAGATGAAGGCTGGAAAGGACTTGACCTGAAGGAGATGATCATTTATGAAATTCATACAGGCACTTTCACACCGTTGCAGAATTTCAAAGGTATTTTATCCAAGCTGAGTTATCTGCGTTCGTTGGGAATAAATGCTATTGAGATCATGCCCATTGCTCAGTTTCCCGGCAACCGTAACTGGGGATATGATGGGGTATATCCATTCGCCGTGCACAATACATATGGGACTACCAATGAACTGAAGGCACTGGTGAACGCTGCACATCAATACGGGATTGCCGTGATACTGGATGTGGTATATAATCACCTGGGACCGGAGGGGGCATATTTTGCTGACTTTGGCCCCTGGTATACGGATAAGTACAAAACTCCTTGGGGATCGGCGATCAATTTTGACGATGCACATTCTGATGCGGTGAGAGCCTATTATATCCGGAATGCCCTGATGTGGCTGGAGGAGTTTCATATTGATGGATTACGGTTGGATGCGGTGCATGCCATTTGGGATAGTAGTGCGAAGCACTTTACGGAGGAACTGGCTGAGGTGGTGAATGAGCTATCGCATGCTACCGGTAAAAAAAAGATCCTGATCGCAGAGATAGATTTTAATAATCCAAGATATATCACGCAACCTGACAAGGGAGGTTATGGCATGCACGGGCAATGGGTAGATGAATTCCATCATGCACTGCATGTGGTGCTGACGAAGGAACGGGATGGATACTATGAGGACTTTGACGGTTTGCCATCGCTGGCGAAAGCGTGGAGGGATAGTTATGTGTATACCGGGCAATATTCGCAGCACAGGAAGCGGAAATTTGGTGTGGTTCCGCACAATGTACCTTACGACAGGTTTATAGTATTCACACAGAATCATGACCAGATAGGCAACAGAATGCTGGGCGACCGGCTGATGGCGCAGTTGCCACTGGAGGCGAATAAGCTGGCAGCGGCGATGTTGTTATTATCTCCGCATACCCCCATGTTGTTTATGGGCGAAGAATATGGAGAGACCAGGCCATTTTTGTACTTCACGAGCCATGGAGACGAAGACTTGTCAAAAGCGGTGAGTGAAGGTCGCCGGAATGAATTTAAGGCCTTTTCCTGGGTAGGAGATGTACCTGATCCACAGTCAGACAAGACGTTTGAGCAGTCCATGCTTTCTTGGCCGGCACCGGGGCCGTTGCTGGAATATTATCGTTACCTGATAGCGTTGCGGAAGACGAGGAGAGCATTGCTGAATTCAGAAAGAGATAATATCTGGGTGAACATGCCGCAACCGGATGATGTTATACTATCAGTAGAGCGGGCAGGGCATGATGATCGTTTGTTATTACTGTTTAACTGCAGTGATGGCCAGGCGGTGTTTACACATAACCGTCCTCATTTTTTACATAAAAAGTTTGATTCATCAGTAGCTATCTGGCAGGGGCCGGGTCCAACTGCCCCGGATGAAGTGACAGAGGGTACTTCCATTACTTTACAACCATACTCAGCTATTATATATGAGATCGTATAATCCGCCGACCGCTACTTATCGCATACAGTTCCATGCGGGATTTACATTTAAACATCTGAAAGACATCATTCCCTATTTACATCAGCTGGGTGTATCGACTATTTATGCATCGCCCATTTTTAAAGCAGCGCCGGGTAGTATGCATGGGTATGATGTAACAGACCCTCACATGATCAACCCGGCGATAGGCACCATCGATGAGCTCCGGGAAATACATCAGCTGCTACAGCGCCATGATATGACCTGGCTGCAGGACATTGTGCCGAATCATATGGCCTATCATGCGGAGAACACCAGGTTGTATGATGTGATGGAGCGGGGGCCACTGTCTCCTTACTACGCTTATTTTGATATTGACTGGCATCATCCTGATTTTGCAGGTAAGCTGATGACACCGTTTTTAGGTAAACCCCTGGATTCCTGTATCGCAGATGGTGAGATCAAGCTGGCGGTAACGCCGGGAGGGTTTACCGTGAATTATTTCCAGCAGGTATTTCCGCTGTCGGTGACAGCGTATGACCTGATCAGTGAGCAGCTTTCTGATAGTGACGCATTGCCGGTGGTGAAGTTACTCTCCGCATTGTATCAACGGGCAACGGCGGGAACATCGCTGGAAGACTGGACCCATCAGAAAGGGCAGTTGATGGCCGGGGTAATGAACCTGGAGATAGTGCAGGGCGTGGTAGATAAGGTGAATAATAACCTGGCATTGCTGGCAAAGGTTGTATCAAAGCAATATTACCAGCTGGCATATTGGAGTGATGCGGACCGGTCGATCAATTACAGAAGGTTCTTTACGGTGAACGAGTTGATCACTTTGAAGATGGAGACACAGGAGGTGTTTAATGAGTACCATACGTTCCTGCATAGTTTATACCGGGAAAACCTGATACAGGGGTTGAGAATTGATCACATAGATGGATTGCAGGATCCGGGTGGGTATATAGAAAGGTTGAGGCAGTTGTTCGGTAATCAGTGTTACATCATAGCGGAGAAGATCCTGGAGGACCAGGAGAGTTTGCCGCATAGCTGGGATCTGCAGGGAACGAGTGGGTATGAATTTTTGTCGTTTGTGAATCACTTGCTGAGTCATGAGCGGGGCGTACAGGGATTGCATGCTTATTATACATCGTTAACAGGGTCTCCGGTGTATGAAGAGCTTGTATTAGAGAAAAAGAGGCTGATCCTGGAGCGATATATGGGCGGTGAATGGGAGAATATGGTTCGGTTGTGTTATACGCTTAAACTGGCGGATGCACGGGTTAGCAGGGAATTGTTAAAGGAGGCGATCGGGTTGTTCATGATTTGCCTGCCGGTGTATAGGCTGTACCCGGTGGCGGGGGATGCGTTGTTGAAGGAGGAAGTAGCGGGGACCTTTGCACGGATGCGTTCTTTGAACAGGTCGGCAGAGCCGGCGATATTGTTGCTGGAACAGTGGTGGGAGGAGGATAAGTTGCCGTTCTTCTTACGGCTGATGCAGTTTACCGGGCCATTAATGGCGAAGGGTGTGGAGGATACGGTGTTTTATGTGTATAACGCGTTGTTGTCGCATAATGAGGTGGGTGATAGTCCGGTGGCGGAACCTGGGAATTTTCATCAGTTGATGGTAGTGAGACAGCAGCAGACGCCGCATGCGTTGAATACGACGGCGACGCATGATACAAAGCGGGGGGAAGATGGGAGGATACGATTGAATATGTTATCGTTGTTCGTGGAGGAGTGGAAGCAGTTGGTGGAGACGTGGCGGGAGCTGAATGAGTCGGAGATTTTACTGAATGATGAGTATTTTATTTACCAGAGCATCGTGAGTGGGTATGAGGATGGGGTGTCTATCATTGAGCGGTTGCAGCAGTATGTGGTAAAGGCGCTGAGGGAGGGAAAAGTAAATTCGAGCTGGTCATCGCCGGATGAGGAGTATGAGAAAAAAGCGACGGATTTTGTATCACGGGTGTTACAGTCAAAGCCATTTTTAGATAGCCTGGTTCCGTTTATAGAAAAGCTGGACAGTTTTGCTTATACCAGTTCGCTGGCGCAGACGCTATTGAAGATGACGGCACCGGGTGTGCCGGATACGTACCAGGGGACAGAGCTGTGGGATTATAGCTATGTGGATCCGGATAACAGAAGACCGGTGGATTATGAGTTGCGGAGGGCGATGTTGCAGGAGATGTCGGGATTGTCTGGAGCGGGGTTATTTGATTATCTGGCGAGTCATCGGAAGCAGGGAGCGGAGAAGTTGTATTTGGTGTGGAAGATGTTGCATAGCCGGCGGGAGTTACGGAATTTGTTTTTGGAGGGGGATTATTTGCCTTTTCAGCGTAGTGGGGAGAATGTATTGGCGTTTGCGCGGGTATACAGGCAGGAGTGGGTGTTGGTAGTGGTTCCCCTACCCGATCGGGAGCCGGTGACGGCATCGATATTATTGCCGGCGGGTGCGCCGGAGCGGTGGAGGAATATTTTTTCGGGGGAGGTGATAGCGGGGAAAGAGGTATTGGAAGTGGGGTTGGTGTTGGGGAGGTTTCCGGTGGGGGTGTTGGTACCGGAAAATATTTAAGGAAAAATTTGGTGGAATGGAAAAAGTGTGTACATTTGCATCCCCTTAACACGGTATCAGTTGCCCAGATGGCGAAATTGGTAGACGCACTGTGTTCAGGTCGCAGCGCTCGCAAGGGTGTGCTGGTTCGAATCCAGTTCTGGGCACTTGGAAAGGTTGATAATCAATAGATTATCAACCTTTTTTCTTTTGTGATTGTCATTTTCATATCGCGTTTTTGGATCAAGTTGAATTCTTGGGGGATTGATACTGTTAAGCATAAATTTTGGATAACCTAAACAGGAAAAATTCTACATCTCTCACCCCTCTCATCGCATTTCTAAACGATTTAAGGATTCCCGTAATATTGATAGCACCTAATTGAATTGGTAACATTTTATGGAATTTACGTTCTGTAATCATCAGCAGTTAAAACTGATTAATTGCTTTACAGTTAATAATATTTGTCGATCGTTGGGGATTATAAACACTGAACCATATCTATAGATTTCATTTATAAAATACAAACTAGTAGGTATTTTTTTGAATATTACTATTACTTAAATTTACAAATCATTAAACTCAAAAAATTGCAACATGAACTATTATCCACTACATTGCATTTTTTAAAAAAGGCATTGCCTGTAAATCATGCAAACGACCATATAACAAGGAAGACCATGACAAATTCTGTCTATTTGTGGAGCCGGTAATAATAGATTAATAAATAAAGTATTAGCATAATGCTGTGATTTCATTTATTAATCTTCCGCTACTTCTGCTTTATTATCTTTTCCTTCTACATTATTTTTTTCACCTATTGTATAGACACTTCCTTGATATCCATTGCAATTGTTGGTCATTAAAAAGTAGATAAAGTGCATTGGAAATGTAAAAGAAGTCAGTAAAACAAATGCGGCGTATACAAATCTGAAATATACACATTGGGCTGATGATTTGATAATCCAGCTTAGTTCACACGCTGATGTAGATACGTCGGGGGAAAAAGTAAATCTAAGATTACGGGAGAATTTGCCTTGTTAGATGTCAAGATCAATGAGGATAAAAACTTATTATATTTATTTGGGTAAGGTAGAGTGCATTAAATTCCTGACCTCACTTTCAGGAACCTATGACGTAATGGCAAAGCTAGTCTCTGGGGACAGCCTAAAGCAATAAAAGCCATATGCAATAAAATTAGAGCAATTTTTATATAATTTAAGTCCCAACGCTATACAAGATTTTGAAACTCATCATTCCAGTACTAAGAGGATTACTGAACTACTTCAGAATAGAAAACTCAGGAAAGACTTTTAACAACATGAATAACGGCGTAATAAAAAGATGTGCAGACACGTGACCCGAAGTGCTGGAAGAAAAAGATATGGCTGAAATAAGTGGATTACAAAAGTACTATGGTATATATACCTTGCATACTCAGATATTGAAGTGCCTTATTGAAAGCATGACCAGGAATGAAAATCAAATAAACCGATGAAGAAGATTAATAGGGTAAACGTCTGCTGTAAACCGGCATGCACAGTTTGATGAGGTAGTTAGTGGAAATGCAGCTTATTAAGCTGGAACACCACTACTTGATCCTACAAATCAGAAGTTTTCCCCAAACTTAGATTTTGAATTGATGATATGATAAAAGCAAAGAAGGGGAAAAATCCTGTTTTTATTGATTGTCAATTATAATAACTTGCATACAGTTACCAAAGAGTGAAAATAAAAATAGTTAAGAAATTCGATAAACATTCCTTAACGTTATTATCACACCTGCATTTATCGAAGTGGCTACAGTTAAATTTTAAGATAGAAACTAACATTAAAAAATTCAACCTATCCTTAAAGTTTAAATAATAGGACGCTAATCGGCAAATGTGATATTGTCATTGAACAACTTAGAACCGTTACACCAGGTAAACTAATTTAAAACATTCAAGTGATTTTTATGTTATGAAATTCCTGCATACCGCCGATTGGCATATCGGCCAATTATTACATGAGTATGATCGAACCTACGAGCATCAACAATTTTTAAATTGGCTGGTAGAAACCCTGACCAATGAGCAAATAGACGTATTGCTTATCAGTGGGGACGTATTTGATCTCTCTAACCCTTCTGCCAATGCGCTAAAAATGTTTTATACATTTTTAAATCGCGCTGTGAAGAGCAATCCAGGATTGCAAATCGTAGTTACAGCCGGGAACCATGATTCTGCATCCCGTTTAGAATCTCCCACCCCATTGCTGGAATCCTCCAACATACATATCATAGGACTAATAGAGAAAGATACAGAAGGAAACTTTGTATACGAAAAATTGACTATACCTCTAAAAGACAAGCAAGGTAATATAAAGGCATGGTGCCTGGCAATACCTTTTCTGCGGATGGGAGATTACCCGGTAATTTCAGATTGTGAAAATCCATATACAGAAGGTGTTACGGCCTTATATAAAGCCGCTTATGAATACGCACTTGAAAATAAACAGCCCGGACAAGCAATTATTGCGATGGGGCATTTACATGCGCAACAGGCGGAAATAACGGAGCAGGATAAAACGGAAAGACTGATAATGGGTGGCGTGGAATGTATTTCCGCTTCTGCCTTCCATGAGGATATTAAATATGTAGCATTAGGGCATATTCACAAAGCACAGCGAATTGGAGGGAAAGAACATGTTCGTTATTGCGGTAGCCCACTTCCCATGTCCTTCTCTGAAATTAATTATAAACACCAGGTAATTGTTTTTGAGCTAAACGACGAAAGCATTACTGCACTAACCCCCATTGACGTACCAGTAGCAATCCCATTATTACGTTCCCCGGCTGTGCATAGCAAACTTACTGAAGTACTTACTGCATTAGAGCAGTTGCCCAACAGCAACAGTCAGGCAGCACCAGCACCTTACCTTGAAGTAAGAGTACTGCTAGATGGTCCTGAGCCAGCTCTCCGGCATAAAATAGAAATGTCTTTGACCGGGAAACATGTGCGTTTAGCAAAAATAGATGTCAGATACGCCAGTTCAACAGCTAATGATACTCAACCAGAAATGGTGGCAGATCAAAATTTGAATGACTTACAACCGCTGGAAGTTTTCTCCAAAGTATACCAGTCAAAATATAACAATACTGTACCACCAGAATTGCTTCAAATGTTCAATGCAATCGCTCAGGAAGCAACCCTAACCGATTAAACGAGATGAAAATACTTGCCATACGCATAAAAAACCTTGCTTCACTGGAAGGTATTACTGAAATTGACTTCACACAGGAACCACTTTGTTCTGCCGGTATCTTTTCTATTACTGGTCCTACCGGGGCAGGTAAGTCTACTATATTAGATGCATTGTGCCTGGCACTCTATGCCAAAACGCCGAGATACAAGCAAGCTGAAAGTGGCGTTGACATATACGATGTACAGGGTGCTTCCATCAGTCAGAATGATGTGCGGGGTATTTTGCGGGATGGTACTGCAGAAGGATTTGCCGAAGTAGATTTTGTTGGAGTAGATAACCAGCCTTATCGCGCGACCTGGATGGTAAGACGAGCCCGAAACAGGGCGGATGGAAACTTGCAGGCCTTTGACGTGGCGCTTAAAAACATCAGTACAAATTCACCTGTTCCGGGAAGAAAAACTGAGCTGCTGACAGAAATTGAGCGCCTGGTGGGATTAAGCTTTGAACAATTTACCCGTTCTGTATTGCTGGCACAGGGTGACTTTACAGCCTTTTTAAAGGCAGGAAAGGACGAAAAATCAGCCCTCTTAGAAAAACTCACAGGTACGCACATCTATTCTGAAATATCCAGGCGCATTTATGAAAAGCACAGGGAGCAGGCGCAGCAACTACGGGATCTCAATTCACAACGGGAAGGGATCCAAACAATGACCAGTGAAGAGTTAACTTCCCTGCAAGAACAAAAGGACACAGTTGAAAAAGACATACAAGCCCAGGAAAAGTTACTACTTGAATTAAGCAAAGAGATTTCCTGGCATGAACAATTAAATAACCTGCAATCCAGATTAGACGCTGCAAAACTTGCCAGTGAACAGGCCTTTGCAGTTAAGCAGGAAGCCATTCCCCGCGAACAGCAACTACAGCAGATTGTAAGTGTACAATCAGTAAGACCGGTAGTTGCCCAATTAAATACCGTTCAAGGTCAAATCAATGCGAAGAGAGTCAGCCTGGAACAAATTAGGGTTCAGCTAAATGCATTACAGCAAAAAAAAGATGCGCTCGATATTACGCTACAACAAACAGAGGATAACCTCACAGCAAGAATAGCGGAAGAAGAGGCAGCTTTGCCACTTTTAAATGAGGCAAAGACACTAGATGTACAATTGGCAGAAAAAGAACTCCAGACATCCCAGGCCCAAACAACGTTTAATACTGCGAGCCAAAAGTTGCAACAGCAGCAGCAACAACTTACGCAGAAACAACTGGATGCGGAACAGTTAGAAAGCAAGGTTAAAGAATTACAACAATGGAAAGAAAGCAACACTGCCCGCCAGCCCATTGCAGAACAACATAGTCTTATTATATCTAAGCTGAATGATGCAGGTATTCTGCTTGAAACTCAAAAAAAACGTTTTTCTCTCGTGCTGGCCGCGGAGGAAGAAATCAAGGTGCAAGAGCAGGAGCGGCAGAGATTGAGCAATGAATTTGCAACCCTTCAGACATCATTACAGCAGGCCAGACAAGAATATGAAAGTCAGAAAGAAGAATTTTCTGTAATTCCTATTGCCAGTTTAGACCAGCAAAGAAGCGCCCTTGATGAAACAATTGAAGACATTATTGCAGCAGAAGCACACTGGAAAATACTAAGCAGCGCTATTACAGAACAAACTACGATTACAGAACAACTTGAAGAAAACAGGAAACAACTAAGAGCAGATCTTGAACAACTTGGCAATACGAAAGCATTACTTGAAACTAACGTAATACAGCGAAATACTTCATTAAGTATGCTGGAGAAAGCCCGCCTGGCCGCGGCAGAAAACGTTGAAAGTTTGCGTACAAAACTGGTAGCTGATGAGCCTTGTCCTGTTTGTGGCAGTACTTCTCATCCTTATGCCGGGCATAATACCCAACTGGATCATGTGTTTAAAGAGTTGGAAATAAGCCATGAGAAAATAGAAACGGCCTATACAGACAGTCTTACTACACATAGCCGCCTGACACAGATATGCGATCTATTAAATAAAACGATAGCTACTCAGGAGAAAGATCTTTCATTAAAGCAAAAATCTGTTAAGCAGTTAGAAGAAGTATGGGGTCGGTTTAAAATACATGCTTCGGCTTCATCAATAGCCTTTGACGAAAGAGCAACATGGCTACACCAAAAACTACAACAAGAAAAAGACCAGCAACGTGAGTTACGGGATACAATATTGTCTTATAATAATAAGAAAGAGCAGCTGGAAAAGCAAAAAGGCATGCTTGATGAATCTGACAAGCAGCTTATCAACATTGCAAATGCGTTAAAGGATACTGAAAGAACACTGAAATCTCTAGAGGAACAACGAGATAATCATAAAGTAGAAAGAGAAAAAGCAGAGACTGGTATTGAAGATCTTCAGCAAAATCTTGCTGTCTATTTTACCTCTGAACAATGGTTCCAACACTGGAAAAAAGAACCTGATAAATTTGTACTACAGATCCAAGAGTTTGCAGCACAATGGGTACACAACATCCAACAATTAGAAGAAGGCTTAAAGCAAAAGGAAGTACTAGCTGCCACGTTGAAAGGTATACAGGAACAACTAGTTCATCTATCAGAAGAAACAAGTCAAAAAGAGCAAGCGTTATTAAAAATACGGGAACAATGGAACGACCTTTCCGGTAAAAGGAAAGCTATTTTTAATGGTGAGTCTATATCAGTTATAGAAAAAGGTTTTAAGGACGCAATTATTAAAGTCCGGCAGGTATTAGATCAACAAAAATCAGAAAAAGAAATTCTGCTGGCTAGTCTCACCCGTAACACAACTCAGTGTGAAGAAACAGAAAAAGAACTATCTGTATATTCAAAACAGGAAACATTCTTTAAACAGCAAATTCAAGACTGGCTCAATTCCTACAATCAACAACATTCAGCCAGTCTATCAAAAAATGAATTAGATCGCTTATTGTCTTTCACGCCGGATTGGATAGAAAAAGAGCGTTTGACACTACGTGCGATAGATGATGCCGTAACCCAGGCGAAATCAATATTAGCAGAGCGGGAACTAAATCTAAATAAGCATCGACAAGAGAGGATGTCAGAACGCACGGCTGAAGAACTGATAACATTACAAACAGAGGCCAAACTACATCAGGAGCAAAATAATCAGACCAGTAACGAAATAACCTTTCGACTAAGGGAAGATGCCACTAATAAACAACGCATAAGTGCGCTCTTACAATCTATAGAAACACAATCACTGGTAGTAGATAATTGGGCAAAGCTGAATGAGGTTATTGGTTCTGCGGACGGGAAGAAATTCCGCCAGATCGCCCAGGAATATACACTGGATGTATTGCTCAGTTATGCGAATGTTCATTTAGCTATTTTAAGTAAGCGCTACGTCTTACAACGCATACCCAATTCGCTAAGTTTACAGGTGTTAGATCAGGATATGGGTGATGAAATACGTACTGTGTATTCTCTTTCCGGTGGAGAATCTTTTCTTGTATCGCTGGCACTTGCGTTGGGGCTGGCATCACTTTCTTCCAGCCGTATGAAAGTGGAATCCCTGTTTATTGATGAGGGGTTTGGATCACTAGACCCTGCAACACTAAATATAGCAATGGATGCATTAGAGCGCCTGCAAAATCAGGGGCGCAAAGTTGGTGTTATTTCCCATGTACAGGAAATGACAGAACGGATACCGGTGCAGATAAGGGTTAGTAAGCAGCAGAGTGCGAAGAGTAAGGTGGAGGTGACAAGTATGTAAGAAAAACATATAAAATACTACAAATGCACTTAACCAAACTAATAATCTTAAATTATAGAAGTTGCCAAAACGTACAGATTAATTTTAATGATCGGCAGCCGAATATCCTAATTGGAATTAATGATAGCGGAAAGTCTTCAATCTTAAAAGCGGCGGACCTTTTATTTAACGATAAGCCATTGTTTAATTTTATAAAAGATAACAGTGCAAAAAATGATTTGTCAAATACAACACTAACACCCGAGCAATTTACACAAGTAATAGAGCAAAATGGACTGCCCAATTTGATATATAATAGGAGACAGTGTTATGTGATCGGAAAATTAAATATCGGAGATAATGAATTAACACAAGAGATACTCTCTTCTTTATCTCCTACAGCAAGGTGGGCTTTAGAATCTAATAACTCCAATTTTATTTGGATTGCAAAAGTCTTCGACACAAGTAATAATGCGTCGAAGTCTTATGTGATACTTAATGATTTTCTGGAAGATGGTAATAATCTAGCGGCATATTCGCTAACAAGTACTCAATTAAATAGATTAGTTACAGATTTAGCAATTCCTCAAGAGTTACGCCAAAACGAAAATAATGCTGGGCCTCTTTCAATTATTGAAAAAATAAGAGCTGTATATCAAGTACGTCGGCCTTCCCCAATATGGTGCGAGTTTAAATTTGAGAAAGGTGATAAAAATCTATTGCCGACTTTTCGTTATTTAGATTGGAATTATTCTTTAGACGAAATAAAATCACTTGCTGCTGATGCAATGCATGGATTAGTTGAAGAACATTTAACTCCACTTAAAGTACAAGCAAAAGAAACTGCAAACACTGTTACCGAAGGAATTAATGAAAAACTTAAAGATATACAGTCAATTATTGGCTTAGATTCCCCTAGTATAACAGCTATTAAAACAAAGGTTTACATAGACATAAAGGAATCTATAACAGACATAGTTATAAATAAAACTAATGCAGATGGCGATATACATTTAGATGCTCAGGGTGAAGGTATAAAAAGACAAATTTGGTTTGCTATGATTAAGGCTGCCGCAGTTGCAGCACATGAACAAGGTCATAATTATAATAAGTTTATATGGGCATTCGACGAACCAGAAACACATCTATACCCTACAGCACAAAGACAGTTATTTGAAATAATGAGAAGTATTTCATTAGGAAACGTACAAACAATTCTGAGTACTCATTCAACTATATTTATCGACAGAACGAAACTAAACTCAATAATTGGAGTAATACAAAATGATGTTGGATATACTGAACTATATGGTATAGATAACATTAATGCCATTTTTGAAAATCTGGAGGTCAGAAATAGTGATTTTTTATTCTTTAATAAATTCCTGATTATTGAAGGCGATACAGAAGCCTATCTTGTTCCTCGATTATATAAAATATGGAAAAGGTGCTCACATGAAGAGGATAATATTCAAATTATAAATATCAAGGGAAAAGATAAATGGATTGAAGCAAAGCAAATTCTTGAAAACATCTTTCGTCATTTCCGTAAAGACACCGACAGCCTAGTTTTCTTATTTGATAACGATGCATCATATAAAATAGGCCAGGAAGCGATTAGTGAAAATATGTTTTTTATAGGAATACAAGATATAGAAGATAGCATAGATTCAAATGTATGGTTGAACATTTGTAACGACAGGCTTAATGAATGGGAAATTACCATTTCGATAGAAGAAATAGAGGCTATCAAGAACTCTATTCCAAATGATCGTTTTGCTAATAATGCAGAGAAATTCTATCCAAAGCTACAAAGACTCTTAAAGGAAAAAGTTAGTGAACATATTAGAGAATCAGTTACATATAATTTATTATCAGACAAAGGAAGTGATTCCGGCGAGATGATCTTGAATTATTTGACAGATCGCAATATGATTAATCCACGAATTATTGAAGCATTCGAAAGACTAAATCATAATTAATAATTGAACCCCAGAATCAAAACACGCTAACTGAAAAAAACTACAAAAAATATTGATAATTTTTCAATTGCACTATACAATTACTAGCATATGAAAATAACAGAACTTAAGCTTAAAGGTTATAGAAATTTTAAGGATGCGACAATAAACGTGTCAGAAAAGACATTAATAATTGGTACAAATGATGTTGGCAAGTCCAACATGTTATACGCAATGCGTATATTACTAGACAGAACTTTGTCTGAATGGGATATAGAGCCAAAAGATTCAGATTTTTATTGTTATGAGGATACAAAAGAGCTTAGCATCACTATAAAACTAGAAGAAGTAACAGAAGATTGTGTTTTGGCAAAACTTCCTGGAAAAATCAGTGATGATGGTGTATTATACTTATCATACAAAGCTTGGAAAGAATCCCGTGCATACATTTTCTATGCTGGATTTAGAGAAGATCAATTAGAGGAAATTACCGAGCGGTTTTATCGAAAAGTGCTCCATTTGAAATACATAAGCAGTAATAGAGACTTACAGGGATATATAAAAAAAGAGAAGAGAAACCTTATAAAGGATGCTCAAGAAAAAAGATCTGAAGCTGAGGTAAAGATAGACGACGAAAGTCTATTAGATATAGAGAAGGAGCTACTATCAACTAATGATAAGATTTCCAAACTCTCATATGTAAACAAGGCAACTGAGGCTATAAATACAGAACTACAGGAATTATCATTCCATCACGTAGGTCAGGAAGTCGTTTTTGATGTAGGGAGTTCCGATGTAAATTCCTTTGTGGAAAATCTGCACTTGGCATCAAAAGTTAATAATTCCAATTTAGCAATAGGAGGAGATGGCCGAAACAACCAGATTTTCTTAGCATTATGGGCAGCCAGAAACGAAATTAAAGAAGATAACCCCCTAGAAGTTACGTTTTATTGTATTGAAGAACCTGAAGCCCATCTACATCCACATCAGCAAAGAAAATTAGCCGAATATCTCGTTAAAAAACTGAGAGGACAGGTTTTTATTACTTCCCACTCACCACAAATTGCGTCTGAGTTTTCAGCTAATTCAATTGTAAGGTTATTACAAAAAGGTAAATGCACAAAAGCAGCTAGTAACGGATGCAGCAAAATTATTGAAGATGCGGTTTATAACTTTGGTTACAGATTAAATATTATTGCAGCGGAAGCTTTTTTCGCCAATACCGTGCTTTTGGTCGAGGGACCTTCTGAGGTGCTCTTTTACAAAATATTAGCCCGTGAATTAGGGATAGATTTAGACAAATTTAATATTAGCATTTTAATGGCGGATGGCGTAGGGTTCGAAACATTTGTAAAAATATTACATGCACTAGAAATTGATTGGGTCGTTAGGACTGATAATGACGTTTTTAAGATACCAAAGAAAAAAGAATATAGACTTGCTGGTGTGCAGCGAGCATTGTCTATTTATAAGAACAATTGTAAGAAGGATATTGACATTGAAGCTCTTATTGTTGCTAAAGGCAATCTTTTAACTGGATTCTCAACGGAAACGCCCCCACAAGCAAGCAAGGATGCTTCAAATGAGTTCAGGGAGAAATTAGAAGATTATGACATTTTCACTTCTGATATAGATCTTGAAAACGACTTACTTAATCAAGGTCTAGAAATAGATATCGTGGAACACCTAGGAGCTGATGATAAGCAAGAGGCATTGAGTATAATGCAGAAGAAAAAGGCAACATTTATGTTTGATTTTTTACGAAAAAAATCACATCTATTAAAAATTCTACAAAAATCAAAATTAGCTATTCCACTTTTTGCTTGTAAAAAACGTATTGAAAATAATGTATGACACCAACAGCGCAACAAAAAAAAATTATTGATGCACCTGGAAATTTGATTATAGTTGCTAATCCAGGTAGTGGAAAAACATTTGTTCTAGCGGAAAAAATAAAAAATATATTACCGGATACAGTTGAAATCAAAGGCGTAATTGCAATATCATATACCAACAAAGCATCTCATGAACTGAAAAGCAGATGCTTAAAAGATGGTTTAGCTCCCAAAGGATCATTTTTTGGTACTATGGACAAATTTTATCTATCAGAAATAGTAGTTCCATTTGCTAAGCAACTTTTTGGTATTCCGAAAGTTGAAATTGATATAGTAAGAAGAAGTGACTTAGAAGAAAGTACTAAAGAGGAACTTAACTGGCTTGATGATAAAATTGACCTAGATAATTTGCCTCAAAAACATATAGATCTTTTAAAAAAACTATTTTTACAAGGTAGAATTGTATTGGAGTCCGTAGGTTTATTCTCCATTTATGTATTTAATAAAAGCAAAGCTTGCCGTAAATATATTAAATCAAGGTATACGCATATAATAATTGATGAATACCAAGACACTGGTAAAGAACAACACCTTCTATTTTTAAAAATTAAAGAACTTGGACTGACTGCAATTGCAGTAGGAGACACCAATCAATCAATCTTTAAGTTTTCAGGAAAAAGTTCAGATTATCTGATTGATTTAGCCAAACAAAAAGATGGATTTACACTTTTTCCACTTGATTTTAATCATAGATGTGATGCGTCTATTATTAATTACTCTCTCCTATTATTGAACAAAAATTCCGATTTGCTACCGTGTGATAATATTCATGTTTTTGAGAAGCAAGTACAGGGTAATGAAGTTCAAATTGCCCAATGGCTATCAAAAGCAATTATACAATATACTAATAGATATAAGGTTAACAAAGAGAGCAAAGTCGGAGTGCTTGTAAGAAATGGTAGAACAGGAACAATAATACATAATAATATAGGATTACCTCATAAGTATTTTGAAGCTACTCCATTAGATGAGGACTTTACAATATGGTCTGGCCTTTTCCGTGATTTACTATCTATTATATTTGATAAAGCCCAATCTAGGACAACTTTTGTTGAAAATTACATCAGCACTGATATAAATAGAACCAAAGTAATAAGCATATTAAAACAAATTAAAGAGCTAGGAGAGAAATTCGCTTCCCCCAATTTTGACCTACTTTCTATTGCCGATTTGTCAGAGCGCATTGCAACAAATCTTCATCCATCGGGTAGAAATTCAAAATCCATTATCCTTTTGAAAGAAGTATTATCTGATGCAAGATTATTAGAATCATACAAACCTGCCGCTGACAATGAAATACAGATTATGTCATTACATAAATCTAAAGGATTAGAGTTTGACATAGTTTTTCATTTGGATTTGTATGAATGGATACTCCCTAAAAAAGAATTGAAAGATAACAAGGGCTTTTTTTCTGATCTAGTTCAAGATATAAATCTCCATTATGTAGGAATTACTAGAGCAAAAAAGTGTTGTGTACTATGTTATAGTAATAGGAGAACGAACCATAAATTTGAAAATAAGCCTGGCAATCCATCCGAGTTTTTGAAAGTAGAATACTTGCAAAAGAAACGAAATCCATCACCATTTTAGTTGAAATCAATAAGAACTAAAAAGTCTTATACAGTGTATTCTATAATAAGTTACTATATTTGCCCAGACAGGTGAAAAAGAGTTAAGAAGTGTGAACAACAGGCACACTTTTACACTGTCTAAAAAACAGCGTCACCAATTTGACATCCCGCGACTGTAAGATATTAATAACCAGACAGATAGTATTCCTGTTCTGGGCACAAAATAGCTCCGTAATCAATTGATTTACAGGGCCATTTTTAATTTATGCTTATCAATAATTCACAGGTTTTAACGCATTCTACCACTATTATTGACACATAATTGACACACAGAATGACACACAAAATTTGTGGTACTTCTCTAGCAATTCCGCACCCGAAATTCTCTGAAGAACATCCTCTCATCATCGTACCTTCAGGATTTACAGCTATCTGCAA
>NZ_JBCNKF010000006.1:0-276125 GCF_039596155.1 Chitinophaga sp.
AAGCGGGTATTTTTCGGGAGTGGGTATTTCAGGAAGCGATCGTTTTAAGAGGAGGGAGTGTTGGGGAAATAATCGTTGGGGAGGAGAGAGTATTTGGAAGCGATCGTTTTAAGAAGAGGGAGTATTAGGGAAATAATTGTTTGGGAGGAGAGAGTATTTGGGAAGCGATCTTTTAAGAAGAGGGAGTATTGGGGAAATAATTGTTTGGGAGAAGAGAGTATTTGGGAAACGATCGATTTATGAGGAGTATTTGGGGATGCGATCGTTTGGGAAGAAAGAGTATTTGGGAGTGCGCGGGTCTTGTGGTGAGGGGGCGATTTAGCATAAAAAAAACGCTTCCACCTTTTGGGTAGAAGCGTTGTCTATAAAAAGTTTCTGAAGACTAATATTCAAATGGCTGTTTGTAGATCACTTCCAGCAATGTTTGTCCAACGACCTGCAAAGTTCTTTTATCAATCACCTGCATATTATCGTTTGTCGTATGCCAGTGAGGCGCAAAATTGCCATTCTGCTGCATGGCAATAATATCAAAGGTAGGAATCATCGCAATTGTATTGATATACACATGGTCATCAGTGATAGCAGCTCCTGTATTCTCATAGCGGAAGTAATCAGAGTAGCCTAGCCTGTTGGCCACATCCCAGAACATCTTCATTGGTCCATAAGCATACTGCTGGGAGCCTGCTTCCATAAAGAACTGTGAGCCACGGCCACCTACCATATCCAGCAGAATACCATAGTTCGCTTTATAGCCTTTTACATGTGGATTCCGGGCCCAATACTGCGTACCCAGGCAGTAACTATTTTCATCTTCACTTACACCGCTGTCTTCCACATCTTCCAGCAGGATATCGATACCCGCTGCAGGATGCTGTGCGTGCAGCTGACGGGCTACTTCCAGCAATACACCAACCCCACTCGCACCATCATCAGCACCGTCAAACTGTTTTGTTTTATCAAATGCATCCTGATCTGCATGAGGCCTGGTATCCCAGTGTGTGAGTAGCAGGATACGCTGCGCTGCATCCGGGTTGAAAGTAGCGATCACGTTGATACATGGAACAGATTTACCACCCGGAACAGTTACATTGGTACGCTGAATATAAAGGGTATCTGCCAGTGGTTTGAATTGCGCGATCAGCCACTCAGCACAGGTATTTTGTGCAGGTGTAGCAGGAATGCGGGGACCAAAGGAAACCTGTTTTTCAGTATATACGTAAGCGCTATCAGCGTTAAATACTGGAACATTCACGTTAGCCTGCTTAGATGTAGCAGTGGTATCAGTTGTCTGGGCCGGTTTGGTATCCGAATGACAGGCAGCTGCACAAAAGGCAATACCTGTTAAAATGCCAATCAATTTACGCATATGAAACAAGAACATTTAAATGATCAATCTTACTGGATAGTATAGCTCACGCTGCCATCCTTTTCGTCTTTTAACTGAATACCCGCTGCCAGCAACTGGTTACGGATCCGGTCTGAAGTAGCATAGTCTTTACGGCTCTTTGCTTCTTTACGCATTTCGATAATCAGCTGCATTACGCCATCCAGTGTATTGTTGTCTGTTGCCAGGTTCTCCGGCTCAAGTCCAAGGATGTCGATCAACCAGGTTTTCCAGGTCTTTTTGATCAGCAGGAAAGTGTCTTCACTGAGTTCATACATTTTAATCTGTCCACCCTTTAGAGAATTGATCACAGGGGTAATCTCGAACAGGTTGGCCAGCACTTTAGCTGTATTGATATCATCATTCATGAAGTCCTGGCATTCTTCGCACCAGGTACGCACCTGTTTATCGAGGTCTTTATTCAGGTCACCATCAGTTTTGGTATATTCCAGCTTCTGCAACACATCGTATGCACTCCACAGGCGTTGCAAGCCTTTTTCGGCTGCCTGTAAAGCTTCGTTGGAAAAATCGAGTGTACTGCGATAGTGTGTTTGTAATATGAAGAAGCGAACGGTCATAGGACTGTACGGTTTCTCCAACTGGTAATTATCGCCAGAGAACAGTTCTGTGAGGCGGATAGTGTTGTTATACGCCTTTCCCATTTTACGACCGTCTATAGTAATCATATTGTTGTGCATCCAGTAGCGGGCCATCAGCTCTCCATGTGCGATTTCGCTCTGAGCAATTTCACACTCATGGTGAGGGAACTGCAGGTCCATACCACCACCGTGGATATCGAACTGCGTACCCAGATACTTGCTGCTCATCGCAGAACATTCAATGTGCCAGCCGGGAAAGCCTTCTCCCCATGGGCTAGGCCAACGCATCAGGTGTTCGGGTGGTGCGTTCTTCCACAAGGCAAAGTCTACCTTATTGCGCTTCTCGTCCTGATTTTCCAGCTCGCGCGTCGTCTCCAGCATGTCTTCGAGTACGCGACCACTGAGGATACCGTAGTCGTGAGAAGCCGCATACTTCTTGACATCAAAGTATACAGAACCATTCACTTCGTAGGCGTAGCCTTTGTCCATGATGGTTTTGATCATTTCTATCTGTTCAATGATATGACCGGTTGCAGTAGGTTCTATACTTGGTTCCAGGGTGTTGAATTCACGGAATGCCCAGTGGAACAGGTTCGTATATTTTTGTACCAGCTCCATCGGCTCCAGCTTTTCCAGCTGTGCCTTTTTGCTGATCTTATCTTCGGCTTCGCGACCTTCTTCTTCGAAGTGACCGGCATCGGTAATATTCCTCACATAACGGACTTTGTAGCCAAGATATTGAAGGTATCTGTATACCACGTCGAAGGTAATGTAAGGGCGGGCATGTCCCAGGTGGGACTCTCCTGATACGGTCGGACCACACACATACATACCAACATGACCAGGATACAATGGGGTGAATACTTCCTTTTCTCGCTTCAGCGAGTTGTAAACTTTAAGCTCAGACATATCGTTTAATTCGGATTGCAAAGATAGTTATTGTTTCGTCAGGGAAATGATAGTCCCCGGCACCAGTCATCCAAATTATTTTGCATGGGTTGCATGCAGGGAAAAATTGGCGATAACGGGATAATGGTCCGAGAGGTCAGAATTTATCTTGCGGTAAGAATTGATTTCCATTGATTTATCGTAGAAAATATAATCGATCCGCAGGGTGGGTGCCAATCCGGCAAAGGTACGGCCAATACCACTCCCTTTCTGGAGGAAAGCGTCCTGTAAGGAGCCGCGGATGGTAAAATAGGTATAAGAGGCAGGTGTATCATTGAAGTCTCCGCAAACGATGGTGCGGTAGGGACTGGTTTTGATAAAATCTGCCACTACTATGGCCTGGCGGGCACGCCCTACATAGGCATCCTTCATCTTCTCAATGATGTTGCGGGTGGCTACCAAACCGCTGTCCTGCTGGTTTTTGATCTTTTGAATGTTATGGTAATCCCGCTGATCAAACCGATAGGAGGCCAGGTGCATATTGATAATTCGAATCGTATCGCCATCCTTCACAATGTCTGCATAGATCAGGCTTTCGCTGCGGGGACCCGTAGACATCTTGATCTTATCGGACTTGATAATCGGGTAACGGGAGTAAATGATAGATCCCCAGTGCTGCATACCTCCCCGGTTAAAATCGCTGGAAAAGTAGCGATAGGGCAGGTGCATTTCGTGGGAAATATCTTCCCTGTTATTGAAGTCATTTTTCTTTTCTGAGGTATAGAAATCCTGAAAGCATACCACATCCAGTGCCTGTTTTTTGATCAGGGCAAACATGGCCTGTCGGGTGTACTTACTGTCTTTCTCCCTGTATAGTCCAAACTGCGCTACGTTATAGCTCATAACATTGAGGCTACCTTCGGGAGCGACAAGCTGCTTTCCGGCAGAAGGAAAGTTGAAGGCAATGAAAGCCGAGATGGACTTCCATCCGATTACGATCGACAGCAGGGACAGCAGGCAATATTTATAATCGAACAGGAGCCAGCAGATAAAAAAGAGAATTAAGGCCAGCAGTAGTATTGGGAACAATAAAGTAAAGAAGCTGATCGGCCACCACTGCACGGGAGAAACAAAAGGAGCCAGGCATGCTACCAGGAAGAATAGCATGATAATGATGTTGACCGTTAGAAAAAAACCTTTTGTAAATAACCGCAGAAATCTCAACTCCTAATCGCTTTTACGAATAAAGATAATTGAAACGATCAACTTTGTTATAGTGATAAGCTTGCCATTATTGGAAAATGTTCAAAACCCTTGTGTGGAAAGGAGCTGAAACCGTTGATATGAAAAGGTGATTGTGTAAGTATATAGTCAATTCGAAGGGTAGGAGCAAGAAATGACAGTGTTCTTCCGATGCCCCAGCCCTGTTCAAGGAATGCGTCTTTTAGCCCTGGGGCAATGGTATTGTAGGTATATGACACAGGTGTGTCGTTGAAATCACCACACACAATAGTGGGATAAGGACTTTCTTTGATGAGTGCAGCCAGCTGTTCTGCCTGTGCAGCCCGCTTGCCGAAGGTGTGCTTCATTCTGCTGATGAGGCCTTTGGCCTGCGTTGTTTCGCCTTGTAGAGCGGCGTAATCCTTACGTCGAAACATGTAAGATTGCAGTTGTGCGGTAAAGACACGAATGATATGTTCATTTATTTTTATATCAGCCTGCAGAATGCTGCTGCCACTACCTACATCACTGTGTCCGCTGGGAATGTGGCAGGCAGATATGATGGGGTATTTTGAGAATAGCACGATGCCGTATTTCCAGGTGTTCCAACGCGTTTTATCGCAGGTAAAATATTGATAAGGGTAATGGAGTTTTTCCTGAATAGCGCCCAGGTGATCTGTATGGTCAGGGCCGCTGTTGGTATAGAATTCCTGAATGCAGAGAATATCCGGAGATGCTGATAGCAGGGTTGTATAAATAGATTGTTTGAGATCGGTGTCTTCTTCATATCGCTTCAATCCCATGCTACTGCTGTTGAAGGTCATGATGGTAAAATGACCGGTTTGGGGTGTGGCTTTGTTGCCCCCGGGATGATGGCCAAAGGTGACTAACAGGGCACGGGAGGAGAGCAGGATGCCAGCGAGAGAAAGGCCCCAGTAGGGTTTCTTTCTAAACAGCCAATAAGCCAGAAAAATCAGGTTAATAACCAGTATGATGGGAAAGAACAATCCTGCGAAGCCACTCAGCCACCATTTACCGGGACTGAGGTAAGGGAGCCAGCTGGAGAGGATCAGGGATAATGTGACAATGCTTGTGGCGATGAAAGATTTTGACACGGTACAGGGGTTTCTATAAAAGTAATGAAATACTCTATAAAGCAAAAACGCTTCTGTCATTGACAGAAGCGTTTTCAAATATCAGTTACCTCATTATTTTTCCTTCGGATGGAAGAGGTGAGTTACTTTGTACAAAACCTTGTTGAGTCCAGCTCCCCAGTCATTGCCTTTCTTCCAGGCGTTCATGAAAAGGTATCCCACCAGGGCGCCGCCTGTTAATGCTGGCAGCGCAGTGAGGTCATGGTGAGAGAACAGGTGTCCGGAAACTGACATGACCAGGTACAGAATGGTTACAATCCACATAGGTATACCACCGCTGAGTTGCTGGAAAATGCGCACATTTGGAGCCACCAGCAGCGAAGCGACAGCAAGGGACATTACACAGGCTGAGGAGCCGCAATAGGAGGCGAAGAATTGTGTAGCATGGAATGCTGGTATGAATTGCATACCCAACATGTAAAGAAGGTTGCCTGCCATACCACCAAAAAGATACAACGGAAGGATAACGCCGGCTCCTGCTTTGCGTTGTAAAAGGGAGCCAAATGCCCACAGCCAGATCATGTTACCAAATACCATCCAGACGCCTTCGTTTACAAAGAGGGAGGTGATAAATGTCCAGGGCATGCGGGCAAGCCTGCTGAAGCTGGCGGGGAGGATGACATTATTCATTACATCCAGGTTGAACCGGATGGTGGAATTGCCTTCAATATTATAAACTACTTGTGTAAAAAATAGCAGGATAAATACTGTCAGATTAACCAGTACCAACTGGGTGACCATGTTTTTCCCTTCTCCCAGAGAGAGGATTGGCATCGGTTCTCCTTTTTCGACTACGTCCATTGACCTAAACTTTAGGGTTCAAAGGTACGATTACATTTAGTAAAAATTTCGCCGGTTCCTCTTGTTCCACGTTCGGAGCAGCAGGTAGCTGAACAGTACCCCTCCCAGGTGGGCGAAATGCGCAACATTATCGCCTGCTGAATTGCGGAGGCCTGATACGAGTTCCATCAGGATCATGGCGGCAACGACGTATTTGGCCTTGAGTGGAACGAGGAAGTAAATGTATATCAGGCTGTTCGGGAACAGGTAGCCGAAGGCAAAGAGCAGTCCATACACTGCACCGGAAGCGCCAAGGGTAGCGGCGTCGCGGTAGGCAATCTGGTAATTGCGGAGAAAGACCTTCCCGTATTCTATTTTAATCTGGTTATCCGGGTAGAATAATTGCTGATTGGATGAATTGACGAGATCGTAATGGGCATTCAGGGCATTGAAATGGGCCAGGCTTGGATCGTTAATATAATTATTGATCTCAGCATTCAGGCGCATATTCTCATAGGTGAGCACGCCCATATGGCAAAGTGCTGCACCGAGGCCACAGATCAGGTAGAACATGATGAAGCGCTTGGCCCCCCACATATTTTCGAGGGTTGACCCAAACATCCACAGGGTGAGCATATTGAAGAATATGTGCACCAGCGAGCCATGCATGAACAGGTGAGTGATCAGCTGATGTGGTTTAAAAAGGGGAGAGCCCCAATAGTGCAGGGCAAAAAGATCCGACAGGAAATGACCTGGAACAAAATTCGGGTCATCGAATAATGTTACCTCTCCAAATTTTAGCTGTGCGAGAAACACTAAGCCATTGATGATCAATAAGTTTTTGATCACTAATGGTAATATGTTGAATCCGCGGGGCCTAAACTCACTCATTATGATTTCCGGTTCTGATTATTACTAATTCCTTTTTTCTAACAATACCACGTTCTCAATGTGATGTGTATGAGGGAACATGTCTACTGGCTGGATCTTTTTTACCGCATACATCTGGTCCAGCAGCGCCAGGTCTCTGGCCTGGGTAGCCGGGTTACAGCTGACATATACTATACGGGGGGCTGCGATTTCGAGTAGTTTGTTCACCAGTTTTTCGTGCATACCAGCCCGAGGAGGGTCAGTAATGATCACATCTGGTTGCCCATGTTGGGCAAAAAATGCATCGTTACATATGTCTACTACGTCGCCAGCGAAGAATTGAGCATTGTTTACGCCATTGCGGGCTGCATTTTCTTTCGCATCATCTATCGCCTCTTTAATCAGTTCGATACCCACCACTTTTCCTGCCTGTCTGGATACAAAAATACCAATACTGCCAGTTCCACAATATAAATCATAAACAATTTCTGTTCCCGTTAATCCGGCAAATTCTCTTGTTACCTGGTAGAGTGCTTCTCCCTGGTAAGTATTGGTCTGGAAAAATGATTTCGGGCCGATCTTAAAGGTAAAATCTTCCAATTTTTCCTCTGCGTATCCTTTGCCAAAATACACTTTAGGCTCCAGGTCGAAGATGCTGTCGTTCAACTTGGGGTTGATGGTGTAGAGAACTGTGGTAATACCGGGTACGGTTGCCAGCAGGTGATCCAGCAGGGCTTCGCGGTCTTTTTTATTTTCGTGTTGGATCACGAGGTTGACCATGACTTCGCCTGTGGTGAGGATGCGTACCACCAGGTTACGCAGCCAGCCTACCTGGGCACGGATATCGTAGAAAGAAAGTTCATGTTCGAGTGCGTAAGCCCTGATGGTATTACGAATGGCATTCACGGGTTCTGCTTCCAGATAGCAGGTGTTAATGTCAAGCACCTTATCGAAGAGCTTAGGTACGTGAAAACCGAGGGCATTCTGCCTTGGAATGGTACCGTCTTCAGCAATGGCTTCAGCAGGCATCCAGGCTTTGTTGCTGAATGTGAATTCCAGTTTGTTGCGGTAGTGTGTAACATGCTTTGAGCCGAGGATGGGCTGCATGTCAGGAAGTTCCAGTTTACCTATCCGGGTCAGGTTGTCAGTCACCTGCTGTTGCTTATAGGCAAGTTGTTTGTCATAAGGGAGCATTTGCCACTTGCAGCCACCACAGGTGCCAAAGTGTTCACAAAACGGGGTCACGCGGTCAGCTGCATAGCTATGAAAGCGGATGGCGCGGCCTTCGGCCCAGTCTTTCTTGCTTTTTCCCAGGCGAACATCAACGACATCACCGGGTACCACACCTCCTTCAATGAAGATCACTTTGCCATCAATACGGGCCAGTGCTTTCCCTTCAGCAGCATATGCGCTCACGGGAACTTTTTCCAGAATTACATTTTTTTTCCTCACGGGTGCAAAGGTAGGATTTTCATAGAGTAATGTGGGGGTGTAGCGGGGACGTATTTTTCAAATTCCTAATTCTTGGCTACATTTACATCAACCGATGTCCTATGCATAAACTTATGATAATACTGGCGTTTGTTTGCTCTGCAATGCAGTTACAGGCGCAGAATGGCTACAAGATCACAGTACAGCTGAAACAGTACAAAGGTGGTATGATGTACCTGGCCCAGTATATGGGTAAAAAGACATATATGGCGGATTCCGCCATGCTGAATGACCAGGGGGTAGCTGTACTTCAGGGAAAGGAAGCTTTACCAGGCGGTATTTACCTGGTCGTATTCCCCGGTAAAACCCGGTATTTTGAAATGCTCCTGGACAGCAAGCAGGAAAACTTCTCTGTTTCTGCGGATACCTCAGATCTGATCAATAAAATTGTTTATAAAAACTCTCCGGAAAACGAACTATTCGTAGCGTATAATAAGTTTCTTTCCAGGGATGTAGCTAACCTGAATAAGGAGGCGCAGGCCCTGCTGGCAAAGCATACTGCCGCGGATACCGCCAGTGCCAGGCAGGTACAGGCAGAACTGGGCAAAAAACTACAGGCTTACAGAAATGATGTGATTGCCCAAAATCCGCAAAGTCTGCTCACCAGTATCTTCAAAATGATGAAAGATCCGGAAGTGCCGCCTAAGCCTGCAGATGCGGATTCTACTTTTGGTTACCGCTATTTCAGAAGTCACTACTGGGATAATACAAACCTCAGTGATGGACGACTGGCCCGTACACCGGTACTGGAAGATAAACTGAGCAGGTACTTTACCCAGCTGGTGCCCATGGATCCGGATTCCATCAATGTAGCAGCAGATGAACTGATCGAAAAAACACGCAAGGATAAAGAGAATTTTAAGTTTGTGGTGTGGTGGCTGACTTCAACCTACGAAACCTCTCCTTATATGGGTATGGATGCTGTGTTTGTACACCTTGTGGAGAAGTATTATGTAGCGGGCGACGCATACTGGCTGAATGAGGAACAGCTGAATAAGGTCATTTCACGCGCCTATTCTATCGCACCTAACCTGATCGGACAACAGGCGCCACCACTGGAAGTGAAGGATAGTGCACTAAAACCTGTTTCGTTGTACACAACCAAGGGTAAATTTACCGTGTTGGTGTTCTGGGATCCTACCTGTGGGCATTGTAAGATAGAAATACCCAAACTGGATTCAGCGTACAATGCCAGCTGGAAGAATAAGGGTGTGACGATGATTGGATTCAAAACAGAAGGTACGAAGGAACAGTGGGAACAATTTATACATGACAACCATCTGAACGGCTGGATCCATGCCTGGGATCCTGATGCACAATCTAACTACAGGCGCCTATACGACGTATATAGCACACCGGTAGTTTACCTGCTGGATGAGAAGAAAAAGATTGTTGCAAAAAGATTAGGCGTGGAGCAGTTGAGTGAATTCATTGAGCGGTCAGACAATAAAGGAAAGACTGCAAAGAAGTAAGGTTTCCACGACTGTGTAACAGAACGTACATGTTGTACGCACACACTATTAAATGAGTAGTTATTTATTCCCTCAATACATGTATCGTCCCGTGTATCGCTTGCCAGCACATGCAGCAAAAGATACACGGGATTTTTTACAGGTACACTGTGAATCAATTTAAAAACTGAGTAACCGTGAAAATGAGAGCAAATATTAAATGACTATATAATTAATGTTGTAACTCTTTTATTATCAGGAGCATGTGTTTGCTGTTTTCTGCTTTGGCATAGTCTTTGGCAATGTAGTCGTAATAAAACATTCTAGGTTATGACAAAGAAGATGATCCTTTCGTTTGCGACCCTTGCAATTTTTTCAGCAAGCGCTATGGCACAGGTACGTGTAGGTGTAAAAGGTGGATGGAACCTTTCAAGTATTACGGTTGACAATAGTGGTAGTGTTGACAAAGACAAATCACTATCAGGTTTTAATATCGGTGTTATCGCAGATATGCCGTTAGTACCAAAGATACTGTCTTTCCAGCCGGGTGTATTCTACACAACCAAGGGTGCCAAATTGAAATCAAGTAGCAGCAGTGATGCGGTACAGTACAAGTACACTACTACTCCATCTTATATCGAAGTTCCACTGAACTTCATTGGTAAGTTGCCTGTTGGTCCGGGTGCAAGTCTCTTTGCGGGTGTTGGTCCGTACTTCGCTTTTGGTGTGGCTGGTAAGAACAAAGCTTACACAACTGTAGGTGGTGTGACGACTACTACAGAATCCAACATCAAATGGGATGATGATACCCCGTTCAATAATGACGATCCTAACCAGGGTTATAACAAGTACAAACGTTTTGACTGGGGTGGTAACGTGCAGGTAGGTGCGGAGATCAGTAATTTCCTTATTTCTGCACAGTATGGACTTGGTTTTAACAAGATCAATTCTGGCGGAAACGACGGTAGCAATGAAAAGAACAAAAACCGTGTGTTTAGTGTAAACGTAGGTTACCTGTTCTAATATCTTTAACAACCGGGCGTAAGCAGGCAACGTCTGTAATTAAAACAACAGCTATGAACATGTATAGCATCCAACAACGCCTGTAGGATGCTATACTGATAAATTCTCCTATATGAAAAAAGTACTCTTAGCAGTAGCCGGGCTTTTGATAGCCGGTGTATCTTTCGGGCAGACAAAATGGGGCATTATTGCAGGTCCTCAGTTTTCAAGTTTTACAACAAAAGCTGATAATGTCAGCAAAAAAACAAGTGATCTCACTACCAATCTGAGGGCTGGTATCACTGTAGACGTTCCGCTGGCTGACGAATTTTATATCGGTACTGGTTTGCTGTACTCTGGCAGAGGCGGGAAAGAGTCCCCTGTTAAAGTGAACTTATCTTATTTGCAGTTGCCGGTAAATTTCCTGTTTAAACCAGAAGTTGGTACCGGAAAGCTAAACCTTGGTGTAGGTCCATACTTTGCCTACGGAGTAGGAGGTAAGTACAAAGCTACTGTCAATAATGTTGAGGTGACTACCAAGGCTTTTGATGATGAAGCGGGTACAGGTAAGCTGAAAAGGTTCGATGCCGGTCTGGGTATCGTAGCTGGCTATGAACTGCCTGTAGGCTTGTATCTGGGTCTGAATGCAGACTTAGGCCTGGTAAATGCATATGACAACACTGACAATGGCAGGAGCTGGAAGAATACTTCCTTCGGTGTTTCGGTAGGATATAAATTTTAATGGCAAGCAATATTTTATGACAGGGCTGATCTCCTTCCCCGGAGGTCAGCCCTGTTGCTTGTTAACCGTGGATTAATACAACAATTGCCACAGATTTATTATCTTAGTTGCTACAAACCCCTATATGTTTGAGCAATCCATTCCTCGTATCATTTTATTATCCCTACTAAGCATGTTCCTGTTCCCTGATCAATCCAGGGCGCAGGTTAGTTTTAGTGTCAATGTAGGCCTCAATCAATCCTGGATGCAGTTCAGTGACCCAGCCGGGCATTCTGCCGAAGGTAATCGTCCACTCACCAGATTTAATGCTGATTTATTGTTACATGTTCCCCTGGTACAAGGACTGTATGTGGTACCGGGTGTACGATATATCACCAAGGGTGCAAACCTGACAGCGGGTGACGACGGAGAATTTACCCGCCGGCTGGAAGTACGTTACCTGGAAATTCCGGTTTGCCTCACTTATAAGGTACCTGTGTCATTTGGCCGGATCACAATAGGAGCGGGGCCCTATGCGGCTTATGGTCTGAACGGAAATAACCGGATGCAGGTTTATAATGGTGGAAATGTGGTCAGTACCACAGATTATAGTGTGGGATTCAGCAGAGATGTGAACAAGGGTATTTATCCCGGCACCCGGCTGAATCGCTGGGATGTGGGAGGACAGGCAGTACTTGGGATTGAGTTTAATAACCTCATGATGGCGGGGGTGCACTATAGCAGGGGCATCCGTAACCTGGATCTGTCCGGCAACAGTACCATACGCAATTACAGCGTAGGAGTTTCCCTGGGAATAATGTTTAGCAGGGAAGATTATTAACGGACATCGTTATTATTCCAATAGGAACAGAAGGCGTATCCGGGCAGGGTACGCCTTTTTTTTATGGCGAGTAGGGGTATGGCTCATAACCTGCGTCTTACATAGGATAAAACAAAAAGTGTGACAGTTATTCGGACATGCCACTACGTTTCCACGTAATGGCATTCTTATTTTAAAAGAACAACCCGCCTTCACCTGTGGGGAAAGCGGGTTGTTATATAAGGTGTTATAGTGGTTATACTACAGCTTCTACTACTTTTCTGATCACTTCCGGCTTGCCCAGTGTATAGTAGTGTAATACCGGCACTCCGAATTCCTTCAGTTCTCTGGACTGCTGAATGAGCCACTCGGTTCCTACCAGTTCTACATCTTTATCTGTTTTACACCTCAGTATTTCTGTGGCCAGGTCGTTCGGAATATCTACATGGAAGGCCCTGGGCAGTACTGTTAACTGCTTACGGGTGGTCATTGGTTTCAGTCCGGGGATGATGGGGACAGTAATGCCCATTTCCCGGCACTTTTTGACAAAGTCGAAGAATTTCTGGTTGTCAAAGAACATCTGGGTAATGATATAATCGGCGCCGTTCTCCACTTTACGTTTCAGATAACTCATATCGGTTGCGAGGTTCGGGGCCTCGAAGTGTTTTTCCGGATAGCCGGCCACGCCGATACAGAATTTGGTTTTCACCCCACCCTGCAGGTCTTCTTCCAGGTACATACCATTGTTCATATTGACAACCTGGTGCAGTAGTTCTTCGGCATAGCGGTGTCCATGAGGTTCAGGTTCGAAGGACGGCTCATTTTTAGGAGCATCCCCCCGTAGTACCAGTACATTGTCTACCCCAAGGAAGTTGAGGTCAATGAGGGCATTTTCGGTTTCTTCGCGGCTGAATCCGCCACAGATCAGGTGAGGTACAGCGTCTACATTATAATGGTTCATTACGGCAGCACAGATGGCTACGGTGCCGGGTCTTTTACGTATTTCCACCTTTTCGAAGGTGCCGTCTGACCTTTTTTTGAACATGTGCTCACTTCTGTGATAGGTAACATTAATAAATGCTGGTTTAAATGTCATCAGGGGGTCCAGATGATCATAGATCGACTCTATGCTCTTTCCTTTCAGCGGGGGGAGAATTTCGAAAGAGATCAGCGTATCCTTTGCCTGTGCGATATGTTCTGTTACTTTCATAGCAAATGGGCTTATTAATATATGAAGCCGGACAAAAATAATGCTTCTCTTAGAATTATCGTCTAATAATTCTCGAATAGTCCGAATATTTACAAACCTTTGTGTCGGATTTGTAGATAAAAGCACGAGCAGGAATTACCCGGCATTGAAAGCTAAAGTAAATGCTTATTTTTGCTAAGTTTCAACATATGGCATTAAAAATACATACAGATAAGCTGGTAAAGCGTTATGGTCAAAGAACTGTAGCGAATCAAGTTTCTGTAGAGGTAACTCAGGGAGAGATCGTTGGATTGCTGGGCCCGAATGGTGCCGGTAAAACAACCACATTTTACATGGTAGTGGGGCTGATCAAGCCGGATGAAGGGCAGGTATTTCTGGACCAAGTAAACATCACCAAGCTGCCCATGTACAAAAGGGCTAAGATGGGGATCGGTTACCTTCCCCAGGAGGCATCTGTATTCCGTAAGTTGAGCGTGGAAGACAATATTTCTGCGGTATTGGAGATGACTAACCTCAAGAAAGCTGAACAGAAAGAGAAACTGGAGAGCCTGCTGGAGGAGTTTCGCCTGACCCATGTGCGCAAAAGCCCCGGCGATGTACTGAGCGGTGGTGAGCGCAGGCGTACAGAGATTGCCCGTGCACTGGCTGTGGATCCTAAATTTATACTACTGGATGAACCATTTGCAGGTATTGACCCTATTGCTGTAGAGGACATCCAATCTATCGTTGCCCGCCTTAAATATAAGAATATCGGCATCCTGATCACTGACCACAATGTGCAGGAAACACTGTCTATCACTGACCGTGCTTATCTGCTGTTTGAGGGGAAAATACTGAAAGCCGGATCAGCCGAAGAACTAGCTGCAGATGAACAGGTTAGGAAAGTGTATCTTGGACAGAATTTTATTTTACGTCGTAAAAATTACCTGGACGAAGCAGCTAGACAGAAATAACTACAACTACTCCGTTCCTACCATCCTATTATGAGAATATTAAGTCCTGCAATATCACAACTGGCGCGTTTGCGCATGGGGCGCATAGAGTATTTTATGCAATATCCCCTGCAGGTGCAGCAGCAGGTATTTCAAAACCTACTAAGTGCCGCTCAGTATACTGAGTTTGGTAAGCAATATGGATTCTCGCAGATCTACAAGATTGAAGAGTTTAAACAAAGGGTACCTATTCATAATTATGATACCCTGAAGCCATATATACAGCGTTCCATGGAAGGTCAGCAAAACATTCTGTGGAATACGCCTATAAAATGGTTTGCCAAATCCAGCGGTACCACCGCCGACAAGAGTAAGTTCATTCCGGTATCTGTAGAAAGCCTGGATGAATGTCATTATCGTGCGGGTCGTGATGTACTTTCTCTTTACTATAATAATTACCCTGAGTCCAGGTTACTCACCGGCAAATCGCTCGTTATCGGTGGTAGCCATCAGGTGAACAAGCTGGCTCCGGACAGTGATTCCTACTTTGGTGACCTGAGTGCCGTAATGCTCCAGAACATGCCATTCTACGGCAACATGATCCGCACGCCGGATCTGTCTATTGCCCTTATGGATGAATGGGAAGAGAAGATCGAGCGCATGGCCAATACGGTGATCCATGAGAATGTAACTTCTATAGCTGGAGTGCCTACCTGGACAATGGTATTGATCAAGCGGATTTTTGAGATCACTGGTAAGGATAACCTGGCAGACATCTGGCCCAGCCTGGAGCTATACATGCATGGTGGCGTAAGTTTTACGCCATACCGTGAGCAGTTCAAAAAGCTGATTCGCAAGCCGGACATGTTCTACCTGGAAACCTATAATGCATCGGAGGGCTTTTTTGCCGCACAGGATGTGATCGGGCAGGAGGGGCTGTTATTGTTCCTGAACCATGGTATTTTCTATGAGTTCATGCCGATGGAAGAAGTAGGAAAAGATAATCCTCAGACACTTCAACTGAATGAAGTAGAGCAGGGCAAAAACTATGCGCTGGTAATCAGTACTAATGGCGGCTTATGGCGCTATATGGTAGGCGATACGGTGCAGTTTACGTCTTTGTCTCCGTTCCGAGTAAAGGTGAGTGGGCGTACCAAATCATTTATCAATGCATTTGGAGAAGAACTGATTGTCGAGAATTCAGATAAGGCGATAGCCAAAGCATGTGAAGAAACGGGTGCTATTGTAAATGATTACACAGCAGCCCCTATCTATTTTAGCGAAGGAGAAGCGGGAGGTCATGAATGGTTACTTGATTTTGATGTGATGCCGGATAGCGTGGATCACTTCATCGATGTACTGGACCAGACACTGAAATCTATCAATTCTGACTATGAAGCCAAGCGCCATAAAGATATGGCGCTGCGCAGGCCTGTATTGCATGTGCTTCCAAAAGGCACCTTCACCGAATGGTTGAAGAGCAAAGGGAAACTGGGTGGTCAGCACAAAGTACCCCGGTTGAACAACGACCGGCAGCATGTCGAAGAAATTTTAAAATTCACTGGTATCACGGGTGTGATATAATTGGGTAACCATTAACTAATACGTATATATGAAATTACTGGAGAACAAAGTAGCTATCGTCACCGGGGCCAGCCGTGGTATTGGAGAAGCTATCGCTATCAAATTTGCAGAAGAGGGTGCAAATGTAGCTTTCACTTACCTGAGCTCTGATGAAAAAGCCAAAGCGCTTGAACAGAAGCTGCAAGGCATGGGAGTAAAGGCGAAAGCCTATAAATCCAATGCCGGTGTTTACGAGGAATGCGAAACGTTGATCGCCGATGTACTGAAAGAGTTCGGCGCTATTGATATTTGTGTGAATAATGCGGGTATTTCAAAAGATAACCTGCTGTTGCGTATGAGTCCTGATCAGTGGGATGATGTAATGGACATCAACCTGAAGAGCGTGTACAACATGACTAAACATGTGATTCGCCCAATGATGAAGGCCAGGACTGGTTCCATCATTAATATGAGCTCTATTATTGGTATCAAGGGGAATGCCGGTCAGAGTAGTTATGCTGCTTCCAAGGCTGGTATTATCGGTTTTACCAAGTCTATCGCACAGGAGCTGGGTAGCCGTAACATCCGTGTAAACGCGGTAGCACCTGGTTTCGTGGAAACTGATATGACACATTACCTGAAGGAAGGTACCGGTGCGCAGGCTTATATTGAGAAAATTCCGTTGGGTCGCTTTGGTAGCCCGGAGGATATTGCCAACGTAACGTTGTTCCTGGCTTCTAACCTGAGTGCTTATGTAACAGGTCAGACAATCAGTGCCTGTGGTGGTTTGAATATCTAATAAGGATGTATATAATTGAAAAGCGGTTGTGTTTTCGGGCACAACCGCTTTTTATTTTTAATATTTTTTACCGGGTGTTGCAACGCGGAAGGTTTCTACACACTTTCGATCCTGCAGGGTTACGAAAACTGTTTTACCGTCCGGGCCACCGAAGGTGAGATTACTGCATTGCTTTCCTTTCAAAGGGATTTCCCTGATGGTTTTGCCGGCGGGAGAGAGTACCCAGATCACTCCTTTGCCCCAGCGGGCTACATAAAGGTTGCCTGCCTTATCACACTTCATACCATCGAAACCAAAATCTGGTACTTCAGCGAAGAGCTTTTTGTTGCTCAGGTTCCCGGTTTTGTCAACATCGAACTTCCAGATCTTACGTTGTACGCTTTCGTTCACATACAGTGTTTTTTCATCCGGACTGAGTTCTATGCCGTTTGTAGTACCCATGTCTGGCTCCAGCAGTACGGCTTTACCTCCTTTATCGATACGCCAGATCTGGCCGGTAGATTGTTTCCAGTTAGGATCTGATGCATAGATCTGATCCTTCTTGTTTATACAGAGATCATTTGGCTGATTGAACCTGTCATCATGGACATATACACTCACTTTCCGGGTCTTTGGATCTACCTGGAGTATATTGTGGTTGATGAAATCCGGCAGGAACATCTGGCCTTTGCTGTTATAATGAATACCATTGCCTACACTACTGTCAGGCAGTGTTACGAATACTTCTCCTGTGCCGGTTTTAGTATTTATCCTGCCAATAGTACCATCTTTTCCAAAGTTGACTACATAGAGATAACCGGACTTATCGTAATGAGGGCCTTCAATATTCACGGAGAACATTTGTTCTTTGGTAAGATCCCTGGTTTTGTATAAATCCTGGCTTTTTAGCTGTATTGTGGCAGTGAGACCCAGTAATAGACAGACAAGTTGTTTCATGATAGAAAGATTGACGTTGAACATTTAAGATAGTAAAATTTACACGGTCTGCAAGATTGAGCTAAAAATATAAGAATCAAAACATTATAAATATTTTATACATTTGTAATGTTATAAATCCTATATATGTTTCGTCCTATGCTTATGGCGGGCTCCCTATGGCTTGCGTTATTAATGACCTCCTGTCATTTTGGTTCAACGACTACTACCAATCAGGACAGTACAGTGAATGTTCCGGTTTCGCTTACGTTCGGGGAGTTTGTAGAGAGTTTACCCATCGTGCCCTTACCTTATTATTCAGATACATTACATGCTATTCCGGAGAATTTTAAAGTGCCGGGTTATCCGGCTATTTATGATATTCAGAAAGCTGGCAAACTTGCTACTGTGAATGGTTATACACCAGTCATCTACAGTGGTATGATGACGGAGGGGCACCGGGCTGTATATCTTAGCATTTACGATGCTGCCGGTGATGAGCGGTCCCGTATGCAGCTGGCGGGAGACGGGTATATAGATAAGGAAAGTGTGGCCTATAATGAGCGTTATAAAGATGCTTACCTGTACGCGGATTTCGAATCAGATTCGTTTATTGAACTGAAATGCTATTATCAATTCAATGATAAGGGGAATATTAATACGGAGAAGAGAGCTTGTTTCTTCTATCACATTACTACTGATGGCATGATAGCAAAGTTGCCACAGGATACTATTTCGCTGGATGCATTTGCCAGCGGATTTCCGGTGAAGGAAATGCCTTTTCAGGAAAATGCTGTGACGCTGAAAGGGTTAAAGTTGATTTCCAGACTGACGCCGTATTTCAACTTTGCGGAAGTAGATGTGGATTCGATATATGCGTATGGTAAAATTGAGCTGGATGGGTTGCCGACTGCCTTGTTATTTGGCCGGGACCTGGTGGAAGGAGAGGGGGGATCGGATGCACAGGTGGATCTGGTCACTTATAATGAAAAAGGAAATATAGCTGGTAACCTGATGATCATCGGAGGTAGTGGTACGGAGGGCGGAAGTTATAGAACCAGTAATGCCAGGATAGATCGTGAAGGAAATGTAAGGCTGGATGAGCAGAATACTTTATTCCTGGAGGACGGTGCGGAGTTTACGGCAAAGGTGGATATGCAGTATGCCATACAGTCGTCTGGTAGTATAGTGCCTGTAGAAGCGACGCTGATCACCATTACAGGGTCGGTATTCAGGCAGGATCAGTTGCTGAAGCAGTTTGGAGACAATCCAATTGATTACCTGGTAACAGAGATCCCCAGTCCGGAGAGGCTCCGGTTGGGTATGCACTTTTTCAGAAAGGGGACGGAGTACCTGGTGGAGCTATTCACCAGCAACGCGGATGGGATGGTGCAAGACAGGTACCCGGTGTATAATACATTGAAGAAGGTGAGTTACAAAGAAGCTGCGAGCAGGGACCAGGAGCCGGAGGATGGGTATGTGATAGAGAAGAGAGGGCATTACACAAAGGATGTGGTGATCAAATTGCCGGGTAAAGATGTGCATATAGATGCTGATGGCAGGTTTGTGAAATAGAGGTTATCCCTCACCCTTCAATGGGTTAATTTTCACTATTTTCGCCGGCATGATACATGTTTCTGAATTTAAGGACCTGGAGCTGCTATCGATCCACAAGGTGGGCAACGCCTCTCAGGAAGAGTCCCTGATCTGCTCTCAGGAGCCTTTGCAATTACAGGATGAGACCATCAGTCAGCTGTTGCTGAGTTATTTTATTCAGCCTTTTACAAATGCGGCAGAGTACTTCCGTTTTTACCATGAGGCGGACCTTCAATTAAATGAAATTTTTCAATATTGCCGTCGTATATTTGAGAATCGGGACAATTTTCATGAGCAATCAGTAAATATAGCCAAACATCTATATAAGCATTCCACACATCCTAAAATTAAGGGTGGAGAGTTGTATATCGCTTACTTTAGTAAATGTCAGGTGGATGGAGAGGATGTAGAAGCGATCGGTATATTTAAATCAGAAACGAGAGATACCTATTTGAAAGTATACCTGTCCAACGAGAGCTACCAGGTAAATTACGACGACGGTATTAATATCAACAAGCTCGATAAAGGATGCCTTGTATTCAATACAGAAGAGGAAGAGGGGTATAAAGTCAGTATAATAGATAGTATCAGCAAGCAAAATGAAGCTGTATACTGGAAAGACGCTTTCCTGCAGGTACAAAGAAGGGAGGATAATTATCATCAGACAGAGCTGGCGGTGAATATGTGTAAGCAATTCATCAGCGAAAAGTTACCTGGTGAATATGAAATGAGCAGGATTGACCAGGTAGATCTGCTCAACAAATCAGCTGCTTATTTTAAAGAAAAGGAGCAATTCCAGATGGATGATTTCGCTCAGGAAGTATTAGGACATCCGGATGCTATCGAATCATTTAAGGAGTATAGGCAACAATATCAACAGGATTATAAGCAGGAGATACCGGACGAATTTGATATATCAGCACCAGCCTTTAAGAAGCAACAGAAAGTATTCAAGAGTATTCTTAAACTAGACAAGAATTTTCATATATACATACACGGTAACAGGGAATTGATTGAACGGGGTTTTGATGAAGCCACGAATATGTATTACTATAAGCTGTTGTTTGAGAATGAGAGTTAACATGTCGTAACAAAATGCGGTATGGGTCGTCTAACATTATTACACCGATCGGTTATAATTTTTTCATAAGCAAAAACCAATTATTAATAAAGGCTGCTCTTTTGGGCGGCCTTTTATAGTTAACGGGCAAAGCCATGGGATTGTTTAATAAAAAAACGCTTCTGTTTTCAGGCAGAAGCGTTTTTTTATTATTGGATTATTTCTGTTGTTTTTGTTTAGGCTTTGGCGGCCTGTTTTGCGGCTGCTGTTGGCCACCACCACTACCACCTTGTTGCTGGGGTTTAGGTTGTGGTTTAGGCCCCTGAGGTTTACCCTGCTGCGGCTGTTGTTGTTTAGGCTGTTGCTGCTGCTGAGGTTTAGGTCCCTGTGGCTTGCCTTGTTGTTGTGGTTGCTGTTGACCACCACCACCCGCTTGTTGCTGGGGTTTAGGTTGTGGTTTAGGCCCCTGTGGTTTGCCCTGCTGTGGCTGTACCTGTTGTTTAGGTTTTGGCTGTTGAGCAGGTTGTTCAGCAGGTTTACCACCTTGTTGCTGTTGTTTATGTTTTTGTTTTTCCTTGTCCTTGTGTTTGCGTTTCTGGGATGTTTTTTCCAGTGAGCGCAGGCTGATCTGGCCTACAACGTCTGCAAATCCGAGGTCGGTTTCTTTTGGTTTACCTGCTACGACTTCAACTGGTTTCAGGTCGTCAGGTCTGATGTTCTGTTTGTTCAGGTGGCGTATTTCTTTTACGCGGCTGATGGTCAGCGGGTATTGTTTATTGCTGTCGCCGTAAGAATACCACATCAGGTTTTTGAAGATATCCCTCTTCTGCAGGGTAGCTACACCATTAACGGTTTCAATGCTATCTGCATCTTCCGGGAAGTCTTTCAGGGCATCGAGGTAGGTATCCAGTTCATAGTTCAGGCAGCATTTGAGGCGACCGCATTGGCCGGATAATTTTGCCTGATTGATGGAAAGGTTCTGGTATCGTGCAGCGGTGGTGTTAACACTCTTGAAGTCAGTAAGCCAGGTAGAGCAGCACAATTCGCGGCCACAACTACCGATACCGCCTACTTTGCCGGCTTCCTGGCGGGCGCCGATCTGGCGCATTTCCACCTTTACCCGGAATTCTCCGGCGTAGAGCTTAATTAATTCACGGAAGTCAACACGGTCATCAGCAGTGTAGAAGAAGGTGGCTTTACGTCCATCTGCCTGAATTTCTACCTCGGCGAGTTTCATTTCGAGGCCGATACTGCGGGCAATTGCTCTTGCTTTAATGAGGGCATCTCTTTCGCGGGCTTTATTTTCACCCATTCTGTGAAGATCTTCATTGCTGGCGCGACGCAATACTTTTTTTACTTCAGGGGTATCTTCTATCCTTCTTTTCTTCATCTGGAGCTTTACCAGTTCGCCAATGAGGCTTACCTGTCCTACATCAAAACCGCTTACCCCTTCTACTGTAACCATCTCTCCTTTATCCAGGAACTGTTTGGTAACGTTTCGGAAGAAATCTTTCCTGCTCCCGTTGTTGAAACTTACCTCTATAATATCAAATGGTGCTAAGCTATCACTTAAGGGAATATTGGCCAGCCAGTCAAAAACATTCAATCTGTTACATCCTCCACTACTGCAACCTCCATTACTTTTGCATCCTGACGGCTTTCCCTCTGCACCTGTACCACATCCGGCACAAGCCATATTTATATATTTAAAAGAGTTAATTGATATGCATCCGGTATTGTCCCGAACGCTTTAAAATACGTATTTCCCTTTATATATACAAAAGGGCGAAAGTAACAAAGGTAACGGAAAAAGTAATGTCCCGTCGCGTCAATATAGGTTTAACAGGCTGGGACGGGCTTATGTTTAAAAATGTACTGCAATTTGATACTGAGTGCGTGAAAGAGCAGTTTAGCGTTGGCATTGCGCTCAATATAGTAGCTCGCGTTGTCCAGTTCCTGCATAATTAGTTCCATCTGTTGGAGGTTGGCCAGTTTTTGCAATTTGAAGGCAAAATCGGTCTCTTCCTCAGAAAAGGCCAGCAGGCTTTTGTCTATGTATTTCAGTCTCAGGGTATGTTCCAGCAGATTGATAAAATAGCGGAGGAATTGTTTTTGATTTTCGCGTCCCATTTTAGTGCTGGCTATTCCTTCTATCCATTCCTGGAGGGCCAGGCGGTTGTTGGTGAAAATATAGTTGAGCCAGTTGCGGAGCAGCTCGTGGTAGTCGTCTTCGGCGTTCTGGAGCAGGGCAAGTGCTTCCCGGTAGTTGCCGGAAGCAATAGTAGCGGCCTGACGGGCTCTGGCAGCAGGTGCATTGGCCCGGGTCACGAGTGCATTTACCAGTACATCTTTAGGTAATGGATTTACCTTGATGAGGTGGGTACGGGAGAGGATGGTCGCCAGTATCTGTTCCTGATTTTCGGCAACCAGGATAAAGATGGTGTCGTCTGGTGGTTCTTCGATCAGTTTAAGCAGGCGGTTTCCTTCATTGCCCAGGTATTCGGGCATCCACATGAGAAGGATCTTATATTTACTTTCAAAGCTTTTCAGGCTCAGTTTGCGAATAATATCCTGGCATTCAGTGGCCGTAATATTACCCTGTTTGTTTTCTGCTCCAATAAATTGCAGCCAGTCATAAGCGTTTCCATATGGATGTTCGGCAATGAATTCACGCCATTCGCTGGCGTAATCGGCACTGACTGGTTTATCGCCTGTTTTTTTAGGAATAACAGGGTAGGAGAAGTGAATATCCGGATGAATATATTTTTCTGCTTTGATACAGGCTGCGCATTTACCACAGGGACCGTCGGGTTGTTTGTCTTCGCAAACCAGGTGTTGTGCGAAGGCAAGGCCAAGGGGCAGACCACCGGCACCTTCCGGTGCCAGCAAGATCATGGCATGGCTAATGCGTTGCTGGGTGACAGCGTTGAGCAGCTGGTGCTTGATGTCGTCCTGACCTATGATATTGGAGAAGAGCATGGGTGCAAATTAAAAGAAAAATCGCTTACGCCTTTGGCATAAGCGATTTTTCGCTGGGGAGAGGCTTGTGGCCACCTGAAGAACTACTTAATATTTCTTTTCGATTGCAGCGATCACTTCTGCTGAATTAGGTTGTGTTTTAGGGGCAAACACGGCAACCAGGTTTCCTTTTTCGTCCAGCAGGTATTTTTGGAAGTTCCATTGTACTTCTGCAGGTTCGAGATGTTTTTCCTTGCTTTGTTCCAACAGCCATTTGTAGATAGGGTGGATATCGGCACCTTTCACGGAGATCTTGGCAGCCATTGGGAAGGTGACTGCATATTTTTTGGTACAGAACTCCTGGATCTGCTGGTTGCTACCTGGTTCCTGAGCGCCAAAGTTGTTAGCAGGGAAACCGATAATCACCAGGTTTTTTTTGTACTTCTCATAGAGTTTTTCCAACTCAGCATATTGTGGTGTATTTCCACAAAGAGAAGCGGTGTTCACGATCAGGATTTTCTTGCCTTTGTAATCGGCAAAGTTGATTTTACCACCATCTACAGCATCTACTTTAAAATCGTAAATGGCGCTGCTTTTCATAAATATCAATAACGAGATGAGCAATGTTTTTAACATACCTACAAAGTTTGAAATGAAGTTAGAGAATAATTCACATATTAGGCGTTAATGGCGTGCATATGCCAGTGAACAAATGCTGAACGGAATATCAGCCTGTTGAAAGAGTTTTCCGCAGGCCTCAGTGGTAGCGCCAGTTGTAATCACGTCATCGACAAGTAACACGTGTTCACCTTTTAAGAGTGCTGGTTGTGCCAGGCTAAAAGCATGTTCTACATTTTGCCAGCGGAGGATCCTGTTTTTCCTGGTTTGGGAGGCGGTGAATACTACCCGTTTGAGCGCATGTGGAAATACAGGTTTTCCAATCACAGCGGCAATGCCTGCTGCTAATAAAGCAGATTGGTTATAGCCACGAAATTTCTCTCTTTTCCTGGTAATAGGGACAGGTACAATACAGGTGATCTGTTGGATCCAGCTGGTTTGTGCCAGCATTTTTCCCATTTGTTTGCCCATATAGACGGTTAGTTTCCTTTTGTGCCGGTACTTTATTTTATGCACCAGCTTACGGAGTATAGATGCCTGAGAAAAATAGTAAGCAGCCAGGGCGTGTTGTACAGGCAATCTGCCGTAGAATAATTTTTCTACGGGGTTTTCTGTAAAGTGCTGAAAGCCCGTGTGTGGTAAACTGACGGAGCATTGATGACATAGAAAAGCTTCAGTAGGTGTGAGAGTAATACCACAACTCTCACATACATGGGGAAAACAAAGATGGAGTAACGCTGTAAACATGTGTGGTTAGAATAATCTGCTATACACTTCATCTACGCGGCCTACGGGAATCACTTCGATATTGAATTTACTGAAGTCGGCTCCTTTTTTATTATACCGGCTTACGAAGATCTTTTCAAAGCCCAGTTTTTCTGCTTCGGCAATGCGTTGTTCGATACGGTTGACTGCACGGATTTCACCGCTTAGTCCTACTTCGCCGGCAAAGCAGATCTTGTTGGCGATAGCAATGTCTTCGTAGGAGGAGAGTAATGCACAGAGCACTGCGAGATCGATAGCGGGATCTTCGGCGCGGATACCTCCTGCGATGTTAAGGAATACGTCTTTGACGCCAAAGTGGAAGCCGCCTCTTTTTTCGAGTACGGCGAGCAGTAATTGCAGGCGGCGAAGATCGAAGCCGGTGACAGTACGCTGCGGAGTGCCGTATACAGATTGTGTAACGAGTGCCTGTACTTCAATGAGCATAGGGCGCATGCCTTCCATAGTAGACGCGATGGCGACGCCGCTAAGCAGATCTTCACGTTGCGAGATGAGAATTTCGGAAGGATTGGTGACCTGTCTTAATCCGGTTCCGGTCATTTCATAAATGCCCAGTTCTGCGGTGGAGCCAAAGCGATTTTTGATGGTACGTAGTATGCGGTAAGCATAGTGTTGATCACCTTCAAATTGTAATACCGTATCCACCATATGTTCCAGAATTTTCGGGCCGGCGATGGAGCCATCTTTTGTGATATGACCGATTAAAAATACGGGTACATGACTTTCTTTAGCGAAGCGTTGCATTTCGGCGGCGGTTTCCCGGATCTGAGAAACGCTACCTGGAGCAGATTCGATAAATGGAGATTGTAGTGTTTGTATAGAATCGATGACTACGAGTTGAGGACGCAATTTTTTAATCTCCTGAAAGATGGTTTGGGTGTTGGTTTCCGTAAGCAGGTAGAACTGGTCGTTGGTTGCCTGCAGGCGATCTGCGCGCATTTTTACCTGAGTGGCGCTTTCTTCACCGCTTACATATAGCGTAGTGATATTTTTAAGTTGCAGTGCATTTTGAAGGAAGAGCGTGCTTTTGCCGATACCGGGTTCACCGCCTACGAGTACGAGAGATCCTGGTACGATACCGCCGCCGAGTACACGGTTCAATTCAACATCGGGTGTGAGTAATCTTTCTTCTTCAACTGCGCTTACTTCACTGAGGTTCACAATGTTATTACGGCCATTCTCTTTTTCTGTTTGCCAGGATTGGTTGCGTAGCGGAACATCTTTCTGAATTTTCTCTTCGACAAATGTATTCCATTGATTACAGGAAGGACATTTACCTGTCCACTTAGCAGATTCATATCCACAATTCTGACAGAAGAATGCTGATTTTATTTTCATGTAGCAAAGGTGATAAAAGCACTAAAAAAATGAGCAGTGCTATCCATAAAAAAGTTAAAAAAGGGAAAAAATGGGGTGGGAAGAAAATGGCTTAAAAAGAAAAGAGCCAACAGAAGATTCTGCTGACTCTTTCTACTTACTAACCCATTAAATTCAGGTCTAAATTACTAAATGGCTTCAGAATAAAAAAGTTTATTTAATCGATGTGAATAACTTTTGAAGAGTTTTTCTAATGTGACAGATCGGCTCCCATAGCCTATTTCAGGGCTTCCCGGTATTTAATTATACTTTCATTGAAAGGGCGTAAAAGGTTGATAAATAGGATTGATAACGCCCAAAAATATATATGAAAAAAGGGTCATAACAGGCACATCTTATGCTGTCATATAGTCCGAAAATCGCCGTAAAAATTTTTAAAACAGGACACAATGACAGTGTTAAATTTCTGTTTGGCAGGTCGTGACTGGGCGTGTGGGGTAGTTTCTTAAGGAAATCATAAATCCTTTAGAAAGGATGGTTTTGGAGGGGATTTTGATCTTAGTTAGGGGTAATTTTATAAAGAATTTAAACACTTACTCTATTTATGACACCTGGAATGTTGATAGTATCGCTGATTTTTGTTGGGATCAGCATGCTGGTGAGTTACCGGTTACAGGGGAAATTCAGGGAATACAGTGGGATACCTACCTCATCCGGTTTGACCGGCAAGCAGATAGCACAGAAGATGTTGAGTGAGAATGGGATATATGATGTGCAGGTGATATCTGTAGATGGGTTTCTGACTGACCATTACGACCCTACCAACAAGACGGTTAATTTAAGTCCGGAGGTATATTCCGGGGCGAATGTAGCGGCCGCGGCGGTGGCGGCACATGAGTGCGGGCATGCGATTCAGCACCAGAAGGCGTATGCATGGCTGGGCTTCAGGTCCAGGTTGGTGCCTTTGGTACAGTTTAGTTCGCAATGGCTGCAGTTTGTATTGATGATCGGGGTTTTTGCATTGTACTGGACGTCGGCGCCTTTATTGATTGGTATATTATTATTTGGACTGACAACGGTGTTTGCGTTAGTGACGTTGCCGGTAGAGTTCGATGCTTCCAGGAGGGCGTTGATATGGCTGGACAATACGGATCTGATGCGGGTGCAGGAGCATGACAAAGCGAAAGATGCCCTTTGGTGGGCGGCTATGACCTATGTAGTAGCAGCGGTAGCTTCTGTGGTTACGCTGGTGCAGTATATCTTTTTATTCCTGAGTGCAAGGGACAGGAATTGATCAGTAAGTACTTTGTCATAATTGTCAGGGGCCGGAAGTAGGAGACTACATCCGGCCCTTCTATTTATATCATTTGTGCAATATGTATTTCTAGCTGATTAACAGGCTAAAAAGGGCCTAATGAATTTTTTCACCGGGTATGTTAATAATTATCGGTCAAAATTTTTATTGAAAACCAGTGTGTTATAAGGGTGCTTGTGAAAAAATGTCTCAAAAAGTATGGTTATTCAAACTCTGTGATTTAACTTCGCACTCCCAAATTGTGTGGGATCATATTTCAAGCGTAAATTTTATTTACTATAATGAATACTTTAAGCTTCAAGACTAAATCTGCCAACGACGCAACTGTAGTGCGTGACTGGCATATTGTAGACGCTACCAACCTGACACTGGGTAGGATGAGCGCGAAGATTGCGTCCATTTTAAGAGGTAAGAACAAGCCTTACTATACTCCTCACACTGATTGTGGAGATTTCGTGATCATCATCAATGCTGAAAAGATCCAGCTGACTGGTAATAAATGGAATGACAAGGAATATCTGACTTACACTGGTTACCCAGGTGGTCAGAAAGCAGAGGTTGCGAAGGATCTGATCCGTCGTCGTCCGGAAGTCGTAATAGAAAGGGCTGTTAAGGGCATGCTGCCTAAGAACCGTCTGGGACGTGCTATGTACAAAAAGCTGTTTGTATATGCCGGCGCTGAGCATCCACATGCTGCGCAGAAACCTAAATCCTTAACTTTCTAATTTTTCTCTGATACATGGAAAAGCAAAAAAATACTATTGGTCGTCGTAAGGAAGCCGTAGCTCGCGTGTATATCAGCAAGGGCACTGGTGCAATTACAATCAACGACAAGGACTATAAAGAATATTTCGCGCTGGTTTACCTGCAGAATCAGGTAGAGCTGCCGTTGAAAACTATCGACGCTCTGGATAAATTTGATATAAAGGTAAATGCTGCCGGTGGTGGTATCAAGGGTCAGGCAGAAGCAGTGAAACTGGGTATTGCACGTGGACTGTGTGAGGTGAACATCGAGTTCCGTCCTGCACTGAAAGCGGCTGGACTGCTGAAACGTGATCCTAGAGGCGTTGAACGTAAGAAACCAGGTAAAGCTAAAGCTAGAAGAAGCTTCCAGTTCTCTAAACGCTAATCGTGATGAATGCGTGGTGGTATTATATACCCTTCGCAGATTATTAACATTGACCTTTTATAACAGAGTATAATAACATGGAAAATAATACCTCATTACAGCAGCAGTTACTGGAGGCAGGTGTACACTTCGGTCACCTGAAGAAGAAATGGAATCCAAAAATGCTGCCTTACATTTTCGCAGAAAAGAAAGGTATTCACATCATAGATCTGAACAAAACCGTTGAAGGATTACAGGAAGCTGCTGCAGCCCTGAAATCTATCGCTAAGAGCGGTAAGAAGATCATGTTCGTTGCAACAAAAAAGCAAGCTAAAGAAATCGTAGCAGAAGCGGCTAAGCGTGTAAACATGCCTTACGTGACTGAAAGATGGTTAGGCGGTATGCTGACCAACTTCACCACAATTCGTAAGAGTGTGAAGAAAATGCAGAGCATTGAGAAAATGCTGACTGACGGTACTTTCGATAGCATCACTAAGAAGGAGCGTCTGACCCTGACACGTGACAAGGAAAAAATGGAGAAAGTACTGGGCGGTATCGCTCAGCTGGCTCGTGTTCCTGCTGCGTTGTTCCTGGTTGACATCAGCCATGAGCACATTGCACTGGCAGAAGCTCGTCGTCTGGGTATCTCCACCTTCGGTATGGTAGATACTAACTCCGATCCTACCAAGGTAGATTTCGCAGTACCAGCTAATGATGACGCTACTAAATCTATCGCAATCGTTACTAACTATATCGCTGCAGCAATTGCAGAAGGTTTGGCTGAGAGAGCTAACGAGAAAACTGACGACGTAGTTGAAGAAGAAGAAGAAGACAACAAGTCTCTGAAATTCGAACTCGAAGGCGGTGATGATCGTGGTGGTGAAAGAGGTCGTAAGCCAGGTGGTCGTGGCCCGGGTGGTCCTGGTGGTAACAACAACCGTCCTGGCGGCGGCGGCGGCAACCGTCCTGGTGGCGGCGGCAATCGTCCAGGTGGTAACCGTCCTGGTGGCGGTGGTGGTAACCGTCCAGGCGGCGGTGGCGGCGGACAGCGTCGTCCTGCAGGTTCTGGTGGTAGCAGACCAGGTGGTGGCGGAAGATAATTCTGTTCATGACTAAATAGATCAATTGCGAACCGTGGACAGCTTACCTGATCTGTGGTTCGCAATTGGTCATATAAACCGGACAAGTAGCAAAATTCATATAAACTTAATACTCTTAAACTCATTATAAGTTATGGCAGCAACAATTACAGCCGCTGATGTGAACAAACTGCGTCAGCAAACAGGTGCAGGTATGATGGATTGCAGAAAGGCGCTGGTAGAAAGCGATGGTGATTTTGAACAAGCAGTTGATTATCTGCGTAAAAAAGGCCAAAAAGTAGCCGCTTTACGTTCTGACCGTGAAACTAAAGAAGGTGTTATCATTGCTAAGACTGCTGCTGATGGCAAATCTGGCGTGGTAGTAGCATTGGGTTGCGAAACTGACTTCGTAGCTAAGAATGAAGACTTCATTAAGTTTGCCCAGTCTCTGGTAGACCTGGCCCTGACTTCCGGTGCTAACACTGTAGAAGAACTGGGTGCTGCTACACTCGATGGCGCAACTGTTAATGACAAAGTAAACGACCAGGTTGCTAAGATCGGTGAGAAAATCACCCTGGCACGTTTCGAAAAAATCAGTGCTGCTTCTGTAACTGCTTATATCCACGGTAACTACCGCATGGGTGTACTGGTAGGTTTCTCTGAACCAGTAGCAGAAGAAGTTGGTAAAGACGTAGCGATGCAGATCGCTGCTATGAACCCAATCGCAGTAGATGCAGCCGGCGTTTCTGAAGAACTGGTTGCCCGTGAAAAAGCAATCGCTCTGGAACAGATCGCGGCTGAAGGTAAAACCGGCGACATGGCTGAGAAAATCGCTATGGGTAAGGTGAATAAATTCTTCAAAGACAATACCCTGTTACAGCAGGCATTTGTAAAAGATAACAACAAATCTGTTGGAGACTATCTGAAGTCTGTAAATGCAGGCCTGAAGGTAACAGGATTCAGCAGGATCGCATTGGGATAATATAATCCCGGTCAGAAAAGGAGAGAAGTTTTTCTCTCCTTTTTTTTGTGCTTAATGGAAATCACGTAGTGTCAACGACGGGTAAACCTGCCCCGGAAATTCCGCGTTCCGCATTTTTTGTATCTTAGGGGCGCAGTAACCGATAACTAACTTCAATTAATATATCATTTTTCTATAGTCATGTTGCCAAAGTATAAGCGTATTTTACTTAAACTAAGCGGTGAGTCCTTAATGGGCGAGGGGAATTACGGAATCGATCACAAAGTGATCTCACAGTATGCATACGATATTAAAGCTGCTACTGATCTGGGCGTGCAGGTTGCGGTCGTGATTGGTGGCGGTAACATCTATCGTGGTATGAACGAGAAAGAAACGGGTATTGAACGTGCTCAGGGTGATTATATGGGGATGCTGGCGACAGTTATCAACGGGATGGCCATGCAGAGTGGTCTGGAAAAGGTGGGTTTATATACCCGGCTGCAATCAGCTATCAAGATGGAGCAGATCGCAGAACCTTATATCCGCCGCCGTGCTATCCGCCACCTGGAAAAAGGCCGTGTTGTGATCTTTGGTGCTGGTACAGGTAACCCTTACTTCACTACTGATACCGCTGCTTCCCTGCGTGCGATCGAAATCCAGGCAGATGTAATTCTGAAAGGAACCCGTGTTGATGGTATTTATACTGCTGATCCGGAAAAAGATCCAACTGCTACAAGGTTTGAAACTATTACCTTCTCTGAGGTATACCAGAAATCACTGAATGTGATGGATATGACGGCTTTCACTCTTTGTCAGGAGAATAAACTTCCGATCATTGTGTTTGACATGAATCGCCCGGGCAACCTGCTGCAGGTGATCATGGGAAAGAATGTCGGGACATTGGTAAAAGGATAAACTTATTTTAAAAGGGGAAGTTGCTTAGCAACTTCCCCTTTTGCTTTATTTCAGATAACCTTTCAGCGCTGTAAAGGGCAGAAAGAGGGTAATCTGTCCCATTGCATACGGCCCAATCTCATACGGTGTATAGCAGAAACCAATCCCCTTACCGGTGATGAAAAAGTTGTCATTCACCGGAATACTGTCGACCAGTAACATGTCTTTTAAAGCCGTTTCTTCACCCACCGAGAATAATTTTCTATAAGCTTTTTCCAGCAATGCCGGTAATGCCTCTTTATAGCCCGGTTTAAAGAGGTCATCAGTTGTTAATACTTTCTTCTTATTAAGATCTAAAACCTTGTAAATCGAGCCGTAATTGCCATGTGCCCCCCCTGTATACTCATAGCTAAATGATTCAACACATAAATAAGGGTATTGGTTGTATACGACCCTCATATCTGCATCGGCAGACCAGCTGGCAGTAGCCGGAATTTCCTGGGTAGTGTCCAGGTCTGATTCAGTGGTCTTGTAGGTAATCAGGAAGGAGTCTATGTCCCTTCTCAGATAGCGAACCGGATTGTCCAATACCGGGTTGCCTGTAACTGTGTTGCGGATAAAAGCGGCGGTCGCTTCATCCTCTCCGGCAGCCGGCCAGATAATAGCGTTAGTGGCGACTGCTACAGGAGAATTAGGGTGACCTGCGAGCAATTTTAGCGAGTCTTCTCCATAATATACGCTCAGCGGCGTCGCCTCTTTCATATCCGGATGTAATGTATAGTCGTAAGTAGTTCCTTTTCCCCTCCATTTCCCCTTGTATACACCAGCACTATCCAGGATGCCTGTAAAGAATCGTTCTTCCTTTTCTTCAGTACTCTCATACAATACCAGCATCTTATTCTGATCCTGGTTGCCCCAGATGACAATTGGTTCCCCGATGTCGTCGTACATATAATAACCACGGTACATTGCAGGGTTGGCTTTGGTCAGTTCCATGGTAATATTCTTACCTGCCAGTGTACCTTTCAGTTGAACATAAAAATAAGGTGTGGTCTTAAAATTGGGCAGACTCACGTTCGCCTGTTTGGGACGCTTGTCTCCACAGGACACCAGTAAGAAGGCTGAAATAGTAATAAGGAGTAAGGTTCTCATGTGTTAAAATTAGTAATTATTCATATTCTTTTATGTGTAGAATCCTGATGACAATCAAGCATTTTAGCGTATTGATGCGAGGGGCATCGTGTATCTTTGTGATAGTAAATTATTGGCCCATGCTAAATAAAGAAGTAGCTGACCTGCGCAAGGATTATACACTTGCCGAACTGGACGAAAACGAAGTAGCCCAGGATCCGTTTCAACAATTTGAGAAATGGTGGAACGATGCCATTACCGGAGAGATAGATGAAGCGAATGCGATGACGCTGGCAACCAGCACAGCAACTGGTATTCCTACTACACGCATTGTATTGCTGAAGAGTTTTGACAGGGATGGTTTTGTGTTTTTTACCAATTATGATAGCCGTAAAGGCCATGAAATGGCCGCTAATCCGCATGTATCGCTGCTGTTTTTCTGGAAGGAACTACAAAGACAGGTGCGCATAGACGGGTTGGTATCAAAAGTAGATGCGGCCATGAGTAATGAGTATTATAACAGCCGTCCGATAGGTAGCCGGATCGGAGCAATTGCATCTCCTCAGAGCCGGGTTATACCGAGCAGGCGTTTCCTTGAAGAAAAGGTAAGAGCAGTGAGTGAAAAGTACGAGGTGAGTGCGCCTGAAAGACCGGAAAACTGGGGTGGATACATTGTAAAACCGGTAGCGATTGAGTTCTGGCAGGGACGTAGTAGTCGACTTCATGACCGCATCCAGTACAGTCAGGAAGGGAGTAACTGGAAAATAGAGCGCCTGGCGCCGTGATATAGGAACTAATTATTAGAGGCTGATCCCATTAAAGAGGTCAGCCTCTTTAATAATTTTAGGCTTGCTTTGCAGCAGCTTTTGCAGCTTTAACAGCAGCAGCTTTTGCAGGCTTAGCAGGTCTTGATTTACCGAAAGAACCACTGAAAATCTTACCTTTTTTGGTTTTGATATCACCTCTACCCATTGTTAGACAGTTTGATTGTTTATTATTAATTGGTGCAAATTACAGAAAAAAGGAAAATACCGCAAACCCGGGCTTTTCCGGGATGTGGAAAGGATGGCCTGGCCAGCTTTAAAATTGAGTTACAGGCATGTTTAGGGAACCTTTGGTCGAAGAAGCGTCGAAGAAGCGTCGAAGAAGCATCGAAGAAGCGTCGAAGAAGCATCGAAGAAGCGTCGAACAAGCATCGAAGAAGCGTCGAACAAGCGTCTAGCCCCCAAAATGGGCCTGTATAAAATAAAAAAAGCAAGAAACAGTGATGTTCCTTGCTTGAATAAGGTAAGCTAACAGATTAAAGCTTGTCGGACAGCGCCTTACCAGCTTTGAATTTAGCAACTTTCTTAGCTTTGATCTTGATGATCTGGCCAGTCTGTGGGTTTCTACCGTTACGAGCAGCACGTTTAGAAACAGAGAAAGTACCGAAACCTACTAAGGTTACTTTACCACCTTTTTTCAGGGTATCAGCAACAGCTTTAGTGAAAGAATCCAGCGCTTCGTTAGCTTGGGTTTTAGTGATACCGGCATCTTTTGCCAGTTTGTCGATTAATTCGGCTTTGTTCATAGCTAGTAAGATTTAACTAGTGAATTAAAATGTTTGATGTGAGCAAATATAGCGCGTTTTATCAGATTACCAAATTTTTTACATCTTTTTTAAGCAAAAATTTATCGGCTGAAAAGGGCTACAGGTAACGGTTACAGCTGATTCGCCCATGATATGGATGTATGAGCGAAACAGGAGTTAATTGCTGAAACCCGCTACTAGTGGCAATTTGCTACTGGTTTTATAATAAACGTCAGAGTGTTCCAAGTATTGTACCAAACTCACAATCCCCTATAAACAGTGGATTTCCTGTGGATAAGTTTAGATGTTATACTACCTGCATTACAGTTCTGAAGGCTACAAACTGGCTCCCAAACAGGTCGTAAGCTCTTTTTTGGAGTACTGGCGCATACTCGTCTATGTAAGTTTGATAGTTCTCCAGCGTATCTGCAAAGAATTGTATGGAGTAAGTGAGACCATCTTCCTCATCCTGATCCAGCAGCCTACACATGCGGTAATCATGGAATAAGCCGGTATTCATAATTGCAGGGATCTGGTCTTCTTTCATCCATTGCAGCCATCTGTCGTTAATGGGATGCGTAACCATCGTGGTAACGTTAAATATAATCATAGTTGGAAGTCCTTGTTAGTGGCTTAATTGCAGGTAGATAGGGCAGTGATCAGAGTGCTTTACATCAGCATAGATCTTCGCCTCTTTCAGCCTTTCCTGCAGGGGAGTCGTGACGGTGATATAATCAATCCGCCAACCTTTATTGTTGTTGCGTGCATTGGCGCGGAAACTCCACCAACTGTACTGATGTGGATCTGCACAGAAATGACGGAAAGTATCTACAAATCCATTCTCGAATAATTTGTCCAGCCATGCACGTTCTTCCGCCAGAAAACCACTGCTGTTCTTGTTGCCGACAGGATCATGGATATCGATTGGTTTATGCACAATGTTATAATCACCGCACACTATTATATTAGGCCTTGTTGCTTTGAGTGTATGGAGGTAACCAAAGAACTCGTCCAGCCATTGGTATTTATAGGTCTGTCTTTCGTCTCCACTAGTCCCGGAAGGGATATATGTGTTAACAAGTGTGATATCCCCGAAATCGAGGCGTATTACCCTTCCTTCGGCATCGCTCTGCATGTAGCCGTTTCCATATTCTACATGGTCGGGTTTTATTTTGGTAAGCACTGCTACGCCACTGTATCCCTTTTTCTGTGCGGGATACCAGTAGTGTTCATAGCCAAGCTCGTCGAACTGCTGGTAGTCTACATTATCTTTATGTGCTTTTATTTCCTGTAAGCAGATGATATCGGCGGGGTCGGTTTTGAGCCATTCTGTAAAGCCTTTTGTCATGGCAGAACGGAGCCCGTTTACATTGTACGATATGATTCTCATACTGTAAATATACGAATGCCGGTGATTGCAGCGCAACCACCGGCATTCAGCTAAAAATTATAACGAAGTTTTTACATGTCGTATTCCAGTACCGGTCTAAGCCATTTCTCTGCTTCCTCTACTGTCCAGCCTTTGCGCCCGGCGTAATCTTCTACCTGATCTTTTTCGATTTTGCCTATACCAAAGTACTTTGCTGCCGGATTTGCGAAATACCAGCCACTTACACTCGCAGCAGGATACATGGCGAGTGATTCTGTCAGGGTAATACCGGTATTTTCGGTAGCATCCAGCATATCAAATAGTTTGTATTTCTCTGTATGTTCAGGACAGGCAGGATAGCCAGGAGCCGGACGAATACCTGCATATTCTTCTCTGATCAGGTCATCTTTGCTCAAATGTTCTTCTGCTGCATATCCCCAGAATTCCTTTCTCACACGCTCGTGCATCAGCTCTGCAAAGGCTTCTACCAACCTGTCTGCAAGGGCTTTCAGCATGATGCTGCTATAGTCGTCATGGTCTGTTTTGAACTTTTCCAGCCAACCTTCAATATCACCTCCGGTGGTGACTGCAAACGCTCCCATGTAGTCTTGTATACCTGTATCAGAAGGTGCTATAAAGTCTGCCAGGGAAAGATTTGGCTGACCTGGTGCTTTCTTGATCTGTTGACGCAGACATTCCAGTTTTACAGTTCCTTGTCCTGGTTTGGGAGAAAGTACTGTGATCGTATCATCGGCGGTTGTGTTGGCAGGGAAGAGGCCTATTACTGCATTGGCAGTGAGCCATTTCTCTTCTACGATACGTTTTAGCATCGCTTTCGCATCCTCGTAGAGGCGGCTTGCTTCTACACCGACTACTTCGTCCGTCAGGATCGCAGGGAATTTGCCATGCAGTTCCCATGAGATAAAGAAGGGCTGCCAGTCGATATATTCAGCAATTTCAGCCAGTTCATACTGTCTGAATACCTGTACTCCCAGTCGTTTAGGCACCACTGGATTGAAGCCAGTCCAGTCTCTGATTGCCTTGTTCTGGCGGGCTTCTGCGATAGGCAGGTATTGTTTCACCGGTTTCTTGTTCCGGAAATTGTCATTTAGCTTAGTGTATTCTGCGGTTACTTCCTGCAGGAAGTTTTTCTTTAACGCTTTGTTCAGCAGGTTTCCTGTAACGGTAACGCTACGAGATGCATCCAGTACATGCACCACCCCATGTTCGTATTCCGGCGCGATCTTTACAGCGGTATGGGTACGGGAAGTAGTTGCACCACCAATTAATAATGGCACTTCAAAGTGCTGGCGTTTCATTTCGCGGGCTACGTGTACCATCTCATCCAGGCTTGGCGTGATCAGGCCACTGAGACCAATAATATCAACATCTTCCTGACGGGCGGTCTGCAGGATCTTCTCTGCGGGTACCATTACACCCATATCGATGATATCATAACCATTACAGCCTAATACCACACCGACAATGTTTTTACCGATGTCGTGTACATCGCCCTTTACGGTGGCCAGCAGGATCTTTCCGGCTGACTTGATCACACCGCCATTTTCTGCGACCATTCTGGCTTTTTCCTCTTCAATAAAGGGTGTCAGTACGGCTACAGATTTCTTCATCACACGGGCGCTTTTTACAACCTGTGGCAGGAACATTTTACCACTGCCGAACAGATCGCCGACCACGTTCATTCCATCCATAAGCGGCCCTTCGATCACGTCGAGCGGACGGGGATATTTCTGTCTGGCTTCTTCGGTATCTGCTTCTATATAGTCGGTAATGCCGTTTACCAGTGCGTGGCTCAGTCGTTCTTCCACCGATCCCTGGCGCCAGGTTTCGTCTTTTTCAATCACTTTGCCTTTTGCCTTAACGGTTTCGGCAAATGCGATAAGGCGTTCGGTAGCGTCTTCGCGGCGATTCAGGATAGCATCGTCGCAAAGCTCACGGAGCTGTGGTTCGATCTCGTCGTAGATCTGCAGCATACCAGCATTGACGATACCCATGTTCATACCCGCTTTAATAGCGTGGAACAGGAATACGGAGTGCATGGCTTCGCGCACCACATCGTTACCTCTGAAGGAGAAGGAGATGTTACTCACACCACCGCTCACACTAGTCAGCGGCATCAGTTCCTTGATACGGCGGGTGGCGTTGATAAAGTCTACTGCATAGTTATTGTGTTCCTCGATACCGGTGGCAATCGCAAAGATGTTAGGGTCGAAGATGATGTCTTGCGGATCAAAGCCAACAACCTCTGTCAGGATCTTGTAGGAACGGTGACAGAAGGCAACCTTTTTTTCTTCAGTATCAGCCTGTCCATATTCATCGAAGGCCATTACAACTACAGCAGCACCGAAGCTTTTGCAGATGGTGGCGTGTTCAATGAATTTCTCTTCTCCTTCCTTGAGGGAGATAGAGTTTACGATACACTTACCCTGCAGGCATTTCAGACCTGCTTCAATGATGCTGAACTTACTGGAGTCGATCATCACCGGGATCTTTGAGATGTCCGGCTCTGCGGCGAGCAGGTTCAGGAAAGTGGTCATTGCTTTTTCACCATCCAGGAGGGCATCATCCATGTTCACGTCCAGTACCTGGGCACCATTTTCTACCTGCTGGCGGGCTACGGACAGTGCTTCTTCGTACTGTCCCTCCCTGATCAGGCGGGCAAATTTCTTGGAACCGGTAACGTTGGTACGTTCACCGATATTGATGAAGTTGGTTTCAGGTCTTACTATCAGTGGCTCCAGGCCGCTCAGGCGCAGGAAAGGTTTGATGACAGTTTTTTCCTGTCCGGTGGCAGTTTGCGCGGTATTGAGTGTATCGCTCATTGGTAGCTATGGTAATTAGCGGATAAATTAATTAAGCCAGTGTTGTTTCCTGTACAGGTAACGCTCTGGGTGCAATTTTCGCAACGTGCTGGGCAATGTGCCGGATATGATCCGGGGTGGTGCCACAGCAACCGCCTACGATATTTACGAAGCCTTCTTTGGCAAAGTCTTCGATAATGCAGGCTGTATCATGCGGTGTTTCATCGTATTCTCCGAATGCATTTGGCAGGCCGGCATTTGGATAACAGCTGACATAGCAGCCCGCTATCTGCGCCAGTTCAGCTACGTGAGGGCGCATTTGCTCTCCACCCAATGCACAGTTTAACCCTACAGAGAATGGTTTGGCATGCATAACGGAGATATAAAAAGCTTCCAGTGTTTGTCCGCTCAATGTACGTCCGGAGGCATCTGTGATGGTGCCGGAGATCATGATGGGCAATTCTGGTTGTTTGATATCCCTGAAATACTGTTTGGCTGCAAAGATAGCCGCCTTACTATTTAGTGTATCAAAGATAGTTTCGATGAGCAGTATGTCAACTCCTCCTTCATGTAAACCGCGGATCTGCTCATAATAAGCAGCTACTACTTCGTCAAAAGTAACGGAGCGGAAGCCCGGATTGTTCACATCAGGGGAGAGGGAGAGTGTTTTATTCAGCGGACCGATGGCACCTGCTACAAAGCGGGGCTTGTCAGGGTTTTTTGCTGTATAATCATTTGCTGCTCTTTTGGCAATTTGAGCGGCCGCCACATTTAGTTCAAAAGCCAGGGCCTGCATGTCATAGTCTGCCATTGCAATGGTCGTACTACTAAATGTATTGGTTTCGATAATGTCGGCGCCAGCTTCGAGATATTCTCTGTGTATGGCTTCGATGATCTGGGGCTGAGTCAGGTTGAGCAGGTCATTGTTGCCTTTTACATCCAGATGATAATCTTTGAAACGCTCGCCTCTATAATCTGCTTCTTCCAGCTTATAACGCTGGATCATGGTACCCATGGCACCATCTATGATCAGAATACGTTCTGCTGCACACTGGGATAATGATTTCATATCGATTATGCGTTTACTATTTTTTCCGGAAAGACATACAAAGATACTTATTTATTGCCTCATTATATGAAATATCACCATTGGAACATGTATTGGCAGAATTTTTTACTTTATTAGGGAAAATGAGAGAAAATTTTGTTTGAAACTAAAAGTCTACTATATTTGTAGGGTAATACAACAATGGATCGATATACCACCGTCTGATTACTACCAGGGAATCCACCACTTTGCCCGCATAGTTATTAACCTGCTTAAACAAAAATTTAAGACAATGAGCATTGCGAAGCATGTACACAGCTTACAAAAGCACTTAGCGCAATTTGGTTTATACCCGGTGCCTGATGATGCTGAGAATGAAGCCAATACTGTATTTAGGATCTGCTTTCTGAACAAGTATGAGATAGAGCGCTGGCGTGAATTGCGCAATGAAGAGGAGGGAGGCGGACCACAAAAAGACAAAGACCAATCATCAACTTTTTCATAACGTGGAATTACAGGTTAAACACACACGGGTGTTGTTGAGCACTCGTATTTATTTAAAAAACGCTGAAAGGCAGCTGCAGAACGCTGATACCTTCGGCGTTTTTTATTTCTGTACGTAACTTTCCAGTGGTAAACGATTAGAGATAGATCTGGCCAGCGTCATTTCATCTGCATATTCCAGTTCCCCGCCGAAGGCGATACCACGGGCGATGGTGGTGATCTTTACAGGAAAATCCTTCAGCTTTTTAGAGAGGTAATAAATAGTTGTGTCCCCTTCAATTGTCGGGCTCAGCGCCATGATGATTTCTTCGACTCCTTCCTGCTGCACTCTTTCTACGAGGGAATAGATATTCAGCTGATCGGGACCGATGCCATCAATAGGAGAGATGATGCCTCCCAGTACATGGTATACACCATTGAACTGCTGGGTATTTTCAATCGCCATGACATCACGGATATTTTCCACAACACACACTAAAGTTTTATTGCGGGAGGGATTACTGCAGATAGAGCAGATCTCTTCGTCGGAGACGTTGTGACAGGTCTTGCAAAACTTGATCTGGTCACGCATACGGGTGACTACTTCGCCGAATAGCTTTACCTGGGCAGGGTCCTGTTTGAGGAGATGTAATACCAGGCGAAGCGCTGTTTTTTTGCCAATACCCGGCAGCCGCGCAAATTCATTAACAGCATTTTCTATCAGAGCGGAGGAGAAGATCATGGTACAAAAATAATGATTTTTCGTGGGGGCTGTGTGCCCCGGCCGGTTATAACTGTAATTTGATCGGTACTCCCCAGTTAGCTTTGATGTTCTCCTTTTTAGGGAAGGTCACGACTCTTTCGGGTTGTTTTTTGGGTGTACCATAGTATACTCCACGGTCCCAAACGCCATTGTTGTTATCATCCAGCAGAATCCTTACTTCATATTCAGCTGGCGTAATGCGCTTCTGAACCCACGAACCTTTTACAAGTTTACCTGAGTACTTTATTTCTTTGTCTTTCACCAGCTGTGCCACAAAGTGCATGGTATCGCCACCGGCTGCTCTCAAACTATCACTCAGTGTGAGAGTCAGCATCGCACTACCATAATCTGATTCTTTCCTGGCGTTGAAGAGGATGGTATCAGCTTTTGATTGCTCTTGCCCAAGGGTATCAAGAACGGCCTCTTTGGGGATAGTAAGGCGGTATGGCATACCTTCTTTCCAGTTGTATACGACATGTAGCACTTTGCGGGTAGAATCGAAGAAAGTAGTGAAAGGTACTGGCTTAAAGGTGGTATCTTCTGCCAGCAGCATGCGGGTTGTATCCAGTGTTTTTACCGGGGCACTGAAGTTCACGATCAATGGCATACCCAGGTCCTGGCTGTTTTTTTCTCCCAGGGTTGCTGCTACCAGAATCCTTCTTTTCTTTTCTTTCTCTTTTTCTTCTTTAGACTTCTTGTCCTCTTCAGGAGGAGGATTGTTTCCTTCCTGTGCTCCACCGGGGCCACCTGCTTCACCCATTTCATCGGGCCCTCCCCCTTTTAGCGTAGAGTCTTTTTCTATGAAAGTGAGGAGTGGTATGTCGTACAGATTTTCATCGCGCAGGTGAATCACGCTATCCTGAAAGGCAATTAGTTCTTTAGGGTCATTGTATTGCAGGTCTTTGTTTTCTTCTTTGAGGGCGAATAGCTTGTAATCGCCGGGTGCAAGATTTTTGAACCAGAACGTACCGTTCCCTCTGGAGCGTGCGTAGTAAACCGGTTTTTCCTTGGATACTACGGAATCTTCCAAATGGCGGTACAGCATTACAGATACGTTGCTATCTGGTTTGCCGCTTTCAGCATTAATGATATATCCTTTTATCTGCAGGGAATCAAGGTAGTCGCCGGTGGATATTACATAAGCGAAGTCCTGAATAGGATTACGCTCGTTAATATCGCGGATTGCATCAGAGAAGTTAAAGGTATAAGTAGTATTGGCTTCCAGCGTATCCTTGATCACCATGGTAATGGTTCTCAATTTAGCTGTTACGGTTGGCGTGCGTTTCAGGGTAGGAGAAACAATCAGTTTTTCGAAGATGTTGTCCAGCTCTACGTATTCACTGAAAGACATCGTTACCTTATGAGCCTTGAAGTGCAGGCTGGAATCTGCCGGACTGGCACCGAGCAATACAGGAGGTATCGTGTCTTTTGCGCCTCCGCTGGGTGGAACGATGTTCGCACAGCTGGAGAATAAAAGTACACTTGCTATGATAACTGTAAGCAGGGAAACCCAGCCACGGAAATTCTGATTCATTTTTATCGTATTATGCCAAAAACCGGGTCCAAAGATCAAATTTGAATCAGTAAAATCCAAATATTGCCGGAGGGTGGGAAATGTTAAAATTGTATTTCGCTTTCTTCTTCCAGGTCATGAAGTGCGATATGCAGCTTGTGATCTTTTACAAAGTTGCACCATACACAATCCTCTTTGCCACATCCGGTATAGAAATCCTTGTTTTGAATTTTGGTCCAGGTATCCACGATCTGCTGTGTTACAGCTGCGATATCATCGGCTGTGATGAACACTTTTTCCTTGTGGTAGACCTTTTGTTTATTCGGTTCGACAAAGTCGAATTCTGTGCTTGCCACCTGCCAGCTTTTGGAGCGGTAGTTTTCCAGCAGGATCTTATAGAACACTGCCTGTCGCCAGTAGTCACCTCCATTTGGGTTCTTTTCGTTAGGGCGGTCAAACTTTTTGTAGTCTTTGATTGCCTTTTCGTAGTCACCGGTTTTGTAGTCTACTACATTGACCTGATTACCTTCAAACTCCAGTTTATCCACCTTTCCTTTAAGAGGGACGCCACTTACTACGATATTGCGCACGTTTCTCTCCACGCTTACTATCTTGTTCCAGGTGCCGATATAGGTATCGTAGTAGTTGGTCAGGATCTCTTTACCATACTCCATTCTTCTTTCAAAAGACTCGCGGGTAAAGCACTCGCGGTTCCGACGCATGCTCCATACGAAGTCTTTGACAAACTCTTCGCGGGTAGGAAAGGTATTGTTGCCTGCTTCCTGCATTTTCTGGAAGAGTTTTTCCAGCGCATAGTGTACGGCAGAACCAAACTCCGTATTCTCTGAGCGGCCAGTCGGGATGCGGACAAGGTTTTTATAGAAGAAGCCCAGCGGGCAATCAAGGTAATTGTTCAGTGCTGTCACGTTCATCGTAAAGCTGGCGAGCAGGTTGTCGATAAACAACTGATCTGCACGGGCTATTTCAGGTGCCAGCTGCTTGCTGTAATGGAGTGATTCGAAGGCGAACATGGCTTCTTCGGAGAGTTCCACTTTTTCGTTGGGCAGCTGGTGTTGTTCCAGTATTTCTGTGATGAACATGCTGGGTTCCAGCGGTTTCCCATCCAATCTGAATTCAGGATAGCTGATATAGAGGTATTTTTCTGCACGGGTAATGGCCACATAAAAGAGGCGGCGCAGTTCCTGCTCATCTGTGCTGGTAGATTGGGTGGCGAACACGGTATCGGGGAAGGAGAATCCGCTGTTGTTTTTCTTTTTCTTCTCCCAAAGGTGAGAGTTGGTGCCTGCCAGGAAAATATATTCGAATTCCAGTCCTTTGGAACCGTGTGCGGTGATCAGGTTAATTCCCTTTTCGTTACCAGATACCTGTACCAGCGGAATGGGGATTTTATTGGCCTCCATGAGGTCAACCATTTCCACAAAAGGTACGAGGCCCAGATCGGGGTTGCGACGGGTTTCTTCTTTAATGAAATCGAAGAGTGCCTGCAATACTTTCATCAGCCACATTTTCTCAGGAGAGTCCATGATGTGGGTGAGGATGCCGCCTTCGCTGATAATGCTGGCAAAAAGTTGTTGTAAGGTGAGATTATGTGCTTCTTTAATCCATCTTTCCATCATTTTACTTAGTTCCATCATGGCCAGTTCCGGCGCTTCAGTAAAGAGCGTGAGGTTACGAGTGGTTTGCCATTCCTGCAAGTATTGACGGATGGAGGACTTTTCAGCATATCCTTTTTCAGCTACTCTGATACTCACTTTGGCTATTTCAACGGGTGGAATATCGTAGAAGTCGAAATGCATGATCTTGAAGAGCAGATCGTCTCCGCTGTAGGGCGTATCCAGTTCTGCTGCCAGGTAGCGAAGTATTGTTAATACTTTGCGGGCGAATGGATTTTCAAACAGGTTCACATGTCTTTTGGAATAGAAAGGAAGGCCTTTGAGACGGAAGTATTGTGCGAGCTCTTCCCCAAATCGGTTCTCGCGGTAGATGACAGCTATCTTGCCTGGGGGAACTCCTTTTTCCAGCAGGGATACCATTGTGTTTGTCAATCCGGCCATTTCATCGCGGGGTGTATTGTAGCGATGGATAACAGGGCTGATGTTCAGGTGCATCAGCTTATCATTGCTGGAGACAAGCTGTTTGCTAAGTCCTGGTAGCTGATTAACCAGGCGGGAATTGCCGTTATTATCAATCAGCGTCATAGACGCATCCAGTATGTTCTGTACGGAACGATAGTTCTGGGTGAGTACAATGGTACGCAGGGTTTCTGCAAAGCCGCCGGCAAACTGCTCCATGTTTTCGATATTGGCGCCCTGGAAACGGTAAATGGACTGGTCATCATCGCCTACTACAAACACGTTTGGCAGTTCTTCGCCGGTAATGAGCTGCTGAATCAGCCGGTTCTGGGTACCACTGGTATCCTGGTATTCATCCACGAGGATGTATTGAAAGCGTTCTTTGTAGTCTGCCAGGAGATTGGGGTGTTGTTCGAAGGCCCTGATCACCCAGTTGATCATATCATCGAAGTCGTACCTGTTGGCGGCATGCATGAGGGAATTGAACACGATGAATTGTTCAACAGCAGCTTCCAGACGGGCCATTTTCTCTACTTCAATTTCTATCTTATCGGTACGAATGTCTCCTTTTTTAAAATTTTTGGTCGCTCTTTTGCAGATAAATTCGTCGCGGTTCGGCAGGTCGTCGATGTAGGTTTTGATAGCATCTTTGATATAGTCAACGGTCCAGCCTTCCCGCTTCATGGTAGAGAAGAGGTTGGAAAGGTTGTTCATATCAAAGTATACATCCCCACGGTAACGTTTCAGGGGATTCTGTTTGCTAAAGCCGTCAATGAGTTTTTTGAGCAATTGTATTTTTTCCAGTTCTGATATAGGATCGAGGCTGTTTTTTTCAAAGTAGCCCAGGTTGTCCTGTATGACTTCGTTACAGAAGGAGTGGAATGTATGGATATTAACACGGTAAGCATCCGGGCCGATGAAGTCGGTGAGGCGCTTACGCATGGCAACAGTACCTGCGTCGGTATAAGTAAGGCAAAGAATGTTTTGTGGTAAGAAGTCGCTGTCGCGCAGAATCTTGCCGATACGCGATGCCAGGATCTGCGTTTTGCCGGTACCAGGACCGGCTATCACCATCACAGGGCCTTCGGTATTGTCAACGGCTTCCCGCTGTCGTTCATTTAACCGATTATACACTTCCTCGAAACGTTGTTGATATTGATCTCTGGACATGACTATATTTGATATGGATTAGCATCTGGCGACACTAAAATATATATGAAGTTATGGCAAAAATCTATCTGTTGCGGTATGAGCAGGTATTAAATACATCGATACCGGAGGCCTGGACGTTTTTTTCACGGGCAAATAACCTTGAAAAAATAACGCCCTCGTATATGCGTTTTGACATTACCTCGCCTGTTACGGATAAACCGATTTATGCAGGTGAAATCATCACCTACGTTATTCATCCTGTGCTTGGCATACCCTTGCGCTGGATGACGGAAATTACGCATGTAAAAGAAGGTGAGTATTTTGTAGACGAACAGCGGGAGGGGCCATATGGGCTCTGGCATCATCAGCACCATTTTGAGGCAGTGGAAGGGGGCGTGAAGATGACTGATATTGTGCATTACTCATTGCCATTAGGCATTTTGGGCAGGCTTGCACATGCACTTTTCGTGCGACGTCAGCTGGAAGGGATTTTTGCTTACAGGAAGCAGCGGGTACAGGAGTTCTTCGCATAGCATTTACATGTTATAACAAGAAACTTGATGGTTAAGGAGAGATTAGCTATCTTAGTTATAGTTAAACCTACAACATTTGGGACAGGCTGCTGTTCATATTGATGAGCATTTACTAATTGAACGCTTGATTGCTGGAGACCCCGGAGCCAGGGAGTTATTATATGACTACTATGGACCAGCATTATATAGTTTAATATTACAGGTGGTTCCAGATAATAAAAAGGCTGAGGACATCCTAACTACTGTATTTGTACGTATATATAGTGATATATACACCTACAGGCAGTCCGGCAACGCCACACTTTTCGGGTGGATGATGCGCCTGACAAGGGAAATAGCTCTTTCAGAGGGTAGTCATACGAGTGAGGAAACAACGAAGGCAGTAATACTCCAGGGGAACAATTCGCTACTGCGGTTTACCAATACATTGCCACAGGATAAACAAAAAGTGTTCTATCTGTGCTACTTTAAGGGGCTACCCAAGGAAGCAGTGGCCCGAATGACAGGGGTAGAGCCCGAGACGATCGCCGGACTGATGAAGGAAATAATGATGGCTTTCAGGAACTTTTTAAGAAATTAATTGGAACTCGATCACTACATACAAAGCGGTATCATAGAGAGCTATGTACTTGGGCTTGCTACCAACGTAGAGGTAGAAGAGCTGCAATATATGCGTAAACTCTACCCCGAACTCAACAGTGAAATAGCTGCTGTGGAAAGGCGTATGGAGAGAACTGCATTGGCGGAAGCTGTTTTGCCTCCAGAGGAGTTGAAAGAGCGCATTTTCCAGCGTATCAACTGGAGAGAGGACGATTACTATGATACCGGTGATTATCGCAGATCTTCCAATACCCGTGAAAAGGCCAGTTACAACACGACCTATATTAATATCCAGCCAAAGGATAACCAGTATATTACGGTACACAAATGGTGGAAACTCTTTTTCATAGCTGTGTTTATTATTTCGAAAGTTTGTCTGGCTTCAGCTATTTACTTCTATTTGAAGTATGAAATGCAGGAAAAGAAGCTCGAACAATTAACTCCGCGCACAGAAGTACCTACTAATCCCAGGTGATTTTACAGGGCAACCTATAAAAAAGTGATATTTTTCAAATTTTAATTTGACATTTGCGCAGGCAAGTGATGTTGACCTTTAGAGGGAACATATGGTTTCACTTCTTTTATTTTTTGCCTTCTGGACTTACAGGATTACATAGATAGTGGTATTATAGAAAGTTACCTGCTTGGCCTTGCGTCAGTTGAAGATGTGGCTATGCTGGAACGTATGCGTTACATATATCCGGAGTTGGAAACAGAAATTGCGATGGTTGAATACCGGCTTCAGAGGGTTACGGAAGAAGGGGGAGTGACTCCTCCCGCAATAGTCTGGAATAAGATCGCTACCCGGATTACCTGGGAGAAACCACCCAGGAACCAAAGGCTATTGCCTGAAAATCCGACCTATATTCTACAGCCTCAGCGTAATACCATGACAGTAAGCATCTGGTGGCGTTGTGCGGTTATTGCGATGGGCATGATTATCATAGGTTTATTGGCCACCACCATTTATTTCTATCACCGTTTTCATCAAATGGAAGACCGTTTTCTCCGCATGTTGCCCAACCTGGAGCAGCAACAATCAACCCAGAGGTAGGTTTGGTACACTTCTTGTCTTCTCTAAATTCGAGCCGGTAACTAATTGCGTTACTGCCTTTTTAAACATTAAAATATTTCTTACATGAAGCATCTTACATTAGCAGCATTGTGCTTGCTGGCATCTCTCTTCACCATATCCTGTAAGACCCAGTCGGGGGCTACCAATACTAACGTGAGCGCAAGCAAGGGGAGCGTAAAAGGTAACTGGATTATCACTGATATCAGCTTTGAAGGGATCCCACAGCATTCAAAAATCACTGTTTTTGATCAGGCTTCTTACAGCTGTTTTAAAGGTAGCCAGTGGGTATTCCCGAATAATGAGACCAATGGTTCCTATACGCTGACTTCTACAGACGACGGTTGTAGCACTGCTTCCCAGCCAATTGTATGGTCTATTTACAAAGCAGATGGTGTGGAAAATTTACAGTTCAAGAAAATTGGAGGTGGTGTAAAAGCGAAGAATGTTACGGAAGGTTACCGCGTGGAAATCAGCTCGCTTGACAAGACGACCATGGTATGGAGAGCCGCAGTAAATTATGAAGGCAAAACAGGGTATATCATTTACACGCTTCAGCGTAGCTAGAAAATAATATTGAAAACAAAAACCGGCTATAATGGCCGGTTTTTTTATTTATGGTTGTTGTAATTCAGTATGTTGTCTGGAAAAGCGCATGAATAGTTGTGCTAATTTATCCTGTTGTCCCTGCAGGTAGATAAAATGGAATTTCCTTACCAGTTTAAAGTTCCTGACTGGCAGAATTTTAAATTCTCCAGCTTCCAATTCCCGCTGTACTGCTTTTAAGGAAAGGAATGCGGCACAGGGGGCGTGGTGCAGGTAAGATTTGATGCTTTCGGTACTCCCCATGTACATGGCTATATGCAGGTCGGTCAGTTTCAATTTTAATCTTTTTAGTTCATCGGTGATGACTTCCAGGGTACCAGAGCCATGTTCACGCATGAGCAGGGGAATGTTTTTCAGATCGGCAGCATTGAGGGGAGTATTGTTATCACCGTAGTTATAATTTACATTTCCTATCAATGCTATTTCGTCTTTGGCGATCTCCACATACTTGAGTACAGGGTTTTTGGAGCGTCCTTCTATGAGACCCAGCTGGATACTTTTGTCAAATAGTGCCTGTTCTATCTGTTCGGTATTACCACTAATCAGGGAGGCAGTTACTTCGGGATACCGCTGATTGAATTGTGCCAGCAAAGGGGGAATGAAGTATTGTGCGATGGTGGTACTTGCACCTAAGGCCAGCAGGCCACCCTGTTCATGTTTGAGCTGGTTGATCTCATATTCAAGATTACGGTAGCTGGTAAAGATATCGTCTGCATGCTTGAGCATCACCTGCCCTGCACGGGTGATCTTGATACGGTTGCCGATTCTTTCAAAGAGGGCCATGCCCAGTTGTTGCTCCAGCTCGTGAATGTGCTTGGTCACGGCGGGCTGGGAAATAAACAGCTCTTCGGCTGCTTTGGTAAAGCTTAGGCGTCTTGCAACTGTATAGAACACTTTTAACCTGAAGTCCAACATGTGATAAATGTACGAAAATAAAAAAGCTGGCTATTATGAGCCAGCTTTTTACGATAATTATGCTTTCTTTTTTGCATCAGCTTTTGGAGCTGCTTTCGCGTCTTTTTTCTCTTTATTCTCCTTGTAACGCATGTCAGGAGTACCGTCTTTCTTCTTAGGTGTGTTTGCTGCTGCTTTGTCTTCTTTGTTTTCTTTGAAACGTTTGTCAGGAGTGCCGTCTTTTTTCAGCTTTGGCGCGTCCTGTTTAGCTTCAGTTTTAGGTTTGTCCTGTTTTTTCTGTGTTGCAGGAGTCTGTGCGAACGCGATAGAGGCACCCATGAGCAGGGCGAGTACACCAGTCAGAAACTTTTTCATAGTGTTGTTCATTTAAATTAAAGTATAGAAAATATTAGATGAATGCTGGTATTTAAGCGACTGGTACTTAGGTTATTAAACCCGTAGTTCTCACATGTAAAATACGTATATATACGCTTGACTCAGGGCCTTTGTCAGACGTACCTTTGTATCAACCTGACAATATTACTATTAACCCCAAAAGCTATTGAATGTTAGAGAAGAGATGCATCGATTGTCTGACAATAATATAAATAACCCCTACTATTGATTTTAGTTCGTCCGTTAACCTCAAGAACACGCATAAAGATGCGAGGGCTGTTGGTTCACAACAGCCCTTTTTTATTTTAATTATTTGTTTCTACCCACATACCGTTTTCCCTGATCAGGTTGATCAGTTCATCTACGGCTACATCACTATTCAATCCTCGTTTTACCACTTCTTTGCCTCGGTAAAGGGTGATTTTGCCAACGCCGCTGCCTACATAGCCAAAATCAGCATCTGCCATTTCGCCGGGGCCGTTTACAATGCAGCCCATGATAGCGATCTTCACTCCTTTGAGGTGATTGGTTACTGCTCTGATTCTTGCTGTTGTTTCCTGCAGATCGAATAGGGTACGACCGCAGGAAGGGCAGGAGATGTATTCAGTTTTAGAAATTCGGGTACGTGTGGCCTGCAGGATGCCGAACGCAACATTGTTCAGCAGGGTATGATCTACGGTATCTGCTGCGGTTTCGGTTTTCACCAGCCACAAGCCATCGCCAAAGCCATCCAGCAACAGTGCACCGGTTTCAGTAGCGTAGTGTATCAGGTGTTCATCATTGGTATGATCAGCTGCCAGGCAACGGAGAATGCATGGTAACTGCACATTTTGTTGCATGAGTGTCATGAATGCCCGGCGTACTTCCGGCATTGCATGCTGATTAGAGGAATGCAGGCATAGTACAACTGGTTTGCCATTGTTGAGTTGCAGCAGCAGTTCTTCCGTCAGAGTAACACCGGTATTGATATCAACAAAGTTCAGTACCTCAGAGGTATTTTTGGCTTGTATGAACTCTTCGGCGGAGAAGAGCGGCATATATTTTTCCTTTTCTTCTACGGTTTCCCAAACGTTTTTGGGGACGATCACTTTCAGTGTGCCTGGCAAAGCAAAGGAAAGCGCCACATGGCAGAACAGGTAATCTGCTGCTGCGTCGGCAATATTCCATTTGTCAGTTGCTTCATCATAATTATAACCGATGCCCTGTAAGTCTACGGGCCTGATAGCACTTACGTCACTCAGATCCGCTACGACTACCGGCACTTGTTTACCTCCTACATTATTAAAGGCAACAGACTCCCGACGTTTGTAATTGAATGGAGAGTAAGGAACCTGTTCAATGGGAGGGATGGGAGTATGATTCTGACGTGTGGTATAGCGTTTTACCAGATCCCGGCATACAGGCAATTCGAATTCCGGATCTTCTGTAAGTGATACGCGGATAGTATCGCCAATACCATCTTCCAGGAGGGTACCAATACCAACGGCTGACTTGATACGGCCATCTTCGCCATCACCGGCTTCAGTAACACCGAGATGCAATGGATAGCAGTGCCCCAGTTCTTCCTGCATAGTTTGAATGAGCAGACGGTAAGCCTGCACCATTACCTGCGGATTACTGGCTTTCATACTCAGAATGATGTTGCGATAGCTGAGATCTTCCGCAATACGGAGAAATTCCATTGCGCTTTCCACCATACCCATGGGGGTATCTCCATACCGGCTCATGATACGATCGCTGAGGGAACCATGGTTGGTACCGATGCGCATCGCTGTACCATATTCTTTACAGATGTTTACCAGTGGAGTGAACTGTTTGCGAATACGATCGGTTTCAGCCAGGTACTCACTGTCTGTATAGTTGATGGTTTCAAATTTCTTTTTATCTACGAAGTTGCCGGGGTTGATACGCACTTTTTCCACGATACGGGCTGCTATTTCAGCGGCATTGGGAGTGAAGTGGATATCGGCTACGAGGGGAGTATGATAGCCTCTTTTACGCAGTTCGCTTTTTATGGGCAGCAGATTTTCTGCTTCTTTTTTGCTGGGCGCAGTGATACGCACCAGTTCGGAGCCCGCTTCGATACAACGGATGGCCTGCTCTACAGTAGCCAGGGTGTTCATTGTATCTGTAGTTGTCATGGTCTGGATACGCACAGGGTTAAAATTCCCTATCAACAAATCGCCTACCTTAACTTCCAGCGTAGCCAACCTTTTATACTCCGTCAGTGAATTACAATATAACTGCATAGTTCGAAAAAATATCCAGGGCAAAGGTAACAAAAAGCATCACGTGGGATGTTAAATCACCAATCCTTATCCACAGGCACAACCTGTCCTTTTGCTTTCTTCATTTTGTCCTGCAGTTTCTTTTCCTCCTGACCTAAAGCCTGCAGGTATCGTTCTGCCTCCTGTTTATCCAGTTTGCTGGGTTGTGGTTGCGGTTTCTCGTCCTGCTGATCTTTTTGGTCTTTATTGTCTTTGTCCTTATTCTGCTGGTCTTTGTTGTTTTTATTTTGGTCCTTATTGTCTTTGTTCTGTTGATCTTTGTTTTGATCCTTTTTATCCTGGTTGTCCTTATTGTCTTTGTTCTGCTGATCTTTTTTGTCTTTGTTTTTATCCTTGTTCTGCTGGTCTTTGTTGTCGTTTCCTCCGTTGCCCTGCTGTTTTTTCAGCATGGCCTGTGCATATGCAAGGTTATAGCGAGCCTGGGCATCAGTGGGATTCATCTTCAGGGCTTCTTTGTAAGCCTTGATGCTTTCTTCCCATTTCTTTCCTTCCATAAAGGTGTTTCCGATGTTGTAGCTGGCATCTGCTTTCTGAGTTTTGTTAGGTGCCATCTTAAAGCTATTCAGGTATTGTGCACGAGCGTCGTCGTAGCGTTTTTGCTCGTACATGGAGTTACCCAGGTTATACCTGCCTTCTACAGACGCCTGGTTGACTTCCAGTGCTTTCTTGTAGTTTGCTTCAGCATCGGTGTATTGCTGTTTTGAGTACAGTTCGTTGCCTTTGCGGATGTACTTATTACCATTCTGGGCGAAGGAGTAATTACAAATGCAGAGGAACAAGCCAGTCAGCAAAAGGTGATATGTCAGGTTATTCTTTCTCATGGTTTTTCTGTAGCAGTGACAACATTGGCGCGTGCGCTGCGCTTAATTTCCGGAATAAAGAACTCCGCTACCAGCAGTATCAGGCTAATAACGAGAAAATATTGGAAATAGCTGTTGTAGTCTGTAAAAATATTCTCTCCGAACTCTTTCTGTTCCATGCTGTCTATTTTATGGACCAGAGAATTCACCACTTCTTCGGTATTATTATCCAGGTGTTCGTAGATGCCTTTCCCGGCGGCAGCTATGCGTTTCAGCTCTTCTTCGTTGAGTTTGGAGATGACGGTGTTGCCATCTTTATCCTTTTTGTAGGTGCCGGTTTCAGGATCTGGTAATGGAGATCCGGTAGGCGAACCAATACCGATGGTATTGATCACAACCCCAGCGTCGAATGCAGCATTGGCTTTGGAGATGGCAGTTTCGTCATGATCTTCCCCATCGGAGATAATGATGAGGGATTTGTGTTTACGTTCCTTTTTATTGAAAGCCTCATCGCTCACCTGAATGGCCTGACCGATAGCGGTACCCTGAGTTGGGATCATGTCCGGGCTTACTGTGCTCAGGTACATTTTTGCAGCAGAGTAATCGATGGTCAGTGGCATTTGCAGGTAAGCGTTACCAGCAAAAACAACCAGGCCGACACGGTCGTTATCCAGTTTATCAACGAGTTTTGAAATTAATTGTTTGGCGCGGGTAAGGCGATCGGGTTTTACATCGCCGGCCAGCATACTTTTACTGACATCGAGGGCAATGACTACATCCACCCCTTTGCGGGTTATTTTTTCCATACGACTTCCTTTTTGGATATTGGCCAATCCGAGGACGCCAAAGAAAAAAGCGAGGAAAATAAGGAGGAAGCGGAATGCAAACCGCCGGCGGGAGTAACCGGTGAATAGTTTCTCTACCAGTACCGGGTCACCCAATTTGCGTATTGAGCTGCGCTTCCACCAGGAGATGCTGATAAACGCCAGTTGCAATACCAGCAGCAGTACTAAGGCCCATAAATATTCGCTATGCTGAAAACGTAACATCATAGGGATCAAATATAATTTTTTTAGTACGTTTTACACTATTAGAGGGTAAGGATTTAGGAGATTTTTAACGTAGGTAAGAGGTGGAAAGAAGATGGTTGACGGAGGCAACGAATTGATTGACAGCGTCAAGTGATTTTTTCAGGCATGAAAAAAGGCCGTTTTGGGCGGCCTTTTCTTAAAATTATTTATTTGTGTCCTTCCATATAACCGGCTTCCTGGAGAATACTTTTTGTGATATTCATTCTCACTTTTTCCATGTCAATGTTTGGATTATCAGATTCGATGTTGAGTACAAAGAAAGCAGGATGTCCGTTTTCTTCGATCCAGCCTACTATCCAACCGATCTGTTTTTTACCTTCCTGGCCCCAACCAGTTTTGTAGCGCAGCTCGTATTTAGGTGTTTTTTCCATTAGCATTACTTCACGTACCCATTGCATGGTCAGTTTATGGAAGGGAAGCTCATCAAAATAGAGTTTCTTCACGAATCCCAGTTCTTCATCCGGAGAGATGCGGAGGCTGTTATCCAGCCAGAAGGTATCGATTCGGCTGATTTTCATGTTGCCATATTTCACGGTATCCAGGTAGTGCTGCATGACAGGTTTGGTAATGCGACGGGCTACTTCCTGGAAATAAGGAACTGCAGATAGGCGGAAAGCCTGCTGCATGCTCAGGTCACGATCCCATACGGAGTCAGCGCCCTGGTGGTGTACGCCATTCCATGGAATAACAGTGGCGGTATCCTTGATCACACCGGTCTCCAGGCCAACCAGGGAATTGAAGATCTTGAAGGTGGAAGCTGGCAGGAAGCGTTCTTTAGCGCGATCAATATTATATACCTTAAAAGATCCTTGTCCGTTGTCGAACAACATAAAGGTGCCTTCTACCTTATTGTCGGTAAAATACTTTTCCCATTCTTTCTGAACGTGCACATTATTTGGTGCGCAGGCATTCACTAAGATCGCCATCAGCAGTAGCAGCCAACCGGTTTGTTTCATCATAGCAAAATTTTGATCCTGCAAAAGTAATATATAAAAGGAAGAAGCCCGCCTTAGGAGCGGGCTTCTAATTATTTAATCACACCTAATTCCTTTCCTACTTTGGTGAAGGCGGCGATTGCTTTGTCCAGATGGGCTTGTTCGTGAGCAGCACTCAACTGAACGCGGATGCGGGCCTGGCCTTTGGCAACAACCGGGAAGAAGAATCCGATAACGTAGATTCCTTCTTTTAACAGTTTTTCGGCAAACTGTTGGCTGAGTACGGCATCGTACAGCATTACAGGCACAATCGGGTGATCACCTGGTTTGATGTCGAAACCGGCCTCCGTCATTTTTGTCCGGAAATATTTGGTATTATATTCAAGTTTGTCCCGGAGTTCGGTGGTAGAACTGAGCATGTCGAGCACGGCGATAGAAGCGCCTACAATGCTGGGGGCTACAGAGTTAGAGAAGAGATAAGGACGGCTACGCTGGCGGAGCATGTCAATGATCTCTTTTTTACCGCTGGTAAAACCACCTGATGCACCACCCAATGCTTTACCGAGGGTACCGGTGATAATGTCGATACGGCCCATTACATTTCGATATTCATGAGTACCGCGGCCGGTTTTCCCGAGGAATCCGGAAGAGTGGCTTTCATCGATCATTACGATGGCATCGTATTTATCTGCCAGATCACAGATCTTGTCCAGCTGGGCGATGGTACCGTCCATGCTGAAAGAGCCATCGGTAACAATGATACGGCTACGAAGACCTGCGGTTTCCTGCAGTTTGGCTTCGAGGTCAGCCATATTATTATGTTCATAGCGGTAACGTTGTGCTTTACACAGGCGTACACCATCTATAATAGAAGCATGGTTGAGAGCATCGGAAATGATAGCATCCTGTTCGTTGAACAGGGGTTCGAATACTCCACCGTTTGCATCAAAGGCAGCAACATAGAGGATAGTGTCTTCAGTACCAAGGAATTGTGCAATTTTTTGTTCCAATTCGCGGTGAATATCCTGAGTACCACATATAAATCGCACGCTGCTCATACCATATCCATGTGTATCAATCGCATCTTTTGCAGCCTGCACCACCTTGGGGTTACTGGAAAGGCCCAGGTAGTTATTGGCGCAAAAGTTAAGTACAGTATTGCCACCTACCTGGATTTCGGCACCTTGTTCAGAGGTGATGATCCTTTCGTTTTTAAAAAGGCCGGCAGTACGGATCTCGTTCAGTTCCTCCTGCAGGCGGGTAATGAATTTTTCGTTCATAGTAGCAGATTTTGTAACCGGGTTCAAAGTTATGGCAATAAAAGTATTACGATTCGGGGATCTGGGAAGCGAATTCTGGCAGTTATATAAAAAGTTTGACGGGGGTGTAACATTTGGTTGAAGCTTTGCGTCATAATAATGTCTGCACCCTGATCCTGTTTTATCCAGGAGAAATGATCCGGACTGAATATTTCCGCGCTGTATGTAGTGAATTGATGGCTTGAGCGCCCGCGGGAAGTTCTGCCATTCGGAAAAAGATGGGAAATATTGCAGAAAATTATGGTACGTAGTTGGGCGGGACAAGAGGAAGAGATGCGTTTAAAGTTAATTGTCGGACATTAGCACTAAAATCCTGCAACACCTGGATGACGGAAAAGGAGTACAACAAATGCGTGGATCTGTACGCGGATAATCTCTTCCGGTTTATAGTAAAGAACCTAGACCATACAGAGGATGCGAGAGACGTGGTACAGAATGCGTTTGAAATATTGTGGAAACATTGTATAGATGTGCCTTTTGAAAAGGCCAAGTCATATCTCTTTACAGTAGCTTACCACAATATGATAGACCATGTCCGTAAGGTAAAGCGGATAACACTGGTCGATGAGTTTAAGGAAGAGACGAAGATTAGCGAGCAGAAGATAAACGATGCCAGGAAAGTATTGGAGAAAGCGCTGGATAAACTAACAGATGTACAACGATCCCTGATTCTGTTAAAGGACTATGAGGGATATAGTTATGAGGAGATAGGAGAGATCATGCAACTGAATCCTTCGCAGGTAAAAGTATATCTACATAGGGCGAGGTTGCATCTGAAGCAGTATCTTGTGAAAATCGAAAATGTAATTTGATCTGATTTTTAATTATTTATCAGACTTTGGCGATAAATATAGACATATCGAACTATGAGGAGTACCTGCTGAGTGCCGTGGACGGTGAATTGAATGAGGAGGAGCAGGCAGCGCTGGAGGTTTTCCTTCAGCAGCACCCTAAGTGCAGGCAGGAATTAATCCTGCTGCAGTCGGCACGTATAGTGCCGGACAACGAACTGCGTTTTGACAGGAAGGAAATGCTATACAGGCAGTCAGAAGCCGATACGCTTTCCGCCGGAAACTACGAAGACTTTTTACTGAAGTATGTAGATAAAGAACTGAGTACAGCAGATCAACGCAAAGTTGAGGTGCTGGCCCAACAGCATCCACACATCAGCCGGGAGCTGCGGCTGCTGGAGGCATCGAGATTACAACCGGACCTTTCTGTCATATTCCCTGATAAGTCAGTGCTTTACCGGAACAAGACCCGGGTTCGTGCCATCTGGTGGTGGGCTGCGGCAGCTGCTGTAGTAGCTGGTGTAGCAATATTATTGATTCCTCCACGACATTTGGAAGGGCCTGGTGCAGAAGTGGCCGTTCATCAGCAGCAAAAGCAACCCGCTGTTCCCTTGCCGCCACATTCTTCCCCCCAGCAACAGGTAAATGACAAGCCAGCTGTTGCAGCGGTAGAAAAGCCGGCTGCTAATCCTCATACTGCCAGCACTCAACCCGTTGTTACGGCGCATGTAGCTCCGGCAACACATAGCATAACAGCTACGACTCCTCCGCCAGCTGCCCCGGCGGCCCGGCAGGATGATGTTCCGGCTTCTGTGGCACTGAACAAATTACCTCAGCCAGAAAGTACCACCAGTGAGATTGTACAACAGCTGAAGGAACAGAAGGAGCAACAGAAAATAGCCAACGCTGGAATCACCAATGAAACTGATAAAGCGCCGGTAATAGCCAAATCGGATAACAATAAAGAAGATGCCATGCATACCCGGATAACGGAAGCTTCCAGGCCCGTTCAGGGAGAACTTGTTGTGTCAGTGACAATGAGAGGAGATAGTAAGATATTAAATGGAGTTGCAAACGTAGCGCGATTCTTTTCCAAAAAGAAGAAATAAGCATAGCAAAGCTGTTGTCAGGACGGCCATCTTATATGTAAGAATTATCAATATGAAGTGTAAAGTATTACGCTGTTTAATTTTATTGCTTTTCATTTGTGCGGGTGTTCATGCCCAGACAGCCGACACTATTCAGGTGAAAGGCTTGATTATTGTACAGGGAAAAGATGCAAAGGGAAAGCGCATCTTTAAGGTGTATAATGATACGGCATATGCCAGGACACAACTAAAACGCAATTTACAGACGCGTTGGTTCGTTTTTGATCTGGGATATAATAATTATATGGACCGGAGTGATTATAACGGAGCTGCTTCATTAGCCCTGTATAGTGCCCCCAGTGATGTATACTTTAGTGACATGAAGGCATACACTTATTCAGCAGCGGGGTTAAATACCCTGGCACCCAGAGTAGGCAGTTCGCCACTTACTCCGTCAGAATTTAAACTGATTGCCGGTAAATCTATAAATGTAAATATCTGGTTGTTCCAGCAGCGATTGAATCTATACAAACATAAGCTGAACCTGATTTATTCCTTTGGAGTGGAGATGAACAACTATCGTTTTGCCCGTAATATTACTTATGTTCCCGGTTATCCCACTACTATTATGAGGGATACTGTGAGCTTTTCAAAGAATAAGCTGTTTGCAGAGTATTTGAGTGTGCCTGTCATGTTGAACTTTAACAGCAATCCAGCCCGTCCTTCACGTGCATTCAAAATGAGTATGGGTATTATGGGTGGGTACCTGGTAAAAGCCCGTACAAAACAGATCAGCCGTGAACGAGGGAAAGTAAAGAAAGTTGACGATTTTAATCTTAATAAATGGAGACTCAGTATTACCGGAGATGTAGGATATGGCCCTGTAAAGCTGTATGGCAACTTTGCATTGACGCCATTACATGATTATGGTCTTGAGCAATATCCTTTTTCTGTGGGATTACGTTTCAATGGTTTTTAATACGTGGGGATCAAATAAGTTAGTATGCGCTCATTCATTACGTTTATGGTTTGTACCGGATTTATAATCTGGGCCCACTCATGTGATAAGAGAATAGTTGGTGTTAAGATCTATGGTCGTGGACCGGATGCAGGACAAAGTCAGGATGGATATGTTCAGAGGGAATCACATTCGCCTGTTCCATTATTTATAGCCAATGCTGCTAAAAGACATGCTGCCGACTCTATCCTGTTACCGAAGCAGGATCACTTCATTGTGAGGTAGGACCTGAGCACCTGGTCCGCTGCTCACCTTTATACTCCTTTTAACAATTTCCAGTTTGTAGGAAGTTGAAACTTACCGTTATATTTGGTTTTTATTCAAAAACCAACAAATGAACCTCGTTAAAAAAACAATTTTTTTAATGCTGCTAGCCAGTTGCATTATCCAACTGTCTATTGCGCAGCAGAAGTATGAATGGAAGGAGGCCAAATCCGGGGGATATACTTATAAGTATATTACCAACGATCCCATGCAGGCCCGATTCTATACCTTGAAAAATGGTCTGACCGTGATACTGAGCGTCAACAAAAAAGATCCTCGTATTCAGACCCTCATCGGCACAAGAGCAGGTAGTAACAATGATCCTAAAGACCACACTGGCCTTGCACACTACCTGGAACACCTTCTCTTTAAAGGTACAGAGCAATATGGTTCTCTGGACTGGGCTAAGGAAAAACCTTACCTGGACAAGATCGAAGGCTTGTATGATAACTACAATCATACTACTGATGCGACTACCCGCAAAACTATCTATCACCAGATAGACAGTGTATCAGGTCTGGCTGCTAAATACGCCATTGCCAACGAATACGATAAAATGATGACTGGTATGGGAGCACAGGGTACTAATGCTCATACCTGGGTAGAAGAAACTATCTACGAGGAAGATATCCCTTCCAATGCTATCGACAAGTACCTTGCTGTTCAGGCAGAACGTTTTAAGGATCCGGTTTTTCGTCTCTTCCACACAGAGCTGGAGGCAGTGTATGAAGAAAAAAACAGGGGGCTGGACGATGACAGCCGTAAATCTTACGAGGTATTGCTTTCTTCCCTGTTCCCTACCCATAACTACGGTCAGCAGAGCACCATTGGTACGGTAGAACACCTGAAGAATCCTTCTCTGAAAGCGATACGCCAGTTTTACAACTCTTATTATGTGCCTAATAATATGGCCATCGTAATGGCGGGAGATTTCAATCCTGATTACGTTATTAAGAAGATTGATGAGGACTTTGCCTATATGAAGGCCAAACCGGTTCCTGAATACAAAGCTCCTGTGGAAGCGCCTATCAAAGCGCCAATTGTGAAGGAAGTGGTTGGTCCTGATGCAGAAAGTGTAACGATCGCATATCGTATGCCTGGTGCATTGGATACTAAATCAGCTGTAATACTGGGCGTGATCTCTGAAATCATGAACAATGGTAAAGCAGGTCTGCTGGATTTGAACATCAACAAGGCGCAGAAAATGCTTGGTGCCAGTGCGGGTGTAATGGGCTGGAAAGACTATGCTGTATTTCAGATGAGTGGTAAACCAAAACAAGGCCAGACCCTTGATCAGGTAAAAGACCTGTTACTGGGTCAACTGGAAATTCTGAAGAAAGGGCAGTTCGACGAAACCCTGGTAAAGGCAATCGTAAACAATGCTAAACTTGCTGAATTACAAGGGCTGGAGAACAATAATAACCGTGCATCCTCACTGATGGATGGCTTTATCAAGCACAGGGGCCAGAACTGGCAGGCTGACGTTGCCTATGTAGATAACATGGGTAAGGTTACCAAGCAGCAGATCGTTGATTTCGCCAACAAATATTTTGCTGATAACTACGTGCTGCTGTACAAACGTAAAGGCGAGGACAAAAAAATTGAAAAGGTTGAAAAACCTATTATTACGCCGGTTGAAATCAATCGTAATGATCAATCTGCTTTCCTGAAAAAAATCGATGCAATGCCAGCTACCCCGGTACAACCACAGTGGCTGGATTTCGACAAGGATATTCAGAAAGGTAAAGCTGGTCAGGCAGATGTATTGTATGTACAGAACAAAGACAATGGTCTTTTCCGTTTATATTTCCGTTTTGATATAGGTGGCTGGAACAATAAACTGTTACCGCTGGCAGCCCAGTACCTGCAATTCCTGAGTACTGATAAATATACTTCAGAGCAGATCAGCAGAGAGTTCTACAACATTGCCTGTAACTTCACCGTATCTTCCGGCAGTGAAAATTCAGCGATCACCATCACAGGTTTACAGGAAAACTTCGATAAGGCGGTAAGTCTGTTCGAACACCTGTTAACACATTGCCAGGCGAATGAAGAAGCGTTGGCTGCACTGAAAGGCCGTATTACAAAATCACGTGCAGATAGCAAACTGAATAAGGGCAACATCATGAAGGGGCTTGCCAACTATGCGATGTATGGTGCTAAGAATCCTTTCAACAATGCGTTGAGCCAGGCGGAACTGGATGGTGTAACAGCCGCTCAGCTGGTAGATATGTTACATTCAATGGGCAACTATAAGCACACTGTGATCTACTACGGTCCTCAGTCAATGAACGAAATGATTGCGGCTGTACAGAAAGATCACATGATTCCTGCAACATGGAAGGACGCGCCTCCTCAGCAGAAATTTGACAAGATCGATCAGACTAAGAACCAGGTGCTGTTTGCTAACTATGATATGGTGCAGACAGAAGTAAACTGGGTAAGAAACTCTGAAGTTTACAATCCTGATAACACAGCACTGGTAAGTATGTTCAATGGCTACTTTGGTGGTGGCATGGGATCTATTGTATTCCAGACTATCCGTGAATCTAAAGCCCTGGCTTATTCTACTTATGCTGTCTATGCAACTCCCGACAAGAAAGGTGCACGTTATTCTGCTATTGCTTACGTAGGTAGCCAGGCAGACAAGATGAACGATGCGATCAACGGCATGAATGAGTTGCTGAATGATATTCCCCGTTCCGACAAGTTGTTCGAAACTTCAAGACAGAGTCTGAAACAGGATATAGAAACAGAAAGAATCACTCAGGATGGTATTATCTTCACTTACCTGGCAAACCAGAAACTGGGTTTAAAGGAAGATAACCGCAAGAAGGTGTATGAAATGATTGATAAGATCACTTTTGACGATGTGAAGAAATTCCACGACGCAGAGCTGGCTAAAAAGCCATATACTTATTGCGTGGTAGCATCTGACAAACGTGTAAGTCTGGATGATCTGAAGAAGTATGGAGAAGTGAAAGTGTTGACGCTGGAAGAAATATTCGGTTACTAATACGATCGGAATATAAGCCCTCCGGTACCAGTTTATGGTGCCGGAGGGTTTTTTATTTACATTTGTGGCGTCAATTTTTAACCCGTTGCAATAAAGAATTGACGATCAACGTTAAGTAACCAGCTAAATACCCTGTGAAAATGAATCGCTATTGCCTGTTGCTACTATTGGTATTACTGTATGTGCCAGTATCAGGATTTAAAACCACAATTACTACTAACATTAATAACGACAGTTATCTTTATTCAGTGAAAGTGAATCCGGGGAATATAGATCCCGACAAGATATTTCTGCTGATAGATAAGAGTGACTACAGACTTTACCTATATGAAGATGTAACGCTGCGCAAGATCTACAAAGTAGTATTTGGTAATAATGATCAGTCTGATAAGTGCAAAGAGGGTGACCGTTTGACACCGGAAGGGACTTTCCATATCATGAGTAAAAGATTTGATAAGTTATGGAACAGGTTTATGTTACTGGATTATCCCAATGAAGCGTCTATGGAGCGTTTTCATCGTCTGCAAAATGAAGGTTATTTGCCAGCAGTGGCCACACCAGGTGGTGGAATCGGTATTCATGGCGTAGAATGGAATTCAGGTATCCGGGATAATTATGTAGAACAACGGATCAACTGGACGCTGGGCTGCATCAGTATGAAGAACAGTGATGTAAGTGAGTTGTATGAGGTGATTAAGGTTGGAACACCTGTTGTGATCAGAAAATAGAAGCTGTATATTTCATTGCAGTCAGTGTACTTAAATTTGTACAGCTATACAACATAATGTTTTAAAGATCTTTCAGACTTTACGTTAAGCATTGTAGTGACATGAGCCACACACTATAGCTGGTGTCATGAATTAACATAAAGGCGGGTATTGGTCTTGTGAAGGCATGCTTCATTCGGGTGAAGCATGCTTTTTTTATTTTGTGGCCAGGAAAGAGGTGACTGCTTTTTTCCACTTGGGGCCTTCGTGTCTGCAAAAGGATTGGTGTCCTGATTGAGAAAAAATAACCAGTTGCTTTTGCTGGCTTCCGAGATGGTTGAAAACCGAATTAGTTTCCTGCCTCGTCACCCGGATATCATGCTCACCCCAGCAGAGTAATACCGGCATTTTCAGCTTTTCTCCTGCTGTTGCAGGTTCATATCCCGGTCCCCAGAAGCCCTGTTCTAAACCGCCCCAGAATGTCAGTAATTGGGAGAGCGGCGTTTGCGGCAGGTTGACAGCACGCATGCGGCTCTTGACAGCATCGGTGAGTGTAGCAAATGGACATTCCAATATTACTTTTTGTGGCTGCAGGTGGTATTGAGGAATTGCTTTCAGAATAGCTGCGGCACCCATACTGACACCCCATAGAATGATTGGTTTTTTATCCTTTTGGCTGATATAATCATACGCTGCTTTTACATCATCAGTTTCTTTGTATCCAATGGTGCAGGTATTGCCTTCACTGTTGCCATGGCCTCTGAAGTCGGTAAGGAAAGTACTGTATCCCAGATGTCGAAACCAGGCAGCTTCGGAAAGCGCGGGTCCTTTATTGCCACCATATCCATGAAAGAGAAGCACGGTACCTTTTGAGTTAGGTACGGGTATATACCAGCAAGAGAGGTGGAGCCCATTTGATGTAGTTAAAGAGACAGGAATGTAGGCGGTATCAGGTACAGTCGTCGCCACTGTTTTAGACATACGTACACCGAAGAGAATAATCTTCAGTTTTCCCAATGCATTCATCTGTTCCGGCTTACGGTTGTCGGTAGTACCGGGGGCGTAGAAATGCGTGAACTTATAAGCATGAAAAGCAGCGACAATATTGAGAACAACAAAGAGGATGAGTAGGGTACGTGTAAGCAGCTTCATGGGGAACAAGGTATAGGATTTTTTCCTATAAAACAATGCTTCTGCCAGCGGCAGAAGCATTGTAAAATTTATTATTGCTTTCCTTTTTTGATCTCGTCTACAACGCTGGGATCCAGCAGGGTAGAGGTGTCGCCGAGGTTCTCCATTTCGCCTTCTGCGATTTTGCGGAGGATACGACGCATGATCTTACCGGACCTGGTTTTCGGCAGCCCACTTACGAACTGGATCTTATCTGGTTTGGCAATAGGGCCAATGATGCGGGATACAGTTTGCAGGATGTCTTTCCGGGTAAGTTCAGGGTCATGTACCATTTTTTCAGCGATCACGAAGGCATAGATTCCTTGTCCTTTGATGTCGTGTGGATATCCTACAACGGCACTTTCCACTACGCCTGCGTGCATATTGATGGCGTTTTCGACTTCGGCGGTGCCAATACGGTGGCCGCTTACATTCAATACATCATCGACACGGCCGGTGATGCGATAGTAACCATCTTCATCACGCAGACAGCCATCGCCTGTAAAGTAGAGGTTGTCGTAGGTGGCGAAGTAGGTGGTACGGCAGCGTTCATGATCACCGTAGGTAGTACGTAGCATGCCTGGCCATGGGTATTTGATACACAGGTTACCATTCACATTGTTGCCGGTGATTTCCTGGCCCCGTTCATCCACGAGGATAGGTTGTATCCCTGGAAGTGGCAGTGTGGCATAACCTGGTTTTTCAGGTGTGATGCCTGCAATGGGTGTGATCATGATCCCTCCGGTTTCTGTTTGCCACCAGGTATCTACGATCGGGCAACGTCCTTTACCGATATTATCTTTGAACCAATGCCATGCTTCTTCATTGATGGGTTCACCCACGCTACCCAATTTCTTCAGGGAACTCAGGTCTTTATGATTGACTGGTCCCAGGCCATAACCCATAAGGCTGCGGATGGCGGTAGGTGCGGTGTAGAGTGTGTTTACACGGAACTTGTCGGTGATAGACCACAGGCGACCTGCATCCGGCCAGGTAGGTACTCCTTCGAACATTACGGTGGTAGCACCGGCGCTGAGTGGGCCGTATATAATATAACTATGACCAGTGATCCAGCCTACGTCTGCAGTACAGAAGTATACTTCACCTGGCTGGTATTGGAATGTATTGACGAAAGTGTAGTTGGCATAAACCATATAGCCGGCGGTGGTATGTACCACGCCTTTCGGTTTGCCGGTAGAGCCGGAGGTGTAGAGGATGAAGAGCATGTCTTCGGCGTCCATTTCTTCGGCGGGGCAGGGAGGGTTGCCCATTGTTTCCACCTGTTTGATTTCATCTTCCCACCAGAGGTCACGGCCTTTGATCATGCTCACAGGGGTGCGGGTGCGGGTACATACGATTACTTTCTTAACAGAAGGGCAGGCGATGAGAGCGTCATCGATAACAGATTTCAGGGGAATATCTTTATTACCACGGAAGGCGCCATCGCAGGTAATAACGAGGCTGGCCTGGGCATCCTGAATTCTGTCGGCGATAGACTGTGCGCTGAATCCACCGAACACTACGGAGTGAACGGCGCCGATGCGGGCGCATGCCAGCACGGCGATGGCCAGCTCCGGGATCATACCCATGTAGATACAGACGCGGTCTCCTTTCTTTACACCATTATTTTTGAGAACATTTGCAAACTGGCAAACTTTATTATAAAGGTCTCTGTAAGTAATAACGCGGTGACGTTCTTCCGGATCATTGGGTTCCCAGATAATAGCGGGGGTATTACCCAGGGTGCCAAGGTGGCGGTCAAGGCAGTTTTCAGTGATATTGAGTTTGCCACCTACAAACCATTTTACATTTGGTTCCTTGAAGTTCCATTCCAGGACTTTATCCCATTTCCGGCGCCAATAAAAATGATCAGCTACATTGGCCCAAAATCCTTCGGGGTCCATGACGCTCTGCTGATACTGCTGTTGATACTCTTCTAAGCTTCTAATCTGGTAAGGATAAGCCATGGCTGCAATCAGTTTTTGTGTTGGTCAATAAGTAATAACGTGCGCGTAATATGTGCAGCTTAAATTTAATAAAATTGAGGAATACGGTGGTAGTGATTAACCGTTTATAAGCAAATATTAACGTAAAAACAGGGGAAAAACTGGTATGCCTTTCACTAAGACCTTTTTGGGGAGGTAGTGAATGCCCTCCGGACGGGAGGCGAAATTAGAGATGAAGGATGGCGTGATTAGTTTCTGCCATTCCTTTTGCGATACTTCTCACAATAATCCCAGAACTCTTTGTAGACTTCATCTGATACTGCGATGATCTTTTCCTTCTCTGCATTACTGAGTAAAGGAATGATCGGTTCCTGCTCGCCATCGACAATCCTGTAGGAAGGGCGCATTTTGCGATAGAAAGTAGGAACGCTCCAGTTACATTCGATGCAGACGCGTTCGCGGAATGTAAGCGGCAGATTGATCATTCGGGAATGCAGATCTGCCATCAGGTTTACCGCTTCGTTACTGTGTGATTTTGCCATTTTATTTGGTTTTATACCCTTGGGACTGTTGGTTGCAACTTGTTGATAATTATATCATTAGTATAAAAGCCATGCACGTGCCAACAAATGTATTTATAAAATTATAATTGGCGTAAAATCTGCACACAAATTTCATAAATTATTAAAAACCTTGTTATTATAAATTTATATAGCCTATAAATGTCAACTTTTTGCCCTGAAATTGATGTAAGAATGCTTGATTTAGAACGGAGTTTGTCATTTTATACGCTCAAGAGTAACGTAACTATATTGTCTATATGAAAGATCAATTAGGGAAATGAAATGGAAATTATTATTATATTGTATGAATTGCACATTAAAGAGATAAACAGTTAGTAAAATCAAGCATACATGTCCAGGTTAATCCATATGGGCCAGCGCCTGAAGCAGATCTTAAAGCAAAGAAAGATTAAGATTGTTGACTTTGCTGATATGGCCGGTTTCACAAACCAGATAGCCCATTACCATCTACGAAAAAGTGATATGAAACGAAGTACATTAGAGAAGTTCTGTGAGATCATTAATATCTCGCCGGAGGAATTCTATGAATGGAATAGTGTTTCGGTCATTAACGGTGAAAAACCACCTGCTTCTACAGTATTACATCATGGTCACAGATTGATGGAATTGATCAGTGAACGGGGATTGAATAAAACAAGGTTAGCCAAGCGGCTGGGAATGTCGCGGCGCACCATGTACAATCTCTTTGATAAAGAGCTTTTTGGAAGTGAAGAGTTAGACAAGGTGTCGAGAGCACTTGAAATAAGTTCCACAGGATTCCTTCATCCCGGATCATTAGACGATACCAGGATCGCCGATAATGATGAAATGCTGGCTTTGAGGGAAAAATATTACAAGTTGCTGGAAGAGTACAATTTGTTATTAAAGACCCATTCCTCACTAAAAGAAGCACTCGAACAGGCCAAGAAAGATAATTTACAATTACGTAAACAAGCCCGTTCCAAAAAGGGCTAGATTAACCAGTGTTTATCAACCTATCAGAACACCTATTTGAAAACGCCGTATTCTGTATTAATTAGAGAGCCATTTTCTTAATTCCATCATCGAGCGTATTTTATTGTATACAGTAGTAGTATTACTATTTTGCGATAAATTACATATTGCTAACCCGATTCCGGGATGTAAAAATTGTCACTGATATGAATTATTTGCCTGGTGCATTTGATGTGCCAATGTGGTATATCGTTATGCATTTAAAAGGCGCATCTGGCATCCTCACGCAAAAGAGATATTGTGATGTGCTGGCCCGCCGGTTAAACAGGGATCAGGAGAATAGTCTGATCAGGATAGACGATTACCTGTTGCTACCAGAAACCATATACCTCATGGTACAGGAAGAGGCACTTAAGCTGGATATATGGTATCCTGCATTTCGGGATCAGTTGCTGGAGGAGTTAAAGGAATTATACCTGTCTGAGTTGATAGCGGGAGGTGCCATTTTACCTACCGTCAATCTTTCGTGGGAACCGGTTTCACATGAGTTGATCGCCGGTCCGGAGGCCTTTGAGCACAGGGTAAACGAAATGTTATTTCTACCCGTGCGCAAAGGGTTGGCATCAGATCCGGAACACTATCCTTATAACAGTGTAAACAATAAAGCAGGCATAGATTTATAGTAATAACTGACCTACTTCTTCCCAGCTGTTTACACGCTTGTAACCGGAAATATTAACATTGTGCGGTGCTGTGAACATCAGCGGTTCACCCTTGAAATGCTGCAGATTTTTCACGTGATCATCGATCATGTAATCGGCCTGCACAATGGTTTTGGAACCACAGAAAACGATTCGTTCCCATCCTATGAAAGGGAAATGCTCCTTTAACCATTCCAGTTTTTCAACGAGTGACTGAGGGAACTCCATGGCTGCAGATACGATAAAAACATCGTGTTTGTCAAACAAAGCTTTTACTACTTCCTGGCAGTCTTTGATCACTGGTTTGTTCCTGAAGAATCCCGGCTCGTACAGAAATCCCCTGATGACGTCTTTGCCCGCAGGAAAGCCCTCCGTTTCAGGTAAACCCAGCAGCGAAGCTTTATCTATTGTTTCGCCGTAGCGGTCTGCATACCAGTTGATATATTGCTGGCTGGTATCTGCCATTACCCCATCCATGTCTATTGCTATTCTTGCCATATTTTGCTGTTTATTGCAAAGTTATGCAAATAACACAAAAATAATAGCATAAAGTCGCAAATTTTTACTTAATATTGCAGGAAATTGCAAGAATATGCTGAAAGAGGAACGATTTGAATACATCCTCAGAAAGTTACAGGTAGATCATAAAGTGCTGCATACAGAGTTGAGCAACGACCTGAATGTGTCAGAAGACACTGTGCGCCGTGATCTGGAAGCCCTGGCGGCAAATGGTTTGCTCACGAAAGTGAGGGGAGGAGCTATTCCTCATTCTCCCAATCCGTTTAATTTTACCGAAAGAATTACTATTCACGAAGATGATAAAAGGGCGATCGCTGAAAAGGCGCTCTCATTTTTGCATAATGGTCAGACTATAATAATGGATGGTGGTACCACTACCTATGCACTTGCCAAGTTATTTCCTCCTGCACTACAGTTGACAGTTGTAACACCCAGCGTCCCCATCGCCATGTTGCTGATGGAGCATCCGGGTGTGGACGTTATCCTTACAGGTGGTCGCGTTTTCAAAAGTTCGCAGGTAACGGCAGGTATCGAAACCATCCGTATGCTTGAGAAGTTGCGTGCTGATATCTGTTTTATGGGTGTATGCAGTTTGCATACAGAAGTAGGTGTAACGGGACCTCATCTGGATGAGGCTACGGTAAAAAATGTGATGGTACAGGCTGCAAGTAAAGTGGTGGCACTCGTAACAAGTGAAAAAATGGGAACGGCAGAGCCGTATAAGGTTTGTGATATAAGAGAAATGGATACAATTATAACCGATGAGACGGGATTAGCGATGGCACTTCCTTACACAGAGTTAGGTATTAAAGTGATCTGATTTTAAATATTTATATGTTTCAGGCATTGACAGCAGGGCTTCCGCAACAGCGGCAGGCGCGCATAGCAGTGAGCGCACTATTTTTCTTAACGGGATTTTGCTTTTTTAGTTGGGCAACCCGTATTCCGGACATTCAGCAAAACTTACATCTTTCCGAAGGACAGTTAGGTGGATTGTTGTTGGCATTGCCAATAGGATCTTTATTGTCTATGCCCGCAGCAGGTGCGTTGGTAGGAAAGTACGGCAGCCGGCAGGTCCTGCTGGTGTTTGGATTGCTGTATGGATTGATCCTGCCAACACTCGGTTTGGCGGGGGAGACATGGATCTTATTTTCATTGTTGATCGTATTCGGGTTTTGTGGAAACGTCGCTAACATTGCGGTGAATACACAAGCCGTATTTGTCGAGAAAATGTATGGGCGGTCTGTAATGGCTTCCTTTCATGGATTGTGGAGCACCGGAGGGTTGGTAGGTTCCTTACTGGCCTGGGGAATGCAGAAGTGGCATGTTTTACCCTATCAGCATTTCCTGGTGAGTATGGTGATTGTGTTTATTATTCTGGCGCTGAATATCAATCAGGTGGTAAGACATGACTACCAGGCCGGTGAAAATGAGGAAAAGCAACCACTGTTTGTATTGCCGGACAAGTTCCTGATGATCCTTGGTATCATAGCTTTCGCCTCTATGATCTGCGAGGGGGCCATGTTTGACTGGAGCGGGGTCTATTTCAGAAAAGTTATCCATGTAAATATTGCCGTGGTTGGAACAAATGCCTTTATGAGTACCATGGCTTCTTTCCGCTTTCTTGCAGATTACCTGAAACTACGATTTGGCGTTAAGCGGGTGCTACAGTTAAGTGGCGGACTTATAGCCAGTGGCTTATTGCTGGCCGTTATATTCCCTTATTTCACGACAGCCATCATCGGATTCCTGATGGTGGGGGCTGGTGTATCATCGGTAGTGCCGCTGATTTATAGTGCCGCAGGACGTAGCACAACGATGACGCCGGGAATGGCACTGGCAGCGGTTTCTACTATTGGCTACCTGGGCTTTTTATTTGGTCCGGTATTAATTGGGTTAGTCGCACAGGTGAGTAGTCTGCGGGCATCTTTCTTTCTCATTGCCTTGATGGGGTTATCCATTGCAGTAATGAGTAACCGTGTTAAAAATTAAAAAAGCATATCCAGGAATGGATATGCGCCAGCTCATACAAAAAGAAAAAACATTATCATTTGGGGAAGGCACCTGGCTACAAGCAGGTGCCTTCCCTGTATATAGTGCTTATAGTGCAGAACTGATGAATTGCTTCATAGATATTTGGACGTTAGGAAATTATTATCTGTACAAACATACAATGTGCAAAAATGTTATTCAACAAGGGATTAATAACTGGTAGGAACTCAAAACATTAACCTGCTGGCAGATAATTAATTATTAAAAAACAGAATATGTATCTGTTGGATATCTGGTTGAGTGGTCCGGCAAATTTATATATGATTTAATATTATTCATCAGGTGAATTACAGGCTATTAGTGAATTTTGGACAATAGGATCAGCCGCGTTTCAAGATTTATTGCAACAATAAACTTTATTACTCTTAACTTTGCACGATTTTTTTGTCGGGTGAATGAGAAGAAAATCAGCCAGGTTTTTAATTACTCAATGAAATACGCAAATGCCTAAAGACTCTTCTATCAAATCTGTTCTTATTATTGGTTCTGGTCCTATTATTATTGGTCAGGCATGTGAATTTGACTATTCTGGTTCTCAGGCAGCACGTTCCCTGCGTGAAGAAGGAATCAAAGTGATCCTGATAAATTCCAATCCGGCCACTATCATGACTGACCCTATGATGGCCGATAGGGTATACTTACTGCCACTGACGGTAGAGAGTATAGAACAGATACTGGAAGAGCAGCAGATAGATGCTGTGTTGCCTACCATGGGTGGTCAGACTGCCCTTAACCTTTGTAAGGAGGTAGATGAACTGGGTATCTGGGAAAAATACAATGTTCGCCTGATTGGGGTGGATATTAAAGCTATCGACAAAGCAGAAGACCGCGAACAGTTCCGCCAGTGGATGATCCGGCTGGGTGTACCTGTTGCGCCTGCAAAGACAGCTAACTCCTTCCTGGAAGGTAAAGAATTCGCACAGGAAATCGGTTTCCCGCTGGTGATCCGTCCTTCCTTTACCCTGGGTGGTACCGGTGGTGGTTTCGTGCACACCAAGGATGATCTGGACGAAGCATTACAACGTGGTCTCCAGGCGTCACCTATCCACGAAGTACTGGTAGAAAAAGCAGTACTGGGTTGGAAAGAGTTTGAATTGGAATTACTGCGCGATGCAAAAGACAATGTAGTCATCATTTGTACAGTGGAAAACCTGGATCCGATGGGTATCCATACAGGGGATTCCATTACCGTAGCACCTGCCATGACGCTGAGCGATACCGCTTACCAGCTGATGCGTAATAAGGCAATGGAGATGATGCGTGACCTGGGTAACTTTGCCGGTGGTTGTAACGTACAGTTCTCTCTCAATCCTGCAACAGAAGAAATCATCGCTATCGAGATCAATCCTCGTGTAAGCCGCTCTTCTGCACTGGCTTCCAAAGCAACTGGTTATCCAATTGCAAAGATTGCTGCTAAACTGGCCATCGGTTATACACTGGATGAACTGGAAAACCAGATCACCAGGACCACTTCTGCATTCTTCGAACCAGCACTGGACTACGTGATCGTTAAGATGCCCCGCTGGAACTTCGATAAATTTAAAGGTGCTGACCAGACACTGGGGCTGCAGATGAAATCTGTAGGTGAGGTGATGGCAATCGGTCGTACATTCCCTGAAGCTTTACAGAAAGCTTGTCAGAGCCTGGAGAACGATGCACTCGGTCTGGGTTACTACGGTAAATCACAGATGAAGAGTGAGCAGCTGCTGGAAAGAATGAAAACACCTACCTGGGACAGGATCTTCCGTATCAAGGATGCCCTGATGGAAGGTGTATCTGTAAAGCACCTGCACCAGATGACCTATATTGATAAATGGTTCCTGAACCAGATCAATGATATCGTGACCCTCGAAAAACAACTGATGGAGCACGATCTGGATACATTGCCTGCTGATATGCTGCGCGAAGCGAAACGTATGGGTTTCTCTGATGCACAGCTGGTCAACCTGCTGGGTAACTGCGAAGAAGAAGAGGTATACAACAAACGTAAGGAACTGGGCATCACCCGTACTTACAAGATGGTAGATACCTGTAGCGCTGAATTCGAAGCAAAGACACCTTATTTCTACTCCACTTTTGATAAAGTAAATGAAAGCCAGCCTTCTGAAAAGAAGAAAGTGATCGTACTTGGTTCAGGCCCTAACCGTATCGGCCAGGGTATTGAATTCGACTACTGTTGTACACATGGTCTGCAGGCTATTCAGGAATGCGGTTACGATGCCATCATGGTAAACTGTAACCCTGAAACAGTATCTACTGACTTTGATATGGCTAATAAGCTGTACTTCGAGCCAGTATTCTGGGAGCATCTATGGGAAATTATCGAGCTGGAAAAACCTGAAGGGGTGATTGTACAGCTGGGTGGTCAAACGGCGCTGAAACTGGCTAAAAAACTGGAAGAAAAAGGTATCCGCATCATCGGTACATCCTTCGATAACATGGATATCGCTGAAGACCGTGGCCGCTTTTCCGACCTGCTGAAAGAACTGAATATTCCTTATCCTAAGTATGGTACAGCCTACAATACGGATGAAGCAATCGAAGTAGCGAAAGAAGTAGGTTATCCGGTACTGGTTCGTCCTTCTTATGTGTTAGGCGGTCAGCGTATGCGTATCGTGATCAACGAAGAAGAACTGGAAAGCTCTGTACTGAGCCTGCTGAAACACTTACCAGGTAACAAAATCCTGATTGACCACTTCCTGGATCGTTGCCAGGAGGCAGAGATCGATGGTATCTTCGATGGCGAAAACTTCCATGTAATGGGTGTAATGGAGCATATCGAGCCTGCTGGTATCCACAGTGGTGACAGTAATGCGGTATTGCCGGCATTCAACCTCTCTCCAATGGAAGTAACAACCATGGAGTACTACGCTGAGAAAATTGCAAGAGCACTTGATATCCGTGGTTTGATCAACATCCAGTTTGCCATCAAGAGTGGCCAGGTGTATGTGATCGAAGCTAACCCGCGCGCATCCCGTACTACACCATTCATCGCGAAAGCATATCAGGTACCTTACCTGAACATTGCTACCAAAGTGATGCTGGGTAAGAACAAACTGACCGATTTCACCATCGAGAAGAAACTGGACGGTTTTGCTATCAAGGAGCCGGTGTTCTCTTTCAATAAGTTCCCAGGTGTGAACAAGGAGTTAGGCCCTGAAATGAAATCAACAGGTGAAGCGATCCGCTTTATAAAAGACCTGCGCGATCCATATTTCAGAACCTTGTATAAGGAAAAGAGCATGTACCTGAGCAACAAGTAAGTTGTTACAGCATATTTTTGAAAAGGGGTGTATCTCAACAGGATGCATCCCTTTTTTTTATGCTATTACTGCATGTTTGGAACAATAGAAATTGTGAAAGATAAACGGGGTAGCCTATAAAAAAAATCAGAGCCTGATGAAGATCAGGCTCTTTCTTTTCCCTCAAAATAACCATTAAAGACACGACTATTTACTTACGTAAATAGCGTGACCGGTAATGCAGTTTACTATAAATATTAAATATTAAAAAGATGTTAACTAATCAATAACAGATGAAAATTATAATAATCTCTATTTAAATGATAAACAATTGTATAATAGATTCTGTCAAATTAATATGTGTAAAATATATTTTGAGCTTGTAAATATTTTCATCTTATTAACTTATCAAGTTGACTTCCACAGGATCAAATTTTTACTCCTGAGACGGGTGTGTTAAATTGCCGTATTCCATTTTGTTAACCAATAGAAAGTCATGTTTGTTTATATCCTGAGAACAGCTCCCTTTTTACGGATTGTGATTCCATTTATGGCGGGGATTATATACCCGATACCGTTGTTATATAACCTTCCTGTCGCATTGTTGCTTTTAGCTATTCATCTGGGATCTGGCTACATGCCCGTGTGGATAAGGTTCCGACTGGATGTTTATAGAGGCCTGATACTGCAGTTATTACTGGTTTGCACCGGGTCGCTGCTGGTGAGTGCCAGGCAGCAGTATAAATATCATTTGATCAAACCCGCTACAGATCAGGTATTGGTTGGAACAATCGCAGTGCCTGTACAGCAAAGTCATTATGGATACAGGACTGTTATTGAATTACAGACAAAAGAACAGCTGCTGGTTTATTTTCCTCCGGATAGCGCTGTCATGGCTATTGAAGAAGGGGACAGGTTGTTATTCAACGGGCAGCTGCAACCTGTTTCATTTAATGGGAACCCGGGTGCATTTAACTATCGTGCGTATTGTGCTGTGCGATATATTTATCAGCAGGTGCATCTGCAAACGGGCCACTGGCGCCATATTCACATGCCTAAAAGTCTTCTGTTACGATGCAGGAATCGTTGTCTGCAGATCATCAATACTTATATCGGAGGGCGGGAAGCCGGATTAGCGGCGGCTTTGCTCATAGGGTACAGGTATGGTTTAGACAAAGAAATGGTGAATGATTATATGCAAACAGGTATTGTGCATATTATTGCCATCTCAGGTATGCATCTGGCATTGATCTATGGTTGTCTGATCTGGTGCCTTCAATGGTTGCCGATGCAGACTGTTAAAGGTTTGCTTGTTATCATAATAATATGGGGATTTACTTTACTCACCGGTGCTTCTGCTTCTGTGCTAAGGGCGGCTGTTATGTTGACAATAGTCACTGCCGGGAAATTTTTTCTCGATCGCGATTCCTCTACTTACAATCAGCTGGCACTATCTGCGTTCCTGTTGTTGTGTTATGACCCTGCGCTCATCAGAGATGTCGGCTTTCAGTTATCGTATCTGGCAGTGTTAGGCATATTGATTTTAAATAAGCCTTTGTACCAACTTCTCTCTTTGAAATATGTCTGGCAGCGGAAACTATGGGAAGCAACTGCACTGGCCATTGCTGCACAGGTAGTTACATTCCCGTTATGTCTTTACCTCTTTGGCCAGTTCCCTTTGTATTTTCTTCCAGCCAATTTACTGGCAGTACCCTTGTCTACTTTCATCCTCTATGGAGAAATATTGTTGTTGGCGATACATGCTCATTGGATAGGTGACTGCCTGCGATGGTTGTTGCAGCTGATGAACCACATCGTTGCGTGTATCGCCCATTTGCCGGGTGCACTTATTTCCGGATTGCAAATATCGGGATATGGGGTAATTGCCTTGTACGTTTGTATTGGTGGAATACTGGCTGGTAAAAGAGGTATGGTTTTTATACCCGGAGCACTGTGTCTGTGGAGCCTGGCTACGCTGCCCGGAAGGATACAAAGGCAACAGCAACATTGCATGATTGTGTACAATCAACCACGGCATACAGGCATTGACTTTATTCAGGGACATGTTGTTCAGTTCGCAGGTGATGATAGCATCTCTATGGAAATGTTGCGGACAGCAAGGGCCGTTTACGAAGCAGCTATAGGAAGGTTGAGCTGTTTTGAACAGCGGGGGCATTTCATTTGTTGTGGAAACAAGCGCCTGGTAATTGTGGACAGCGCATTACCTGCTGGCAGGCCAACAAAAAAATTCAAGACAGATTATCTTTTACTGTCACATAATCCACGTGTGGCTATCAAAGATTTGCAGGGGTTTTTCGACGTGGGCTGTTATATTTTTGACGCATCCAGTTCCCGTAGCAGGATAGAGGAATGGAAAAGTGAATGTTACACGCTAACTTTGCGCTTCCTTTCGGTTCCGGACCAGGGAGCCTATGTTGTAAATTTCTAATGTTTCCATACATGCAAAAGCAAATAAAATCAGCACTGATCTCCGTTTTCTATAAAGACAACCTGGAGAACATCGTTAAAAAATTGGGTGAACAGGGTGTTACCATCTATTCTACCGGTGGTACACAAAAGTTTATTGAAGACTTAGGTGTTTCCTGTGTGGCTGTAGAAAATTTGACAGCTTATCCGTCTATTCTGGGCGGCCGTGTAAAAACATTGCACCCTAAGGTATTTGGTGGTATCCTGGCTCGTCGTGATAATCCACAGGATCTGGAGCAGCTGGCACAATATGAAATTCCTGAACTGGATCTGGTGATTGTAGATCTGTATCCGTTCGAGGAGACTGTGAAGAGCACTCAGGATGAGCAAACTATTATCGAGAAGATCGATATTGGTGGCGTATCTCTGATCAGGGCCGCTGGTAAGAACTACAAAGATGTGGTGATTGTCGCTTCCAAAGATCAATATGCTGATCTGGAAAAAGTATTGACTGAAAATAAGGGTGCTACTTCTTTGCAGGATCGCCGTGCATTTGCGGCCAAGGCTTTTGAAGTATGTGCTAACTACGATGTAGCGATTTCTCAATACTTCCTGAACAATGAGCCAGCAGCTTATTTCCAGGTATCTGCTCCTCAGGGTCAGATCATGCGTTATGGAGAGAATCCTCATCAGAAGGGTGTATTTTATGGTAATCTGTCTGAGCTTTTCAACAAGCTGCATGGTAAGGAACTGTCTTACAATAACCTGGTAGATGTAGACGCTGCCTGCCAGCTGATACAGGAATTTAAGGACATCACCTTTGCGGTTATCAAGCATACCAACGTATGTGGTATTGCCAGCCGTTCTACCCTGAAAGAAGCATGGGACGCTGCACTGGCCGGTGACAAGGAAAGCGCGTTTGGTGGTGTACTGGTATGTAACGCAATTGTAGACAAAACGACTGCTGAATCTATCAGCGAGATCTTCTTTGAAATCCTCATTGCTCCGGGTTTTGCCCCTGATGCACTGGAAGTATTGCAGGCTAAGAAGAACCGCATCTTATTGGAGCAGAAAGCCCCTGTGGTAGCTCCGAATGTATACAAAAACATCCTGAACGGCGTACTGCTGCAGGAAAATGATAAAGGTAACTTCCAGGACTGGAATGATGTAGGCGCAAAACCAGCTACCCCTGAAGAGAAAGCTGACCTTACTTTCGCTAACATCGTATGTAAGCACCTGAAATCTAATGCCATCGCACTGGTGAAAAACCAGCAGCTGATTGGTAAAGGTTGTGGACAGACTTCCCGTATTGACGCGCTGCGCCATGCAATTGAAAAAGCAAAGCAATTCAATTTTGACCTGAGAGGTGCTGCAATGGCTTCTGATGCGTTTTTCCCATTCGATGATTGCGTACGTATTGCTCATGCTGAAGGTATCGTATCTATCATTCAGCCAGGTGGTTCAGTGCGTGACAACGACTCGGTTACTTTCTGTAAGGAGAATGATATGGTGATGGTGATGACCGGTATGCGTCATTTCAGACACTAATCTTTTCTTAACAGCGAATAATATTTTATAAGCACCGGTTATGCCGGTGCTTATTTTTTATATTTGTTACCGGCTATGGCATTTATACATCACAATAGCGACAATGGGGCAGAAGACGCTCAGCTGATCCGGATCTACAAACAATCCGGTAAGTTGGAAGATCTTGCCAACTTATACCAGCGTTACATGAACCTGGTATATGGTGTCTGTCTGCGCTATTTTGATGAGGAAGCCAGCAAGGACGCCGTGATGCAGATTTTTGAAGAACTGATTGTGAAATTGCAACATCATGAGGTACAGAACTTTAAGAGCTGGCTGCATGTGCTGACCCGTAATCATTGCCTGATGAAACTGCGGGCCATGAAAAACAAAGAAAGCCGTGAAGTTTCGCTTGATGGGCTCCCTGTTATGGAAAACGAGCAGTTTACACATCATGATGGCGGCAACGCTCTGGAGACCAACCTCCAGGAAATGGAACGGTGCATGGAAACATTGCCGGAAGAACAGAAGCGCAGTGTTGATCTTTTTTACCTCAAAGAAAAGAGCTATAAAGAAGTGGCTGATCTGACAGGATATGAAATGAAGAAAGTGAAAAGTTATATTCAGAATGGGAAACGCAATCTGAAAAACTGTATGGAACAACAAAATGCAGCAGCAAAACAATCATATTAAACCTTTGGCAGATCCTGAGCTGATACGCCGTTACCTGGCTGGAGAGCTGGATAGCAAGGCTATGCATGCCCTGGAACGCCAGGCGTTGGATGATCCTTTTCTGGCAGAAGCGCTGGATGGCTTTGAAATGCATGCTCCCGATCAGCGTATAAACCTGGCTGATCTAAGCAAGCGGTTAGCGCAGCGGGTGCAACCTGCCCCAAAGAGAGTGATCCCGATGTACTTACGTTGGGCCGCCGCCGCTGCTGTGTGTTTAGCTATCGGATCAAGTGTCATATGGTTATGGCCTGCGCGTAATCAAAGCGAAATTGCTAAGGTGACGGTTAAAACTGATACGATCATTCCGGGTGAAGTAGCCGGATTGGTACAGGTGCCGGAAACTATGACCACGTTCAGGAAACAACAGAATAATGCTGATACCAAATCATACCGGGCGCCGGTTGTTCCTCCACCGGCTTTAGCACCCGCTCCGCAGCCACAGGCCGAAGTGGCAGCAGCAGAACCTGCACCTGCAGCAACTTTTGACGTAGGCAAAGCATCCCGTTTAGCAGCGGATGATAATAAAGATACCGCCGATGTGATAGCCAGCCAGAATTTATATAAGAATAATAATTTTAACCCAAGCGACGTGTCTGTGACGTCCTTATATAGCAAAAGGGTGACGTCCCCCTCTGGCTTTGATCCTTACATGATCAAGGGCAGGATACTTAATACTAAAGGAGATAGCGGCATCGCTGGGGTAACAGTCAGCATGGGTGCAGTAGGTACGATCACTGATAATGAGGGCTATTTCTCTCTTCCTAATGATAACATGGGTGTAATACCCAGGATGAAAAAAATGAGTAGTAACAGGAATGAGTATAAACAGGTCACTGCCTACGCTTCCGGATACCAGAGCAGTAGTACTACTTTTAAGGGCGATCCTTTTATAAGAATGCAGCTCAGACGAACTACAGATACTTCTACAACGGCTTTGAGTAGCAACAACGAACCCGTACCGGTGGGTGGATTTGAGAAATTCGAAATATACCTCGCTAAAAATGTACAATATCCTGCCGGGCTGACTGTGAGTGGTAAGGTGAGGGTACAGTTCCATGTAGCGCCAGATGGTTCTTTGACTGATTTCAGGGTGTTGAAAAAACTGCAGCCTGAATGTGATCAGGAGGCCATTCGCCTAATCAAGGCCGGTCCAGCCTGGATGCCGGCAGCCAATGGAAAAGCTGTTAAAGTGAAAGTGGATGTGAGGTTTACCCCCGAAGCGCATCAATAACTCGCTCTATTCTGCCTGATTGCTTTAATCAGTTTCCTGTTTCTTCTATCTGCGCGACTATCATTTAAGGATATAACTGCCCATATTGCAGCTGGAATCCAGCCCAGTACAGTGCATTGTAAAATCAGGCATAATATGCCGGAAAGGAGCTTTCCTCTCAGCAAAAATGATAGCCAGGGTAGGAGTATCGCTATCAGCGTCATGAAGTGGTGTTTTGTTGAATTTACTACTTTTTGCGGTCTTTCCACATCTGATTGAAGGACTTGGGCGCAAATACAGGTAATTCCCTGTCGTCTCCCCAGGCTTTGGTAAAGAACTTTTTCATGAAGAAGTTCTTCATATTTCCGCTGGCCAGGTTCATCATGCGCCGGCTCAGACTAGCTTGTTTCCAGCCAAACCATGAAATTTTCTCAGCACCGGATGTGTGATTTTCTTCTACCGCTTTATGTCGGTTGTGGAGCAGTAATTCGTGCAGGTTAATACGTACCGGACATACTTCTGTACAGTTTCCACACAGGGAAGAAGCATAGCTCAGGTGCATATAGTCATCAACTCCTCTCAGGTGAGGAGTAATAACGGCGCCGATCGGTCCGCTGTAGGTCGTACCATAACTATGACCGCCTATGTTTTTATAAACCGGGCAGGCATTCAGGCAGGACCCGCAACGAATGCAGTAGAGGGCTTCTCTTGCTTCTGTGTCTGCGAGGAGGTTGGTCCGGCCATTATCCATGAGAATTACATACATTTCTTCAGGCCCATCTATTTCTCCTTCCTGGCGGGGACCACTGAAAATGGAGTTATATACCGTCACCTGCTGACCGGTACCATAGGTTGCCAGCAATGGCCAGAATAGTGCCAGGTCATTGATAGAGGGAATCATCTTTTCGATGCCTACCAATACGATATGTGTTTTAGGAAAAGCAGTAGTGAGACGGGCGTTTCCTTCATTTTCGGTAACGGCAATACCACCGATATCAGCGATGATGAAGTTTGCACCGGTAATGCCGATTTCTGCATCCAGGTATTTCTGACGTAGTTTTTCACGGGCTACCATTGTGAGTTCCTGCGGCGTCAGGTTAGGAGCAGTACCCAGTTTCTCTTCAAACAGCCGGGCTACATCTTCTTTGCTTTTGTGCATGGCAGGGGTTACGATGTGGTAAGGCGGCTCATCGTCCAGCTGCTGAATGTATTCTCCCAGATCTGTTTCTACACACTCAATATCATGTTTGGCCAGGAAGCTGTTCAGGTGAACTTCTTCCGTTGCCATTGATTTACTTTTAACGATGCTTTTGCAATTCTTTGCTTTGCAGATGGCCAGGATCTCTTCCAGTGCCTGATCGGAATTCTCCGCCCAGATCACTTTTCCTCCACGACGGACCAGGTTGGATTCAAATTCCTCAAGATGTTTGTCCAGCTGCTCAATAGCTCTCCATTTAATATTCTTGGCGCGTTCACGTGCAGTCATCAGGTCGGAAAACTGGTTTTTCCCGGCTTTTACTGCTGTATTATACTTGCCTATATTATAATTGATTGTCTGGCGATGACCGAGGTCTGTCGCTTTCTTCTCGCTCTTGTCCAGGAATGTGGAGGCATTCTGATGCATAAGTTGTTGAAATTGCTGATTGCGAATGACAAAAGCCATACCGTTTTCCGGTATGGTGGTGTATTAGACAACTGTTTGGTAAAGATAGGGAATTACGGAAGGATAATACCATTGGCCGTCAGCGTTAATCTGCGCGGTATTTTTTGGTGGCTATTTTATCCAGTACTGAATAGAATTCTTCACCGTACTTGCGAATGATCGCTTCCTGGAGGAACCGGTATACAGGCACTTTCAGGCTTTTACCATTCTTGCAGGCCGGCTTACATATGTCCCAACGGTCGTAGTTCACCGCTTCAAAAGATTCATATTTTGTCACCCGGATAGGGTAGAGGTGGCAGGAGATTGGTTTCTTATAATCTACTACGCCATCCTTGTAGGCCTTTTCGATACCACATCCTACTACACCATATTCGTCTATACTGGCGTATGCACAGATACCTCCATCTACGATGGGAGTTACATATCCATATTCGTCGTCCGTGGTATTGGTACCTGTTTTTTCTATTTCGGCAATCCCTTCGGGGCGTAAGTAAGACTTAATTTTCGGATAAACCTTCTTCAGGATCTTTACTTCTTCTTTGTCCAGTGGCGCGCCACAGTCCCCGGCCACACAGCAGGCCCCTTTGCAGGCCCCCAGGTTGCACACGAACTTTTCTTCTACTATTTCGTCACTGATGTATTTATCGTCTATGATGATCATTGGCAGGATAATGACCGCAAAATTACAACAATCCGGTTGCTTTTACATGGTTCGGTTCGGAGTCTACCGCCATTTCAATGTTTCCACCAGGTGAAGCATGTCCTGCTGGAGGAATTTGTGAACAGGTGCCAGAGAGTCGGCATTCGGTGCAGCGTCGAAATAAAGGGCGCCACGCAGGAAGTGTCTGACTGAATCTGTCACATAGAATTGTTTGGCAGAAGCGGCATTTCCTCCCACATCGTAAAAGAGGCCATATATACGGTTGTCGGGATTACCAATGCTCTTTTCTTCAATGTATTCTGCCTTATAAGTATGCTTATAAGTCATTTTGAAGGCATCGTTGATGAGTTTCTGGAAGTCATTTTCCCCTTTTCCGATCTCTTTGTAGCTCATGTATATTTTCCCATTCAGGGTAGGAAACTCTACATTTATCCAGTAGGGATTTTCTGTTTTCTCTCCAAAGAAGAGGCTGTCCTTGACGATATTGGCATATACAGGATATTCAAATGTATATGGGTAGCCGGGTTGGTCAAATACACGGTATTCCCTTTTGGGGAAATTGATCTGGAAGTACCCCCGGGGTTTGGGTGTATAAGTTTGTTCACAGGCAGTATACAGCAACGGCAGTAATAACAGCATGAAACAGCCCTTCAGCCGGGCGGTAACAGTTGACAGGCTTCTTTTTCTCTTACAGTTCATTGCTTCTATGTTGTGATATTAGTCTCCTTCCACGTTTTGCCTGACGCTTACCTGTACTTTCTGGATGCGCATCTTGCTCTTTTCCAGTACGGTAAAGTCATAATCCCCGTAGGTGATCACGCTGTTTTCTTCCGGGAATTTACCAGCCAGTTCAAGGATAAGACCGCCAATGGAGTCACTTTCTCCTTTCACTGCTTCGAAGGTATCCGGAGGTATGTTCATGATACGGCAAACGTCGTTGAGCATGGTTTTGCCCTCGAACACGTAGGTATAGTTATCAACTTTTGAATAGTTGAATTCTTCTTCGTCAAATTCGTCTTTAATATCTCCGATCACCTCTTCCACGATGTCTTCAAGGGTTACGATACCCGAAGTTCCACCGAATTCGTCTACCACTACAGCAAAGTGCATTCTCCTTGTCTGGAATTCAGACAGCAGGTCTTCGATCAGCTTATGGCCATGGACGAAGAATGGCTGGCGCATCACGGTGTGCCAGTCAAAGGATTTGCCTTTGTCGAGATGTGGGAGCAGGTCTTTGGTATGAATAACGCCCACAATGTTGTCCAGATTGCCTTTATAAACGGGCAGGCGGGAATAGTGGAGGTCAGCTACATGCTTAACGACGACATCAAAAGGGGCGTCATATTCAACACCATGCACATCCAGGCGGGTATGCATGATTTGTTTTACGGTGATATTGCCAAATTTCAGGATCCCTTTCAGGATATTTTTTTCTTCCTGGGAAGCGGTGGGGTCCACGCTCATTTCGATAGCTTCGTCTATCTCCTGGTAGTTGACAGCGCCGCTACCTCTGTGGAAGAAGCGGGCTTCGATGCTTTCACTCATGCTTACATAGAAATCGCTCACAGGTTCGAGGGTAGCGTGTATGATGCTTACAAACCAGGCGAAGTAGGTAGCAAAGCGAATATTATTTTGGGCAGCCCATACTCTTGGGAGTACCTGACCAAAGAACAGCAGAACAAAGATGATGATAGCTATACGCACTACGAAGGAAACGACCGGCAATGTTTGCAGGTCTTCCATTTGGGTGATGAGGTAGCTGGTCACCATAATAAATGCCAGGGAGAGGAGTATACCTGCTATCTGGAGGGAGGCCAGCAGGGAGCGGGGCTTCTCCAGGAGTTTGGTAATGAGTTTTCCACTGGTGTTCTGTCTTGTTTTCAGGGCGTTCAGGTCCTTGTAGTTCAGGGAAAAGAAGGCTACTTCCGCGCCGGAGACAATGAAAGCCAGGAGTAAGAGTATGAAGATTACAAGCAGATAGATCACCACATTTGGCGTGGCAATGGGTGCCGAGGCTTGCAACAGGGTGAAATTACCAGAAATAATGCTTGCCGGATAGGTGTACAAGTTGTTCAACTTTTCGTTAAAGAATTAGAAAACCAGCAATACACTGCAAAGCAGGTTCCAAAAAAATGGGAAAGAAATTCAGGTCTTACATTGAATCGCTTTCCCTATATGCAAATATAAGTAATACCCCATTACGGGATTATCAAGCAAAAAAGAATTAATATTTTTTAATTGGATAGTTTAAAAGGGCAGATCGTCAGCTGCGTCACTAATTTGGGGGGGGATGTCCATATTGGGGAAATTCTCACCGGAAGTGCTGCCAGTATTACTATGGTGGATGGCATGCTCTGAATTGTTAAGATCCATGCGTTTGTCCAGCATAACAAGGTTATCGCCTACAACTTCGGTGGCAAATTTTTTATTTCCTTCCTTATCTTCCCAGCTACGGGTGCGCAGACGTCCTTCGATGTAAACCAGGCTACCTTTGTGCAGGTACTTCTGCGCCAATTCTGCCAGTCCTCGCCATAAAACTACTGTATGCCATTCTGTTTGGGAGATCAGTTTACCGGCCCTGTCCTTAAATGTCTCTGTGGTAGCCAGAGAAAATTTAGCTACTGCTATATTGCCTTCCAAAAACTGTACATCCGGATCTCTACCCAAGTTGCCAATCAGGATTACTTTATTAACACCTCTCATTGTTGCAGGTTTTAATCTATTGATTTAACGATGGAAATATAATGTTTCTTTAAATAAACAACCTTCTTAAAGTTAACATTTTTTTCAAATCGATGTGAAAAAAATGCTGACTACTTTTAGCTTCAAATACCTTGCCGCAGCAAGTTGAGCGCAATTTATCGGCAGTTAGTTTTAGTATCAGAACAAGCTTAATTCCCCACGTTTCAGGAAGTCAGTAATAGTTTTCGGGAATGCATACCTATCCAGTTGATCCTGGGGCACTGCCGTATAGCCGGGCATTTCAGGCTGTTGTGTGACAGATAGCATGATGAACTGGCTATGAATGGTTTGATGTGTAAGCTGCTGTTTGAACGAGGCGGACACTGCATCTATGTTATAACGTATATTACCCACTTTTTCTTTGAAGGCGGGGAGTTTTTTTAAGGCTGTGATATCGGCGGGGGCGGTGGTTTCAATGAGAACAAACTCATGCAGGTTTTGCCAGATATCATTTTCGGTACGCTTGCGGATATATAGATCGTCTTTGTGTCTTACAATCAGGTAGTTGAAGTATCGTTTTTTGATCACGAGCTTCTTTGCCTTTACGGGTAGCACGCCAACAAGGTTCAGTTGAAGGGCTTTGCACTTCCTGGCCAGGGGGCATGTTTTGCAGGCTGGCTGTTGAGGTTTGCATACCACAGCGCCAAAATCCATGATACTCTGGTTGTAAGTAGCTGATTCTCCGTGGGGGAGTAGTTCAGCTGCCAGGGTTGCGAACTGTTTTTTGCCGGCGGTACTATCGATAGGCGTATCGATGTCAAAGAAGCGGGAGAGCACTCTGAATACGTTGCCATCCAGCACAGCATGTGGAAGGTTGAACGCAAAGGAAGCGATTGCGGCGGAGGTGTAGGGGCCAATACCTTTAAGCGACTGGATAGCTTCGTAGGTATTGGGAAAGTGTCCGTGGTACTGTGAAACGATCTGCCTGGCGGCTGCCAGCATATTTTTACAACGGGCATAGTACCCTAGTCCCTGCCAGAGGCGGAATACTTCTTCTTCCGGAGCAGCGGCTAATTGCTGTACGGTAGGGTAAGCCTGTATAAACTTTTCGTAATAGGCCCATCCTTGTTCCACGCGGGTTTGCTGGAGAATAATTTCGGACAGCCATATACGATAGGGATCTTTTTCGCCTTTCCACGGCATTGTGCGCGTATTGTCTTCACGATTCCATTCGAGGAGGGTACTGGTGAAAAATTGTTTCATGGAATGCAAAGATAAGTGAGACAGGAATGATAAAATGAGTAGTCAGAAAGGGAGGTGCAGTGAAAATATATATAATCATCTATAACATATGAAAATATCTGTTATCTAAATACTTTTTTAACAGAACTAGCTGATAAATAGACTAATGTGAAGAAATATGCGTTATATTTAAGTAGGATGCCGAATTTTATTTTGTTCAAATGGACGTAACTTTTTCATTAAGAGCAGAAAAAAAAGACAAAATGAATATTATTTTTTGTATATTCGTTAAGTAGTGGTTTAGTGAAATATTCTGCTACATACCTGAAGAAGTGACCATATATTGATCACTAAATAAGACCTCTGCTCAGGAATGACCTATTGCCGGAATATGCATTAGTGATTAATACACAAAGACTTGTAGAGTTATTATTAAAAAGATATAAGGTATAAGAAAAAAAGATAAAATTTATTTGCTTAAAATTCAGCAATTAAAAAAAATTAAATAATTTTGGGACAAGTAATCCTTCGCTTCAATTATGAGAAAAGCTGACTTAATTAACAATATTGCTGAAAAAACCGGCATACCTAAAGTAGATGTGTTAGTAACACTAGAAGCCATGTTTAAGGAGGTCAAGGAAGCGTTGGCTAATGGCGAGCATATCTATATTAGAGGTTTTGGTAGCTTTATTACAAAGAAGAGAGCGGCCAAGATTGGTCGTAACATCAAGAAGAATGTGGCGGTAGAAATTCCAGAGCACTTTATTCCTGCATTCAAGCCTTCGAAAGAATTCGTTGCTGAGGTAAAGAAGCTTAAAAGTTCTTCGTAATTTTGCAGCCTAATATTTAAGGCGTGCAAAAATCACAAGTTCTATTGGTGGGTGCCGCGGTGGCATTACTAGTTGTATTGGTCGCCTTCGGCCGCACCATACCACATTCGGAGAAGAAAGCTATGCCAACTGCCGGCCCTATGATGGGCGGTCAGGAGCAGCAACCTATTGCCTTTAGCGAATTGCTGGCTACCGCCAAGCAAAAAGTCCCTGCTGATAAATTACTTTTGATCAATTCTTTGGAAAATAAAGTAGTGCGGGGAGATGTTAAAACTCAGCAGATAGCCGCTTACAAACAGCTTTATGCCTCATGGGATAGCCTTAACCAACTACCCATAGCTGCGCATTATCTTGGCGAAGCCGCCAAGTTGGAAAATTCCGAAAAAAGCCTCACCTTTGCAGCCAATTTATTTTTGGAACACCTGGAACATGCTCAGGACCCGGCAATTAGTAAATGGGAAAGCCAACAGGCACTCTCATTGCTGGATCAGGCTATTAAACTTAGCCCGAACAATGATTCCCTGAAGATTCAACAGGCGCTGTTGTATTTAAATACCGGCGAACCTATGGTCGGTGTCCAAAAACTTAGGGAAGTGGTGGCTGCCAATCCCGACAATCTTGAAGCTCAGTTGACACTGGCTAATCTTGCTATCCAATCCGGACAGTACGAAAAAGCCATCCAACGTATGGACACACTGTTGCAACGCCATCCGGACGAAGCGAAAGCTATTTTCGTCCAGGCTGAAGCTTATCGCTCTAAAGGTGATGTGAAAAAAGCAGTGGAACTGTTCGAGCAATGCAAAAAACTGCTCAAAGACCCAGCCCTAAAGGCTGAAATTGACAATTATATTAAGAGTATTCAATAATATTCTATTTTCTAAACATTTTAAACTTTTTAGTATGCCTTGCGGTAAGAAAAGAAAGAGACATAAAATCGCTACCCACAAACGTAAAAAAAGACTGAGAAAGAACCGTCATAAGAAGAATAAGAAATAGTTTTCTCCTGTTTCCCGCCATTTATACTAACCAGGTTTTATTTACGGCGTGTTAATCGGATAAATTTTTTTATATATCCTGCATGATTTTAGCGATTATTCTTAAATTGCTGAAGTCATGCAGGTTTTTCCACAATTCCCGCTTAGCATCCCGGATATTACCTGCTAGATCGCTAAACCCTTAAGCAATCCATCATCATGTACGCTAACATCACTGTTAGCTATAATCTGGTATGCAGTAAGCTGTTATTAAATAGTCGTGCATAACATAAAGGTGAAGTAATAATGGTTAAAATTTTGGACGCTTGAACAAGGAACTAATTATAAATGCGGCACCTACTGGTGTGGAAATAGCGTTGCTGGAAGATAAAAAATTGGTCGAATTGCATCATGAAAGTGGCAACCCCAATTTTGCAGTAGGAGATTTATACCTGGGGCGGGTTAAAAAACTAATTCCAGGACTGAATGCAGCGTTTGTAGACGTTGGCTTTGAAAAAGATGCCTTTTTGCATTACACAGATCTTAGCCCATACATTCGCTCTATACTAAAATTTACCCAGCAGGCTATTTCTGATAAAACCCCCGAGGGGTTTGACTTTACAAAGTTTAAGAACGAACCGGAAATTGTAAAAACCGGTAAAATCACAGATGTGCTGGGCGGTAAACCCAACATTCTCGTGCAAATCCTGAAAGAGCCCATTTCTTCTAAAGGCCCCCGTCTGAGCTGTGAAATTTCTTTACCAGGAAGATTTATCGTGTTAACACCCTTTAATGACATTGTAGCTGTATCTAAAAAGATACACTCTTCCGAAGAAAGAAAACGCCTGCAAAAGATCGTCGAAGCTATCAAAACACCCAATTTCGGTGTAATAGTACGCACAGCCGCTGAAGGAAAGAAAACTGCAGAACTGCACGAAGACCTTACCACCCTGGTCGAAACCTGGAAAAATATCCAGTCAAATCTGAAAGGCGCACAACCTCCACAGAAAATACTGAGCGAACAGGCCAAGACTACCAGTATCCTCCGTGACCTGTTGAACGAAAGTTTCAACCGGATCGTCATTAACGATAAAAATATGTACACTGATACCCGGGCGTATATCCAAAAGATTGCCCCCGAGAAACAGGATATCGTTACCTATTATCATAATGGCGCACCCATCTTTGATCACTACGGCATTACCCGTCAGGTAAAAGCATCGTTCGGCAAAACCGTTAACCTGGATAGTGGTGTATACCTCATTATTGAAGCGACAGAAGCCCTCCACGTCATCGACGTGAACAGCGGATACAAAAGCTCCAGTAATAACCAGGAACAAAACGCACTGGCATCCAACCTGGAAGCCGCTGCAGAAATTGCCCGGCAACTGCGCCTGCGCGACCTTGGAGGAATTATCATCATTGACTTCATCGATATGAAGCTGCCTGAAAACAAAAAGGTAGTATACGAAGCAATGGAGAAATTCATGGCCCAGGATAGAGCTAAACACACCATCCTGCCTATCTCCAAATTCGGACTCATGCAGATCACCCGTCAAAGGGTGAAACCTGAAGTCACAATTTCTGTGGCTGAAGATTGCCCTACCTGCCATGGTACCGGCAAAATCGGCGCCTCCGTACTAATCATAGATGACATTGAAAAGAACCTGCAATACCTGATTAACCATCAGCACAAAGGACTCTCCATTCATGTGCACCCCATCTTCAAAGCTTTCCTTACACAAGGATTCCTTACCTCTCGTCAATGGAAATGGTATTTCGGCTATAAAAAATGGATCAAAATAAAAGCAGACTCTAACTACCACCTGACAGAATACCGCTTTTTTGATGCCAATGATGAAGAAATAAAACTCTAAAACTAATTTCCAAACAATATTGCAAAATGCTTAATGCCTACACCGCATTAAGCATTTTGCTTTTATATCGGTATCAACTTTTTCCTTTACTTTTATATCACACCACTTTAAATCATGATCATGCGCAATGTTCCCCTGTTGCTGCTTGCATTGGCAGTTGTCTTCGCATCGTGTAATCACGAAGGTAAACGTAAACGCCAGCGGGCAAGAGATACCAGTCATTATACCCAGAAGGACTATATTGATCTCACCCTCGATAGCAACGCTGTGAATTCATTTTTACAACACGATTCCAGCAATGCTTCATATATCCGTAACTTTTACAGACAACGGAACTTTCACTTTGCCTGGATCGGTAACGATGGACAACTCACCGAACAGGCAGGGAACTTCATCAACCTCATGAAATCTGATGCTGACTTTGGACTGAACGATAGTAGCATTATCAGTCGTCCACTGCGCGATGTTTACGATACCCTTATGATGGAGGGAGGTAAACTGAAGCCCGGAGATAAAGCTGTTTCCCAGATCGAACTGTCGCTCACTGCCCAATTTTTTGCATACGGCAATAAAGTATGGGGCGGCCTTACCTCCGATACAGCCAAAGATCTTGAATGGTTCATTCCACGCAAACAGATTGATCTGCAAGGCCTGCTGGACTCTATGATCACCCGTCCTGCCAACGCGTTCGAAGAACCCGTGAACATCCAGTACAAACTGCTGCGGAATAAACTGAAACAACTGGCCTCCCTGGAAAAAGAACCATGGGACTCTCTCCGGGCTACGGAAAAATTATATAAGCAAGGTGCAACAGCGCCCGTTATTGCCGGTGTAAAACATCGCCTGTACCTGTTAGGCGACCTGACGGCTGCTGATACCTCTGCCGTATTTACAGCAGCACTCGATACCGCCATCCGCAACTTCCAGGATCGAACAGGGCTGAAAATTGATGGTACCATTCAGGCACCTTTATTGCGTGCTTTGAATGTGACACCCAAGCAGCGTATTACACAGATACTTATTAACATGGAGCGCCTTCGCTGGGTACCGGCTTCTCCGCCATCCACCTATCTGCTGGTAAATATTCCGGCCTTTAAACTGTATGTATATGACAGCAGTAAAGTAGATTGGAGCTGTAACGTTGTAGTAGGAAAACCGGGGGCAAACACGGTTATCTTCAGCAATGAAGTGAAATATGTAGTATTCGCTCCATACTGGAATGTACCTCCCGGCATTTTAAAGAACGAAGTGCTACCTGCTATGCGCCGTAACAGCGGTTATCTGGCCCGCAATCATATGGAGGTGGTAACAGGCAACGGTCAGCCTGTAAGCGCCGGATCTATCAACTGGAGCAAAGCTTCCATCTCCAATTTCCCATATATCATTCGTCAGTTGCCAGGCGGCTCCAATGCATTGGGTAAAGTGAAGTTCCTCTTTCCGAATGAATACAATATATACCTGCACGATACACCATCAAAGGGATTATTTGGCGAAAACAAACGTACTTTCAGCCATGGCTGTATCCGGGTTGCTGAACCGCAGCATCTGGCAGAATGGTTGCTCCGAAATGATTCCAGCTGGAATAAATCAAAGATTGTAGAAGCAATGAATGGAAGTAAAGAGAAATTCGTAACGCTGAAACAAAGAGTACCGGTGTATATTGGCTATTTCACTGCATTTGTGGATAGTGAGGGCAGACTCAATTTCAGAGATGATGTATATGGCCATGATGCAAAACTGGCCACCACCTTATTTGGCACAAAGGCTGACTTATAAAGTCAGCCTTTGGCTTACATATTACTTACTGGCGATCACAGAGATCTCCACATGTACATTCTTTGGCAAAGCAGCTACCTGCACAGTTTCACGGGCAGGAGCATAACCGCTGAAATAACTACCATAAGCTTCGTTAATTTTACCGAAATCATTCATATCGGTGATGAAGATGGTGCTCTTCAGTACATCGCTGAATTCCATACCAGCAGCGTTCAGAATTGCCTTTACATTCTGCATCACCTGGTGGGTTTCTGCAACGATGTCTTCAGTTACCAGCTGATTGGTCGCTGGATTGATCGCAATCTGTCCAGATGCAAACAGCATATTGCCTGTCAGTATTGCCTGGTTATATGGGCCTATAGGAGCAGGCGCGTTCGGCGTATTGATGATCTGTTTTTCCATAGTGTAAAAATAATTAGTTATTAATTAATAGGTTTGCGAAAATTTAGCCCATGACTATCCTGATTATCGGAGATGAGCAAAATTTTATAGCGTTACAGCGCAAAGGAAGCCTGGCTACACATACGGTAGAGCAGGCTGATGACCTGAAAGGGCCGGAGGTGATGCAGGGCAAAGACCTCGTCATCGATCTGGAGTTCGATGAACACCCTGACAATGCAGCTGTTTACGCACAATTTCCGACTATTCCCGTGCTGGCAGGGGTAGTAAAAACCTCACTGCAGGCAGTGAATTCTAAATATGGTTGTACCCTTATTGGTTGCAACTTTTTACCCGGGTTCATTGAAATGCCGGTAACGGAAATCTCCCTGCTGGAAGATGCACAGCAACCTGTGTTAACTGCTATCATGCAGCAACTGGGATGGGCGTATGAACTGGTGCAGGATGCCGTGGGCATGGTCACTCCCAGGGTAGTATGTATGATCATCAATGAAGCCTATATGGCAGCTGAAACCAATACAGCTTCCAGGGAAGATATTGACGTCGCGATGAAACTAGGTACCAACTATCCCATGGGACCTTTTGAATGGAGTAAAAAAATCGGGATCAGACAGGTATATGAAGTACTGGCAGCAGTTCACACAGCTACCGGCAATCCACGGTATATGATCAGTGAATTATTGAAAAAAGAAGCTACTAATAATTAGATAATGGCATTAATACTCAATATCGATACGGCTACGAATATAGGATCTGTATGTCTCTCCAGGGATGGACAGGTAGTACAGACCCTTGTCAATGATCAACAGCAGGATCATGCTGCGACCATGACACTGTTTATTCAGCAGTTAATGCAGGAGCATCAGGTAACACCCGCACAGCTGGATGCCATTGCTGTAAGTGCAGGGCCTGGATCCTACACCGGATTAAGGATAGGAGTGGCCACCGCCAAAGGATTATGTTATGCCTGGGAAAAACCGTTAATAGCCGTTTCCACACTTCAACAAATGACTCAGGGAATGTTTTCTCAAACCAACGATGAGGACTCCTTATATGCCCCCATGCTGGATGCAAGAAGAATGGAAGTGTATACCGCTGTATACACAGCACAGCTGGATGAAATATTACCCCCGCAGGCATTGATTTTAAGTCCTGCATCCTATGCTGATCAACTGGCAGATAAACGCGTCTTTTTCTTTGGAAATGGTAGTGAAAAATGGCAGCCGTTACTGGGCGAAAACCCGCATGCTACATTTTTGCCATATACAATGAATGCAGAACATATGGTACAATTGGCAGAAAAAGCATTCCGGAACGGCACATTTGAAGACGTAGCATATTTCAGTCCGTTCTACCTTAAACCCTTCCACACAACAATGAAGAAGTAAGTACTCATACTGTCATAACCTGCTTGTTTAGCCCCCTAAAGCCATCTTTTTAACCTTAAAAAGAAGCGTAATCTTCACATTTATTCAAAATAGTGTCATGAAATTGTCAAATTACGTTTAATTGGCAAGTAAACGCCTTCTATATATTAAAAAATAAGGTATAGAAGTTTTTTTTATTACGACTAATATTATATTTTTGTATAAATCGATACCCGGTTATTGTTTTCTAACAAGTTATGGGTTTACTGTCCGTTGATCCCTTTCATTTCATCATTTTTTAAAACTATTATGCGATGGAAAAAACATTATTAACGACCTCTTCTAATACTCTTATTATTTCTAGAGGTACCAATGAAAAAGACCAAATTAAATTGGATTACATTGCCGTTAAGAAGGCAGCTATGGTATTGCGTGCAATCAATCATAAGCTGCGCCAGCAAATGATTAAGCTGCTGGAAGATCACAAAAAAATGACAGTGACTGAAATCTACGTTAAGCTGCGTTTGGAGCAGTCAGTAGCTTCACAGCATCTGGCTATTCTTCGTCGTGCCGGCATTGTGATTACCGAGAGAGATGGTAAATTCATTCACTATACGATTAACAAGGCTCGTATAGCAGAAGTTGCCAAATTCGTAGAAGAGCTGGTAGGCTAATTATGGTTTTGGTTATTGCTCAGCTGAGTACAAAAAATATTGGGGCCTAACTAAGAGTGAATTATGCTGAGAACTTTTAGTTAGGCTCAAATTTTTGTTGGAGAAGCACTTATTTGTAGTGATGGCTCAGTAGCATTGTAAAAAAACTTTCAACATCATTCCGGTTATGATTCATAACGGGTTGATGTTTTTTTGCTATACATATCTGTTTAGCATTCCTAATATGTTCTCTCCTCATACCCCTGGTACTTCCTGCTTTATTATCCGTAAATTTGCAGGAAATCAAAGACCAAATGTTTGTAAAGCAACTGTATACTAATTGCTTATCGGAAGCTGCCTACTTTATTGAGTCGGAAGGTGAAGCCGTTGTGATAGATCCCCTGCGGGATATAGATGCATACCTCGACCTCGCTAAAGAACGTAATGCTACCATAAAGTATATCTTCGAAACTCACTTCCATGCTGATTTCGTATCAGGTCACCTGGAGCTGGCAGCAGCTACACAGGCACCCATTGTATATGGGCCTGAAGCTGTAACAAGCTTCCCTATTTACAAAGCCAAAGATGGAGAGGTGTTCAATATCGGAAAACTGCGCCTGCAGGTGATCCACACTCCCGGTCATACACTGGAATCTACCTGTTACCTGCTGCTGGATGAAAATAACCAACCTGCCAGCCTGTTTACAGGTGATACCCTCTTCGTCGGCGATGTAGGTCGTCCTGACCTCTTCAGTGGTAATCTGACCAAAGAAGAACTGGCGGGTCTGCTATACGAATCACTGAATAATAAGATTAAAACCCTGCCTGACAACGTAACCGTTTATCCTGCTCATGGGCCGGGTTCTTCCTGCGGCAAGAACCTGGGGCCGAATACCTTCAGTACCCTGGCCGAGGAAAAAGCGAACAACTATGCACTCCTGGCCAATGATAAAGCCTCTTTTATTGCAGAAGTAACTGATGGTCTTGCTACTCCTCCGTCTTATTTCCCGATCAATGCACGCATTAACAAAGAAGGTTACGATGCGCTGCAGGAAGTGATGGGAAAGGCAAATCAGCCACTGAGCGTAGCCGCTTTTAAGGCGAAAGTGAAAGAAGGTGTTGGCATCCTGGATACCCGCCCTGCTACTGAATTTGCAAACGGATTTGTACCAGGTTCCCTCAGCATCGGTCTGGAAGGCAGGTTTGCAGAATGGGCAGGCAGCCTGCTTAACTTTGAACAGGACATCGTATTGGTAACGACTCCTGGCCAGGAAGAAGAGACAATCATTCGTCTGGCCCGTGTCGGCTTCGATCATGTAGTAGGGTACCTGCAGGGTGGCTACGAAGCATGGATTGCCGCCGGCGAAAAGCACGACATGATCATTAACGTGGAACCTGATGAACTGGCGATGGACATTCCACATGATCCTAACCTGGTAATTGTGGATGTTCGTAAACCTGCCGAGTTTGCCGATGGTCACATCAAGGATGCGATCAACCTGACCCTCAGCGATATGACTGATCCCGGTAACCTGGGTGATTTCGATGAAAATCATAACCTGTATGTACACTGTCAGGGTGGCTATAGAAGCATTATTGCCTGCTCTCTGCTCAAGAGAGAAGGTATTCACAACCTGCGCAATGTAGAAGGTGGGTATAACAACATGAAGGGTACAAATGGACTGGAAGTTGTGAAAGAAACGAACGTGTTGAATTAATACATTTATTGCCAGATAATTAAAAAAGGACCATGCTACCCACATGGTCCTTTTTTTTATACACGGGAGGTATGCTTTTTGACCAACAATATGCAAAAAAACAGTACTTCCTATGGGCAAACAATTACAAGGACAGGTGGCACTGGTCACCGGCAGCAGTACAGGGATCGGGGCTGCCATTGCAGTGGCTATGGCTGAAGCCGGTGCCTCAGTGATCATTAACTTTCATAGTGACAAAAGCAAGGCAGATGCTGAGAAAATCCTGGATCAGATTAAATCTGCCGGAGGGGATGGTTTCGTACATCAATGTGACATCAGTAAGGAAGAGGAAGTGCTGACCATGTTTTCAGCCATCTTATCCCGCTACGGTACGCTTGATATTGTGGTTCCCAATGCAGGTATTCAGGAGGATGCCCCCTTCCTGGAAATGACCCTGGATCAGTGGAATGCCGTGATCGGTACAAACCTGACAGGACAATTCCTTTGTGCACGCGAAGCCGCAAAGGAATTTAAAAGAAGAGGTGTACAGGCATCCCGCTCCAAAGCTGCCGGAAAAATCATTTGTATGAGTAGTGTGCACGAAGTTATACCCTGGGCCGGCCATGTAAATTATGCAGCGAGCAAGGGCGGCGTGAAGTTACTCATGCAATCTATGGCACAGGAATTGGCTCCCTATAAGATAAGAGTGAACAGCCTGGCCCCCGGCGCGATCAAAACACGCATCAATAAAGATGCATGGGATACCCCGGAAGATGAACAGAAATTATTGGAACTCATCCCTTACGGCAGAATAGGAGCCCCTGAGGATATCGCTAAAGCGGCCGTGTGGCTGGCAAGTGATGAGAGCGATTATATGACAGGTACGACCTTGTTTATTGATGGTGGAATGACCCTTTATCCCGGCTTTGCCGACAATGGATAATGCATTTTAGTAATTAAAAAATTTAACCATGAATCGTAAACCTTTATTGATGGCCGCCAGCATGCTGGCGGTTACCAGCCTGTATTCATGCCAGCCCGGAGATGATACCGTCAGGCTGGCCGTAATTGATAAACTGAATAATTCACCCGGTGTTTCAGCCGAAGTAAAAGATGGCGTAGTTGACCTGAACGGAGAAGTCCCCAATGACAGTGCAAAGGTAGCAGCAGAAGATGCCGTGAAACATGTAAACGGTGTGAAGGCGGTCAATAACAACATTATGGTGGAACCAGTTATACCACCGCCACCACCAATGCCGGACGATTCCGGCGTTCATCAAAGCGGACAACAATAAATAAATAGCTAAAACGAGAGCGCTCCGGCCAGGGGCGCTCTCGTTTTTATGCACGTGACTACAGTGTTATAACGTTGCTATAACGTCACCATAAGTACACCAAAAGGGCACTTCAATATCAATTGGATATTGAAGTGCCCTTTTGGTGATGTATTAGTACTCATTCGATGTAGTAGTGGTCCTATTGCTACCATATAAAAAGGGAAGCGGTCTCTCACTCATGAATGAGAGACCGCTTCCCTTTTATCTTCCTATTGTTTTTATTGCTCGTTATAGCGATGTTTCCACCTTCTGTGGCTCCATACCCACACGTCAGGTTGTTCCAGGATATTTTTCTCCAGGTACCGTACAAAAGTTTCTGTCACTTTACCTTCCGGTTCCTGTTGCGGATGGTCGAATGCCAGTTTCAGGGTAGCATGATAGTAGCCTCTTTTCACTTTTCTGATGTCTACAAATACGACGGGCGTATCATTTCTTCTCGCTGTCATCTCCGGGCCTTTGTAGAATGCTGTCATTCGGTTCAAAAATGGAAACCAATAGCTGCGCCGTGGGTTGCCGGGATTCTGGTCTGCTACCAGGGCTATGAGGTGCTGTTTATGCTGCCAGGGGGCCATTGCCTCCTTGATGTCATTTGCCGGAATCAGCACTGTTCCTGATTGCTCGCGAAAGTGCCGAAAAAAACGATCCGCCGGCTTGTTGGTAAGCGGCATGTACACCACCAGAAAAGGAAAACCTACCCTTTGCATGCAAAATACATTGGCCCATTCCCAGTTGAAATTATGGCCTAAATGCAGCTGACAACTTTTTCCCTGTGCATAGAGGTCATGCAATACTGTCAAATCGCATTTAAAGCGTTTTCCCAGCGACTTTTTGCTCATGGTCAATAGTTTGACTGTCTCCACAGTCATATCCGTCAGATTGCGGTAGTAACTTCTTGCCAGTTTTGTAATCTCTGCCGGGGATTTTTCAGGGAAAGATTGCCGGAGATTATCAAATACAATCTTTTTCCGGTAGCCTACCAGGTAGTAAATAATGAAGTATAACCCATCGCTGATGAGGTATAACAGCCACAATGGCAATATTGAAATGGCGTATGTTAGTGCCAGTATTAAATAGTACATCTCTTCTTAGCAACAAATTCTATAACACAATGTTTTGTACCAGCGCGCTCTTATTTGGATAGTCGGTATTGAAATGAAGTCCCCTGCTTTCTTTACGGAAGGAAGCGCTTTTTACGATCAGATAACCTACTGTGATCAGGTTACGTAACTCACACAACTGGGGAGATACCTCGGTTTTCTCGTATAAGCTTTCTGTTTCCTCATGCAGTATATCCAGCCGGCGTATCGCTCTTTGTATACGCTCATTGGTACGCACGATACCCAGGTAGTCACTCATGATCTGCTTCAGTTCTTTCAGACTCTGGGTGATGAGGATCATTTCTTTTGGAGCGGTGGTGCCTGCTGCGTTCCAGTCAGGTACATTTTCTTTGAATGCGATTGAATTGATCCTGTCTACAGCTGTCAGGTAGCAACGGTGTGCAAATACCATGGCTTCCAGCAGTGAGTTCGAAGCAAGGCGGTTAGCACCGTGTAGTCCGGTGCTGGAACATTCACCGCATGCATACAGGTTCTGAATACTGGTACAACCGTGTTCATTGACCTTGATGCCTCCGCAGCTATAGTGGGCAGCAGGTGCTACTGGTATCATATCTTTCTTCACATCGATACCGGAGGCCAGGCATTTTTCATAGATATTCGGGAAGTGGTGAATGAACTTCTCCATATCCATATGGCGGCAATCGAGATAGACATGTTCTGTACCGGTGATCTTCATCTCACTGTCTATAGCTCTGGCTACGATATCGCGTGGAGCAAGGGAGAGACGTGGATCATATTTATGCATAAAGTCTTCGCCGTGAATATTGCGCAGGATACCTCCATCACCGCGCACTGCTTCTGTAATCAGGAAGGCATTGTTCACACCTGGCTGATAGAGGGCGGTGGGGTGGAACTGGATGAACTCCATGTTCTCTATTCTGCCTTTTGCGCGGTATACCATCGCCACACCATCGCCGGAGGCTATAGATGGATTGGTGGTGCTGCGATACACCTGCCCGTTGCCACCGGTGGCCAGGAGCGTAATGCGGCTCAGGATCTTTTCTATCTTATTGGTAAGGAGATTCAGTACGTATACCCCGTAACATTCTATGTCAGGTGTGGATTTAGTCACCAGGTAACCGAGGTGATGCTGGGTAATGAGATCTATCACAAAGCAGTGGGTGACCAGTTCGATATTTGGGTGCTGTCGCACAGCTGCCAGCAAGGCTCTTTCTATTTCATAACCGGTAATGTCCTTGTAGTGGATCACCCTGAACTCTGAGTGGCCCCCTTCTTTACCAAGGGAAAATTCACCACCCGGATTCTTGTCAAAGTTAGCCCCCCATTCTATGATTTCGTTCACCCGCTCCGGCCCTTCCTTCACTACGATCTCCACTATCTTTTTGTTGCATAGGCCATCTCCGGCAATCAGCGTATCCTCAATGTGCTTGGCAAAACTGTCATTCTCAAGGTCATTCACTACGGCTACGCCACCCTGGGCATACTTTGTATTCGTTTCGTCTTCCTGGGTCTTAGTGATGATGGTGATCTTTTTATCTGGACAGGCACCTGCCACTTTGAGCGCATAGGTTAATCCTGCGATGCCGGAACCGATCACTAAAAAGTCTGTCTGTTGCATAATAACTCGTCTAGCGAATCAAATGTACGGTATATTACCGGATTGTTACCTGATTGCATCAGCAGGCGTGTTGCAGATAGATTGATCCCGGGAATTGTATGACCTGTGAGGTTCGCTGAAATACCTGCAGGGAACCGGAGCCTCGCCGGTGATTGGCAATCAACTTACCTGTAAGGGGGTGCCCTGCTTTTGCCAGATATAGCGGGTAGCACCATAGACGAGGCCGTAATTGGCCAGGGCGTAGCAAAACACGCTTAGCGAAGGATGGGCTAACGCCAGTGCACCACCGGCTATCAGGAATGTGATGCCAGCCAGGCAATACCAGCCATGGGGCTGTTCCCTGAGCCGAAAGGCATGCATGACCGATTGAAGCGCTATAGAGGCAGTAAACATACAAAGCACCACCTGCCACACCATACCATATGCTTCTAACCGGGGGAGGAGGTAGAAAAAGATCGCCAGTCCCAAGGCCTCCGTCAGGAAAATAAATGCCCATTTACAGGTAGGCAGCGGATAATTGGTATACCGGATCTTTAGAAAAAAGGCTATATAGACAAGGTGAACTAAAGGGATAGCAGCGACAGCAGAAAGGTGGACATAAGGTAGACTCGTGATGGTTAATCCTATGATTAACAGCACTCTAAGGATAGTCGGGGTGAAGCGGGTCCCTTTTATGAAAAATACCACCGATAAAATGGTCAACAGTACCAGGGAAAGCTGCATCAAAAAGTAGGAATTGATGATACAACCCCAAAGCAGTACAGGCATTAAGCCCCAATATACACTGGTAAAAGTAACCGGTTTCATGCGGCAAAAATATGATTTTACACGGTAGCCAGGATTACATTAAATGTCGTACCATGATTACTGGTGGTATCTACCTTCAATTGTCCGCCATGCAGCTGAATGATTTGTTGGGAGAGACTGAGTCCTATACCACTACCTTTTCGCTTGGTTGTATAGAAAGGTATGAATATCTTATTGATCGCATCTGCATCTATTCCGGGGCCGTTGTCAGCAATGGCAATACAAACCTGGTTGGGCGTAGTCATGGTAGCTGTAAGCCTGATTTCAGGATGAGCAGTTTGCTCCAGTGCATCCATGGCATTTTTAATCAGGTTAATGAGCACCATTTGCAACTGGGCACTGTCTGCATGAATTTCGGCACCGGCAGATTCTACTTCACACTGGTAATAGATCCCTGCCTGCTTAAGATCTGATTGCAACAGATTGCTCACGACCGTGATCAGCTCCTTGATATTGACATCTGTGAACTGGGGTTTGGGCAGGGCGGTATAATCCCGGTAAGCATTCACAAAGTTCATAATACCTTTACTCCGGCTTTTAATCGTTTCCAGGGCTTCCATCAGATCTGTAATGGCCTCCTGCTGGTGGCTGTCCGGCGCTATATCCTGCTCTATGATATCCTGCATGGTACTGATGAGAGAAACGATAGGCGTGACAGAATTCATGATCTCGTGGCGAAGGATCTTGGTCAGGTTTTGCCAGGCTTCCAGCTCTTTTTGTTGCAACTCTGCATGGATGTTCTGCAGGGAGATCAGTTTGACCAACCGGCCCTGCAGGCGAACGGTCGCAGCCTGGATGGACAGTTGTTGTTCACTACGGGTGCGATACAGGATCTTATTGCCGGAGTGAACCTGAAGCAGCAATTCAGGTAAATCAGGATGTGCTGTTTTCAGCTCCGAAATATTGCGTAGCCGGTAGATCCCCAATAACTTGAAGGCGGCCGGGTTGATCAGTTCTATTCTTCCTTCCGCATCGAAAGACAGTACACCGATACTGATATGCTGTACGATGGTATCGATATACTTCAGGTTGGCTTCTTTTTCAGCCCTCGTTTGTCTGAAGGCTTCCAGTACTTCGTTGAACTGGTAGTTGAGTGCCTGAAAGCTTTTGCCCATTTTATTATCGGCACTGAACCGGATGGAAAAATCTTCGTAGCGGATGGACTCCAGAAAGAGTGTCAGCTTCCTGTTGATCCTGTTCATATAGTAATACATTCCATAGATCTGTATGCAGATCAGGGCGACAATCGCCAGCCCTGGAATAGGTCCCAGGATTCTCCATACCTCTACACCGGCAATGGTGCTGGCAGTAAGCAGGAGTATGCGCAGGAATATATTGACGCTGAACCGGTTCATTTAGATATTATATTTTTCCAGTCTTCTGTAGAGTGCTGCTCTGCTGAGGCCCAGTTCCCTGGCGGCTTCTGTGATATTGCCATTGCATTTTTTCATGGCCTGGGTAATGATATTGCGTTCCATCTCTTCCAGGTTATAGCCGGTATTCAGCTGGGTTTCCTGTACGGGGTTTTTTACGAATACATCTTTCGCCTGCAATACCTTGCCTTGTGAGAGGATAACAGCCCGTTCCATAGCATGTTGCAGTTCACGGATATTACCTGGCCAGTCATATTGTAATAATTGCTGAATGAGGGATTCATGCAGGCTACTCACCGGGCGTTTATATTTAGTACTATATACCTGCAGGAAGTGTTCGGCAAGGGCGATAATGTCTTCCTGCCTTTCTCTGAGTGGTGGCAGCTGAATTTCAATCGTATTAATGCGGTACAGTAAATCCTGCCGGAACAGATACTGTGCTGCCATCTGTTGAATATTACGATTGGTGGCACAGATCAGCCGTACATCTACGGGAATGGCCTTGTTACTACCCACCTTGGTGACAGACCTGTTTTGCAGTACAGTGAGCAACTTAGCCTGTAAGGGTAGCGAGATGTTCCCGAGTTCGTCTAAGAAGATCGTTCCTTTGTTGGCTTCCTCAAATCTGCCTACCCTGTCTTCGCGGGCATCGGTAAAGGCACCTTTCACATGGCCAAACAATTCACTTTCAAAAAGGCTTTCGCTGATGGCACCCAGGTCGACACTCACAAAAGGATTGTTGGTACGGTGGGAGAGCTGGTGAATATGCCTGGCCAGCATATCCTTGCCTGTACCATTTTCACCGAGTATGAGTACGTTGGCGTCTGTGCCGGCTACCCTTGCGGCTGTATCTAATACTGCCATCATTGCCGGACTATTGCCGATAATCGCATTATTATTGTTGGTGACCGGGGCAGGAGGGGCCACTTTTTCCTTTTGCTGGTGTTTTTTATTATAAGCAGCCTGCATGGTGGCCAGGAGCTTCTCATTTTCCCAGGGTTTCAGTACAAAATCGGCTGCCCCTGCCTTGATGGCCCTTACTGCCATCTCTACGTCTCCATAAGCGGTGAACATCACTACAGCCGCTGTAGGCTGTATGTCCAGGATCCTGTCCAGCCATTCAAAACCTTCCTTACCGCTACTCAGGTCACGGGTGAAATTCATGTCCAGCAGGATCACGTCGTATTCGAAGTTAGATACCAGGTATGGGATCTTTTGCGGATTGCGTTCGAAATCTACCTGACCAAAATGGCGTTTCAACAGCAGACGTGCTGCACGCAATACGTCCATATCATCATCTACTATCAATATTTTACCAGGCAGTGTTGTCGTAGTCATAACCAATTAAATAAATATAAAGTTGATAGAACTCCGCAAACAATGTTCCCGACAATAAGTAATAAGGGTAGACGACTGCGGATGTGGCCACTGGCAATATTATAAAAAGATTTCGGTTTTTGGCAGTACTGGTGCCGGATTGAGGGAAAGTGTCCGGAATTGGACGTGCAGTGTGCGGTACAGGACGATTTAGCTGGAGGTTGCGCTGTGAAATGCTTTGCTGGTAAAGGATTCCCGGCTTTGGCATGCCGGTTGTCTTATTCGGAATGCAAGTTTAGCACATTCACCTATGGATAGAAAAATAGAAAAGAAATACTGGTCAAAGAAAAGGATTACCCTGGTAAGTGGAGGCGCAGTAGTAATATTGTTGCTGGCCTATAACCTGATCTTTGCTGATCACCGCTCTAAGTTAAATGTAGAGAAGGACAAGATCACTATTTCTAAAGTTACCCGGGGTACTTTCGATCAGTATATCGCTGTTACGGCTGTCGTATTGCCATTGAAGACCATTCGTCTGGATGCCATCGTAGGAGGGTATGTAAGCCAGAAATACCTGGAAGGTGGAAGTACGGTAAAGAAGGGAGACAGTATTCTCCGGCTTGAGAACCAGAATATGATGATGGAGTTTGTCAACCATGAAACAGAAATATACCGCCTGATCAATGAGCTGCAAAATACCCGGCAAAGTTTAAAGCAAAACCGTTTCACTATGCAGCAGACACTTTCGAAACTGGATTATGATATCGATCAGGCCAAAGACCTGTATGATCGTAACAAGCAGCTTTTTGATGAAAAGGTTGTAGCCCGCCAGGATTATATCAAATACAAACTGGATTATGACAGATTGGTCAAGCAAAAGCAGATCGAAATAGAGAGCCAGAAATTCCAGGAAGATAATGCCAGGATCCAGATTGAAAGACTGGAATCTACTATTGCCCGTACCCAGCGTAACCTCCAGATGATGAAGGATAACCTGAACAACCTGGTACTGAAGGCGCCTATTGATGGTCAATTGTCATCGGTAGATGCAGAAGTGGGAGGTAGTATCCAGGCCGGCCAGAACATCGGCCAGATTGATGACCTGGATGGTTTCAAGATGAGAGCTGAGGTGGATGAACATTATATTTCAAGGGTGTTTCCCGGGCTGAAAGCCAGCTTTGAATTCAACAACAAAAACTACGACCTGGTTATTATCAAGGTATATCCTGAAGTAAAGAACGGCCGCTTTAATATAGATATGAAGTTTGACAAAGAAACACCTGACGGCATACGCAGAGGACAATCCTCTCCTATCCGCCTCGAATTAGGTAAATCTTCAGCAGCTCTGCTGTTGCCGGTAGGTGGTTTCTTTTCTGACACAGGTGGTAACTGGGTGTACGTAGTCGATAAAAGTGGTAAACGTGCTGTAAAACGCAACATTTCCCTGGGCCAGAAAAACCCGCAGTTCTTTGAGATCCTCGAAGGCCTGCAGGAAGGTGAACAGGTGATCACTTCATCCTATGAGAATTTTGGAGATAAAGAAGTATTAGTATTTTAATAATCAAAACAACCGCAATGATACGTACAGTTAATCTGCAAAAAATATTTACCACGGAAGAAATAGAAACTTCGGCGCTCAATGGCATCAACATGGAAGTAAAAGACGGTGAGTTTGTCGCTATCATGGGGCCTTCAGGTTGTGGCAAGTCAACTTTACTGAATATCCTAGGGTTGCTGGATAACCCTTCTGGCGGAGAGTATCACTTCTGGGATCATGAAGTAGCCAGGATGAGTGAAAGGCAACGTGCACAGTTGAGAAAAGGTTCTATCGGATTTGTATTCCAGAGTTTTAACCTCATCGATGAACTGACTGTATTTGAAAATGTAGAATTGCCGCTCCTGTACCTGAAAGTACCTGCCAGCGATCGTAAAAAGAAGGTAGAGGAAGTATTGGAGCGTATGAATATTATGCATCGCCGCAACCACTTTCCGCAACAGTTGTCGGGTGGTCAGCAACAGCGTGTGGCAATTGCCCGTGCAGTAGTTGCCAAGCCTAAGATGATCCTGGCCGATGAGCCTACCGGTAACCTCGATTCTACCAATGGGGAAGAAGTAATGAAGCTGTTGCAGGAGCTGAATGATGCCGGTACAACGATGATCATGGTCACACACAGCCCTTACGATGCAGGGTTTGCACACCGTGTAGTTAACCTGTTCGATGGTAAAGTAGTCACTGAGAACATCAAGGAACAGTTTCACGTTTAAACTTAACCACACATGCTTAAGCATTATTTCAGAGTTGCCCTCCGTCACCTGAGGCGGCAACAGGTCATCACGGTGATTAACATACTGGGACTGGCGATTGGTATGGCATGTTGTATGTTGATCGTATTATTCGTGAGAAACGAATATGGGTTTGATAATTTTCATCCCAACGGTAACAACATATATCGTGTTACCAATAGCTTTACAAAGGCGGGTGAAACCAATTATGGTTCCAATACGCAGTGGCCGGTAGCACCCTACCTGAAAAATGAAATAAGCGATATCAAAGCATCCGTACGTATCATGAATATGGGTACTGCATTGTATACTTTTCAGGATAAGCAATATGTAGATCCTGTAGCCTATGCAGATGCCGGTTTTTTCACCCTGTTTAATTTCCCGTTGGTAAAAGGCAACGCCGCAACAGCCTTACAGGACCCATATACCATGGTTGTTACCGAGAAGATTGCAAAGAAATATTTCGGAAACAATGATCCTATCGGTAAAATACTGAAGGTAGATAACCAGTTTGATTGTAGAATAACTGCTGTGGCAAAAGATCTGCCACTCAATACCGATATTGGAAAAGACATCGTTTTATCCTACGCTACCTTTGAACAGCTGGTTAAAAAAGATGGTAGTTCAATGGAGCAATGGTATAACTTTAATGACAACACCACGTTCATACAATTGGCTGACGGTGTGAGTCTGCATAAGATGGAAACCCAGCTACAGGGATTTACAGACAGGCATGTCAAAGCAATTGCCAGTTCGCTGGGCGAAGTCTTTGGCTTGGATCTGCAGCCATTAGCCAATATACATTTGCACCCCTATGGTGATAAAAACAAGCAGGACAATGCCTATTTACTCTATATCTATATCGTTATTGCCATCGTCATTATCCTGATCGCCTGCTTCAACTTCATGAACCTGATCACAGCCAGGGCCAATGAAAGGGCTATTGAAGTAGGGGTGCGGAAAGTAATGGGGAGCGAGCGCCGGCAGCTGGTTATACAATTTATGTCGGAAGCCGTGTTATTAACAACGATTTCCTTTGTGCTGGCTATCCTGCTTGCATTATTATTCATGCCATGGTTTGATAAAATCACAGGCAAGGAATTCGAGCTCTTTACCTGGAGCAATCTTCCCTTCCTCGGATATCTTTTTGCGATGTCTATAGTCGTGGGATTGTTGTCTGGCAGTTATCCTGCACTCTACCTTTCCGGTTTCCTGCCAGTGGCTGTGCTAAAAGGCGGATTTAAAACCGCTGGTTCCCGGGTTTGGATCAGGAAGACATTAGTGATCGCACAGTTTTCAATTGCTATTATTCTGATTGTGGCAACGATCGTGGTATATAGTCAGTTGCGCTACTGGCAAAATAAATATCTGGGATTTGATAAGGAGAGACTGGTGACCGTAAACATTTCTTCAGAAAGCGCTAAAAAGGCTGCCAAAGTAATAAAAGAAGAGTTGTTAAGGCAGCAGGGAATTCAACAGGTAACAATGTCCAATACCGCTATGGGCAGGTATGTTGGCGCTGTAAATCCAGTAGTAAAAGAAGGCGACAGTGAAGATAAATCAATTGTAACCAGCGTGATCATAGGCGACTTTGACCTGTTGAAAACACTGGATATAAAATTGACGAAAGGGCGTGATTTCTCAACTGGCTTTGCAACGGATAGTAACAATTCCTTTATCGTAAACGAAGCAATGGTGAAAGCCATGAATATGCATGATCCCATTGGTCAGCGCATTAAATGGTTGCCTGGATTTACTGAAAGGAAAGGAGAAATCATTGGTGTAGCAAAGGACTTCAATTATTCTACGCTTACAAACCCGGTATCTCCAGCTATATATATCGTGCAAGATGGTGGTTTTAGTGTTATGAGCATCCGGTTATCAAAAGGCGGTGACCTCACGAAGCAGGTAGCGGATATTGAAAAAGTCTGGAAGAAATATGTTACAGATTATCCCTTATCCTATTCCTTTGTGGCAGATGATCTGGCGCGTCAGTATATCAATCAGGACCGGCTGGCATCTTTATTTGGCACCTTCTCAATGCTTGCCATCGTGATCGCCTGTATGGGATTGTTTGGACTGAGCATCCTGATAGCCCGGCAGCGTACCAAGGAGATTGGTATTAGAAAGGTATTAGGTGCTTCTACCACAAATATTACCAGGTTGCTTTCACAGGATTTTATGCAACTGGTTTTGATCGCATTGCTCATCGCTGTTCCGGTATCCTGGTACCTGATGAACCAGTGGTTGCAGGACTTTGCCTATCGCATTGATGTAGAGTGGTGGATGTTTGTAATAGCAGGCTTCATGGCTATGATTATTGCATTATTTACGATTAGTTTTCAGTCAGTGAAAGCAGCATTGAATAACCCCATAAAATCATTAAGAACAGAATAAAGATATGTAAGTCGTTACGTTTTAAAATGACAAGTTCAAGAATGAAACCTGGGCCGGTTTTGACCAGCCCATCCTTTTCTTAAATTTTAAACCGTTTATTATGATTAGGAGCTACATCAGGATCGCAATACGCAACCTATGGCGTAATAAGTTATTTTCTGCGATTAATATCGGGGGGGTGGCAGTTGGTATGGCCATTAGTTTTATGCTTATACTTTATGTCCTTTTCCAGTTTAGTTTTGATAAGTTTCATCAGCATACCAATGATATCTACCAGGTAGTAACTGAAGATCAGGGTGCATGGACTACGCCAGTTCCACTGGCGGCTGCTATGGAGCGGAATATACCTGGGATCAGCACTACGTCCAGGGCAAGTTATTTTTTTAAGCATCTTTTACAGGCTGGGGAAAACAGTATTAAGCTGACAGGCGGTTATGTAGATCCTCAGTACCTGGATATCTTTAGTTTCCCTGTTATCAATGGCAGTAAAAAGCCATTACAGGAGAAAGGAGAGATTGTACTGACGGCAGGTACTGCACGTAAATTATTCGGAGGGGTCAATCCTGTTGGACAGATTGTAAAGCTGGACGCACAGGATCCGTTAGTGGTAAGTGCAGTAGTCAACGATCCGCCGGCTAATTCTTCAATACAATTCGATTTTCTGTGTGGCTGGTCATTGTATGAGGCCAGGGAAAGCTGGATCAGGGAAAGCACCTGGGGTAACTTTGGTATTATGACTTATGCGTTGCTGGAGCCGAATGCATCCCTGGCTGATGTGCAGCGCAAATTGAAGAATATATTACAGAATGAAAGCAAGACGACAACAACGACCACCCTTATGCTGCATGCGGCAAAAGACTGGAAGCTATATAATACTATCAAAGACGGAAAGATCATAGGCGGAAATATAGAAACAGTACGACTGTTCCTGATATTAGCCCTGGGTATACTACTCATTGCATGTGTAAACTTCATGAACCTAAGCACAGCGCAGGCGGAGCGAAGGGCACGTGAAGTCGGCGTAAGGAAAGCAATTGGTGCAAACAGAAGGTCATTGATCTGGCAGTTTTTTGGCGAGTCGCTCATATTGGTAATGCTCTCTACTGTATTGGCTTTAGCATTGGTTTGGGTCCTGCTGCCTGCATTTAACACGTTTGCAAAAACTTCGCTGTCATTGTTTAATGCACCATTGATTTTTTGGCTGGGCATGCCTTGTTTGTTATTGGTTACAGGATTACTGGCAGGTAGTTATCCGGCATTGTATCTATCTTCTTTCAAACCTATAAAAGTATTGAAGGGAAGTATTAAGATCAGTGGCAACTTCCTGTCCCGGCAAACGCTGGTGGTATTTCAGTTTGGCCTTGCCGTAGTGCTCATCATTACCACCATTATTATTTATCGCCAGCTTTACTATATTCAGCATAAGCCTATGGGATACGATCCTAAAGGATTGGTAGATGTGGAACTGGAAGGGAAGCTGTACGATGGTTATGAAGCTTTCCGGAATGCTGTGATTGCTGCAGGCGCAGCAGAAGAGGGTACGATAATCAGCAATCAGATTACGAATGCCGGCAGTACAAGCTGGGGACTTAAATGGCCGGGACAAGCGGAGGGAGGAGACCAACAGTCATTTGGTGTGATTGCTACTGCTGAAAATTTTGCAGGCACGTTTAGTATTCCTGTAGTGCAGGGCAGAGATTTCCTGTCCAAAGCAGATTCAATGTCTATCATGCTAAATGAAACCGCGTTGAAAGTGATGCACCTGCAAGACCCATTGGGGCAGGTGATTACTTACAATGGACAGCGACGTATTATTACAGGTATTGTGAGAGATTTTGTATGGGAGACTTCCTATAAACCGGCAATTCCGATGATCTTTACTTACAATCCTGACTGGCGGGGTGCAATGACCTTTAAACTCAACTCATCGCTTCCTGTAAAAGATGCGATGGACAGACTGGAGAAAGTTTATCATGAAATGAATCCTGATTATCCGTTCAACTACTCTTTTGTAGATGATAATTACCAGAAGAAATATGATAATGAAAGATTTCTCAGCAATACCATTAACGTCTTCGCATCACTGGCTATCATTATCAGTTGTCTGGGATTGTTAGGGTTGTCGGTATTTGCTGCGGAACAACGTAAGAAAGAAATAGGCATTCGCAAGGTAATGGGCGCAGGTGTACATCAGGTCATGCTGTTATTGTCGAGGGAGTTTCTGAAACCGGTCCTGATTGCGATTGTGGTGGCATCGCCAATAGCAGCTTATATCATGAACAACTGGTTGCAACACTATACTTACCGTATCAGTATAGAATGGTGGATGTTTGGAGCAGCCGGGCTGCTGGCTGTATTGATAGCAGTAGCTACAGTGAGCGTACAGTCATTCAGGGCTGCCAGCATGAATCCTGTTAAAGCATTGAGAACAGAATAATGGCAGGTATGTGTACGCAATGTGGCGTTGGCCAATCCGGCCAGGACTATTCAAACAGCATAAAAATCGGGGTATGTTCTATAACTATATAAAAATAGGTTGGCGCAACCTGAAGCGCCAGAAAGTATTTTCGCTGATTAATATCACGGGAATGACAGTAGCATTTTGTATCGCCTTCCTATTAGGTATTGCTGCTTATTTTGAATGGTCTTACGATCAGTTTCATACCAATAAGAACAGCGTTTTTCAGGTCTATACCACGGAGAGGATGGCTGACGGAAGTGTGCAAAATAACAGTAGTCAATCTGCACCATTTGGGCCCGTGATTGAAAAGGAATGTGCATCAGTGCAGGCGGTTAGCCGTTTTGCCTGGGATTATGAAGCGGTATCTTATAAAGAAAGGTCATTGGACCTGCATGTTAATTTTGTAGATCCCGGCTTCCTTTCAATGTTCAGTTTCCCCGTGCTGGAAGGAGATAAAAATGCATTGCAGAAATCCAGCCAGCTCCTTATTACCAAACGGGCTGCGGACAAGTTATTCCAGGGTGAATCTCCCATTGGCAAGCTGGTGCAGGTGCACATGAATAATCGTCTGCAGCCTTTTACCATTGCGGGTGTGATGGCAGACGTACCCCGCAACAGTAGTATTGATTTTGAAATACTATGCAGTTTTCAAAATGTACTCGCCGGGCTGGAGGACCCGGATACCTGGGATAACCAGTCTTACCAGGTATTTGCCCAGCTGCGTCCTCATACTACACCGGCTATGCTGGAGCAGCAAATGAATGCAGTCATTCACCGATACAGAACCAATAAGCTGAACAGCATGAAGCAGAATGGTGTAACGCCGGGTGCTGATGGCGAATTATTGTCAATGCATACCCTGCCATTGTCGGATATGCACTTTAGAGAAGAAAGTAATACAGGTGGAGATATTAACCCATTTTATCCCTGGATGTTATTGATCATGGCCTTGCTGATAGTATGTACAGCCAGTATCAATTTTATCAACCTCAGTATGGGGCGGTCCTTTACAAGAGCCGGGGAGATTGGATTACGAAAGGCACTGGGGGCAGTACGTACACAGCTCATTATGCAATTCTGGTGTGAAGCACTTATTGTATGTACTGTTGCTTTTATCGCCAGTCTTGCAATGGGCTTATTGGTATTACCTACTTTTAATCGTTTATTTAGTTATCATCTTGACTTCTCCATTTTATTAAATGTAAAGTTGATTTGCTGGATGATCGTTGCTTTTTTCTTTGTAACAATGCTGGCCGGAGGTTATCCTGCCTGGCTCATTGCCCGTACCAATCTGATTGAAGTACTGAAAGGCAAGATGAGCCTGGGAAAGAGTAGTTTCCTGAGGAATACGCTTATCGTTGTGCAATTTGTAGTAGCCGTGTTGCTTATCAGTTCAACTGTTGTACTGTGGCAACAATTGAATTATCTCCGTACCCGTCCTATGGGTTTCGACACTGAGCAGGTGATCAGCATTCCGGTGACTGGCAATGTAGATGCCACAAAAGTACTAGCCCGTATGCAACAGCAGCTGGAGGGAGACCCACATGTAGTTTCAAGCACCGCATCATTTATGAACCTGGGTACAGGGCTGGCAGGGGGAGAATCTACATGGAAAGTTGGCTTTAGTTTTAAAGGGCGTGAAGCAAAGACAGTATGGGTACCGGTAGATTATGATTATCTGCAAACCCTGGGTTTACGGTTGGTAGCGGGTAGAGATTTTTCGAGATCATTCGGGGCAGATTCCAATACGGTGATTGTGAATGAGAAAATGGCGGCATCGCTGGGCGGGGGGAAGGATATTGTGGGCCAACAGTTTGAATTTGATGGTCAGCAAGTGCAGATTATCGGGATCGTAAAAGACTTTAACTTTAAATCACTGCGGCAGGGAATAGGACCATTGACCCTGAAACTGACTCCTTCATTGCAGGCAGCGGCTATATTTGTGAAAGTAAAACCCACTGACCTGCCTGGGGCCATGGCTGCTGTGGAGCGGTCGTGGAAGGAGGTCGTACCACAGGGAGACTTTAAAGGCTCCTTCCTGAATGACAATGTGAACCGGATGTATGAAGCAGAGGCAAAGCTTGCAACCATTATAGTTTGTAGCGCTATACTGGCTATTCTCATTTCCTGCATGGGCTTGTTCGCAGTAGCTGTATTGGTAATCGGGCAGCGTAACAGGGAGATTGGGATCCGCAAAGTAATGGGCGCCTCAGTGAGCAGCATCGTGGCCCTGCTGTCAGGAGGATTTCTGAAGTTGGTGTTGATCGCTATTCTGATAGCAGTACCCGTTGCCTGGTATATCATGAATACCTGGCTACAGCATTTTGCTTACCGTATCGAGATCCAATGGTGGCTATTTGCGCTGGTAGGAATAGCAGCGCTGATTATAGCATTTTTCACCATCAGTATACAAACGATCAGAACAGCATTCATGAATCCAATAAAATCGATCAAAACAGTTTAAGATAATGATACAGCTAAAGCACATTTCAAAATATTATCCCGTAGGATTTGGCAAAAATGAAATATTGAAAGATATTGACCTCACAATATTTGAAGGAGAGTTTGTATCCATTATGGGCCCTTCCGGTTCAGGAAAATCTACGTTACTGCATATCCTGGGCCTGCTGGAAGAGCCTTCACAGGGAGAATACCTGTTTGAAGGAGAGCCGGTACACAAGATGAATGAAAAGAAGCGTACCCAATTGCACCGGGGATCCATTGGTTTTGTGTTCCAGGCTTACCACCTGATAGACGAACTGACGGTTTATGAAAACATAGAAACACCACTTTTATATAAGAATATACCATCAGCAGAAAGAAAGAGCCGTGTAGCAGATGTACTTGACAGGTTTAATATTGTTGCAAAGAAGGACCTGTTCCCTAACCAGCTTTCCGGCGGACAGCAACAGCTGGTAGGCATAGCCCGCGCCATTGTAGCAGAACCCAGGGTGATACTGGCGGATGAACCAACTGGTAACTTACATTCTGATCAGGCAAAGGAGATTATGGAACTGTTCAGGCAATTGAACCAAAGAGACAAGATCACCATTATACAGGTTACACACTCCGAGTTAAACGCAACCTACGGTCAGCGAATTATACAAATCCGCGACGGGAAAATCGCATAATCAGGAGATAATCAATTTAATAATCCGGTGTTTAAAGTCTCTTTAGAGCAGCAGAATAGCCGTTTTGCCTGCAGCAGACTTTGAACGCCGGTTTTTTGTACCGTCAGGGGATCGTTTTTCAGGCTTTTATAAAGAAAATGTTTATGTTATCATTACAATTATTATATTTTTGGGATGTCATGAAATTATCCAAGTACCCGGGATGTATCCTGGCAATTTTTTTATTGTTTGCTAACACTGTAGCAACTAAAGCACAGGATACCTGGAGCCTTCAGCGTTCCGTAGATTATGCCCTGGCAAATAACATTGATATCAGGCAGCAGGTAGTGCAGAAAAGGTTAGCTGAGCTGACCCTGCATCAAAGCAAAATGGCCCGGATACCAACCCTGAACGGCTCTCTGAATGGCAGCTATGCATCTGGCCGTAACATTGACCCGATAAGCAACTCCTTTGTCACTTCGGCAGTTTCCTCATACAGTGGTGCGGTGTCCGCAGGAGCCAACATCTTTAGCTTTTTTTATCAGCAGAATACAATAGCCGCCAATAAGTATAGTTATCAGGCACAGGATAAGTTGCTGGAGAAGGCAAGGAATGACGTTGCTTTTAATATAGCAACAGCCTTCCTGCAAATACTTCTGAATACGGAACAGGTACATATCAGCGAGGTACAGGTAAAACTGACAATGGATAACCTGGCTAATACCAAGAAGCTGGTAATTGCAGGTTCAGTACCTGAAAGCAACCAGGCGGACCTGGAAGCGCAGTTGGCTACAGATAGTGTCAACCTGGTAAATGCCCAGAACCAGGTAATCCAGTCAACGCTGCAGATGAAGGCATTGCTGAACCTCAGTTTTGATCAGCCATATGTGCCACAGATACCTGACAACATTGCTGAGATTCCTTTACCAAGGCTGGACGAAGTAGATCCTGAAATGGTATATAGTGCCGCCAGATCTAATAACCCGCTGATAAATGCCGATCAGTTGCTGATCAAATCCAACGAAAGAGCATATGCTGCCTATAAAGCGCAGATGTACCCATCGCTCACTGCATCAGGACAGGCTTATACGGGCTATGCCAACAGTGCGAAGAATGCCACGCCGGTTTCAATAAAACGTGTCGATACTGTGCATGTGGGAATGGTTGATGTAGGCAGCCAAACCTATGAGGTAAAGAACCTGTCTTATGAATATAATATGAGAGTGACGACAATACCGTTTGGAGATCAGGTCAGTAACAACTTTAAGCAGTCTTTTGGCATGTCACTCAGTATTCCTATCCTGAATGGCTGGACTTACCGTACGAATGTGCAGAAAGCGAAGCTGAATATTGAAGCACAAAAGCTGACCATGGAAAAAGATAACCAGAAGTTACGTCAGGATATCTATACCGCTCATGCAAACGCTGTATCAGCCTTACAAAAGTATTACGCCGCGTCCCGTGGGGTTGATGCCTCCCAGAAAGCATATGATTTTGCCACTAAGCGATTTGATCTGGGTTTAATGAATACGATTGACTATATTACTACACAAAGCAAATTGTTCAATGCGCAGATCAATAAAGTTTCCGCGCAATACGATTATATATTTAAAATGAAGCTTCTGGAGTTTTACAGGGATCAAAAAATAGCACTGTAGCAAGGCTGGTCCCGCTCCTTTTTGAAATACACCGGCATATGAAGAAAAAAAGAAAGACACTTTACTGGGTCATTGCACTCGTTATCCTGCTGCTCCTCATAACCTGGAGAATTGTTGCCCGAATGAACCCGGAAGGCATTAAGGTTGCAATAGAAGAGGCTGGATATAAAGACATTATAGAGGTAGTGTCTGCGAATGGAAAGATTTATCCGGAAACAGAAGTAAAAGTTAGTTCTGACGTATCCGGTGAAATCGTTGACCTGCCGGTTATAGAAGGAGACTCTGTAAGAAAAGGACAAGTGCTGGTGAAGATCTATGCCGATGTGTATGGTTCAATGAGAGACAAGGCGAATGCAGCCCTGAGCCAGGCGCAGGCACAGCAGGCGAACAGCGCTGCCGCACTGGCCGCTTATAAAGCCAAATTGGATCAGAATAAACTGGCTTATGAGCGTAATAAGGAACTATTCGCTCAGAAAGTAGTATCCCGCAGTGAATTTGAAACAGCAGAAGGTACTTATCGTTCTGCATTGGCAGATTACAATGCTGCTGTTGAATCAGTGAACAGTAATCGTTTTGCCGTGGCGAGTGCCCGTGCCGGCCTTACAGAAGCCAATACTAACCTGAACCGTACTACAATCGTTGCACCCATGAATGGTATCGTATCACTCCTGCCTATGAAGAAAGGTGAGCGTGTGGTAGGTACTGCACAAATGACCGGTACAGAAATTATGCGTATTGCTGATCTGAATACCATGGAAGTGCAGGTTGATGTGGGAGAAAATGATATTCCGCGTGTAAAATATAATGATACTGCTATCATAGAAGTAGATGCCTATAATAACCGTAAGTTCAAAGGTATCGTGACCCAGATCGCCAGTTCCAGTAAAAATGCAGCCAGCAGTACGACTACCACCTCCTCTTCAGCTGATCAGGTGACAAACTATGTTGTACATATTCGCATCCTGCAGGATAGTTACAAAGACCTGATCACCGGCAACAAACCTTATCCGTTCCGCCCGGGCATGAGTGCTTCTGTAGATATTCAGACCCAGCGCAAGAGTAATGTACTGGCTGTTCCTATTAATGCCGTTACTAAAGAAAGAGGGGATAGTTCCAAAGATGACGCGGAAGTGGTCTTCATGCTGCAGCCTAACAAAACTGTGAAACAGGTTAGAGTCACTACCGGTGTACAGGATAATGATTATATAGAGATTGTAACCGGCCTTAAAAAAGGAGACGGTGTTGTATCTGCTCCTTATTCTGCCATTTCGAAAGACCTGGCAAATGATAAGAAGGTGAAAGTAGTTCCAAAGAAAGATCTTTTCGAAAGCACTAATACAAATCAATAGTTACTATTGATAGCCGAATTATAAAAAACGCTTCTGCCACGGGCAGAAGCGTTTTTGTTTTTTATTAACATATACTGGTTAGACGTTTGTACAGGTGTTGTAACACATAATTGACTAAACCTACAACTGTTTCAATGCAATTTTGCCGGGATGAGGATAGTAAAAACAGCGCAGTGGGAATAATATAGTATGGGGCATATTCAACTGGGTGGATATGCCCATTTTCGTTTTACGTGACGGTGTCATCAAAAACTTAACATTGCCCAATGTTAATTTAACATTAATTTTATGTTATCACATTAAGCAAATATTTAAGAGGTTATGTCAAGTACCAAAACACCCAAGGCTGGTAAATCTACCAGCAAAGATGCCCGTCATGATATTGAGAAGAAACTGGATCTACTGCTTGTCGATTTGAAGAAAGATCTGGGAGACACAAAGTTCAAGAGCAGAATTAAGAAGGCTGCAAAGCTGTTGAGTAAAGGTGTAGCGAAAGCAAAAAAGAAAGCGGTAACCGCCAAGAAAAAAACCAAACCTGCAAAAGCTGTTAAAACCAAGAAAGCGGCAGCTGCCACTGCAACAGCAGCAGTAGCTGAGTAAGTAACATACGTTTTGTTACGACGCCCACTTATACAGTACTCACTGGTATATGTGGGCGTTCTAGTATATATTTAGGCCTTTTAGTATGAAAAGGCTTATCATATACATCTTGAGCCTGCTGCCTTTGGTGGCGGCGGGTCAGCAAAGCAGTCAGGTGAATGTATTCCTTGGCTCATCCGGAGACCATGGGCAAATGTCCCCTGCAGCATCCTATCCTTTTAGCATGCTCAGTATAGGTCCGGAAACCTATCCATCTACCCACACGGGGTACGAGTACCTTGCAAAAGAATTCCTGGGTTTTACCCACAATCGTATGGAAGGTGTGGGCTGTCAGGGGTGCGGCGGCAACCTGCTGGTGCGACCTTTTCTGGGAGATGCGCCTGCAAAAGGAGACCTGATCAAGGCTGCAGAAAAAGCGTCACCTGGTAATTATGCGGTTGCCTTTGCAAATGGCATCGGCGCCTCCTTTACCGTTTATAAAAATGCCGGCTTACATCAGTATCAGTTTCCGGCAGGTAAAAAAGGGTTATTCATTGACCTTAGTTTTGCGCACGTTGGGCGCTTTGTAGCAGAACAACATACGATCAGCGGCAATGCTGTGAGTGGATGGATCGAATCCCGTACTACCTGTAGTGCAGGTATTTACCGTATTTACTACTACCTGGAAACGGCGCAACCTGTAACCTGGGATGCTATCGGCGATCACCAGTTAATCGCCCGTGTGGACAACAATACCACGTTGCTCAACGTACGGGTAGCCCTTTCTGCTGTTAGCGAATCCTATGCGAAAGCAGCGGTTAACAGGGACAGTTTCGAAGCTCTGAAAGCAGCCAGTGACAAAGATTGGAATGATATGTTGGGGCACATCAAAGTAAAAGGAGATCCGGCCCGTGAACAACTCTTTTATTCTTTATTCTATCGCGCTATCCAGTCTCCTTATGTAATATCAGAGCCAGATGGCAGCTATGTGGCTACGGATGGGACTTTGCAAAAGACAGGGAGCAGGATATATAATGGCTGGGCAGTCTGGGATAATTATCGTGCACAGTTACCATTGTTGTCTGTTGCATTTCCAGGCGAATACCAGGACATGATCACTTCTATTGCCGGCTTATATGCACATGGTAAAAAAGACATGGCTACCTTGCATGAGCCTAGTATCACTGTGCGTACAGAACATGCGGAAGTTGTTCTGCTGGATGCTTATCGCAAGGGGTATAAAGTAGATTTTGCCGCTATTGCTGATTCACTGGAGAAGGAAGCTGCTAATTTAGATTTTGCACATCCTGACAAGGCACTGGAATCTTCTTATGACCTGTGGGCCATGTCAGGCATTTTCCGTGCATTGAAGAACCAGCAAAAGGCCACTGCTTATCGTGAACAGGCAGCTAATTATAAGCAATACTGGACAAAGGATTTTCAGGACCTGACCCGTCGTGACGTAGACCAGATGCAGGCAAGAGGGCTTTATCAGGGTACTATCTGGCAGTATCGCTGGTTTGTACCTTTTGATATCAAAGGTCTGATTGAACTGTGTGGGGGAGAAGAGAAGTACATTGCGCAGCTGGATGAATTCTTTGGTCATGATTATTACAATCACACCAATCAACCAGACTTACAGGCGCCTTTCCAGTATAACATGACTACACAACCATGGAAATCACAGGCACTGGTACACAAGATTGCGGTGGATACCATGATCCAGCATTACTTCAATGACAACAGCAGGGGGATCGGATCAGAAATAGATGTGATCTATAAAAATCAGCCTGCAGCTTATGCAAGAACAATGGATGATGATGCAGGTACAATGTCTTCGTGGTTTGTACTGGTAGCTGCAGGGATCTTCCCGGCATGTATTGGAGAGCCGGTGTATTACCTGAATGTACCATTGTTTGAATCAGTAGAGTGGGTGTGGAAGGGGGGAAAGAAATTTCATGTGCAGGTGAAGAATTTCGGTGAAAAGAATGTGTATATACAACGGGTGCTGCTAAACGACCAGGTGCTGGATCGGAACTGGATTACGCAGGATGAGATTACCAAAGGAGGGGAGCTCACTATTGTAGCGGGAGATAAACCCAATGAAAAACAGGGTGTAACGAATATTTACCTCACTAAATAATCACAAAAAAACGCTTTTGCCTGTGGCAAAGGCGTTTTTTTATTGAAGTTCCTTTACTTTGCAGGAAATTGGATATAGGGATGAAAGCAGGTATTATTGGTAGCGGTAGCTGGGCTACAGCCATGGCCAAAATCTTAACGGACAATGGCAGACAGATCAACTGGTGGATCAGAAGTGAAGAGACGATCCGTTATATGCAGCAACGCCACCACAACAAGCATTATCTCACATCTGTATACTTTGATACCAGTCTGATACAGTTGAGCAATGACCTGGCGGCCGTAGTAGCAGCCAGCGATGTACTGGTACTGGCGGTGCCTTCTGCCTTCCTGGAAGAAGTGCTTTTACAGTTGCCAACAGATGCCCTGCAGGGGAAAAAGGTGATCAACGCCATCAAAGGACTGGTGCCTGGTGCGAACCAACTCATTAACGAATACCTGGAGGACATCTTTAGTCTTCCTTTGGAGCAATACTTTACGATTACAGGTCCCTGCCATGCGGAAGAAGTGGCCAACGAAAAGCTGTCTTACCTGACTTTTTCGGGCCTGGAAGAAGATGCGGCACAGCAAATGGCAGATCTTTTCAGCAACAGTTACCTGCAAACTATCGTGAACAGGGATGTGATAGGGGTACAACTGGCTGCCGTATTGAAGAATATCTATGCATTGGGTGCTGGTATTGCGCATGGACTGGATTATGGAGACAACTTTCTCAGCGTATATATCACCAACTGCTTCAGGGAAATGCAGCAGTTTCTGGAAACTTATAGTCAGGCGCATACAGAGCCGGTTACAGAACATAACTACAATGCCAGCGCCTACCTGGGTGATCTGCTGGTTACCTGTTATAGTCTCCACAGTCGTAACCGTACTTTTGGCAACATGATAGGGAAGGGGTATAGTGTAAAATCAGCCCAGCTGGAGCTGAACATGATTGCGGAAGGGTATTATGCCAGTAAGTGTCTGAAGGAAATGAATGAGCAGGTAGGGGCGTATATGCCGGTGGCACAGGCAGTATTTTCTATATTATGGCAGCACCAGAATGCTGCAGAAGCATTTCTGGCGCTGGAAAAAGGCTTTATTTAGCAATTGCTATTTTCACTTTTTTATTCTTGATCTTTTGATTTTGAATGAGGTTCAGTACATGACTGGCCTTGCTCTTACGTACAGCTACGAAAGAGTAGAAATCTTTCACCTCAATCAGACCGATATCTTCTTTCTTGAGCTCGCCTCTATTGCTCAGGAAGCCTACAATATCTATTTTATTCACTTTATCTTTCTTGCCGGCACCTATGAAGAAGGTAGTCCATTTGGGCTTTTCCGGTGTTTCGTAATCACCTTCCACATCGATCAGATCAACCTCTTCGGAGATATAATCCGGCAGGTGTTCATCGGGGCCTATGATCAGGATGGCGGTACCACTGGCATCCATTCTGGCAGTACGACCATTTCTATGGGTGAAGATAGCCTCTGTTGCAGGCAGGTGATAGTGAATGATGTAACGGATATTAGGTATATCCAGGCCTCTGGCTGCCAGATCGGTAGTTACGAGGTGATTGGATGAACCATTCCTGAATTTGGCGAGTGCTGCCTCTCTTTCATTTTGCTCCATGGCGCCATGATAGAATACGCTTACCAGTCCTTTATCTTTTAGTAAAGAGTTAGTGCGTTCCACAGCATCGCGGTGGTTACAGAAGATGATGGTAGAGCGGTTGCCTAGTTTGCAAACCAGCTGGAACAGGGTGTCCAGTTTATCCTTTTCCGGGCTTTCTACGTATTGTATAGCGAGGGCAGGAGCAGGTTCACCACTGAGGAAATCCAGGGTTACCGGGTTTTCCAGTTTAACAAATGCTGGTATTTCGACAGTGTCGGTAGCCGAGGTGAGCAGACGTTTCTTCAATCCGGGGAGGGAATGGAGAATAAATTCCAGTTCTTCTACAAATCCCAGTTCCAGGGATTTGTCAAACTCATCCAGCACCAGCATTTTGATGGTGTCGGTTTTGATATTTTCCCTGCGAATGTGGTCTCCGAGTCTGCCGGGAGTACCCACGATAAGTGCAGGAGCTTCGAGTAGGTTGTTTTCTTCCGTTTCTCTCTTGTGTCCGCCATAGCAACAGGTGATTTTAACTCCTGTACGCATATTTTTCCATACAGTTTCGATCTGCAGGGCCAGTTCTCTGGAAGGCACAACGATGAGGGCCTGGGTACCGGGAGCTGATTGGTCCAGTGACTCCAGTACAGGTATTAAGAAGCCCAGCGTCTTACCAGAGCCGGTGTCTGAGAGCAGGATGACATTGTCTGCTTCCTGATTTGCCTTGATAGATGCTTCCTGCATCTCATTCAGCGCATCAATCTGGAGCGCAGAGAGGATATTTTCGTATACGTTTTGCATTGCCCGGCAAAAGTACGGTAAGTTATTTAAACGCTATTGAGCGGAGGGCTCCGGACCAAAATAGTTCCTGATCATCCATTCAATATGTTCCGAGAGACCGGCTTCGGTGATGGTGGGTCCGGCCAGTTGTAGCAGTGCATTATCCTTTCCGAATGTGTATTCAAGTACTTCCCCCTTCATTATTACCAGGTACTTTTTTTCTTTCGCTTTTTTACGCAGGCTGATTTTCCTGCTGACTCCGTTGACTGTAATACTACAAGCAAGCGTACGCATGTGATGATGGAGTTTAATAAATGAATAAAGAATGATGGTTTCCACAGGAGACTGGTGGCGTAAGCCTGGCTAAATTGATAGCCAGGCATCGCTCAGGAACCTGTTAATAAAATGTACTTAAAAATGATGATAAGTCTGCTCTTCGGCAGGATTGTCTGATTAGCTTTTCGTCGTCTGACTCAAATGTAGCGTCTTGACAGGAGAAAATTGTGAACGCCATGTTAATGAAGTAAAATAGTCGATCGCATAAAAAAGATTGTCCCGGGTTACTACCCGGGACAATAAACTAAAACAACAGCTATGAATGAAAAAATGTTATGCTTCAGGAATAGAGTTTCAATTACCATACCATGCGATCTTTCTAATGATTCCACACATCTGCCCCGAAAGTTGTGGTCCCGGGGAAGCAGGAAATGTGGAATTAATTCTACACTTTTGCATATAAAATCTTGTAGAAGCTGCCACAGGCATAATGGATTGATATTTGAAACTAATAGACGGAGAGAAAAGAAGTGAAATACGAAGTATTGCCACACGCTGAAATGTGAGAACGAAAGAAGAATCCTTCTATTTTTTTGATAATCAATTTATTAATGGAACAAGTGTAAGCATGGCACAGCATATTAAACCGGATGTGGGACCCCCATCCGACTCATTATATACGCACGAGGGGATGAACAAATCATTTATTCTGATTATTGACGATGAACCGGACATCTGCAAACTATTACAGTTAAGTCTTGTTAAACATGGGTATAATGTAAAATATGTGCATTCACTCACGGAGGGAACGCAATATTTGCAGCAGCAACAACCGGACTTACTATTCCTGGACATTCATCTGCCAGACGGATCTGGCCTGGAAGCCTTGCCGGCTATTAAGAAAAAATGCCCGGCACTGCCAGTCGTTACCATCAGTGCATATGACAATGGAATGGAAAAACAGAAAGCATTGAAGGCTGGCGCCAGTTATTTCCTTGCGAAACCATTCAATGTAAAAAGCCTGGATGAGTTGATGCATAACATGTTAAGCAGATAGTGCGTTGCAATGAAAGGTATTAATTAGTAAATTTAAAAAAGCTGTTGTTCTAACACCACATATAACTTTTATGAGAAATATTCTGATTATAGACGATGAGATCAATATTTGTACACTGCTTAGCAAGTTTCTGGGTAAGCACGGTTTCAAAGTAGATACTACTATGAGCGGTGCTACTGCGCTGAAAATGATGAAGGAGAAAACATTTGATCTGGTGCTGTGTGATTATCGTTTAAAGGATACAGATGGTGCTCAGTTATTACAGGACATATTGCAAATCAATCCCCGTACAATCGTGATCATTATCACTGGTTATACCGATGTAAGAGTTGCAGTTGATATGGTGAAAAATGGCGCTTATGATTATTTATCTAAGCCCCTGTATCCGGACGAAATCCTCAACCTTGTACATAAAGCTTTTGCGCACATGGATGCTGAGCGTGAAAGAGAATCTTCCATGCCTGCCAGAACTTACAATACTGGTAGTGTTGGTGAGCGACCTGCCGTTGCAGCTGCATCTTCTGATGAAGCAAATGGTGAGATGCTGGATAAGAGCAATAAGTATGTATATGGTGAAAGTGGCGGTGCCCGTGAACTGATTCGTCAGATCAAGCTGGTAGCACCTACCGATTATAGTACCATTATATTTGGTGAGACAGGTACAGGTAAAGAATCTGTTGCCCACCTTATTCACCATCATAGTAAACGTCACTCTCAACCATTCGTAGCGCTGGATTGCGGAAGTCTCTCTAAAGAGCTGGCGGCAAGTGAGCTGTTTGGTCATGAGAAAGGTGCTTTCACCGGTGCTATCAATACAAAGATCGGTGCCTTCGAACAGGCCCATGGTGGTACACTTTTCCTCGATGAAGTAGCTAACCTCTCTTACGATATACAGGTAGCCCTGCTGCGTGTAATCCAGGAAAAGGTAATCCGTCGTGTAGGTAACCTGAAGGAAATTCCGATTGATGTACGCATCATTGTAGCGAGCAACGAGAAGCTGTCTGAATCTGTACAGAAAGGGCGTTTCCGTGAAGACCTTTTCCATCGCTTCAATGAGTTTACCATCTACATTCCACCATTGCGTGAAAGAGTAGAAGATCTGCCTTTATTCGTTGATGCTTTTATGCGTCAGGTAGAAAGAGAATTGCAAAAGAATTGTGGTAAGATCACGCATGAAGTATGGGAATGTTTCAACCGTTACAACTGGCCGGGTAATATCCGCGAACTGAAAAACGTGATTCGCCGTGCCTGCCTGTTGACACCGGAACATGAAGACATTACGCTGTCTACATTGCCACTGGAAATGAAAGAATCATTCTCCCAACAACCATCTTATGAAGAAGATCATCAGGTGAACATGTCAGGTGAACTGATCTCGATTACCAACGAAAATGATCTGAAAACAGTCGCTCTGCAGGCTGAATACAATAAGATCATTAACGTACTCAAAGAGGTAAAGTACAATAAAACCAAAGCCGCACAGCTGTTGAACATCGACAGGAAAACCCTGTACAACAAGCTACGGTTACTGAATATAAATTATTGATCAATATAGTGTTTGTTTATAGTTTATTGTGGGGCGCTTTATAGCGCCCCTTTTTGTTTTTAACAGGTATATTATTTGCCTTTTTATTTGTTATAAAAATGAAGTCATGAAAGCGCAACAAGGAAATGGAAACTTTTTTGAGAAATTTTCAAGCAGAGTGAGTCATATCACAGGTTCGCCAGGTGCCTTCTTTCTGGCGCTGCTGGCAATTGTAGTATGGGGAATAACAGGACCACTGTTTCATTATTCCGATACATGGCAACTAGTCATCAATACGGGTACTACGATCATCACTTTTCTCATGGTGTTCGTGATACAGAAGTCCCAGAATAAAGATTCGAAGTCACTTCAGTTAAAGCTAAATGAATTAATTGCGGCGAACAGACAGGCCAGTAACCGGCTTATTGTAGTCGAAGATTTATCGGAGGAAGAACTGGATACATTGCATAAATACTATTGCAAACTGGCAGAGGAAACTAAGAAGAGAATGTCCATGAAGGAATCGCACTCAGTAGAAGAAGCGATAGAAAATGCAGATGAGAAGATCGAAGCAGAGGAGAAAAATTAAGGCCGGATAACTATGAAGTCTCCGGCCTTTTTTATCTGATTAGTTAGCGGGCAAAACGACCGTAAACACACTTCCCTGGTCAATCTCACTTTCCACGTGTACGGTTCCTTTATGGTTCATTATAATATTCTGTGTACTTGTTAATCCAAGACCGGTGCCTTTCGGTTTATTTGTAAAGAAAGGGTCAAATAGCCTCATTTTTGTTTCTTCCGGTATTCCAGGGCCATTATCGCTGATCGTGATCACGGCTTTATCTTTCACACGTTCTGTGTTGATGGTAAGCACACCCTGGCCCGGTGTCATGGCTTCAATTGCGTTGATGATGATATTGAGTAGTGCAATGATCACCTTTTCTTCATCGGCAGGTACCATAATGTCCGGGTAACTGTAATCCTTGACTACTTTTATTTCATTCAGCTGTAACCTGTCTTTAGCCAGCAGCAGTGCTTTTTCGGTCAGTTCATTGGCACCATGTGCGTGGATGTTCAGTTCAATCATGCGTGTAGAACTGAGTAACTCTGTAATGAGCTGATTGATACGGGTACAGTTGCGCTCTATGATATCTACATATACCTGGCTTTCTTCCACACTTACCGGTTCGCCTTTGAACTGGCTGACAGCCAGCAGGATGTTAGTGAGCGGGTTTCTTACTTCGTGGGCTATGACACGGGCAATACGGCCGGTAACAATAAACTTCTGCTGTTGTTGTTTTTCCAGTTCTTCCCTTTTACGCTCTGTAATATCCTGTGCGATGCAGAGGAAGATCTGTTCAGCTTCGTCCAGCATAACGGCGCTGACCATTACATCCAGCTTTTTGCCTTCTTTGGTCACGAAGTTATATTCCGTTTGAAGGCTGCTATCTTCTCCGCAAATGTGATCGAAGAAGTGGCGGCTTTGTTCTTCCTGCAGGAACAGTTTTTTCAGGTTCAGTTGCAGGAATTCTTCCTTACTGTACAGCAGGGTTCTGATAGCTGCCGGATTGGCGTCAATGACATTTTTGTCACAGTCTGCCAGTATGATCAGGTCGTGTGCTTTTTCAAACACACTGAAATATTTCTTTTCTTTTTCTTCGATGGTACGCAGATGGCGGGCTTCATCCAGGGCGTAGCGGATGGAGCGTTCCAGCAGGTCTGCACTGATTTCCCCTTTCACCAGGTAATCGGAAGCTCCTGCCTGCATCGCTTCCTTATCGATGCTGTAATCGCCTTTACCAGTGAGCATTATCACCGGCGCCTTGTATTGCAGCTGCTGGAAATGGTGAAGGATGTCGATACCTGTATAAGGGCCCAGGCGATAATCTACGAGGTAGATATCGTGTTTTTTCCGGTCTATTTCCTCTACAGCTTTGGAGTAGGTAGGCGCCCAGTCAAGGTCATACTGTCCCGGAGAGATGTCCTGTAATAGCTGGCTTACCAGATAAAAGTCATCTTCATCATCGTCGATCATCAGTATGTGAACAGGTTGATCAGTCATTCTTTAAACGTTTGGCAGTTCTGCAATTTCGAACCAATATTTACTTAGTATACTGGTAAATTCTACGAGTCCTGAGTAGGTAACCGGCTTAATAATATAGCTGTTTACACCGAGTTCGTAGCTTGTAGCAATATCCTTTTCTTCCTGAGAGGTAGTGAGAATGATAACAGGGATACTTTTAAATAAAGATTCAGCCTTTATCTCCTTTAATGCCTCACGACCGTCTTTTTTAGGCATATTGAGGTCCAGCAATATAATGTGTGGAAGTGGGTGTAGCGTTTCATCCGCATACTGCCCACTCCGCTTGAGATAAAGCAACAGTTCTTCTCCGTTTTCAACGAAGTTAATCTGATACTGCGTGCTGTTTTCGTCAAAAGCGGCCTTAATCAATTCCCGGTCGTCTGCATCATCATCTGCAATAAGGATGCTAATTTTTCCGGCAGGTTTAATACTGCTCATCCTGATGGGTTTGTGTAAGTGGTAATATGACTATAAAACTGGCACCTTTGCCGGGTTCTCCATGTGCTTTGATATAACCATGGTGGCTGTCTGTGATTTTTTTACAGATAGCCAGGCCTATACCAGTCCCTGAGTATTCACTCATGCCATGTAGCCGTTGAAAAAGTAAAAAGATGCGCTCGGCATAGGCCGGTTCAAATCCTATACCATTATCGTCGAAAGAGAGGCGGCAGAAGGTATCTTCCAGTTGATTTTCTTTAACGGGGATGTCCAGGGCGGCACCTTTCAACTGCTGGCAGCGGATCCTGATGTCCAGATCGCGTTCAGGGCTGGCAAACTTAATAGCATTGGTCAGAATATTCTGAAAGAGTTGTTGCAGGGCGGTCGCATTCCCTTCTATTACAGGCAGATTTTCTGCATGGATCATTCCTTTCTTTTCCTGAAGGCCTTCCTCCAGGTCACTGCTTACCTGCTGAAGCAGGGTATTCAGATCTACTTTTACAATGTTCTCAGGGGCAATACGGCCCGCTCTTGAAAAGAGGAGCAGGTCATTGATCAGGACCCGCATGCGGGTCACTGCACCTCCCATCCGTTCCAGTAGTTCATTGGCTTCAGATGGTAGCAGGGCGCCATATTTTATTTGTAAGCGGTCGCTGAAGGTAGAGATCTTGCGAAGTGGTTCCTGCAGATCATGACTGGCTACATAAGCGAATTGTTCCAGTTCTTCATTGGATTTATTCAGCAGACTGATGTTTTGTTGCAGGTCGCGCTGGTAGGATTTTAACCGGGATTCGATGTGTAATTGCAGGCGATATTCCCGTGTGAGTGTTACGTAAGAGTAGATGCCTATGAAGATGGCGATGAGTGAAGAAATAAAGATGATAGGAGCCCATATCCAGGAGTAAAACCGCTGCATTTCTGATTGGTCCTGCAGGTGACCTTCTTCTATCTTCATCATATCCTGTACTTTCCGGTCTATCTTATCCATCGATTTTTCACCTTGTTGTACAGAAGACGTGTCTTTGCTGAAAGAGCGCCATTTGGTCTCTCCAGCAGCCAGCTGTTTATATTTGTTATCCAGCAACTGTTTTAATGTATCAAGATGCAGCTGTTGTTGCGCACTTGCTTTAGTCACCTGTCGCAGATGAAGATATTCTTCTTCAATCCGGATGCTCCTTTCCTGCATACTCGGACGCAGGAAAGCAGTATCCCTGGTGATGCTGAAGCCACGAATGGCTGCTTCCGCATCTTTTACCTGCTTGGTGATTACTTCCAGCCTTTTGGATACTTCAATCGTATGGTTCATCCATCTAGCATTATCAAGCAGGTTCTTAGTAACGACATAAGAGCAAACAGATGCAATGATCATTACAGTTGCAGCTATAAAAAATCCTGCGCGTAGCTTTTTCTGAACCGGGATATGCATAGTAGTTTATTCGAGAGCATTCGAATGTACTAAAAGTTTCCGGGTTACGAAGCGGAAACAAATTCTACAATGTGAAAGTACTTGTCAACAGCATGTGCAGCCGTGGTCGCTGTGCAAAATAATATAGCTGTCAGCGTTGGTAATATGTCTTTGAAATGATTTGTGGTATTGCTTTTTGGATGTTGTTAGTTTTTGTTTTCCGTTCAGAAATCAGCACTGGGAATGAACTTTGTTTTATTTCTTTAAAAACTAATCACCATGTTACACTATACAATGTTCGCAGGTGATCCACCTCCGGGAGGCGTACCTGAAAAACAACCCATACAGACGCCTCCAACGAACCCAAATCCAGCCCCCGGTCCGGAAATTACACCTCCGCCATCACCAACGGGGCCTGAAAGAAACCCGGTTCCGAACGAGGTGCCTGATCATGACACGCATCGTACTCCTCCTAATCCAAAAGCATAACACATAAAACTCCAAAAATTATGGCAACGACAAAGACTCAAACTAAGAGCGGCACAGCGGCAAAAAAATCAACTGCAAAAAATGCTATGCCTGAATCTAAATTCCAGAAATTGTTCAATGATGAACTGAAAGATATTTATTGGGCTGAAAAAAATCTCGTAAAGGCGTTGGGCAAAATGGCGAAAGCTGCCACTTCTGAAGAGCTGGCCAATGCTATATTAGACCACCAGGAACAAACAAAAGGTCATGTTGAAAGGCTGGAACAGGTATTTGAAATGCTGGGACAGGCTCCCAGAGCAAAGAAATGTGAAGCGATGGAAGGCCTGATCGCAGAAGGACAGGAAGTAGTTGACGACACAGAAGAAGATACCGCTGTAAGAGATGCGGGCATCATCATCTGCTCACAAAAAATAGAACACTATGAAATCGCTGCATATGGTAGCCTGCGTACACTCGCACATGTCATGGGTAATGATGATGTAGCTGCGGTATTGGAGCAGACCCTGGGTGAAGAAAAAGAGGCAGATAGTCTGCTCACACAAATAGCGGAATCTTCTATCAATGAAGAAGCTTCTGCAGAATAGTATATTTTCTTACTAATCATTGAAAACCCTGAGAGGCTCCTGCATTACAGAATGTACGGAGCCTTTTTTAAGGGTTAAAACTGAAGTTATGGATTTAGTCGCAGAAGCTATGGCCACAGCAAAGGCTGTGAAATTGAGATATGTAAGATCCGGTACGCCCGGTTATTCCCGTGTGAAAACAAAAAATGGCTTTTATTACCAGGATCAGCATGGAGATAAAATTACGGATGAAGATACCCTGCACCGCATCCGGGGATTAGTAATACCACCCGCCTGGCAGGATGTGTGGATTTCTCCTTATCCCAACGGCCACCTGCAGGCTACAGGCATCGATGCCATGGGGAGAAGGCAGTACCGATATCACACCACATGGGCAAAAGTTCGGAATGAAACCAAGTACGACCGCCTGCTACATTTTGGGGAGAAACTACCGCAATTGCGCCGCCATATTGACAATGCGTTGAAAAAGAAAATCCTGGATAAAGAAAAAGTAATCGCGATTGCTCTTAGTGTAATGCAGGAAACATTGATTCGGGTAGGTAATGTTGCTTATGAAAAACTATATGGCTCTTACGGCCTTACAACCTTACGTGATCAGCATGTGAAAATAAGTGGGGGTACCGCCTTCTTTAAATTTAAAGGCAAGAAAGGGGTCATGCATCAGATCACACTGAAACATCGTCAACTCGCCAGATTACTACAAAAAGTACGTGATATTCCCGGGCAGGAGCTATTTCAGTACTATGAGGGAGGGGAGCACAAATCTTTAGATTCAGGAGACATCAACGAATACCTGAAAATATGGACAGGAGAGGACTTCTCCTGCAAAGATTTTCGCACCTGGTCGGGTACCCTGCATGCTTTAAATCTGCTGGCAGATCTGACCCCTTTCCAATCGCAGCATGAGTGTAAGCAAAACCTGCTTGGGATTATCGACAGTGTTGCCGGAAAACTTGGAAATACCAGGGCCGTGTGTAGAAAGTATTACATTCATCCCCGTCTCGTGGAAGCTTATGAACAATGTCAGTTAGGCCCCTACCTGGATGCATTGAAATCTGGCCGGGAAAAATCCCCGAAAGGAGGATTGCATAATGATGAGAGAGTACTATTGAAATTTATGAAAGACGGACGATCGTAAATAACAATCGTCCGTCAGTCAATAAGTTTAAGTAGTTATTAATTAGGCAAAGATCAACTGATCTTCTCTGTCTTCTACCGGTATCTTCTGGATAAATTCATCGAAACCTGATTCTTCGTGCGTGCTATAAGCCCCATAGGCATCCAGTACATAGCCAATTTCTCCTTCCTTGTCCTCGATAAGATACAGTACAGACATATCGCCCGGATCTGATTCTCCTTCGAACCGGTAGGTTTTAATGATCTTCAACTCATCAGGGTTGTAGATCTTTTGTTTTTCTTTATTCTGCAACCGGCCGTGGTCACTCATTACCAACTCATGATCAAGACCCTTATTGTGCAGTTTTTCTAACACTCTGGTAAGTGTTGTCATTTCACCTGGCTTTTCCATAAACAAAGGTTTTTTTACAGATGAAAAATCCAAAAGCCGTGCCATGGCATATCCTTTGGATGCCAATAAAAGTATAAAAATCAATAACTATGAGAGCGATATGGTCAGGAACGATCGGCTTCGGGCTGGTCAATATTCCGGTAAAGTTATATAGCGCTGTTCAGGATAGCAGGCTCGACCTGGACATGCTTGATAAGAAGGATCATGCACATATCAAATTCCATCGTGTAAATGAAGATACCGGTAAAGAAGTACCGTGGGAAAGAATAGTAAAGGGATATATGTACAATGACGAATACATCATATTGGAGGATGAAGATTTCCAGGCAGCGAGTCCTGAGAAAACTAAGATTATCTCTATTGAATCCTTCGTGGAGGAAACAGAAATTGATGATATTTATTTTGAAACACCTTATTTTATTGAACCTGAAAAATCAGGGGCAAAAGCTTACGCATTATTGCTGAAAACGCTTCAGCAGACAGGTAAAGCGGGTATTGGCCGGTTTGTATTGCGCACCAGTGAACATGTTGTAGTAATTCGCCCACGCGAAAATTATCTGCTGTTGCATCAGCTCCGTTTCCAGGAAGAGATTCGTTCTGCAGACGAACTGGCATTGCCGGCAGGTACAGCGGCAAAAATTCAGAAGAAAGAACTGGATATGGCTATAAAGCTGGTAGAGAGTTATACGACTGAATTCGACATCAGCCAGTTCAAAGACGAATATCATGCAGAACTCCTGAAAATTATCAAACAAAAAGCCAGCGGTAAAAAACGTAGTGTGAAGAAAATGAAGGTCGTGCATACAAAGAGCACGGATCTGTTTAGTCAGCTGAAAGCCAGTCTGGGAAATGGCAAGCGGGCATCGTAAGCATCTACACTAACCAGCCTAACAGCAGGCAGGCTAATACAATGAAAGGAGAGGGGAGGCGAGAGAAAGTTAGTATAGCCAGTGTACTCAGGGTGATCAGGATATTATACCATGTGGGAGTAATAGCCATGAACAACATGAAGGTGGCTGCCCACATAATGCCAACTACTACTGCATTGATGCCTTCCAATGCACGGTAGATAACTACATATTTTTTCAGGTTCGTCCAGATAGGGAAGAAGAATAATACCAGTAGCAGACTAGGTAAGAATATAGCTATTGGAGCGAGCATACAGCCCAGTAACTGGTAACCTGGCCCCAGATTATGCATCACCATACCGCCTACATAAGCAGTAATAGAGAAAGTTGGACCCGGCAAAGCACGCATAATACCTGCACCGGTTAACAGCTCCTCTGCGCTCATAAACGCCGATTTTGCACGGGTTACATATTGCTCCAGCATCATTGCAATCAGGATATCACCACCACCAAATACAAGGCTGCCGAAACGATAGAAGTTTTCAAACAGGTTGAATGGACGACGGGTGATCCAGTTATGTGTACGTGCTACTTCGGAAAATACACCCGCGAGTATAAATAGTGTGGCGAATAACCAGATATTGGTCCACTGAATCTTTTTAGGTTGGTCTGGAATATCTGGAATACGCTTATTACTAAAGTTAGAGACAATACCGCCCAGGATAATCAAAGCGGGGAAGGTCCATGGAGACTTCAGGTAGATGGCCGTAAACAATGCTACTACCATGATGATAAAGGTTGCCAGGTTCCGGATACTGATACTGAAGGCACGTAAGCTACCAAATAGCAGGAAGCCTACCGCCATGGGTTGCACGTATTTGAAGATATCTGTATGCAGGGCTTTCTGATCAAAGTATTGTAACAGGAAGCTGAGAGATCCCATCAGGAAGCAGGCGGGTGCAATCCATATAAGTAAGGTAACGACTGCAAGCGGTACACCGCCACGTTTGTAGCCAATGAGGGTAAGTGTCTGAGAAGAAGATGCCCCGGGGAGCAGTTGACAGAAGGCATTGTATTCCATCAATTCCTGTTCTGTGACGTCCCGTCTTTGGTGGACGAATGTCTTCAACATCATTGCCAGGTGACCTTGTGGGCCACCATAGGCTGTTAAACTGTGTAAAAAGACAGCCCGAAGGAACGGAATATGACGAAGAAACACTATGTGGGAAATTACGGCTGCCCGAATTTCAATAAAATATTGAAGATATCAAACATTTATGCGACAAAAGGTTGCTTTTGTTGGGCTACCATGATATTTATCATGAAAAAAGCCGGCCACCCATGGCCGGCTCCTTAAAAATGATGTTACTTTTTCAATCCTATTTCTCTCAGGCGTTCATCCAGGTATTCGCCGGCAGTAATTGGTTCATACGCTCTCGGATGTTGTGCATCAATTGTACTTTCAAGGCAGTTCAGTGGCATTTCTGACTTGGGATGCAGGAAGAACGGAATTGAATAACGGCTGGTACCCCACAGTTCGCGGGGAGGATTTACCACGCGGTGAGTAGTAGATTTCAGCTTATTGTTGGTAAGTCTTTGCAGCATATCTCCCACATTCACCACGATCTGTTCAGGCAGAGAGGTGACCGGTACCCAGTTGTTCTGCTTATCAAGGATCTGTAAGCCGTCGGCGGAAGCTCCTACCAGCAAGGTAATCAGATTGATGTCCTCGTGTTGTTCTGCACGGATGGCGGACTTTGGTTCTTCCTTGATGGGAGGATAGTGGATCGCTCTCAGGATGGAATTACCGTTGTGAACAAACTTGTCAAAGTAATGTTCATCCAGGCCCAGGTACAGTGCAATAGCCTGTAAGAGGGAGATACCGGATGTTTCAAAAGCTTTATAAGCTTCAGTGCAGGTAGGCGTAAAAGCAGGTAGTTCTTTTACGGCTACGTTGTCTGGATATTCGTTGGCAATCGGATCGCCGTCTGTAACAGTTTGTCCAAACTGGAAAAATTCTTTCAGATCGGGTGCATCAAATCCTTTTGCGTGTTCCTTACCAAAGGAGGTATATCCACGTTGACCTGCCAGTTCGGGAATCTCGTAACTGCGCTTTACATCAGCTGGCAGCGTGAAGAACTGCTGTACATATTTATACAGGTCTTCAATCAGTTTGTCGGGAATACCGTGATTCTTCACTGCTACAAATCCTACTTCTTCGTAAGCTTTACCCAGCTGCTGCACGAAGGCTGCTTTGCTGGCGGCGTCGCCTTTTGTGAAGGCGGCGAGGTCTACAACAGGGATGGAGTGAGTTGTTACCATAGTTAATGCGATTTACATTACTAAGGTATTGAAAATGCCTATTTCAGTAATGCTTTTTCTTCGTTTGTGATATCAACCAGGGCATAGCGATCGACGCGGTTGATCAGCATTTCGTCCATGATGTCTACGATATTTTTGTAGTTGGCGTCGTTATCAGCTTTGATTAATACCATCAGTTTATTATCGCCGGTTTTTCTCAGGATGTTTTCTTTCTTTTTGATGATGGCCTCCCTGATATCGGCATAGGTAATGGTTTTCACGTCTTCAGGATGGTACATGCCTTCATAATATTTCACTGTATTATGCGCACCAAGCAGTACTGTCATGGCATTGCTTTCGGCCAGTGGTTGTGGTTTGCCATCTTCACGGGGCATGATAAGATCCATGGTTTTGGGTTGCAGCAGGGTAGTGGTCAACATAAAGAACGTGATAAGCAGGAATCCCAGGTCAACCATCGGGGTCATATCTACCCGTGTACTCAGTTTTTTAGCGCGCTGGCCACCTCTTTGTTTGCCAGTGTTGGATGGAGTGTTCATTTCAGCCATAACAAAAGATTTATAATATAGACGCGGCCGTAACGATATTCCATAAAAAAATAGCCCCGGATAAATTACCCGGAGCTATTCTAAATATTGTGCATATTAAAAATTAAAACTCTGCACTCTTAGGGGTTCTCGGGAAAGGAATAACGTCCCTGATATTTCCCATACCAGTTACGAACAATACCAGTCTTTCGAAACCTAAACCGAAACCTGCGTGTGGTGCGCTACCAAAGCGTCTTGTATCGAGATACCAGCTCATTTCCTCCACAGGTAATTTCATTTCTTCCATACGTCTTACCAGCTTATCGTAGTTCTCTTCACGCTGAGAGCCGCCTACAATTTCACCGATACCGGGGAAGAGAATATCCATTGCTCTTACGGTCTTGCCATCGTCGTTCTGCTTCATGTAGAAAGCTTTGATAGCAGCAGGGTAGTCTGTAAGGATCACTGGTTTCTTGAAATGTTTTTCTACCAGGTAACGTTCGTGTTCACTCTGCAGGTCTGCACCCCATTCTTCGATCAGGTAGTTAAACTTCTTGGATTTATTGGGCTTGCTGTTTTTCAGAATATCGATGGCTTCAGTGTAAGTGAGGCGTTGGAATTCGTTGTTCAGTACAAATTCCAGTTTTTCGATCAGTCCCATTTCACTTCTTTCCTGCTGTGGTTTTTGTTTTTCTTCCTCAGCGAGGCGGGCAGCCAGGAATTCCAGGTCTTCTCTGTTATTTTCCAGGGCATAGCCGATTACAGATTTAATGAAAGCCTCCGCCAGGTTCATGTTATCTTCGAGATCATAGAAAGCCATTTCTGGTTCGATCATCCAGAACTCAGCGAGGTGGCGGGCTGTATTGGAATTCTCCGCACGGAATGTAGGACCGAAGGTGTAGATATCACCAAAGGCCATAGCTCCCAGTTCACCTTCCAGCTGGCCGGATACGGTCAGGTTGGTTGCTTTACCGAAGAAGTCTTCTTTATAATCGATGTCACCGTTTTCAGTGAGTGGTGGATTTTTAGGGTCCAGGGTACTTACGCGGAACATTTCGCCGGCACCTTCAGCATCAGAAGCAGTGATGATGGGGGTATGCAGGTATACAAAGCCTTTTTCGTTAAAGAATTTGTGTACTGCAAAAGCCAGGGCATGACGCAGGCGGAATACAGCGCCGAAGGTGTTGGTGCGGAAACGCAGGTGTGCGATTTCACGCAGGTATTCCAGGCTCGGGCGGTTCTTCAGCTGCAGCGGATATTTTTCACCATCACAGTCACCCAGTATTTCCAGTTCTACAGCTTTGATCTCTACGCGCTGGCCTTTGCCCAAAGATGGGATCACTGTACCCGACACGCTGATGGCTGCGCCAGTGGTCAGACGCCTGGTCAGTTCAGCAGAAACGGAATTCAGATCCAATACAATCTGGATATTATTATTGGTAGAGCCATCGTTCAAAGCTATAAACTGATTGTTACGGAAAGACCGTATCCAACCTTTTACCACTACGTTGTAGTCTGTTTTTTCGTCAAGCAGTATCTGCTTAACCTTCGTTCTTTGGCTCATATATATTATATTTTAGGACTGCAAATTTAAGTGATAGGAAGCATACTGCATAACACCAGGTTACTACTTTCAGCCAGTTAATGGCTAAAAGGAAAATTTGGCCCCTAATCCCGGTTTCCAAATAAAATGTTAAATGTGGAGAAATACTGTCATCCCGGATTTGGCAGGAATGTTGCTGGCAATATGCGGGACCATATCCGGAGACAGGCTGTGGGCCGGTGTTTTCCTCCTTGAAACCGCTCTCCAAGCTGCCTCAGGGCCGGATTACAGGCTTTTCGTAACCTGCTTTTTTTTTGGATAATAGAGAAAGTTGTTTTAATCTTGCGTTACAATCTGTCTGATTAAGTTCAAATTTCCATCCTAATCGACAGTCCTAAACTCAACATTCCCTATCAGATTTAATAACCAGATTAAATTTATTGGACTCAAAAAACAATTATTTTGTAATTGGTGTATGTTGGTATGTAGTGGTACCCACCTTGCAACACTTCTAAAATTTGACAACACACGATGATGTACGACATCTTACAACTGAACGACATGCTCGTTCCTGAGCTGCTTGACATTGCAGAGAAACTGGATGTGCCAAACGCCAAAAAACTGAGCAAACAGGATCTTATCTACAAAATTCTCGACAAGCAGGCAGTAATGGCCTCAGAAGGTAACCCGGCCAATGGAGAAGAAAAGAAAACACGTAAACGGAAATCAACAAAGAAAGAAGACGAACACGATCACGAAGAACCAGTAATAGAAGCTGCATCAGATGAAAAACCAAAACGCGGCAGAAAACCTGGAACACTCAATAAAGCTAAAGAAGTTGAAGAACCTAAGGCATCCGAAACCAAACCCAAAAAGAAAAACTTCGATATAGACCTGGATAGTATTCCTTCCCTTACATTTGATGACGACGACGATGAAATCATCCCTCAGTTTACTGAAGACGAGGAGGATGAAGAGGAAGAAGTCATTACTAATACCAAGGCGCCTGTTGCTGCTCCTGCAAAGAAAGCAATAGAAGAGGATGACGAAGATGAGGAGGAAGAAGAGGATGACGACGACTTCGTAATGCCGGAAGAACCGATCGTGCCGCAGAAACAACGTTTCAACAACAAGCAGAAAGAACCTGCTTTCAATATAGAATTTGATGGTATTATTGTTAGTGAAGGTGTATTGGAAATGATGCCTGATGGTTATGGTTTCCTTCGCTCTTCCGATTATAACTACCTCAGCTCTCCTGATGATATTTACGTGTCTCCTTCACAGATCAAATTATTCGGTCTGAAGACAGGCGATACCGTTAAAGGTTCCGTTAGACCTCCGAAAGAAGGTGAAAAGTACTTCGCTCTCCTGAAAGTAGAAACGATCAATGGTAAATCACCGGAAGAAGTACGTGACCGCGTACCATTCGATTACCTGACACCACTGTTTCCTTTCGAGAAACTGAGACTTACTACTACCTCTAATAACTACTCTACCCGCATCATGGACATGTTTACCCCTATAGGTAAAGGTCAGCGTGGTCTGATCGTAGCACAGCCTAAGGTTGGTAAAACCATGTTGCTGAAAGAAGTAGCTAACGCAATCGCCACTAATCACCCTGAAGTTTACCTGATGGTAGTGCTTATCGATGAGCGCCCTGAAGAGGTAACCGATATGGAACGTAGCGTAAAAGCAGAAGTGATCGCTTCTACCTTTGACGAACCAGCTGAAAAACACGTAAAAGTTTCTGCCATCGCGCTTCAGAAAGCAAAACGTTTGGTAGAATGCGGACACGATGTTGTGATCCTGCTGGATTCCATCACCCGTCTCGCTCGTGCGCACAACACCGTAGCTCCTGCTTCCGGTAAAGTATTGAGTGGTGGTGTGGAAGCAAACGCTATGCAGAAACCAAAACAATTCTTCGGTGCGGCCCGTAAGATTGAAAATGGTGGTTCACTCACCATCCTGGCTACAGCACTGATCGATACTGGTTCTAAAATGGATGAGGTGATCTTTGAAGAATTCAAAGGTACCGGTAACATGGAATTACAACTGGATCGTAAGCTTGCGAACAGACGTATCTTCCCGGCTATCGATGTATCAGCTTCCTCTACCCGCCGTGATGATCTGCTCCTCGATAAGGATCATCTGAAACGCCTTCACATTCTCCGCAACCACCTCGCGGATATGAATACAGAAGAATCTATGCACTTCATGTTGCAGCACATGAGGGGGACTAAAAATAATGAAGAGTTCCTGATCTCTATGAACGGATAAAAGGACTTTCAAATATCAATAAAAAGAGCCTGTATCATTTTGATACAGGCTCTTTTTATTGAAAACGATAACTGTTTTTATAAACTTTACAGGCCTTGTTCTTATTCGTGACGGAGATTATTTAAGTTGTTTTAAATGCAGCAGTAAATCCTTCTTTCGTCGCTCGGCTATTTCCAGTGTTACGCCATTTCTCAATACCACATTTCCTCCTTCCATACTTACATGACCGATCTGACTCATCTGCACCATTTGCAGATTATTGACCTGGTAAAATTTCAATGTGCTGAATAGATCCGCATAGTACCTGAATGGACGGTTCGACTGTACCTGATGATGATCATCCAGGTAGAATATTGTCTTATCGCCTGATGCTTCAAGATATCCTAAAGTTGATAAAGTAATCGTTTTATCATCCCCTTCTGCCTGTGGCAAGACCAGCTCTGTACTTGTATTTCGTCCGTTATTGAAGTTTCCCAGCAACACTTTATACCTGTCTTTACTCTTCCCGGCAGTCAGCCTTGCACTGATGATATCAATAGCTGTTGTTAAGCTTTCCCTGTCTATAGGTTTTAAAATAATTTCTACTTCGCTGAAGCGGATGGTATGTAGAAATTTTTTTTCAAACGCGGTGACAAATATAGCTTCGAACGGAGACACATCCTGTGTACCTAATAGTACATCGAACCCAGTCCCATCAGGCATTTCCAGGTCGAGAAAAACCAACTCGGGCTGAAATTCCCGGATGGTACCAATACCATCTGCACAGTCAGAAGCTGTAGCTACAATTTGCACCTGCGGACAATACTTTTCCAGCATCAGCGAAATGATGTCCCGGCTATTGCGCTCGTCATCTATAATTACAGCCTTTATCATAAAAAGTCTAAAGCGTAGTAGTTGGCTTACAATTGGGGAATAAGTATCCGCACAATAGTACCACTTTCCACAGAATTTTTCTCCGATTTATCAATGATGTCTATGTAAATTCCAGTGTTGTACATTTTGTTGAGCAACTCAGCACGGTTAGAGCTGATCTCCATACCGGAAGACTGGTGATGCTTTGGCAGCTGACGCATGGATTTAGATCTGTTGATGCCGATACCATTATCTTCAATCAGGCACTCCAGCATATCCGGCTCGACCTGGTTAAATTGTATCTGCAATTGTCCGATATGGTGCTGGGAATTCGTCATCCCATATTTTACAGCATTTTCTACATAGGGTTGCAGCAACATTGCGGGTATTTCCAGTTCCGCGGTAGCAATGAGCGGATCTACCAGCAATTCATATTCCATCTTATTTTCAAACCGCATTTTTTCCAGGCCGAGATATGTATTGAGATATGCAATTTCATCTGCTAAGGATATGAAATTGCGTCTTGAGAAATCCAATGTTTTCCTGATCAGATAAGAGAAATCGGACAGATACTTCTGTGCATATTCATAGTCGCGCTGCATCACGAACAGCTGTATAGAATTGAGACAATTGAATATGAAGTGTGGATTGATCTGCGCACGGATTGCTTTTAGTTCTATCTCCGTCAGTTTTTTATTGTATTCTGTTTCCAGGTGTATTTTACGTTGTTCTTCCAGTTCCTGTTTCTTGCGAAGAATTTCAGTGGTCTGTTCTTTTACAAGTTCCTCCAGCTGCTCATTCAGCTTATGTTGCAGTTCTTTGTTTTTGTTCAGCTGTTTGATCAGCAATTCCTGGGTACGTGTTCTCTCATGATGTACCAGCTTATTGCGGTAACTCAATCCGGCCAGGAAGAACATAGATTCCAGTAATACACCTAAGATGATCAGCAGGGAAGGAGCAGATAATTCCCCCAGTGCACTGATCAGGCCCAAAGGCCTTATCAGCATGAGGAAGGAGCCAAAACTGGCCATATAGAAACACAATGACCCAAACAGGAAGAACCGCACCAGTGGATGATGGCGGGAACGCTTGGCCAGCGCTGCAAATACTGCCAGCAACGGGAGGAGAGTAGCGAGATACACATAACTGTAGATCATGCCTGGCACCTGATACAATCCCCTTGCAATACAGTAAAAGCAGATAATGATGATACCGCCAATGCAGGAGGCGAATATGTTGAATGACCTTTCCATGAGCGGATAACGTTCCTGCAGGTTGAGGAAGGATTTTCCGAAGGCGAGGTACATGAGATAAAAGCAGAATAACAATGCCGGTACATCCCAATAATATTTCAGCATAGGCCATTTATAGAACACGGATAGCTGATAGGGTTTACTATCCAGTCGTAATGCGAAGAATAAGATCAGTCCCAGCATATAGGCCGCAAAGTATAAATAGGAGCGATCCGGCAGTTGAATGTAGTTAATGATGGCTATGGTAAGGCATACCAGCAGCATACCCAGCAGCATAAATATCATGGCTGCCTCGTTGCGGAAGTGGGCTAATATGGTATTCCGGAAGTTGTTGTATTGCATGGCGTCGTACAATACAGGCATGAGGGGGTTCTCATTAAAGAACTGATTATTGATATGTAAATAAAAAGTACGTGTTTGCCCCGGAGGCACGGTAACAGGAAAAGCATAATGTTCCCAGCGGCGAATATCGTCCCTGTCCAGCATCATACCGGTCTGCACCAGCAGGCGTAACTGCTGACCTTCCTGTACGTACCAGTACATATGATCATGCCACCCTGCAAAGAGAGAGAGTACAGAATCTTCACTACCGGTATTTTTTACAGATAGTCGCAGCCAGCAATCGTGCCCTTTACCATTATTTTTCTTTGAATCGTGGAAAAGGGTGTTATTGTGGGTGAAATTTAAGTTAGGTATCTGTTGTGGTGTTACCTGTCCCTCCATATCTTCCATGCTCAGCAACCAGGGCCGCAGGTCCAAACCGGGTGGAAGATTATCGAAATCTGCTGCCAGCGTGTCTTTTGCGGTTATATTGCCCTGGGCAGTATTGGAGTAACAAAACAACAGTAATAAGAAAAAGATCCGAATCACTGTATAAGTATAAAAATTTAAAGGCAACCATCAATAGCTTTTGCCAGCGCATGGTCTTTGTCGGTGACAATATCCCCGGCATCATGTGTGCTCAGGTAAATCTCCACCTTATTATAGACATTGTTCCAATTGGGGTGATGATCCATTTTTTCAGCTATCAGTGCCACTTTTGTCATAAATGAAAATGCCTCTTTAAAGTCTTTGAAATTAAAGGCACGGTATAATTGATTGTTTTTCTCCTGCCACATAACAAAAAGATTTTAACCATGAAACAATTGAACTGTTCATGCAATAGTGTGATTCGGTGAGGAAAGCCGGTTGGTTCCGGTTAAAAGATGAGGTTCATCTTATTTTCGAGCTTTCTAATATCCAATAAAGATACTAATTGTACCGGCTCTACATGACGTAACTGGCCGATTAATTTTTTGACATCCTGCAACTGGTAATAATCTCCTTTTATGAGCCAGAGATAATCTACATTTTTCAGTTCCGGGAGCAGGAATTCTGCCTGGCAGTGATTGTTGTAGAAATAATGAGCAGCCGATTTGGTCGGTTCTTCAAATTCGAACACACTGAAGTAAAACGACCGCTGGTTTTTGGTCAGGTTGATTTCAAGCGAATTGTTGACCCTGAAATCGTAGTGCAGATCCCGATTTACCTGCCAGCACACCTGATAATCCCGTGCAGAAGACACGATACCAATTAAATGGGTCGATCCGAAGAAGTCTTCCACTAATTGGTCCTGATCCAGTTTTAGTTTGAGTACTGACATGCTAGTAGGTTGACTAGTAGTAGGTTGATGTTCAACAGCGTCTCTCATTGTAATAAAACCATTTTTCCCGGCGGACGCCAAAGTACACCTTTTAAGGTTACGGATTTGTCACACTTAACGGGCACTTTCCGTGCCAAGAACAGAAAAAGGCTGTCGATCTCAGCCTTTTTCTTTATTATTTAACTTCCGGGCATCCAGCAGATCGGTTCTGCGGGGTTCCGGAACTTTTTCGTAGTCGTATGGACAGTGTCTGCAACCATTACCACAGCAATACCCTCTTTTCAGGAGAAAGGCGGCAGTGAGTACCAGGTACCCGTCATCATTATAATAAAAATCAATTCCCTCCTTCAGCTGGGGCTGCATCCGACGGTAATTTTATAGATCGCCAGTCCATTGGCTGTTCCGGCAGTCTGAATTTGAGGTAACGGATCGTTCTGCCATCTTCCAGGTGCATTTTTTCGTAAAATGTCTTGATCTGTAAAAGTGCAGGTACTTCCGATAAGGCATAAATATCGGGAATATCTTCTATTAAAGTACAGCCACTATGTTCAATTACTTCCTGGGTGAAGGCATATAGCTCCGGAGAATCCGTTTTCAGGTTGATGGTGCCACCCGGTGCCAGCAGTGGTTGATACAATTGTAAAAACTTAGGATGGGTCAGTCTTTTCTTGGATTTAGACTGACGGAGGAATGGATCGGGGAAGGTGATCCATATTTCGCTGATTTCTCCCGGGGCGAAATAATTATTGAGTTTATCGATCTGTGTACGGAGAAAAGCCGCGTTATTGATCTTTTCGTCAATAGCAGTCTTAGCACCCCTCCAGATACGATTACCTTTCAAATCTACGCCCAGGAAGTTCCTTTCCGGGAAGCGTCTGGCAAGTCCGATCGTATAATCTCCCTTACCACAGGCAAGCTCCAGGGTAAGCGGATTAGTATTCTTATAGAACGACTGCCATTGGCCCGGCATACCTTCCGGATAGATCAGTACGTTCGGGAATGTCTCAATTTCTGCGAAACGTTGTAATTTTTTCTGTCCCATTTGGGTGCAAAAGTAAGAGAATTTGGAAACTGCATTCTTCCTGAGTGGAAGATGATGGGATTTTGGGGCAGGATAATTAAGGGAGAAAGGGGGGGCTGCGTAGAAGTAATAAAACAAAAAAGCTGTCCCGCGTGAACGGAACAGCTTTAAACCAAGGCTGTAGGGGGAGGACTCGAACCTCCACGGGGCAGTTAGCCGCAGCACAAATAAGATTAGTGGTCAACCCATTATGCTGTGTTTATCCTGGAATCCCCACCCCCGAGACAAGAGGGCATGTCTGCCAAATTTCATCACCCCACAATTTTTAAGAACTTCTCATTCCTTTTTCGCAACTTCGACCTCAGTTTTTTTGACGTCTGCATTGTTTTGAATGATTATTATGATGCAAATCTAAAGACATAACGGTTTTCTTGCAAATTTTTTAAGAAAAATTTTTGAAAATTCGATATTTTTCAAATATTTGCATGTAATTTTAATGCATTCAAAAACAAATTGTAAAAATGAGCCACAATTTGAATATTGACAAACTCGATTTGCAGATCATCAGTGAAATGATGCATAATGCAGAAATCTCCTACGCTGACCTCGGGAAGAAGCTTTTCGTTTCCGGTGGCACGATCCACGTTAGAATGAAGAAACTACAAGAACTGGGTATCGTTAAAGGTACAAAATTACACGTAGATTTAAAAATGATCGGATACGATGTGATTGCCTTCATCGGTATTTACCTTGAAAAAAGCTCCATGTATGATACTGTGGCTAAAGAACTGCGTAAGATACCTGAAATGGTACGTCTGAACTATACGACAGGTAGTTATAGCATGTTCGCAGAAATTATCTGTAAAGACATTACGCAACTTCGCCGTATACTCCACGATGAATTACAGAAGATAAAAGGTATCGAACGCACCGAAACACTGATATCCCTGGAAGAGAGCTTTTATAGAACTATCAACGTTGTGGAATAGGCCACCCCATGATATTTTCCCCTTCCCGTCAGCCATCAACAGCAGGGGAGGGGAATTCTAACTCTCATATACATATTTTATGGTTACAACAGAAATCGCCGACAAGATCAAGCGTCTTGAAGAGAAGTATGCTGCTATGGGCCAGGACCTGTCTTCCTACCTGGATGGGCTGCTCTATGCCGACTACCTGACATATTGGGATTATATCCAGCTGGACGTGTTGCTCAATCTCCAGCATCCACGAACCCCCATACCAGACGAGAACATCTTTATTATTTATCATCAGATTACCGAACTGTATTTCAAACTTACTCTTCAGGCTATCGAGCAGATTAGCTTTGCGCCTCAGCTCACCGTAGCAGGGTTTAAAACACAGTTGAAAAGGATTAATAATTACTTCCGTAACCTGATCAACTCATTTGAGATCATGGTAGATGGTATGGACAAAGATCAGTTCCTGCAATTCCGCATGGCCCTGTTGCCTGCCTCCGGCTTTCAGAGCGGCCAGTTCAGGAAAATAGAAATTTGTTCAACAGAATTGGTAAATCTTGTCTATCAACCACAGCGTCCTGGGCTCATGGGAGCTGAACTGGAAAAAGTATTGGATCAGATTTACTGGCGGAGTGGGGCCACGGAATTGTCGACAGGCAAGAAAACACTTACCCTGAGGCAGTTCGAACTGAAGTACATGAGTGAGTTCCTGCAACTGGCCACCCGCTACAAGGATAATAATATACAGGCGCAGTATCGCCGGTTATCTCCTGCCGATCAACAGGAAATCATACCTCTTCTTAAAGAGTATGATACCAATATCAACGTCCGCTGGCCATTGATGCATTATAAGTCAGCTGTGCGCTATCTGAACCGCAAGCCGGAAGATATAGCAGCTACAGGTGGTACAAACTGGCAGAAATACCTGCCTCCCCGCAATAAGCGCATTGTATTCTTCCCTGAACTGTGGACAGAAGAGGAATTGGAAAACTGGGGAAAAGAATTATAAAACATTCAGAAAAAGGGGGATTCTCTAACAGGAATGCACCATTTTCAAAAAAGGCGGCAAATAATACATGGCCGCCTTTTTTCATGTATATTATCGGGCGAGATAGCCGCCGTCCACAGGGTAATAAGAACCTGTGACAAATGATGCCGCAGGGCTACTTAGGAACAGCACCAGCTCGGCTACTTCTTCCGGCTTGCCCAACCTGCCTATCGGATGTAATGCCGCCAGCTGATCAATAGCTTCCTGCGACATATTCTTTCCTAAAAGGGGGGTATGAATAAATGCGGGACCAACTGCATTCACACGGATATTTTGTTGTGCATATTCAATGGCTGCATTTTGTGTAAGGCCCACTACACCATGTTTGGCCGCTACGTAAGCAGATGATTGGGCAAAACCGACAGCACCCAGAATAGAAGCAATGTTTACGATCACACCGCCGCCATTTTCCAGCATAGCCTGGATCTCCGATCGCATCCCATAAAATACACCATTCAGATTCACTCCAATCACTTTTTCCCATTCAGCAATGTCATACTCACCTACAGGAGCTGGTTTGCCACCAATACCTGCATTGTTACAGGCGATATCCAGTTTGCCATAATGAGATTTGATTTGTTTAATCAGACTGTCCCATTGCTCAGCATTGCCTGCATCTGATTTAATGAAAATCGCGTCTCCGCCATTCTTTTTGATGGTGGCTACTACATCATTTCCTCCCTGTTCATTTAAGTCCGAAACGACTACTTTAGCTCCTTCCCTGGCATAAACGAGTGCAATTGCTTCGCCGATGCCTGATCCTGCGCCTGTTACAAGCGCTACCTGGTTGTTCAGTGCTCCCATAAAATGTAATTTTAAAAGAATATGCGTTGTAACAAACAAATTTAGGGCCCGGATATTGAAGTAATATAGAAGTTGACTAATATTTAACATTTTTATTGGCAGCGCCCGGTGCTTCTATAGAAAAAGTTAAACTAGTTTTCACGAAACTCCCAGCTATCGTACAATTAAACTATTTTTCATAAGTTTGCATAGAACGGTTTGCTTTCACATGAAAAAAGCCATCCCGGCTTTAGCCAGAGCCCAGGGTACAAAATTGATAAATGTTCTCCTTTAGCACTTTTGCATTTGTGAATGCGCAAAGCACAAACTTACCTTTCAAGCAAGACTATAATAGTATTTTTTAAATTGTGATATGGAATACAATACCACCCGTAACCATTTGATTATGAAGGAGTATGGACGGAACATCCAAAAGATGATCGAGTACGTCCTGAGCATACAAGACCCAGATCACCGCCAGGCCAATGCAATGGCGCTTATCGAACTCATGGGAACGCTCAACCCCCACCTCCGCAATGTAGAAGACTTCCGGCACAAGTTATGGGATCACCTGTTTCTCATCTCCGATTTCCGATTAGATGTAGAATCACCTTACCCCATTCCAACGCGTGAAACCCTGAAAGCAAGACCTGAAAGATTACCTTATCCTAAAAAGTATCCCCGCAACCGACATTTTGGTAAAAATCTGGAAATGGTAATTGATAAAGCCATTGCTGAGGATAATACTGAAAAGAAGGAAGGGTTTACGCAGTGTATTGGTAACTACATGAAACTGGCCTATAGCAACTGGCATAAAGAAAGTGTGCATGACGATGCAATCAAGGCTGAACTCACCAGTATTACCAATGGCCAGCTGGACTTCCATGCAGGCTTTAATACAACGGCTCACGCAAGTGCGGTAATTGCTGCAACAAGTCCAAACTTTAACACCAATGCTGAATTTGTTCGTACATCCAGCAACAATAGTGGTGGTAGCAATAAGAAGCGTAATTTCCAGCAACAGAATAACTTCAAAGGCGGAAAAGCGAAGAACAACAATAACAATAAGAACCAAAAATATAAAAACAGGAACAAGTGAGTAGTGCTTTTGAAGTAAGAGGTGGCAACCGCCTTAAGGGGGAAATTGTACCCCAGGGTGCCAAAAACGAAGCTTTACAGATTGTCAGTGCTGTTTTACTAACTCCCGAAAAGGTAACTATCAGCAACATCCCGGATATTTTGGATGTAAACCTGCTGATAGAGTTATTGGGCGATATGGGTGTGAAGATTAACAGGGTCAGCCGCGATACCTGTGAATTCCAGGCCGATCAGATCAACCTTCCTTACCTGGAGAGTGCAGAATTCAAGAAGAAATCAGGACGACTGAGAGGTTCTGTCATGATAGCTGGTCCATTATTGGCCCGCTTTGGCAAAGCCTATATACCTAAACCCGGAGGCGATAAAATAGGTCGCCGCCGCCTTGATACCCATATCATTGGGTTCGAAAAACTGGGTGCTCAGTTTGTATATGATAATGATGATAATTACTTCAGACTCGAAGCTGGCGATGGCGGACTGAAAGGGACCTACATGCTGCTTGACGAGCCTTCAGTAACAGGTACCGCCAATATCGTAATGGCTGCGGTAATGGCAAATGGTACAACTACTATTTACAATGCAGCCTGCGAACCTTACCTGCAACAGCTGTCCAGAATGCTAAACAGTATGGGCGCAAAGATTAGTGGGGTAGGATCTAACCTGCTTACAATTGAAGGGGTCACTTCTCTCAGCGGCTGTAGTCATCGTATGCTGCCTGATATGATTGAAATTGGGTCTTTCATTGGTCTCGCTGCTATGACGCAGAGTGAAATTACTATCAAAGGAGCTGGTGTGCAGCACCTGGGTATCATTCCGGAAAAATTTCGTCAGCTGGGTATTCAGCTGGAAATTCAGGGCGATGATATTTACATTCCTGCACAGGATAAATATGAGATCCAGACCTTCCTGGACGGATCTATCCTCACCATTTCCGACCATCCATGGCCTGGCTTTACGCCTGATCTGCTGAGCATCGTCCTTGTGGTGGCTACACAGGCATCAGGGAGTGTGATGATTCACCAGAAAATGTTTGAAAGCCGTTTGTTCTTTGTAGACAAACTGATTGATATGGGTGCACAGATCGTATTGTGCGATCCTCACCGTGCAGTGGTGATAGGCCTGGGCCGCCAGCACAAACTGAGAGGTATTACCATGTCTTCACCTGATATCAGAGCGGGTGTATCCCTGTTGATTGCAGCACTGAGCGCAGAAGGAAAGAGCACCATACAGAACATCGAGCAGATCGATCGTGGATACCAGTACATCGATGAGCGCCTGCGTAAGCTGGGTGCCGATATCAAGAGAGTATAAGTACAATTAGCTGTACGCAGAATACTATAAGCCATAAGCTACAAGAGACCAACTCCTGCTGCTTATGGCTTAATTTTAATCAGGAAACTATATTATGGCTAATAAGATCATTATTATTACGGCCCCTTCAGGAGCAGGGAAAACCACCATCGTTAAGCAACTGTTGTCAGAAATGCCGCAGCTGGAATTTTCCATTTCTGCTACAACACGCACAGCAAGAGAGAATGAGGTGGATGGAAAAGATTATTATTTCCTGACACAGGAAGACTTTCATGAGAAGATAGAAGCCCATGAATTTGCAGAGTATGAAATGGTGTATGCAGGTAAATACTATGGTACACTCAAATCAGAACTGGAGCGCATCTGGCAGCATGGCCGTACGCCAATGGTAGACATTGATGTAAAAGGTGCATTGAGTATCAAGGAACATTACCAGGACGCCGCACTGACTATCTTTATTCAACCACCCACGCTGGATGCCCTGAGGGTACGCCTGAGTGAACGTGGTACAGAAACCCAGGCATCGCTGGAAGAAAGATTGGGGAAAGCACGGTATGAGCTTTCATTCTCTCACCAGTTTGATGAAATTGTGATCAATGACCAGTTAGCAATCGCACACGCAGAAGTAAAAGCGCTGGTAGAAGGCTTTTTGAAATAATCGCATTGTCGGGGGCTTACAGCCCCCTTCCCAAATTATCTGCACACTATTTGCAGTCAGGAAATTCGTTATTTTTGATAAATATGGAAACTTATACACTCCCGATACTGGCATTCCTGGTATTGCTGGCAGGTTTCTTTGCCGGGTTGGAAACAGCCTTCGCCAATGTGAATAAACTAAGCATTGAGCTCAAGAAGAAACAAGGACGCGCTACCGGAAAGATCCTCGCCAGTTTTAATGATAACCCCTCTCGTTTTCTGGCAACCAGCCTGCTGGGCCTTACAATCACTATTGTAATCTATGGCATTCTGTTCGCCGGGTTCTTTCAGCCCCTTTGGAATAAAGTGCTCTCCCCCCAGGAAAGTACCAGCTACCAGCCCCTGTTGTTATTGATGGAAGTGCTGCTGGCTACCCTCATCCTGCTTACGTTCGGCTTCTTCCTGCCCCGTGCCATATTCCGCTCACGGCCGGAAGGATTACTTAGTTTCTTTGCACTGCCTATCTCAGTGATTTCAAAGCCACTGTTTGTAGTAGGCAGTCTGCTCGTATCAGTTTCCGAGTGGATCCTGAAATATCTTTTCAATGTTAGAATTATAGAAACGGCTACATCTTTCCCCCGGGTAGATGTGGAGCATTTTATACGCCAGTCGCAACAACATGTAACCGAGAATCAGGAACTGAATACAGAGTTGTTCGAAAATGCGCTGTCGCTGGCACATGTCAAGATCCGTGGTTGCCTCATTCCGCGTAAGGAAATAGAGGCACTGGAAATAAACAGTCCTATTGCACAGGCACAGCGGAAGTTCATGGATACCAAACTGTCCAAGATAATTATTTACGAAAATACGATCGACAATATCCTGGGATATATTCACCAGCTGGATATGTTCAAAGGCCCCGGGGATATACAGGCTATCCTGCACCCAATCCTGGCAGTACCAGAAACGATGAGTGCCATCGACCTGTTGGGCAAGTTCAATAAAGAACGGAAAAGCATTGCCTGGGTAGTAGATGAATTTGGCGGTACAGCAGGTATCGTAACTATCGAAGACGTACTTGAAGAGATATTCGGAGAGATCAAAGATGAACACGATGAGGAAGAATTTGTAGACAAACAGATCGCTGAAAAAGAATATATCTTCTCTGGTCGCCTGGAACTGGATTACCTGAATGAGAAATACGGTTTTGATTTTCCGGAAGATGAAAGTGAAACGCTCTCTGGCTATATCATCAATCATCACGAGACCATTCCTCGCCAGAAAGAACGCATTATAATCAATGATTATGAGTTTGAAATTATTAATGTGACAGAAACACGTATCGAAATGATCAAGATGAAGGTACTCGGTTAAGTAAAGAGTATCATGTACTTATCCACATCTGGATAAAATGACGGCTTTTTTTGAGATAAAGTTCATTTTTAGTTGCTTATTTGTCAGGTATTTAGGAGAACTTACTAGTTTTTTATAAAATAAAAGAAATCAGGTGTTGATATTGTGATATTTTTTTTAATATATTTGCATAGTAATTAAGCATCTGACCTGCTAAAACGATTTAAAAAAAAGTAGTAGGGAATTAACACGGATTTTATACATTTGCTACAGATGATGTAACACAATGATTTGATTTTTGTTAAAAGGATGTAAAAAAAATTGTTACAACATTGATAATAACATAATTCTTTACTATTTTTGTAATAGAAATTTAAAAGTGACCAGAAACACGGACTATTTTGAAAGCTTGCCATCAATCGAATAGAAAGTGATACTGGAAACTAAAGACATTCTCGAATTCAACTTTTTTGGGGTTAACAAACAATGGATGAAAGGCCGGCTCTTGATTCTTCTCGGGCTGGCTCTCTTTTTTTAAGCACCTTTTGTTGCTGCTAAATCGTTAACCTTATATCAACTTCTTTGCCAGTCTATACAGTACTCTTCCCCCTCTGCATTTAAATCACATTAAAACCATCCGCTTTACTCTGTTTTCTTCCAGGCAACAGCTATATTTGTGCTCCTTAGGAAATAATGTTTAACTCAGCCTGACAAACAGATATGTTCAAAAGAATTTTTGCAAATAACAACGAGAAAGCGGAGATGACTTTCTTTGACCACCTGGAAGAACTACGAGGGCATCTGTTCCGCGCTGCTGTAGCAATTGTGGTGTTTGGTATCATAGGTTGGGTGTATACAAATGAAATATTGGATAAAATCGTATTTGGCCCTACCAACAGAGATTTTCCTTCCTATATCGCACTGTGTAAAATTAGCCACGCAACCGGGCTGGGAGATAAACTTTGTATCACCCCGGTAGATATCGTCTTTCAAAACCATGTGCTGACCGGTCAGATCATGCTCCAGTTCAAACTGGCATTTATTGTCGGCCTGGTATTGGGATTCCCATATATTTTCTGGGAATTCTGGCGCTTTGTAAAACCTGCGCTGAAAGAAAAAGAAGTGAGAGGAGCAAGAGGCATCATCTTCTGGGTATCTTTCCAGTTCTTTTTAGGAATCTGCTTCAGCTATTTCCTGATGGCGCCGTTTACGATCAACTTCCTGGCTGGCTATACCGTGACAACCAAAGCAGTTAACCAGTTCTTCATAGATGACTACTTCGACCTCATGACCCAGATCGTGATCGGTATGGGCGTATTATTTGAGTTACCCGTACTCATCTTCTTCCTCACCAAGATCGGATTGATTACGCCTACTTTCCTGCGTACCTACCGTCGTCATGCAATAGTGATTATCCTGGTACTGGCAGCAGTGATTACCCCTCCGGATGTGATCGATCAGCTGATCGTGTTTACTCCTTTATATTTGCTGTATGAAATCAGTATCTATATATCTGTTAGAGCACTGAAAGGTATGGAGGATAAAGAAAAAGAACCGGAAATAGAAGAGTGGTCCTGATAAAGCGTAACGGTTTCACTGTTTAAAAGTTTTTTTATGTCACAACAAACAACATTCAATTTGTCATTGCCAATTGCTATCGGCTCTGATCACGCTGGCTTCGACTACAAGGAGGAGATTATTTCTTATCTGGAAGCAAAAGGTTTGAAGATAAAGGATGTAGGGGCATTCTCGAGCGAATCGGCCGATTATCCAGACTTTGCTCATCCGGTTGCTACACTGGTAGAAAGAGAGCAGGCCGCGTTTGGCATACTCGTATGTGGTAGTGGTAACGGCGTAGCAATTACAGCTAATAAACATCAGGGTATCCGCGCAGCTATCTGCTGGGGCGAAGAACTCTCCCGCCTGTCCCGCTGTCATAATAATGCGAATGTGTTGTGCATACCGGCCCGCTTTGTAGATGATGCGGTCGCAAAACAAATGGTGGATGTATTTATCAATACCCCCTTCGAAGGCGGCAGACATGAAAACAGAGTAAGAAAAATTGCCTGTCTGTAACAGGTACACGATAAGAAAAAAGAAGGGCGTTGCACTTGCAACGCCCTTCTTTTTTCCTGATATTTTTCATTGCAATCGAAGTAAAACCATACTACCCCAGATACCTATCTAAAAGACTCGTTTTGAACGTAGAATTATTTTGAGATAATAAAATGTTTTGTTAAATTGTGTTAAGAGTCAGTCAGTTGAGTGTCATTTTATCGTAGAATCCAATCTGTACGACGCGTGCCTTTAGTAAATACCTACTACTATTTCAAATAACCGAAAACGCATTGTTACATCCGGGATTTAACATCGCACTGGAATTATTTATCAGACAAGAGAATAGCAAACCAAAAGCCCCATCATCAGTAACCTTAAAATTATACCACCATGGAAATACCTGCTACTACTGCAAGCCGGCGCCCAATCACTACTATTCTTCGTAATAGCGCAAAGACATTATTGGTAAAACATCGGGATACATGATCTGAAAAAAATGTGATGCAACCCCATCCGGATTTAGAGCAAGCAGCTATATTCACTTATCCCATACTGGTAATATTTGTTTTTCTTCAATCCGGTTTATCAGCTGAAACAACATTTTTTTTCAGATGTTTAAACTCCTCAAATATGTCTTCGACAGAATTTAATGCACTTTTACTCGGAAATGCCGATTTCCTGAGACCGTATGCTGTTACCCTCACTAAGGATGCCGAATCAGCAAAAGACCTTTATCAGGAAACACTTTTCCGCGCACTCGCCAATCGCGATAAATACCTGGCCGGTACTAATATCCGCGCCTGGCTCTATACGATCATGCGCAATATTTTTATCAACAATTATCGTCGCGGCAACAGGCAGTTCCGTTTGCTCGACAACTCCGCCGGCGAATTCCTTATGCATCAGCAAATCCCAACAATTGGCAATGCTGCTGAAACAAATCTGCGCATCAAAGATGTGCACTCAGCAGTCTACAACCTGCCTGTAATATTCAAACAACCCTTTATGCTGTATTTTGAGGGCTATAAATACTACGAGATTGCAGCGATGCTCAATGAACCGCTGGGGACAGTAAAAAGCCGTATCCACTTCGCCAGAAAAATGCTGAAGTCAAGGATCGTACGCTTCTAATCTTTTTATTACATGAATTCGGTGACTATTCGTGAATGCAGATATTTCATCTGCAGCGGATGTTATTTCTCTTTACCTTAAACAATTTAAAATATCCTGAAACCTACATCCGGCCTCGCTCCCCACATTGAGCGATGGGTACATGGATTTAATTCGTATTTTTACGGCTTCCCTTTAATTTTTTTGGCCATCAGTTCCTGATGGTAATGTGGATTTTTAATAACTATAATGAAGGCAAATTACTTAGACGAACTGAATGAGCGGCAGCGCGAAGCAGTTGTGCATATCAAAGGCCCGCTGATGATCGTGGCGGGTGCTGGCTCCGGTAAGACGAAAGTACTTACCACCCGTATCGCCCACCTGCTCCGTAACGGTGTAGATGCTTTTAATATCCTCTCACTCACCTTTACCAACAAGGCGGCAAAAGAGATGAAGGAACGTGTGGAAAAGATCCTGGGCGGCACCGAAGCCCGAAACCTTTACATCGGTACCTTCCACTCCGTATTTGCCCGTCTGTTAAGGGCCGAAGCCCATCGCCTCGGTTATCCTAATGACTTTACCATTTATGATTCCGACGATGCGAAAAGCGTATTGAAAACAATCATTAACGAGCAAAACCTGGACGATAAGCATTATAAACCTAATATGGTCTATAACCGCATTTCCTCCGCCAAAAACAGCCTCGTAGGCCCTGAAGAATATCAGCACGACTATGCCATCCAGCAGGAAGATATGAGGGCCAACCGCCCCATGACAGGCAAGCTGTATGAAATGTACGCCAAACGCTGCTTCAAAAACGGCGCTATGGACTTCGATGACCTCCTCTTCAAGATGTATCAGCTCCTGAAGAACTTCCCCGAAGTACTGCATAAATACCAGCATAAGTTCAAATATATCATGATCGATGAGTACCAGGATACTAACCCTGCCCAGTACGAAATCATCAAACTGCTGGGCGCTGCTCACGAAAATATCTGTGTGGTGGGAGATGATGCTCAAAGTATCTACTCTTTCCGCGGTGCTACCATTCAAAACATCCTCCAGTTCGAAAAGGACTATAACGATGCCAAAGTGGTAAAACTGGAACAGAACTACCGTAGTACCAAATCCATTCTCAAAGTCGCCAATGATGTGATTGCCAATAATAAAGGGCAGATCGAAAAGAATCTCTGGACAGACAACCCGGGTGGAGAAAAGATAAAACTGGTGCGTACCATGACCGACAATGAAGAAGGCAAATTCGTAGCCGAAACCATTGCCGAACAGAAGCTGCGCAACCATTACGCAAACAGGGACTTTGCCATCCTGTATCGTACTAACGCACAGAGTAGGGCATTTGAAGAAAATCTTCGCCGCAAAGCCATCCCTTACCGCATCTATGGAGGTATCTCCTTCTATCAGCGCAAGGAAATTAAAGACTTCGTGGCTTACCTCCGCATCGTGATGAACCCATCTGATGAAGAAAGCCTGAAACGTATCATCAATTATCCCATCCGCGGTATTGGTAAGACCACTGTCGAAAAAGTAGTGATCTACGCCAATGAACATAATATTACCTTCTGGAACGTGCTTGAAAGAGCACAGGAATTCGGATTTAAAGGTGGTACACTGGAAGCCATTGAAAACTTCGTGACCATGATCCGTAGTTTCCAGGCTATGCTGGGTAAACACAATGCTTACGATATCGCCGTACAGGTGGGTAAGTCTACCAACATCGTCAAGGAGCTCTTCAACGATAAAACAACCGAAGGTCTCGCACGCTATGAAAACATCCAGGAACTGCTGAACTCCGTAAAGGAATTTACCGAAACACCTACTGAAGACGGTGAGTTGCTGGAAAAATCGCTGGGCACCTACCTGCAGCAGATCACCCTGCTCACCGATGCCGATAAAGGCAACGATGAAGACAGCGACGTGGTGAAACTGATGACTATCCACGCTGCCAAAGGATTGGAATTCCCTGTTGTATTCAGCGTTGGCCTGGAAGAAAACCTGTTTCCAAGCTCCCTCTCCATCAACTCAAGAGAGGAACTGGAAGAAGAACGCCGGCTCTTCTATGTGGTGATCACCCGCGCCAAGGCAAGACTATTCCTTACTTATGCAAACAGTCGTTATCGCTTCGGACAGCTGGTCAATAACGAATCCAGCCGTTTCCTCGAAGAAATGCCTGAACAATACATTGACCGCAGCTACGCAGGTGGTGGCGCTGTAGGCGGCCGAAGCCCGATCAACAATGGAGGCGGCCTCTGGGGCAATAGCGGTGGTGGAAATATGTTCGACCGTATGCAAAAGAAAACACCAGGTAGTCCGTCTTCCCAACCTGTTGCCGGTCCTCGCCCTGCTCCCAGGCCTGTTGCCAATGCTGCTGCCAGTACCCACGTACCAAGCGCTGGTTTTACGCCAGATGATCCGGCTACCATGGAACCCGGTATGGAGGTAGAACATCAGAAGTTCGGTTTCGGTACTATCATGAGTATGGAGGGGGCTCCCAACAATCGTATCGCTACCGTAGTATTCCCTAAAGGTGGCGGTGAGAAAAAGATCATGCTGAACTACGCGCGATTGATGATCGTAAAGAAATAATGCAGACTTCTATTCTCTTAAAACTACGTCGTTACTGTGCCTATCAGGAACGCAGCCACAGCGAGGTGAAAACAAAAAGCCTTGAGCTGGGGCTGCGCGGTGATGAGATAGACGAGGCCATTGCTGCGCTCATTGCAGATAACTTCCTGAACGAAGAACGATTCGCCCGGGCCTATGCCGGCGGCAAATTCCGCTCTCAGAAATGGGGACGTAAAAAGATCATGGCCGGCCTCAAACAACACCAGATTTCCGCCTACTGTATCAAAAAAGGTATGGAAGAAATTGATGATGAGTATTATATGGATGTATTAAGGTCATTGGGCGAGAAAAAATATGCCTCGCTGAAAGGAGAACAATACCTGAAAAGACAGTTCAAGACCACCCAATACCTGCTTCAAAAAGGATATGAACCCGACCTGGTAAACGAAACCCTTAAACAAATTGCAAAAGACGAGCTATAATTTTAAAAGTTTTTAGCCGAAGTCATCGTATTTTTATGCAATTAGAAACCGATAATTTATGTCAGATCTGAAAGTAACACTTATACAGACCAAATTGCATTGGGAAGATATTGATGCTAACCTGAACATGTTCAATGAAAAGATTAATAGCATCAACGAGAGAACCGAAGTCGTGATCCTTCCTGAAATGTTCAGCACAGGATTCAGCATGGCACCTGAAAAACTGGCTGAAAAGATGGATGGTAAGGCAGTGCAATGGATGGCTAAGAAAGCAGCAGAGAAGAACATTATTATCGGTGGAAGCCTGATTATCGAAGAAGACGGCGAATACTACAATCGTTTCGTGTGGATGCAGCCGAATGGTGTTGCAGGCACTTATGATAAACGTCATCGTTTTGCCTATGCAGGAGAAGATAAGCACTACGCAGCCGGCGATACACGCCTGATCGCCTCTGTAAAAGGCTGGAAAATATGTCTTACCATCTGCTACGATCTCCGTTTCCCTGTATGGCAGCGGAACCAGATCTCTCCTGAAACAGGCGCTCCTGCATACGACCTCCTCATCAACGTAGCTAACTGGCCTGAGCGCCGCAGCACCGCCTGGAAAACATTAATTCAGGCACGCGCCATCGAAAACCAGGTATATGCAATCGGGGTGAACAGGGTAGGCGACGATGGTAACGGTATCTACCACAGTGGCGACACCAGCCTCATTGACCCAATGGGCGAAATACTCTACAGGAAGAGTCATGACGAAGATATATTTACTACTACACTTGAACGCACCAAACTGGACGAAATAAGGAAGAATATTCCTTTCCTCAGGGACGCCGATAAATTTCAGTTATTTTAATGTTACAATCCATTCATCATATAGCCGTCATCTGCTCAGACTACGAGCAGAGTAAGCAGTTCTATACCGAAGTACTCGGACTGGAAATCATCCGGGAAGTATACCGCGGGGAACGTGCATCCTACAAGCTGGATCTTGCATTGAATGGACAATATGTGATCGAGCTATTTTCATTTCCTTCGCCTCCGCCTCGCCCATCCCGGCCGGAGGCCAGGGGGCTACGTCACCTGGCATTTGCCGTGTCAGATCTCGACCAGGCTGTAGCTCATCTGACAAGTCATGCTGTCATTACCGAGCCAATCCGAATTGACCCATATACCGGAAAGAGATTTACTTTTTTTACCGATCCGGACGGGTTACCACTTGAGCTGTATGAACAGTGAGCCTGGCGGATCACAAACACATAACCCATGCTTAATGCTTATAGCAATTGCAGAATTTTCACCGGTGATAACTGGCTGGAAGACCACGTTGTACTTTCTGAAAATGGCAGGATCACTGATATCGTAGCCCCCAAAGCAATTCCCACCCACGCCACTATCCATGACCTGAATGGGGCCGATCTCGTGCCTGCATTTATTGACTTGCAGATCTATGGTGGTAATGGCCGTTATTTCCCCTCCCTTCCTGATGTAACGTCTATCCAGGCGACTTACGAATACTGTAAAGCAGGTGGTGCCGCATTCTTCATGATCACCATTCCTACACATTCTTCCGAAACAATTTTAAAGTCTATTGCTGCCGTTAAAGCATATTGGGAACAGGGCGGACAAGGTTGCTTAGGACTGCACCTGGAAGGACCATATATCAGTCCTGAAAAAAATGGGGCACACAAACATCAGTACATTATACAGCCTACAGACGAAGACATAGACTGGATACTGGAACACGGCACCGGTATTGTGAAAATGATGACTGTTGCACCTGAGCGTGTAGCGCCGGCACTCATTGTCCGGCTGCAGGAAGCCGGGATATTGATATCTGCTGGTCACAGCAATGGCACGTACCAGGAATGTTACCAATCCTTTGAAAATGGTATTACGACCTGCACTCACCTTTTCAATGCCATGTCGCAATTACAAAGCCGGGCCCCAGGTATGGTCGGCGCTATTTACGACCATCCACATGTACATGCAAGTGTGGTGGCCGATGGTATTCATGTTGATTTTAATACCATCCGCATCAGCAAGAAAGTGATGGGAAGCCGTTTATTCCTGATCACAGATGCGGTGGCAGAAAGTGGTGGAGAAGACTATGCTTTTCACTGGAACCCGATGTCCAATCGCTTCGAAGATGCAAACGGCACCTTAGCCGGTTCTGCACTCACTATGCTGGAAGCGGTACAGAATTGTATCGCCCAGGTGGGTATTGCACCGGAAGAAGCTTTGCGTATGGCAGCTGCCTATCCTGCTGTCGTTGCCGGACTGGCCCAGGAGCTGGGCCGTATCGCTCCCGGTTTCCGTACAGCCATGCTGGTACTGGATGAAAGCTGGGCCTTCCAGCAACTTATCTTATCTTAGCGGTTTCAAGCAGAAATTTCATGGGCATTCTACGCTACTTCACCAAGAATCAATATAAGAACCTTTTCCTGCTGGTTTGGTTCCTGCTTTGCCTCATACAGGCAGGGTATACAGAACTGATGGATGATGAGGCTTATTACTGGGTATATGCCCACCACCTGAGCTGGGGTTATTTTGACCACCCTCCCATGGTAGCCTTGCTGATTAAGTTGGGGTATGCACTCTTTCACAATGAATTTGGTGTACGTGTGGGAATGGTAATCCTGAACCTGGGTACAATTATCATTACAGATAAATTGATTCCCCGCAAGGATAATCGCCTCTTTTACCTCTTATTGCTGGTAATGGGTGCGATGCAATTGGGCGGGATGCTGGCTGTGCCGGATGTGCCACTGATTTTCTTTGCCGCCTTATATTTTTATATCTATCGTGCGTTCCTTGAACAGCAAAGCTGGAAGAATACCTTCCTGCTGGCACTGAGCATGGCGCTTATGTTCTATAGCAAATATCATGGTGTACTGTTGGTGGGCTTTACCGTTATTTCTAACCTGAATCTACTGAGGGTATTCAAGTTTTATGTAGCTGTAGTGATCACTACGATTTTATTTTTCCCACATCTATACTGGCAATACGCACATAACTTTCCTTCGTTACAGTATCACCTGATTGAAAGAAATGCATCCGTTTATCAGTTCGACTTTACGTTGGAATATATCCTCGGCCAGATCCTGTTATTTGGTCCGCTGGCGGGTTGGTTAGTGTTGTACTACGCTTTTGTATGTCCTATACAGAGCGCTTTTGAAAGAGCGTTGAAGTTCTGTACAATAGGTGTATTGGTGTTCTTCCTGTTCAGTACCTTCAAGGGAAGAGTAGAGGCAAACTGGACTGTGATGTTGTTTACTCCGGTAATGGTGCTGGCACATCAGTCTGTACGGAGAAAGAGATCTATTCGCCGGTCATTGAAAGTGATTCAGTACCTGGCACCGGCAACCCTGGTAGTTGTTTTCATAACACGTGTGTATATGATATGGGATTTCATGCCAGGGGTAGATATCCGTCCTGAAATTCATCATAACAGAGAGTGGGCAAAAGCATTACAGGAGCATGCCGGGGGCCGTCCGATCGTATTTTTGAATAGCTACCAGCAGCCTTCCAAGTACATGTTCTATAGTGATAATGGGGTGTCGTATAGTATCAATAGCCGGTATAATCGCCGCAATCAGTATAACTACTGGGAGACGGAAAAACAACTCTGGGGTAAGCAGGTAGAGATCACCTATGATACAGAGAACATCCCGGTAACTGATAGCTTCAGCACATCAAAAGGATTAGTGAAGTTTCATCTGCAGGATCCATATTATTCTTATTCACTTGTGCAGTTTATACCTGCTATGCGGGAGGTAAAAGTAAAACCGAATAGTACCATGGGCTTCCTGTTGCAGGTAGATAATGGGTATCATCAGGCAGTACCTGTGGATACAGTAAATGAAGCGCTGGTAGGATATGCTTTTACACAAAAGGATGTAGAATTTCCCGCAGTAAAAACAGCATTGACAATCAGTAGAGCAATTGAGCGTAGAATCGTGAGAATAGAGGTACAGATGCCTGATAAGCCGGGTACCTACCAGTTGAAGTTCTGTGTGTTCGCAGGAGTATTACCACCCACACATAATAGTCAGACAATAAAAGTGATCGTTCAATAAGAACATTCCTAAAAAGACCGGTTAGCGAAGCTAACCGGTCTTTTTAATTATAATGATTTCAGGAATGCAATCACCTGTCCACGCTCACCAGCTGTCAACTGGGTAAACTTTGCCTTCACCTTTGCAGCCTCGCCATCATGCCATAGTATCGCCTCTTCTAATGTTCTTGCCCTGCCATCATGCAAATAAAATGGCGTCCCGTTCGTCTTCTCAAATAGTCCCACACCCCACAGCGCCGGCGTCTTCCACTCGCTGCCACTCGCTTTAAAATCCGGTCTTCCATCCGCCAGTCCGTCTCCCATATCATGCAATAACAGATCTGTATAAGGATGTATCCGCTGATTACTCAGATATGGATACCTTACATCCACGCCTGTTTGCATAGTAGGAATATGACAATTACTACATCCCACCTGCGCAAACAATTTTTCACCGGCCATCACATCTCCATCTGTCGTATTTCTTCTGGCAGGTACAGCCAGCGACAAAAGATAAAACTCCACCGCATTCAGCAAACTATCCGGCAACTCCGGATCATCTGCCAGGTTATCCATCTGCGGCTGTCCAAACGAACTTTCCTTTGGGAAAATTTTGTTCGTAATTCCCATATCCTGCTGATACGCAGCTGCTGCCTGTGTAAGAATGGTCGCTGTATTCGCCTTCATCCCGAACCTACCCAGCATCATCTTATCTTTCGAAGCATCATATACATAGTTCGGCCGGCCACTGATCCCATCTCCGTTCGCATCATTTTCATCAGCATAGGAAAGGATCGTAGACTCCGGAATCGTGACCAGCAATCCCAACCCAAAAAACGGCGGCGCCATACGTGGTGATACCATCAGGTCAACCGGCAATGTAGTATAAGGATTAATGAAAGTATAAGCCGGTTTGCGTAGTGTAGTTACGGTACCATCAGGGTAAGTATACACCTGTTCCGTATAAGTGATCTTCACAGAGGCTTCGGCTGTTTCCCCGAATACCGCCAGGTCCTGCAATTGTAAACCATATCCCGGTACCGGTAGTGGTCCGCCATGGGCATCTGTACCCGGTATGCTCAATCGCATCAGCATCGAAGATGTGACCGTACCGGTAGTGGGACTTCCCTTTCCATCGTTATGATGGCAGCTGCGACAGCTCACATTGTTGAAGATGGGCCCTAAGCCACTATTGATAGTAGCCGGTGCTGTTACAAAAGTCTGATCCACACTGTTGTCGCCCAGGTCATGGATATGCTGATCGTAGTTGCTCAGACCCGGGATGACATTGCCAAAAGCTTTGCTGGTCGCATCAAATACGGTAGCAGCACCACCGCTTAGCCGGGGGTCGTAATCTTCATCACTGAAGGGGGCCGGTTTGGTACACATCATCAGCAATGCAGGGCAGGCTAATAAAGCCGCTGCTAAATAGATCTTCCTTATCCGCATTGAAAAGTATATTAAAAAAGTGGCCGGCCTTCAGATGAAGTGCCGGCCGGTTCAAATCAATCTTTGATATTAGTGAGGATGAAATTCTCAAGATCACCTTCAATGGTGCCTTTCAGCGTTACGAGATTACTCATGGTTTTAGCGGCTACTATACGCTGAGCATTATCAAGTATCGCTTTCTCATAAGGCATTGTAATGGCATCAAAGGAGCTGATGGCTGCCTGGAACTGTTGCTGAATTGTATTATCCAGGCTCAGATTCTTCGCTGCTACCAGTGCATGCAGGCTCTTACCATTACTACCCAGGAAGGTACCCATATATACGTCATATGCCCCTACAATATTGTTCTTGAAATCAGTAGTAGAGTTGCCGCTGAATGGAGACTCTACGATATTAGGATCTTTCGCATCATAAGGTTCCTTCATTTTAGATTCCCCCACCTCTCCGCAGATGTCTGCCAGCGCTGCCGCCATAGCGGTGAACAGGCTTTGTCTGGTAGGGAAGGGCTGGGAACCTTTGCCAGCTGCCATTACTTTAGCTGAGTAGTTGCCGCCGGAGGCAATCCAGCTATTACGCAGATTAGTACAGGTATTTTTTAGGTCTACTGTCAGGCTGGTAATGTATTTCTTTTCACGGGCAGTGAGTGCAGCCGCGGCACGCTTGCCATCGGTACCCCACAGAATATATTCGATCGGGTGATAACCTCTCAGGGAAAGTGTCGCCAATCCCTCTATGTCGGCTATCTCCAGTGCATTGGAGCTATTGAGGAGGGAGTCCATTTGCACATAGTCTACCGGCCAGGTGTCCATATTAGGGTCGTAATTATCATCTTCAACGGGGCCAAACAGGTAACCTTCACATTGTTCCCATGTCTTACGCATATCTTTCCATGCAGTTTTTGCAGCAGTCAGATTAGCTTCAGTTGTAGAAGAGTTAAGGGCAGTTACTACATTGTTGAAAGTAGTGGCTTTGGCAAGCAGGTCTTCATAGCCTGGAATAGCGGTTTTATTAACGAAGTTGATGGTTACCGAGTCTTCCAGGGCAGCAAAATCACTGTTAGAAGTACCATTGTCGCTGTCTTTGCTACAAGACAGTAACGCGAAGGTACCTGCAGTGAACAGTAATACAAGTTTTTTCATGATGTTAGTTATATATGTATGATCAAATTGGTCGCCGTGGTTTCCGTTTGCAGAACAGGGAGTGGTTTTTCAGCAGGCCCTTTTTTTACTTTACCGGTTTTATCATACTGGCTGCCATGGAGGCTGCACAGGTAGCCATTGCCGGTAGGCACGAGCGGATTATGCTGATGTGTACAGCGTAGTAATAATGCCTGGTAAGTATTATCAGGGTTCTTTTGTACGGCTATTTCGTATTCATAGTTCCTGGGGCTGATGATCTGTGCATTACCTGCATCAAACAGCGTCAGGGGAACGGTGACTTTCTGGTTGTCTACTGTTGTTTTAAACCCTTTCTGCGTGGTGCCGCACGAGGCCAGGAAGTCAGCCACAGAAAATGATACAGCGCCCAGCACACAGATCTTGCAGGTATCCTTCAGAAAAGTTCTTCTGCCATTGTTTTCCATAAATTCCGATTGTCAGAATGAATAACCGATACCAATATTCAGGAATGAGTTGTTGACCCTGTAAGGGACTCTTGCCGGACTTGGGTTGATGACCAGTGCAGGATTTTCATCGCCCGTATGCAGGAGCCTCACATCTGCCTTGATCGCTACGTTGGGGATAGGCAGGTAGGTGAAGCCGGCAATGATATGCTGCTGTTTCAGTGTACCATCGTAAATGCCGTTCGAAGGAATGGAGGAGTTGAGGTCGAGCATTTCATATCTGCCGAATACATTCAGCTGCTGGTCTTTGTACTTCACAGAATTTTCCAGCAGGTTGTACGCCAGCTCTCCGTAGGCGCCATACATTACTTTGGCTACGTTGTTCGCGTAGGCCTTGTTTACGTCACTGGCGTTGGGAAAGGAGATCATAGTACCAATTGCCTTGGCAGAGAAACCTTTGTTGCTGTACATGATATCTGCTTCGCCCAGGTAAATAGGGAGGCTGAAGGTACCATGATTCAGGTGCAGGCTATCCGACTTACGGGCGTTGAGACCATTGGTACCGCCGGCATAACCGGATACCTGGAACCGGAAGTTCTGCCAGTAGTATTGCAGGCTGGCGGTTACGGCGAGGTTGTTGGCATAAGCACCTTTTCCTTCTGCCTTGCCATCTGCTACCCCTGTACCGTGGGTAAAGGTGGCATCATTCAGGCCATTCACGACTGCCAGTGTGTAGTTAAGGGGAATGCGGCGGGCACGCCCATAAAAGCCGATACCCAGTTCGCGCCAGGTAGCAGGAATCACGAGCTGCTCTACCATTGGGCGCTCTACACCGTTGAAATTGACAGGAAGATGGTTTTCGTTCAGGATACCGATACGCGGTACGAACAAACCAGCTACGATGTACTGGCGGGGATTGAGACTGAATTTGAGGTAGGCTTGTTCCATCGATAGCTCACCGGCAAAGCCGTTATCTACGGCATTGGGTTGAACTTTCGCATTTTCCAGTTCCATTTCGCTGAAGAAGGCGATTTTGGAGTTAAACTGGTGTCCTACAAATAATACGACCCTTTCTAGTGTGGCGCGGGCCATCTGTTCATTCATATCACGCTGGTAGAACGCTGAGCCATACCCAGAGATCACAGTTCTACTGGAAGATGTGCCTGCAGTCAGGGAATCCTCACCGGTGTTCAGGACTAGTTTTTGCGCCGGCGTGATTTGTTGAGAGAAAATTGGTTGAAAGGAAATTACGATGCTGCCTAGTGTCAGGATCAGCGCATGCTTGAGTGTCATGGAGTAGTTTTACAGTGGGACAAATGTCTACTGAAAAACAGCGGGTTACATTACGCAAAACGGAAAATTAATGATCCAAAACGGAAATATTTGTTAATAGAAAAGCGCTTCGGAGAGAAGCGCTTTCTATTTGAATGAGTTATTGTTGAAACGCATTCCATCCCTGCGCTACTAACTTATATTTATTACCACCTTTTGTAAGGATATGGGCGCCTTCGCTGATATCTGCCATATACCCGATCACACTAATCTCTTCGGATAGCACGATTTTGTCGTAGTCTTCCTGCTTCATGGTGAACAGCAGTTCATAGTCTTCACCACCACTCAGGGCACATGCAGTAGGATCCATTCCGAACTTCAGCGCCATTTCCTTACTCTCCTGTGCAATCGGGATCTTCTCTTCATAAAGTACTACGCCCAGGTTAGATTGCTTTGCGATGTGCAGGATCTCGGAACTCAAACCATCACTTACATCCATCATAGCGGTCGGTTTGATATCGTTCTTTTCGAGCCACTCTATGATATCTCTTCTTGGTTCAGGTTTCAGCTGTCGGCCTATGATGTAAGTCTGATCTTCCAGGTCTGGCTGTAATTGCGGACTTTCCAGGTAGATCTTTTTCTCTCTTTCCAGCAGGGTCAGACCTAAGAATGCCGCACCCAGGTCGCCGGATACGCAAAGCAGGTCGCCTTTTTGGGCAGTAGAGCGTTTTACAAACTGGTCAGGGGCTACCTCACCGATAGCGGTCACGCTGATGATAAACCCTTTCTGTGAACTGGAAGTATCCCCGCCAATCAGGTCTACACCATATTTTTCACAGGCTGCATACACCCCTTCGTAAAACTCATTCAGTGCCTCCACCGAAAAGCGGTTGTTAAATGCAATGCTCACCGTGATATGCGTGGGTGTTGCATTCATAGCATATATATCGGAGAGGTTCACAGCCACAGACTTATATCCCAGGTGCTTGAGCGGGGTATACATCAGGTCAAAGTGAATGCCTTCTACCAGCATATCGGTAGATATGACTGTCTGGCGGCCAAAGTGGTCTATCACCGCTGCATCATCACCCACACCTAGAACGGTGCTGGACTGCTGGATTTCAATATTCTTAGTGAGAAACTCAATCAGGCCAAATTCGCCTAACGAGTTAATCTCGGTTCTTTCTTCACTCATTATTTTGCTCAGTATTTTCCATTAACGACATCTACCAGCTGCGCATGAATATTGCCATTGGTAGCAATCAGTGTACGCTGGTAAGGAGAGTATCTGTTGCCTTTAAAATCGGTGACTTTTCCACCAGCTTCTTCCACGATGAGGAAACCGGCAGCAGCATCCCAGGCATTCAGGGTATGTTCATAATACCCGTCAAAACGACCATCAGCAACCCAGCAGAGGTCAATAGCGGCGGAGCCGAGACGACGCACGGCCTGGCCTCTCTTCACGAAGTAAGCGAAAATGTCTACCGGATCATTTTCACCACCTTCCCACTGGTAAGGGAAACCCGTTGCCATACAGGCACTACCCAGATCTGTTTTGGCAGATACGTGAATAGACTTGTCATTTTTGGTAGCCCCTTTCCCTTTTTCTGCAAAGAAGAACTCCTGCAGGAAGGGGTTGTACACTGCTCCCAGCACCATTTCACCATCTACTTCCACACCGATGCTAACGCAACAGATAGGAATACCATGTGCAAAATTCACCGTACCATCCAGTGGATCAATGATCCATTTGGTATTAGAGCTGGTAACCAGCTCACCCGACTCCTCGCTGAGGATAAAATGGTCAGGATATGTATCCCGGATCACCTTAAAGATGGCAGTTTCTGCCCCTTTGTCGGCTTCTGTTACCAGGTCATTGATGGTACTTTTGCTGCTGATCTGAAAAGCGCCGTTGAAATAATGCTGTAAAACTTGTCCGCCAGCCTGTGTTGCCTTGAGAAGGGTTTCTTTTAACATGGTGCAAAGGTACGTTTCAATTTTTTTACCTGCCATATCGTTTTTAGTAATATGTTTGTAGAGGATTGCCAATTGGGGACAAAATTTACCAGAAGAATGTTCAGGCCGCCAACGGTCGGGTATAATAAAATTCAGTCTCCACCCAATCCGAATTCGCCGTATTTTTGCAGTTAATAAAGAAGAAGGTAATTAATGGCCATTTTAGGTAATCTTATATCCAGGTCACTGCGCATCAGGAAGAAGTTCACATTCAAGTTAGGTACGCCACGTCAGTATCAGTTACAGGTATTGTACAGGCTACTTACAAAAGCTAAGGATACGCAGTTCGGTCAGCATTACAACTTCCAGGAAATATTAAATAGCCCGAATATCATCGCTAATTATCGTTCCACTGTACCCGTACATAACTATAACAAGATGCACGCGGAATGGTGGCATAAGTGCCTGGAAGGTCAGGCTAATGTAAGCTGGCCTGAAAAAATCAAATACTTCGCCCTCAGTTCGGGAACCTCCGAATCTGCGAGCAAGCACATACCCGTTACCCGCGACATGCTGCGTAACGTGAAGAAGGTGGGCGTAAAGCAGCTGTATTCTATGGCTAACTTTGACATTCCACCTAAATCATTCTCCAAAGGGATCCTGATGCTGGGTGGTACCACCGCCCTGTACGAAAAAGGGGATTACTATGAAGGGGATATGAGTGGTATCCAGGCGAAGAATATACCCCGTTGGTTCAGACGTTTCTACAAACCAGGCGGTAATATTTCCAAAAAACCAAACTGGGAACAGCGTATCAAGCTCATCGTGCGCAAAGCGCCACAGTGGGACGTAGGTACCGTATGTGGGGTGCCTGCCTGGGTACAGATCGTACTCGCAGAGATCATCAAGTACCACGGTGTGAAGAACATCCATGAGATCTGGCCCAACCTGGCCGTATATATCCATGGGGGTGTTTCCTTCGAACCTTACCGCGACAGCTTCCAGAAACTGCTGGGCAAACCGATCAACTTCATTGAAACATACATGGCTTCGGAAGGCTCTTTCGGCTTCCAGGCCCGTCCGAACGTCAGGGGCATTAAACTGGTCCTGAATGCCGGCATCTTCTACGAATTCATTCCATTTACAGAAGAAAACTTTACCAGCGAAGGCGAAGTAAAAGCAAATCCTAAGTCTTACATGATCCACGAGGTGGTGGAAGACGTGGAATATGCGGTGATGCTGTCGACCTGTGCAGGAGCATGGCGTTACCTGATCGGCGACGTTGTAAAGTTCACCTCCGTAAAGGAACATGAAATAATCATAGTAGGACGTACCAAGCAGTTCCTCAGCCTTTGCGGCGAACACATGAGCATCGATAACATGAACAATGCGATCGATGCCGTGCAGAAAAAGCTGGGTATTACCGTCAAGGAATTTACTGTAGCAGGTTTCCCTTACGAGAACCTGTTTGCACACCGTTGGTTCATCGGTACAGATGATGTGAACGTAGACAGCAACCGCGTACGTGAGATCATTGACCAGACCCTGAGTGAGGTAAATGACGACTATGCAGTAGAACGTACCTCTGCACTGAAGGAAATCTTTGTTGAGATTATGCCAAATGATGTGTTCATCGACTACCTGCGCCTGAAAGGTAAAGAAGGTGCGATGAACAAGTTCCCACGTGTGATGAAAGGAGAAAAACTGAAAGACTGGGAAAACTTTCTGGCGTCGAAACTGAAGTCAGTGTAAGAATTTTAACGAATTATAAAGTAAAAAGAGGGGTAACTTCATCAACAAAGGGGAAAGTTACCCCTTATTTTTAGATAGGGAATCTCGTAGCGCATGACATCTGCTTTCTTATCGGCGGTCTTTTCCGGAGTGGCACTAGGATTGGTTTTATCTGTATCTGTCGGCCCCGTCATATTCGCGATTATTAAATATAGTGTAAATAACGGCTTCAAAGCCGGGATCAGTTTTGCGCTGGGCGTATCATTCAGTGATATTTTTTACGTGTTGCTGGGCAACCTGGCTACAGCGTTTTTCCTGGATCTGAAGGAGTATAATAAGCCTATCGGTATCGTCGGTGGCTGCCTGCTGATCTGCATGGGACTGTACGGCCTGCTGTTCAAGAAGGTAAAGATCAGTACCGGCGATGAGAAGCCGGAAATGTTCAGAACGCATGATTATTTAAAGATCTGGCTGGCAGGATTCCTCATGAACTCCCTGAATCCGGGTGTGATCCTGTTCTGGCTGGGGATCTGTGTATCCAATAGCGCGCATACCACCGGACATAAGATCATAACTTACGGGGTATGCCTGGTATGGGTATTATCTACAGATATATTAAAAGTGTTTGTGGCAGATAAGATCCGGCATAAGCTGACCCTGACGAATGTTAAGTGGTTGAACAAGATCTCGGGAGCTAGTATGATCATCTTCGGATTACTGCTGCTGTATCAGATGGTATTTAACCTCGGCACACTGGGCCATTAAAATATTCAAAAAGGGGCGGCTACCGAAGGTGGCCGCCCCTTTTTCTTTGTAACAAAAAAGCATCCCCTTGCGGAAGATGCTTTCTATTTATTGGTGGATTAAAAGCGCTTATTTAATCGTCCAGGTCTCTCTGCCAGCCAGCAGCTTATCCAGATCACCAGGGCCTTTCGTGCTGAACGCATCGGCTACCTGGAAGTTCAGCTGGTCCTCGTAAGTCGGGCGGAATGCCTGATAGAACACCCCAAACGGACGAGGCAGATGTCCTTCTATACGAGGATCATCGAACATACGTGTCAGGATCTGTGCCTTGTAGAAATCCTGCTCATCATGGATCCACAGGTCGTCAGCGCTATACTCAGCACCCACTTCCACTACCACAGGTTTCAAACCATCCAGGCGAACACCTTTATTCTTTTGCGGACCGAACAACAGTGGTTGTCCCTGCTCTACAAAGATCGCCTGTTCAGCTTTGCTTGACTTTTCTGTGAATACTTCAAAAGCACCATCATTAAAGATGTTACAGTTCTGATAGATCTCCAGGAAAGAAGCTCCCTTGTGTGCATGGCTGCGTTTCAGCATTTCCTGCAGGTGTTTCGGGTCGCGGTCCATACTTCTGGCAATAAAAGTGGCATCAGCACCCAATGCCAGCGCCATCGGGTTGAACGGATGGTCTATACTACCAAAAGGCGTAGACTTCGTTACCTTATTCTCTTCTGAAGTAGGGGAGTACTGTCCTTTGGTCAGACCATAGATCTGGTTGTTGAACAGCATCACGTTAATATCAAAATTACGGCGCAGCAGGTGAATGGTATGGTTACCACCGATAGACAAACCATCGCCGTCCCCGGTTACAACCCACACACTCAGCTCAGGACGTACAGCCTTCAGACCAGACGCAATCGCAGTAGCACGGCCATGGATGGAGTGCATACCGTAGGTATTCATATAGTAAGGAAAGCGGGATGAACAGCCAATACCGGAAACAATCACGATGTTCTCCTTCGGTATACCCAGCCCGGGCATAATGGTCTGCACCTGTTTCAATATAGAATAATCTCCGCAACCCGGGCACCAGCGTACTTCCTGGTCCGTTGCAAAATCCTTCGCCGTTAATGCCTGCGGAGCTATAGTTGCTGTTGACATTGTTGTATTGTTAATAGAAAAAGTAATTATTGGTTGGCAAAGTTACGAATTGTAACCCGATAGGGATTACGCAATCCGGAATAACTGTATAGGGAACTGACCACAATCAGCTTTCCTGTGCCAACAGCGCTTCCCAATATTCAGCCGCTCTTCTTGTATGTGGTATTACGATCGTACCCCCAACTATATTAGCTACTGCAAAAATTTCGTACATCTCTTCAGTGGAAACTCCCTGCTCATGGCATTTGCCCAGATGGTATTTGATACAGTCGTCACAACGTAATACCATAGACGATACCAATCCCAGCATTTCTTTCACCTTCGTACTAAGGGCACCCTCCATATAAGTGTTGGTGTCCAGATTGAATAACCGGTTGATCACTTTGTTCTGCTTGCCCAGAATGACCTCATTCATCTTTTCCCGGTACTCGTTAAATGCTTTTATCTCGTCCGCCATTTTATTGTATTTGCCCACTAAAGCTATGAAACGATTCCCAAATATAAATCAATCTACTTAACGAGTAGACTAGTGCGGTTGGTGGTTAAAATGCTGATTTCCTAAATGTTTGAAATTTAATTAATTATAAGATTTTGTATAACTCCGGGTTATAGCTCATAACAATTAGTAATCACCAACAGGCATTTAAAGCCGGCCGGTTAGGGGGGATTCCAATGCCCCCGCCTCCTGGCATTTCCTTGCCGGTCGCAGGTTAATCCCGAAAAAATGACGGCTGCCGGAGCCAATATGAGTTTTTCGTCCCCATTTAATTTCACCCAATTAACAATGGCGTAACATTAGAATATTTCCTTTGCACCACTATTCAACCACATGTTTTGAACTAAATGCTCACCAGCAGGTCTGGGGAACCTGCCTCTATTCAACTATGCGAAAAAATCCCACACTTTAATTCAACCTTTATGCGGAAATTAATTTTCACTCTGCTTTTCTCGTGGCTCAGCGTTATCTGTCTGGCCCAGACTACCGGCCTGGTTACTGGTAGTATCGTCGACAAAAATCAGGCTTTATCTCTTCCCGGAGCTACCCTGAAACTGAAACCCGGCAATCATTACACTGTATCCAATCAACAGGGTAAATTCGAATTCCTCGGCGTACCGGTTGGTCATTACACGCTGGAGGTTACTTACATTGGTTATCAATCTTATACACAGGAATTAACCGTCGCTGCCGGTAAAGCTACCGACCTGAAACTGCAACTTGAAGCTGGTGGCATAGCAGGAAAAGAAGTATTGGTGGTGGGCGACCGGCTGCGTGGTCAGGCAAAAGCCCTGAATCAGCAGAAAAACAATCCGAATGTAACCAATATTGTGTCTGCCGACCAGATTGGCCGTTTCCCGGATGCAAACATCGGCGATGCGATGAAACGTATTCCTGGTATCACGATGCAGAATGACCAGGGAGAAGCCCGCAACATCATCATCCGTGGCCTGGCCCCTGAACTGAACGCTGTCACCTTGAACGGCGACAGGATTCCTTCTGCCGAAGGTGACAACCGCCGCATACAGATGGACCTCATCCCTTCTGACATGGTGCAGACCATCGAAGTGAACAAAACCCTTACACCTGATATGGATGCAGATGCGATTGGTGGTTCTGTAAACCTCGTTACCCGCGCTGCTCCTAATGGCCTGCGTGTATCTGCCACTCTCTCCGGCGGTGTAAACCCGATCCGAAACAAGCCGCTATATACAGGAGGACTGGTTTTGGGTAACCGCTTCTTCAACAATAAACTGGGCGCTGTAGTAAGTGCCTCTTACAATAACAACGACTACGGCTCAGACGACGTAGAAGCTACCTGGAAGAAAGACGATGCAGGACATGTATATACCGAAGAGATGGAGGTACGTACTTACAATGTACAGCGTATTCGCCGGAGCTTATCCGGTGCATTTGATTATAAGATCAATTCAAAAAATACCATCTACGCCAATGCAATGTATAACTGGCGTGATGACCGTGAAAACCGCTACCGCCTGAGATATAGCGATATTGAACCTGAGTATGCAACTGATGGTAGCATCACTGCCTACACCGGCCAGGTACGTCGTGAAACCAAAGGTGGTATCAACAATGATCGCAATAAAGGCAGAAGACTGGAAGATCAGCGCGTGCAGAACTATTCACTGCGCGGTGAACACCTGCTGGGCAGTAAGGTAGATCTGGATTGGGCCGTGAGTTATTCTTCTGCAAGCGAAGATCGCCCGAATGAACGTTATATGGAGTTCCGTGTAAAAGATGCGCCGGTATCGCTGGACCTTTCTGATACCCGTTTTCCATTAGTAACAACGACTGTAACAGAGAATGCCCTTAAGTTCAATTCACTGTCAGAGAATCATGATTATACCCGCGAGAATGAGCTGGGACTGAAAGTGAACCTGCGTTTTCCATTCAGCATTTTGCCTGATCAGAAAGGCCGTTTGCGTGTAGGTGCCAGAATGCGTATCAAGGATAAAAAACGTGAGAATAATTACTTCGATTATGAACCGGTGACTGCTTATGGCTCACTGGCAACTATGCCACTGGTTAACTATACCGGTAAAGCTTACGAGCCGGGAAGTAAATACAATCGCGGGTCGTTTGTATCCAAAGATTATCTGGGTAGTCTGAATCTGAATGATGCAGCTAAATTCACAGGTGAAGATAACCCGGCTGAATACCTCGCAGTAAACTATAAAGCGAATGAAACGATTACTGCTGGTTATGTTCGCTGGGACCAGGACTTTACGTCCAGACTCTCTATGATTGCGGGTGTACGTTTGGAGAATACTGCGATCGACTACAAAGGAAATGTGGTGGAAGATGAAGAAGAACTGTCTGGACAGCGAAATGTAAAGAACAGTTATTTGAATGTATTGCCTGGTATAACTTTCAGGTACAATGTAAATAATGACCTGGTATTGCGCGCTGCAGCAACTACCTCTATTGCACGTCCTAACTATTATGACATTGCACCCTATGTGAGCAGTGTAGCAGATGATGCCGCGATCAGCGCTGGCAATCCTGACCTGAAAGCCGCATATGCATGGAACTTCGATGTGATGGCGGAGCAGTATTTCAAATCAGTGGGTATACTGTCTGGCGGCGTGTTTTATAAGAGTATCAATGACTTCATTTATACGTATAAAAATGTGTCTTATTCAGCCGCAGATTTTACTGCTGATTATGGTAATACCGCAACGAATCCAATTCCAGCAGGAGAGAACTGGACATATAAACAGGCGCGCAATGGTGATAATGTGAAGGTCTACGGATTTGAAGTAGCGTTACAGCGTCAGTTGGATTTCCTGCCTGGGTTTGCAAAAGGTTTTGGCGTGTATGTGAACTACACTTATACAAAATCGACTGCAAGTGGTGTGTATAATTCAGATGGTGAAAAGCGTACCGGCGTTACATTGCCGGGTACCGCACCGCATATGTTCAATGCGTCTCTTTCGTTTGAGAATAAGCGTTTCTCTGCAAGATTGTCCGGTAACTATACAGCGGCTTACCTCGATGCGTTGGGCGGTAGTGATTTTGATGACAGCTATTACGATAAGCAGTTTTTCCTGGATGCAAATGCGTCTTACAAATTTGCAAAGAACTGGCGCTTCTTCGCGGAGGCAAATAACCTGACTAATCAGCCATTGCGTTATTATCAGGGTATTGCTTCCAGGACAATGCAGGCGGAGTATTATAAGCCGCGTTATAACTTCGGAGTGAAGTTTGACCTGTAAAAAATAAGCGCTCAAAGGATTGATCAAAAGTAAAACGACATCCTGAAAATGTGATATAACACCATCAGTTCCTGCCAGGTGTAAAAACAAAAGGAGCCTGCATCAGAAAATGTAAGATGCAGGCTCCTTTTACAATTATGGAAGTGTTGTTAAAACTTGAATGCCACTGTACCGGTAAAGCTTCTGGTCCTTTGAGGATTCATGGAAGAATAGCCGATCCAGTAGTGCTTGTCCGTCAGGTTATCAACTTTAGCAGCAAACCTGAACTTAGACGTTTCATAGGCAAGCGTAGCATTCATGACTACATAAGAAGGAAGTATGAACACACCCTGGCTGATGCTGTTTACGATTTTTACATCGCTTGCGTAGTTGCCACCCGCACCAATGCTCAAACCTTTCAGTTTACCATTTGATAAACGATAGTTCAACCACAGGTTTGCTGAAGTGGGAGAGGAAGCAGTAGATGGGCGACGGCCATTAACGTCAGGCAGGCCATCCACATCAACATTGATGTATTTGGAATCATTGTATCCATAGCCTGCTACAACACTAAAGCCCTGGAATGGATTCGCAATAATACTTACTTCTACACCTTTGCTCTTCTGAGAGCCATTCTGGAGATAGTAATTGGGATGCGCATTGTCTGCACGAAGCACGTTTTTTACCATGATGTCGTAGTAGCTAACAGTACCGGTCAGTTTACCATCAAACATATCCATTTTTACACCACCTTCCCATTGATTAGCCTGTTCTGGTCTGGATGTTTTTGTATCGCCATTGCTTACAAAAATTGGAGAGTTGGTATTGGTAAAACCATTCTGGTAGTTGCCAAATAAAGACAGGCGGTCTTTAATAACCTGGTAAACGATGCCAAATTTAGGCGATAATGCCACCTGATTATATGCACCCGAAGTAGTGCCTGCAGTCTCACTATAGTTTCCTTTAAAATCATAGTAATCTACACGTAAGCCTGCCTGTACTGCCAGTTGATCTGTGATATTGAATACGTCAGAAACGTATGCACTGTAATTATATCTCTTATAGATGTAAGGATATCTGACAAGACTACCTTTTGCCTTATACACATCATTCATGTTGGCAGCATTGAAATCATTGTAGTTGGCTACTGTACCATGTGTAGATACGGTATCATAATTAGTGCTGATAAATATCTGATCGGAATTCAGATAAAAGAAGTCAATACCGCCTACAAAACGGTTCCTGAATTTCCCAAGCTTGAAATCACCGATAAAGTTCTGTTGAATTTCTGTAGTATTCGCTTTACTGTTGCGGGTTGTCTGATCTTCGCGGGAAATACGATCATTGGCTAACAGGTAGAAGTAAGGACCAAAACCATTAGAAAAACTGTTAGTCATAGATACTACTGTCTGGGAGTTCCACTGATCAGAGATCTTATAATTCATCGTACCAAAAAAGTTCGCATTGCGACTGGTAGATGTCATATCCTCGTTAGCGAAAGTACGATTGTAATCAATATTCAGTTTGTCGGCTCTCTGTGCCGTCAGTTCTGAAACATTGTGGCCCCATGGAAAGAAGAAGAATGTATTCCCATTACCTTCTCCGCTGAAGAATTCACCTTCGAGTAATAAACTTAATCTATCGTTGATTTTGTAAGAAAGACTGGGTGCAAATGCAAATGTTTTGTTATGTCCATTGTCCATCCAGCTACCTTGTGAAGTATAAGCTGTGTTCAGGCGGAGTAGTACATTCTTTGCTGAGTCTAACGGTGTGTTGATGTCAGCCATGATACGGTTATAAGCATAGCTGCCACCTGCCACTGCTACCTCACCGCCAAAGTGGTCATAAGGTTTCTTCGTTACACGGTTGATCAGACCACCATAAGAAGTCAGCTGGTTACCGAACAAAGTGGCATTGGGGCCTTTGATCACCTCGATGCTTTCAATGTTCGCAGCGTCGATTACAGAAGATACGTTACCAGATACGCCGTTGCGGAACTGGCTTTGTACAACAAAACCACGTGAGTTATAATAAGCGCCACCATCGCCACTACGGTTAGTCGCCTCCCACATCTTGGTAATACCAGGTGCATTTCTCATCGCATCATCCACTGTATATACCTGTTGCTGTGCCATCAGATCTTTGGTAATTACTGAATATACAGTCGGGTTCTCAACATTTGCCAGCGGTAATTTCGCCACATAGTTGCTGGCGCGTTTCACCAGCTTCGTCTGATTACCTGTGATAACAATTTCAGAAAGTTGCTTACTGGATACCTCCAGCTGGAATGTCACTGTAGCTATTTTACCAGTTTCCACAACTACATCTTCTGTCTTATTAGCATATCCTGTAAAAGAAATCGCAACCTGGTAATTCCCGGCAGGTACATTCCTGAATACAAAAGTTCCGGCACCATCAGAAACCGTCATAAAACTGGTTCCCTGTAAAATCACGGACACGTCCGCAGCTGGTTTCCCGTCAGATGTCACGATTTTACCCTTAATTCCACCATTATTGTCTTCTGATGTAGTTGCAGTAGCGGCATAGAAGAAGGAAACAATCATGCTCAGTGTAAGCATGAAGGACTTAATAGTCATCCTTATCATAAATCTTTGTTATTTTTTGCGCAGCAAAAATGCAGCTAGATAAGCTGCATTTTTTATCGATTCGGGAAATTCGTTTACGCAAAAGGGAAAATTTATAACAAAACCGGTCTTCTTTTACTGATCTGAGCCCGGGCCTTCCTCACTTGCACCAGACGCTGCTGCCTGCTCCGCCGCCTTTCTTGTTATCTTATCCTGCTCCGCCTCCCGCAGGAAATCCTTAATCCCTGCCATGATCCTGTCCACCATTTTTTGCCGGAAACCTTCATCCAGCACGTTCATCTCATCTTCCGGATTACTCAGGAACAATGTTTCTATCAGCGCATCAGGGAACTCAGTTGGATTATTCAATATAAAATTGAAGTCCCCGTTATTGCCGAAGTCCGATAACCCTATACCCAGCAACTGTGCATGGATCGCCCTGTTAAAAGGCTCACAGAAAGGGTGTTTATAATAGTTCGCCGTACCATGTACATCCACCGGGTTCACGGAAGAATTCAGGTGGATGCTGATGAGCAGGTCGGGATTCATTTGCCTGTAGTAGGAGAGCCTGTCTTCATTAGGCACATACTGATCTGTAGTACGGGTCATAAGTACCCTGGCGCCTTCCTTCTCCAGCGCAGTCTTCAGTAGCAGGGAGATCATCAGCGTCAGCTGCTTTTCGTAATAACCTGCCGCCCCCAGGGCACCTACATTCGTGCCCCCGTGACCCGGGTCCAGGCCCAGCGTCAGGTTTTTCAGCTGGAAACTGGTGGGTATATGCTTTACCGCAATGATGAGGCGGGTACTGTCATAATAGACCTTGTAACCCCACGGCTGTTTATGCTTCAGGGAAATATTTATTCTGAGTACGTCCGATCCGATCTGTTCCCATTTGATTCCCTTTACTTCCTGCATAGAATCAGAGATGGGGGTAAAATCCGGTTCCAGGTTGGCTCCATGGATGTCTAAAGTGATCCTTCCCGGATCTACCTGCTGTGTGCTGAGGTAAGGGAGTCTTTCAGATAGTCCGACAGCAATGTAGTCATACTTTGCATCACTCCATGTGCGGGTTTCCTCCACAATATTGAGGGGAGTAGGCGCTGCCAGTGTCTGTGTATCCAGGAGTAATTCAGGGATAAATGCGGTCTGCTGGTTGCTGAGTTTTACCTTGAAGTAGTTGCCTTGTTTACCGGTGATGTGCAGCAGTACATCCTGATCCAGGTAGCCGATCTTAACAGGTCCAAGACGGTCACCATCCGGTGCTATTGTGAGATAAGTATTTCTGTCTATCGTTCTGCCCGCGAGCAGTTGGTTGCGTTGATAGGTAAGTTTATTACTGCTCTGCAATACAGCTGTACTGCCATTTTTATGCCTGAGGAAAACTGCCACTTTATTGTCCAGCAGGGAATCTGATTCCTGGATCACATAACTGCCTTCATAGAACCCTTCGGCGCCGTATTTGGAAGACGGTAGTTCATGCAGGGGTGTCTCATGCATCCAGTAAGCTTTGCAGCCCGGATAGCCTTTTATTCTCACACGGATGGTATCGCCGGGAGAGAGTGTACTATTCCCTTTGGGAAATACCTTGACATCATCTATTCTGAATACACTTGTTGCCCGCACAGGAGGCAATGTCGTATAGTAGTAATTGTAAGTACGGGATACTTTTTTACCGGTGCTATCCTTAGTCGTTAATGTAAAAGAAGTTTTGCCTGGTTTGATGATCCGTTTTAACGCGAATACGCCGGTGGGATATACATGGATGGTATCATCATTCAGCGTCACTTTACAACCTACACAGGTGCGACCTGACATATATTGCTTAGAACTACTGGTATTGATTTCAGTCCTTACCGGCTGCACCATTTTAAGGAAGGCTTGCTCCTGCGCTTTTACTCCAGTAAAGGCTGTCTGTATCAGTATGATTAATGCTATGATTCTCATGATTGTCCGGTCGCAAATAAACAAAAAAAATGCCATCCGGCTCTTCGCGGGATGGCATTTAAATAGAAATCGAATAAATTGTTTTAAAAGAAAATTTTACCGGTAGGGAGTATCGCTCCTGCTTAAGTTTTACAGACTGTACTTATTGTCTGCCAGCAACTTGTCAGCAATTCTCCTCCTTGCATCTTTTGTGTTTACTGGTGCGGCTTTGGTAAAACGCTTGATACCTAACAGCATCATACGTTGTTCGTCGCCTTCTGCAAATGAATTGATCGCGTCTTTTGCATACTTGTTGATGCGGTCGGCGGCATCGTACAGGTACGTCTTCACAATATCAGCCTGCAATGCATTGCTGGCTTCTCCTTCTATCTCTATGCGCTTAAGCAGACGCAGCAGTGCACTCTCTGCAAGGAAAGTCTCAATTGCCATATCTGCAATATTCATGAGTATCTCCTGTTCGCTTTCCAGCTTTACCATCAACTTTTGCGCAGCTGCACCTGCTACCAGCAGAATGGCTTTTTTCAGGTTCAGGATCTGCTTCTTTTCGGCGCTGTAAGGAGTCTCGTCATCATTGCCGAAATCAGGAATGCTCATCAGCTCTTTCATCACATTCATGGCAGGATTCATCAGGTCCAGTCTTCCCTTCATGGCACGTTTTAGCGTCATGTCCAGTGTGAGCAGGCGGTTGATTTCGTTAGTGCCTTCAAAGATGCGGTTGATACGGCTGTCGCGATAGGCTTTAGAGATGACATATTCGTCACTGAAACCGTTACCGCCATGGATTTGTACGCCTTCGTCCACCACGTAATCGAGGGCTTCTGAACCACCTACTTTCAGGATGGCACATTCTACTGCATATTCTTCTGCAGCACCCAGCAGGGCTTCGTTAAAAGGCTTGCCGGCAGCCAGCAGCTCTTTTTCTTTTTCGTCTATGAGCTGCGCAGTGCGATACAGGGCGGACTCATTTACCCAGATCCGGATAGCCATTTCGGCTAATTTATGCTTAATGGCCCCGAAGTTACCAATAGCTTGTTTAAACTGCTCGCGGGTATTTGCGTATTCAATGCTGATGGTCGCTGTCGCCTTGGCGCCTCCCAGTGCCGCAGCACACAGTTTCAGACGGCCGATGTTCAGGATATTGAATGCAATGAGATGACCTTTTCCGATCTCACCCAGTACATTTTCTACAGGTACCTGTGCATCCTGGAAATAAATCTGGCGGGTAGAAGAGCCTTTGATCCCCATCTTGTGCTCTTCCGCACCCAGGGTAAATCCAGGGGTGTCTTTATCAACAATGAAGGCAGTAAATTTATCGCCATCTATTTTAGCAAATACCGTGAATACATCGGCAAAACCGGAGTTGGTGATCCAGCATTTCTGGCCGTTGAGTAAATAGTATTTACCATCAGCCGAAAGTTTGGCAGTGGTTTTCGCACTGAGGGCATCGGAACCGGAGTTAGGTTCTGTCAGGGCATATGCTCCTTTCATCTGGCCGGTGCCAAGCAAAGGAATGTATTTTTGTTTCTGTGCTTCGGTACCAAAGTACAGGATAGGGAGGGAGCCAATACCCGTATGGGCAGCCATGGCCACAGAAAAGGAGTGACCCGCTCCCAGGGCTTCATTGATGAGGGTTGCGGTGATGAAGTCTTTGCCTAACCCCCCATATTCTTCCGGGAAGGCGGCACCCAGCAACCCCTGCTCACCGGCTTTTTCCAGTAAGGAAGGCATAAGCCCTTCTTCCAGTTTATCAATACGGTCCAACACAGGTGTGACTTCCTTTGCCACAAACTGCTCGGCCATCTCTTTGATCATTTTTTGTTCTTCGTTGAAATCTTCGGGAGTAAACACTTCATGTACGGGGCTCTCTTTGATCAGAAACTCAGCGCCCTTCAACGTGGACTTATCAACGGTTGCTTCCATTGTGATAAAGTTTTGTCAGTTAATTTGAGTTACTATTCAATTTACTTTTTTTACCTCATATAACAATTTTAAATCAGGAAATTCCACCTCCGCAAATCCCCGCCTTTACAGTAATAAAGTGCTGCTTTCCGGTCTGAATGCGCATACGGGAAGTTTCATAGCTATTTACCCGCAGCGAATAAAAAATCGTTAAAATTGAAAAGGGTACATTTGCGGCATGCAGTCATTCTACCTGCCATATCAAAACAGCCGCATTCATGGAGCCGTCGCCGGCAACGGTGAAGATCTCCTCGTATGCCTGCACGGTTTTGGAGAAAGTACACTGCCTTTTTCCCGGCTGGTCCCCGCACTGGGTGAAATTTTCACCATCGTGGCCCTCGACCTGCCCCTTCATGGGAAAACCCGGTGGGAAGAAAACCGCCCTTTCGAAAAGGAAGACCTCCATGCCATCATTATCCTCCTCCTGAAAACGCAGCAAAAAACCGTTTTCTCGTTGTTAGGCTACAGTATGGGTGGGCGTATTGCGCTCTGTCTCACTGAGATGATGGCCCCACAGATCAGGGGCCTGATCCTGCTGGCTGCCGATGGGCTCAGTGACAATCCCTGGCACCTGTTCGTGACCCGGACCCGCATCGGCCACCGGCTCTTTAAACACATTACCTATCACCCCGGGTTTTACTTCTGGTTACTCAATACGGGAAACAAACTGAAGCTGATCAACAACAGCCTGCACCGATTTGCCAATAACAGTATGAATACCCTGCAAAAGCGCGAACTGGTCTTGCATGTATGGACTATCATGGCCCATATGATGCCCGACCGGAAACATATTAAACAGCTGCTGGCGCAATATCATATCCATACCCTGCTCATATTTGGCAAATATGACAGGGTCATACCATCGTCATTGGGTATACGCTTTATGGACGGTACGTTTCCCTGCGAAATGATGGTGCTTGACAAAGGGCATCAGCTACTCACGGAAGACCTGGGTGAAATAATATTAGATAAGATTTAAATTCGCGTATGTATTTTTTTCTCACCGTCTTATTCCTGCTGGGAGGATTGTATGGCATATTAATGATACGATATGGACATGGCTGGAAGGCATTACCACCTTATACACCGACTCAACCCATTAGCGGACTCACCAAAGTAACCGTCATTATTCCTGCCCGCGATGAAGAAGATAACCTGCCGCCGTTACTGGCAGCATTGCATGCACAGGACTATCCGGTACATCTTTTTGAAGTGATCGTGATTGACGACTTCTCGGCAGACAGCACGCCTGCTGTCGTACAGCACTTCCCCGCTGCCAATATCAAACTGCTGCAACTAAGCCAATATCTTAGTGCTACCGAGCGGCTGAACTCCTATAAGAAGAAAGCCATTGAACTTGCTATAGAACAGGCTACCGGCGACCTGATTATGACGACAGATGCTGATTGTGTAATGGGACCACTATGGATCAGTACGATGGTGAGATTCTATGAACAATACCGTCCAAAATTCATCGCTGCCCCGGTGAGTTTCTATAAAGAAAACAACTTCTTCAAGGTGCTGCAGTCACTGGACTTCATGACCATGCAGGGCATTACCGGTGCACTTGCCCAGCTGAAAGATGGTACCATGTGTAACGGAGCTAACCTGGGTTATGAAAGAAAAGTCTTTTACGAAGTAGGGGCTTTCAAAGGCATCGACAATATTGCTTCCGGAGATGATATGTTGCTGATGTTCAAGGTATTTAAAGCATATCCGGATGGCGTGAAATATCTAAAAAGCCAGGATGCGATTGTAGAAACTTTACCAGTCGACACTTTCAAAGCTTTTATGAACCAACGGATCCGCTGGTCTTCCAAAGCGGATAAGTATGACGATAAGCGCCTGACCTGGGTACTGGCACTGGTGTATTTCTGGAACGTCGTCTTGTTGTTCGGCGGGCTGTTTTGCCTGTTTGCACCTGCTGCGCTGCCTTACTTCCTGATAGCTATGGTCTTTAAGGTGGTGCTGGAGTTTTACTTCCTCATCCCGGTATCCCGGTTCTTTGGTAAAAAAGGAATGCTCAGCTGGTTTATACCCGGACAGTTATTTCATATTCCCTATATTGTAGCAGCGGGGTGGCTGGGTAAGTTTGGTTCTTACCAGTGGAAAGGACGAAAAGTTAAATAAGTTATGGCGGAGCGCAATAGAGGATCATCATTCCGGCAGCAGGCCTGGGCCAGGCTGCGACGCAATAAGGGGGCAGTAGCAGGGATGTTGCTGATCGCCATAGCCGTCGTCGTCAGCATTATCGCGTATTGGGTGAGTCCTGATGGTACACCGATGGCAAACAGGATGATTGTGGAGATAGGAGGGCAGCACCCGGGTTTCCGCATAGACCTGCTGGCATTGCCGGGACAACAACCGGTAGAAAAGGTAAATTTCCTGAAAAGACTGGCGGACGGACAGGCAGAGAATGTCAGTTGGATACCTGTCAACGGGTACCAGCGGGCAGGCGACAGCATCATTGTACAACGCTATGTAGATGAAGAGACAACTATGAGAGAAAGCTATCCTGCCAAAGGGACTTTCATCAGGCATTATACAGCCTGGCTGGGCACAGACAAGTTTGGACGGGATATATTAAGTCGCCTGCTGGTCGGTACAAGAGTCAGTTTGAGTGTAGGTTTTATTGCTGTGGTCATTTCACTCACTATAGGCATTCTTTTAGGAGCAGTAGCGGGTTACTTCCGTGGGGTAACAGACGATGTAGTCATGTGGTTAGTGAATGTGATCTGGTCAGTACCAACTTTGTTGCTGGTATTTGCCATTACGCTGGCACTGGGCAAGGGCTTCTGGCAGGTGTTCATTGCTGTGGGTCTTACGATGTGGGTGAATGTAGCCCGCATCATCAGGGGACAGGTCATGTCGCTGCGGGAGCTGACTTTTATAGAGGCCACCCGTGCACTGGGATTTGGGCATACCCGGACGATAGTCAGACACATTTTACCCAATATATTAGGGCCGGTGATGGTGGTAGCGGCAGGCAATTTTGCCACGGCGATTGTGGTAGAGGCGGGATTGAGTTTCCTGGGGGTGGGGGTACAGCCACCGCAGCCCTCCTGGGGCCTGATGATCAAGGAGAATTACAATTTTATTATCACCCATAATCCTTTGCTGGCACTGGCACCTGGGGTAGCTATTATGCTGATGGTACTGGCATTTAACCTGTTGGGAAACGGGTTGAGAGATGCGATGGATGTGCGGCAATAGCCCTTGTTTCGTATTATAAAAACTGTTAATTTTATCGTTATTCAGAACATACTTACATTCTTATGCCTTTGAAATCATATCTTTTACCTATCCTGGCCCTGTTTGCACTGACCTTTTCCTCCTGCAAAAAGAAAGATAGCGGCTCCGTAGTAAAGCCTGCTGAAGAGGGATTGAAAGTAACGCTCACAAACGTCACCGAGGCTTCTTATACAGCAGCAGCCGGTTCTACTTATACTTTTCAGGCAGCTGTAACGTCCAAATTACCAGGCAGTGGTGTGACCATCACCGTCAAAGCCGTAACAGATCCCGGTGGAATTAATATTCCACAGAATGCAGTGGCCCCCAGCACTACCGGCGCCATTGAAATTACCCTGATCGGGCTGCAGCCACTGCGCGTTACCCTGGTGACGGTGGTGATCACTTCTGTAGACAACCCGGATAATACAATTACCAAAACTTTCTGGATTACTAACAAGGCGGAATAAGATAGCGATGCTATAGCCGTACAATTACAATGCTGTAACCCGGGTTACAGCGATGGGATAACTATGCCCTGACTATAACCTGGATATACAACAAAGCCGTAATCAATAGTACACTAATAGTACACCAATAGTACACCAGTATATCACCTCAATATCCCTGGGATATTGAGGTGATATACTGGTGACCTTTTAATGCTAGTTTGGTGGCCTTTTAGCATTATAGTCAGGGCGAAGTTGACCTGTATGTATTGCTTGGTACAAAAGCTGTAGCTTTGCACCCATCAGAACAAGCAGCTTAACTATGCGTATAGGAGTGAATGCCGCCGGCCTTGCGGGTGATAGGCCGGCAGATACAGGAAATATCAGCACAGCGCTTTTAAAGGAATTATGCCGTTTGCATCCGGAGCACCAGTTTGTCTTTTTTGTAGACCGTCCGGGGGTATCTCTGAGTGAATTCGCTGATAATGTGCAACTTGTGGAGGTGCCGCTCAAGGGTCGCAAGGCATGGCAACTATACTGGTGGAGGGAATGGCAGCTGCCGGCGGCCATCAAAAAGCAGCAGCTGGACTTATTTCTCGGCATGGATGGGCAATTGCCCCTGCGCAGCAAGGTACCTGCCCGCATATTGATCACTGATACGGGTTTTCTGCATGGAGTAGCTGGTATGTCGAAGGACTTGCGGCGATATCTGGCGAAGCATACCCGGAAATATATACAGGCAGCAGAGAAAGTCCTGGTGGTATCGCCGGTGGTAAAGGACGATTTGTTAACTTATGCCCCCGCTGTAGCAGAAAAGCTCATCTTGCTACCTGCCGGGTTAGATAGCAGTTATCGCCCGGTGGAATGGGAAGAGAGAGAGCAGATTAAACAGGAGTTTACAGGAGGGGTAGAATACTTTGTTGCCATTGGCAGCATGCATCCCCGGAATAATATCCTTCCTTTGCTGAAGGCTTTCTCCGCATTGAAACGCCGGCTGCGTTCCAATATGAAACTGGTCCTCGCCGGAGCTCCTACCAATGCCGGTGCAGAAATCATTGAGAATATGGCTACCTACAAGTTTCGTAACGACGTCGTCTGGTTGCAGGATGCCAGTCAGGAGACCTTGTCCCGGGTAGTGGCGGGCGCGTATACCCTGGTATATACCAGCCGGTTCGAGGGACTGGCGTTGCCGGTGTATGCAGCGCTCAGTGCCGAAGTTCCGGTGGTGGCTATAGAAGGGCCTGCTGCCAGGGTTGCCGGAGGGGAAGGTGTACTGTATACAGACCCTGAAAGTCTGGATGACCTGGCAGAAAAGATGTCCTTATTGTATAAAGATGAGGTGTTGCGCAGCAGGATGCTGGAACGTGGCAGGCAGGTGACCCTGCCGGGAAGCTGGACGGAAGCGGCTTCCATGATATTAAAATAATAACATAAGTATCATAAATCTGGACATCAGCACATTCGCAGTTTAATAGTAAATTTGCGTTTCTAAAATATTGGAACTATTTTTTATGGCAAAGACATCTACCATACAGATCCAGGTTGAACTGGACAATGACAGGATACCTGAGAAGATTGAATGGAGGGCAACGGATAGTACTCAGGCAGACCGTTTCCAGCAGGCGAAGGCGATGATGGTTGCTTTCTGGGACGGCGCTGATAAGACCGCACTGCGGATAGATTTGTGGACAAAGCAGATGATGGTGGATGAAATGGCTGATTTCTTCTTTCAGACGATGATGACCATGGCTGATACTTACCAGCGTGCTACTCCATATAAGGATCAGGCAGACGAACTGAGAACTTTTGCCCGTGACTTCTACAAGAAGTTTGAAGAGAAGCAAAAGGCAGAACAGTAATAAACGAGGATTTCAAAACAACCATATATGTCTCTGGAACTAAACATTAACGCAGCGATTAAAACAGCCATGCTGGCAAAAGCAGAAGCAGATCTGCGTGCGCTGCGTGCTATTAAGGCCGCTATCCTGCATGCCAAGACTGCAGAGGGCTTTAGCGGAGAGCTGAGCGAAGCAGATGAAACAAAGCTGTTACAAAAGTTAGCCAAACAAAGAAAAGATTCGCTGGATATATACCGTCAGCAAAACAGGGAAGACCTCGCCGCTAAGGAAGAGGAGGAACTGGTTGTGATCGAGAAATACCTGCCAAAGCAAATGGACGAAGCGGAACTGAAAGCTGCTATCCAGGCAATTATCACGGAAACGGGGGCTAGCTCTCCTGCCGATATGGGTAAGGTAATGGGCGTGGCTACCAAGCAGTTAGCTGGTAAAGCGGACGGTAAAGCCATTTCCGGACTGGTAAAAGAGTTATTGGCAAAATAATCGGGGACTTTCAATTCTTTTTCCCTGGTCTCCTATCTTCCTATAGAAATATATGGGTATAGACATTGTATTCGCCATCATCCTTGTAATTGCTATTTATAAGGGATATAGCCGTGGCCTGATAGTAGCGGTATTTTCCTTTGTAGCAGTGACACTGGGACTGGCTGCAGCATTGAAGTTGACCACCGTAGCTGTATTGTACGCCCAATCACATTGGGATGTGCATACGCGTTGGTTACCAGTTATTTGCTTCATAGCCCTGTTCCTGGGAGTGGTATTGTTAGTACGGCTTGGTGCCACCCTGCTGCAAAAGCTGGTAGAGGTGGCGATGATGGGCTGGCTAAACAAATTAGGCGGGATCTTACTGTATAGTGCTATCTTTATCATGGTCTATAGTGTCCTTTTATGGATAGCCAACCAGTTGTACTGGTTGAGTCCGGAGATCAAAATGCAATCTGTTGTATATCCGTACATTGAACATCTCGGGCCCGCTGTCATGAATGGAGTTGGCAAGTTAATTCCTGTCTTTAAAGACATGTTTGCCAGTCTGCAATCATTTTTTGACAATGCAGCCAGGGAGATACAGAGCAAACAATAGCGGGTGATAAACATAGATTAAATGATCTATATCCTTCGCTTCAAAGATTATTTGAATTAATAAAAAGAATTATTTTAGCGCAAAATTGACTTTCAAGCTTTGGCAATGGATTACGAAATCAAAACACAGGGAAAGTTTAAGTTTGTTGAAGAAGGGGAGGGTGAACCGCTGGTATTATTGCACGGGCTATTTGGTGCACTGAGCAACTTCGGGGGCCTGATCGAATATTTCCGCCGCTACAACAAGGTAGTTGTACCGCTTTTGCCTTTGTTTGATCTGAATATTCTGGATACTTCCGTAGCTGGCCTGGCCAAATACGTTCATAAGTTCATTGAGACAATGGAATATACCAATGTGCACCTGCTGGGTAACTCCCTGGGTGGTCATGTTGGCCTGGTATACCTGTTGAAACATCCCGAAGCGCCCGTTAAATCACTCACACTGACTGGTAGTTCCGGTCTGTTTGAAAACGGGATGGGGGAAACTTATCCTAAAAGAGGAGACTACGAATATATCCGTAAGAAAACGGAACTTACCTTCTACGACCCGGCAATGGCGACCAAAGAACTGGTAGACGAAGTGTTTGACATTACGACTAACCGTCTTAAGGTAATCAAGATCATTACACTGGCTAAGTCGGCTATACGCCATAACCTGGGTGAAGAGCTACGCGAAATCAAGATCCCGACCTTGCTGGTATGGGGGCTGAACGATACCGTGACACCGCCAATGGTAGGTGAGGAGTTCCAGAAACTGATCCCTAATTCAGAACTGCACTTCATCGATAAATGCGGACATGCACCTATGATGGAACAACCGGATCAGTTTAATCAGATCCTGCACCCTTTTTTACAGAAATTAGGTAGTAAATAAACTTGCTACTCACATTACTATATTGGAGCTGGTTCAACAGGATCAGCTCCATTTTTTTTACCACTCATCCACTACCATCCTATTGCGCTGTATGTAACAAACCACGCGGATCTAGCGTTACGTATATAATCAGGGAGACATGCTTTATTCATAAATCCCCTCGTCCGGTACGAGGACGTTAGCGATTCTTTTCCTATTATTGTATCACAATAGCGCAATTTCATAATGCTGGCACGTGATCTCATATCGACTGTTATACCAATCCTCCATCCTCTTGATCCAGGGTCCAGAGCCCTGCGCCTGATGAACGAATACCATCTTTCGCAACTGCCCCTGGTACTTGAGAACAAATATCTGGCACTGGTTGAAGAAGATGATATCCTTGATCTGGAAGATACCGAGGTATCGCTGGAGAATATGGAATACAATGGTCCGAAGCCGGGCGTATTGGAAAGTGCGCACTTTTATGAGACACTACGGGTTTTTTATGACCTGAAGTTGTCCGTATTACCAGTCATCAGCCGTGAAAATGAGTACCTGGGTGTACTCACGAAAGATAACCTGCTGGCCGTACTGGCACAATACAATGGCGTAAAGGAACCTGGAGGTATTATTGCGCTGGACATTGACCCCCGCGATTACAGCCTGAGTGAAATCGCGAGAATTGCAGAATCGAATGATATTACACTGCTCAGTGTGAATACCATTACCAGTCCGGCTACAGGCAGACTGGAAGTACTGTTGAAGACGAACCGTCAGGAGCTGCATGGGCTGGTGGCAACATTTGAGCGGTTCAACTACACAATTAAATACACAATCACCGAAGAGCAGGAGGAAGACATGCTCCGGAAAAATTACGACCTGCTGATGAATTATATCAGTATGTAATCGTCCCTTCACATTAGTTATGCAGATTGCAATATATAGCCGTGGATTTGTAAGAGAAGACCTGCCAATCATCCAGCTGCTGCTGAATGAGCTGGCAAGAGAAGAGATTGATGTGATCATTTATGAAGCTTTCTTTCAGGCCTTACAGCCACATATTACATATACAAAAGAGCCAGCTACCTTCGCCTGTGCAACCGACCTGCATGGCCGGGCAGATATTCTTGTGAGCCTTGGAGGGGATGGTACCCTGCTGGATACAGTTTGTTACGTACGGGATAAGAATATCCCGGTACTGGGGATCAATTTTGGAAGATTAGGCTTCCTGGCAAGCATAGGAAAAGATGCGATTTATGCTGCAGTACAGGCTTTGAAACAGCGTACTTATGTGGTGGATAAGCGAACGCTGATCCATTTGGATAGTAATGTGCCTACGCTGTTTGGAGAAGTGCCCTATGGATTGAATGATTTTACAATACATAAGAAGGATACTTCGGCGATGGTGAAGATTCATACTTACCTGAACGGGGAGTTTTTGAATACTTACTGGGCGGATGGATTGATAGTGGCTACGCCTACAGGGTCCACAGGATATTCCCTGAGTTGCGGAGGCCCGGTGGTGTTTCCGGAGGCAGGAAGTTTTGTGATTACACCGGTGGCGCCGCATAATCTGAATGTAAGGCCGATTATAGTGCCGGACGATAATGTGATCAGTTTTGAAGTAGAAGGTAGGAGCGATCAGTTTCTTTGTACCCTTGATTCGAGAATGGAAACGATCGATAATACCGTGCAGCTGGCAATAAAAAAAGAATCGTTTAAATTAAGCCTGCTAAGGCTGGATGATAGTAACTTCCTGCATACCTTAAGACATAAGTTGCTTTGGGGGATTGATGCGAGGAATGCCTTAAAATAGTTGGAACGGAGAAAGATGGCTGCTGGCCATCCGGTTTTTGTTCGGTGCCGGCATATTTGTTTTGGGGGAGTAAAACCGGACATTATAGGTGAACAAAATGAAAATTCGCTACAGTGAACAACATCCTTTATGCTATGTTGTAGTAAATAACCTACATATTTGCGTATTAGCACATTAAGATTTTTTATTACATTTGTTTACTTGGATTAATACCAAAAGCAGGATAATCGCGTTTAAAGGAATTATCGCGTTTAAGCAAACCGATTTATGGGCAAACCTTTTTTTTACAAACGTATCATCACCTCCACCCTTATAGCAGTGGGATCCCTATTCCTGACGCCTGCTTTTGCGCAGAACGAGCTGTCTTATACCGGTGAACTGGGCCTTTCCATAGGAGCTGCCCACTATTTTGGAGATCTCAATACCAATGGACGTCTGAACGCCCCCAAACCGGCTATCGGGATCTTTTACCGCAAGTACATGAACGACTATATCGGCGTACGCTTTCATGGTCGGTACATGATGCTGGGTTATTCTGATACCTACAACGACAACGATTTTCAGAAACGCCGTAACCTCAGTTTCAATACCGACGTATTTGAATTGGGTGTTCAGGGCGATTTTAACTTCTTCCGCTTCGAACCCGGCTCCAGCTATTACCGCTTTACGCCGTATTTTACAGGTGGTGCATCACTGTTTTACTTCAATCCATACGCTTACCTGAACAACAAGAAGTATTATCTCCAGCCGCTCCGTACAGAAGGGCAGGGGAGTGCCATGTACCCTGACAGGAAGCCGTACAGCCTGGTATCTACCGCCTGGTTGCTGGGTGGTGGTTTCAAATACAATTTGTCTAAGAAAGTTAACCTGGGGCTGGAAGTATTATACCGCTTCACCAATACAGATTACCTGGATGATGTAAGTAAAACCTATGCTGGTACTGCTTTGTTCCCTCCAGATGCGAATGGCAACCCAACAGCCGCTTACCTGTTACAGGACCGTAGTTATGCTACCGGCGACAGGATCGGAATTCCGGGCAGGCAACGGGGTAACAGCCGTGACAAAGATCAGTTCGTTACTGCGGAACTGACTATCAGTATCCTGTTTACCTCTTATAGATGTAAATTCTAGTTTGGCAGGCGAAATTTGTCTATCTGTAGTCCTTTCAGGCCAGTTGGCCTATTTTTTATACTTTCTATAAGCGTTTTTTCGAGTCAAACGGCCAACAGCAAAGGATTTCGCTGTTAAAAATCCGTTAAAACCCCTACCCCCCCTTTGCCGGGAAAGGCATATATCTATTTTTGTATCTTTGCACACCTTAATAAAAATCTGTATCGATATATATAATACGCCGGAGATACTCATGAGTTTGAAGGATAAATTAGACTTACAACGGTTGCCACGACATATTGCTGTCATTATGGACGGCAATGGCCGTTGGGCTAAGGAGCGCGGTCAGGACAGGCTGTTTGGTCATTATGAGGGAGTGGAAAGTGTGCGTAATATTACGGAAGCCTGCGCCGAACTGGGAATTGGTTACCTTACCCTGTACGCCTTTTCAACCGAGAATTGGGATAGACCTGTTTACGAAGTGAACGGGATCATGGAGCTATTGGTCAATACGATCCGTAGTGAAGTGAGCACGCTCATTAAAAATAACATCCGGCTCCATGTGATCGGAGATATGAACATGTTGCCCGGAAACTGTAAAAGCGAGATGGAAGAGGCAATAGCCCTTACCAGTCCATGTACAGGCCTCAACCTGATCATGGCGCTCAGCTATAGTGCCCGTTGGGAAATCCTAAATGCTGCCAAAAAAATTGCCCAGGATGTGAAAGATGGCAAACTCGAACCCGAGGCCATTACTCCTGACAAGTGGCAGCAATACCTGTGTACGGCCGACCTGCCGGATCCGGAACTGATGATCCGGACCAGCGGGGAATGCAGAATCAGTAACTTCCTGCTTTATCAGCTGGCTTATGCGGAGCTGTATTTTACAGATACCCGTTGGCCCGACTTCCGCAAAGAACATCTTTACGAAGCTATCTTAAACTTTCAGAACAGAGAACGACGCTTTGGCAAAACAAGCGATCAAATACAGCAGAATGAAGAAATTATTTCCTAAGAGCCTACTGGCCATAATATTATGTTGCAGTGCTGGCATTCGTGTATCCGCCCAGGAGAGAGATACCATCCCTGCAGCAGACCAACCAGTGGGATTGAACTTACCATTGGGAAATTCACAACCTCAGCAATACGAGATAGCCGACATCGTTGTATCAGGCACTCAGTATCTGGATAAGTCCCTGCTGATCTCCCTCTCCGGATTGAACGTAGGGGACAAAGTCGTTTACCCCGGCGGCGACCAGTTTGCCAAAGCAATTCAGGCCCTGTGGGGACAAAGATTGTTTGCCAACGTCGCTATCTATGTAACTAAAATTGCAGACGGTCAGATCTGGCTGGAAATTGAATTGCAGGAGCGCCCACGTCTGAACCAGTTCCTTTTCAAAGGCGTAAAAAAATCGGAACAGGAAGAGATCATCAAGAAAACCGGTATGCGTAAAGGCCAGGTGGTCACCGAAAGCATGGAACAAAATGCAGTAGGTATCATCAGGAAATATTATAGCGAAAAAGGTTATCGCAACGCTGAAGTAAACGTAAGCGAGAAAACTGACAGCGGTCAGACCAATGCAACCAACGTACTGTTCACCGTGGCAAAAGGTAACAAAGCCAAGGTTGACAACATATATATCGTAGGTAATCAGAATATCTCTGATACCAAACTGAAAAAGAAAATGAAGGGTACCAAAGAAAGGACCCGCCTCACCATTTATCCGGATTACGAGCCAGTATGGCCTGATTCGACAGATGATAATGGTGACTACTGGCGTACTTTTGGTTTCCTCCAGCCGTCCCGTACACTGGAAGAACTGGATCCTTATTTTCGCTTCAAACTGTTTGCTTCTGCTAAGTTCAACGAAAACAAATACGCTGAAGATAAAGAGAAGGTAATCTCCTACTATAACACACAGGGTTATCGTGATGCGGTGCTCGTGAGAGATACGACTTACAAGTCCCTGAACGGTGGGGTGAATGTGAGCATGCAGGTGATGGAGGGTAAGAAATATTACTTCGGTAAGATCACCTGGAAAGGGAATAGCCGTTATTCCGACTCGCTGCTGGCAAAAGTATTAGGCATCAAGGAAGGAGACACTTATAACCAGGAATTGCTGCAGAAACGCCTGCTGTCGTCTGAAGGTGGTGACGTAGGTGGTCTGTACATGGACTATGGTTACCTGTTCTTCCACGCTGATCCGGTAGAAGTAGGTATACATGGTGATACCATCGACTACGAGATCAGGGTATCGGAAGGTCCTCAGGCTACGATCAAGGAAGTGCGTATTGCAGGTAATGAAAAGACAAATGAACATGTGATCCGCCGTGAGTTGCGTACACTGCCTGGTGAAAAATTCAGCCGTACTGACCTGATCCGTTCCAACCGTGAGATCGCGAACCTCGGTTTCTTCAACCCTGAAAAGATCGGTATGAACCCGGTGCCTAACATTCAGGATGGAACTGTGGACATTGATTATACAGTGGAGGAAAAAGCGAATGACCAGCTGGAACTCTCAGCAGGATGGGGTGGTTATATTGGTTTGACCGGTACACTCGGTGTGACCTTCAATAACTTTTCCCTGCGTAATATTTTCAACAAAGAAACATGGGATCCATTACCGAGTGGTGACGGCCAGAAATTATCTGTTCGTATCTCTTCAAACGGGAAGGCTTATCGCTCCTACAACTTCTCCTTCACCGAGCCATGGTTAGGTGGTAAAAAGAGGAACCAGTTCTCTGTAAGCTTCTATAACAGCTATCAGAACCCGAATGCTTATTCTTCTTATATATATGGTACCACCCTGTCGAACAGTGCATACTTCAAGGTAATGGGTGCTTCCGTATCACTGGGTAAGCAGCTGAAGTGGCCTGATGACTATTTCACCCTGATCTATGCGGTGAACTATCAACAGTATAAACTGAAGAACTATAACTACTTCAATATCGCAGGTTTCTCCAGCGGTACATCTAATAACATCAACCTGAAGCTGACGCTGGCCCGTTCATCTGTCGACCAGCAGATCTTCCCAAGATCCGGTTCCAACTTCATGCTGAGTGGTCAGTTCACACCTCCATACTCTATGTTCCACCCGGACAGAGATTACAAACTGGAGTCTATCAAAGATCAGTTCAGCTTTATCGAATATCAGAAGTACCGTTTCAATGCTGAGTGGTACGTTCCGTTGAGCAAGCCAATAGGTAGCGACAACAAGATGTTTGTAATGAAGATTGCAGCTAAATTTGGTTACATCAGCCGGTATAACAACAGGACAACCCTGTCTCCATTCGGTCGCTTTGAATTGGGTGGTGATGGTCTGAGTAACTTTGCGATCTATGACCGTGATATCGTATCTCAGAGAGGTTATCCCGTATATTATTCATCTGATCCGAGACGTAACTCAGAAAACAGTCAGCCAAGTGGCTATGAAGGTTTCACGATCTTCAACAAGTACGTGATGGAATTGCGTTATCCATTCAGCCTGAACCCAAGCTCTACGATCTTTGGTCTGGCGTTCCTGGAGGCGGCAAACGGTTACAGGGATGTACAGGAGTACAATCCATTCAAGCTGCGCCGTTCAGCAGGTCTGGGTATGCGCTTCTACCTGCCGATGTTTGGTCTGCTTGGATTTGACTATGGTATTGGATTTGACCGTATTACCTCTGGCAATGGTCTGAAAGACGCCGCCAAGTTCACCTTCATGTTGGGCTTCGAACCGGAATAATCGAAAGAATATTACAGTATGAAGCTCTCCAGACGGGGAGCTTTCATACTATTAGGGGGATACGTGACGTTGGAATAAATTTTAAATTATATATTGCAAATCCGAAATCCCCGGGGGTGCCTATAGTTTAAATCAATAAACATTATGAAGAAACTAAGCCTCATGATTGCCCTGGTGCTGGGAACTGCCCTGATGGCAAGTGCACAGCGCTATTGCGTGATCGATACCAAGTATATTCTGGACAATATCCCTGAATATAAAGAAGCTCAGAGTAAACTTGATGCAGTTGCTGAGCAATGGCAGAAAGAAATAGATGCAAAATTCCTCGAAGTAGACAAGATGTATAAGTCTTATCAGGCCGAGCAGGTAATGCTTACAGACGAACTGAAGCACAAACGTGAAGAAGAGATCGTAGCAAGAGAAAAAGAGGCAAAGGATTTGCAGAAGAAACGTTTTGGTTACGAAGGGGACCTATTCAAAAAGAGAGAGGAACTGGTAAAACCTATACAGGACAGAGTCTATAATGCCGTACAAAAAATCGCGGCCACGCGGATGTACGACTTTGTACTGGATAAGGCCGGAGGAGTTACAGTAATTTTCTCTGATCCCAAACTGGATAAAAGTGATGATATTCTGAACACACTTGGTGTAAAGAAACAATAACAAAACATCCAACAGACGGGGGATTTAGGAATTATTAACCTTTTGTACCGATTTTAAACCTTAGTTTTAGTATTCAAAATCTTTTTTAAACACAGACAACATCATGAAGAAGTATGTAATTATTGCTTTCGTGGCAGTATCCGGATTGTTCAGCGTGAAGACAATGGCACAGTCCAAAGTGGCTCACATTAACGCACAGGCCCTGATTGAGGCAATGCCGGAAGCCCAGACGGCAATGAAAACCCTGCAGTCTTATGCAGAGGAACTGGATAAGGATGGTAAAGGACTGATTGATGAGTATCAGAAGAAACTGAAAGAATTTAACGACGGTGCAGAGAAGATGACTGACAACATGCGTGAGATCAAGGGTAAAGAGCTGCAGGCAGCTCAGAAAAACATCCAGGACTACCAGGATGCTGCTCAGAACAAGATCGAAGCTAAACGTCAGGAACTGCTGAAACCAATCTATGATAAAGCTCGCAAGGCTATCGAAGATACAGCGAAAGAAAAAGGTTACGCTTATGTAATCGACAATTCTCAGAGCATTCTGCTGGTAGCACCAACCGGTGACGACCTGGCTGCTCCTGTAAAAGCGAAGCTGGGTATCAAATAATCCAGGCACAGGAAACTAATCATAATCACCCCGGGACCCGCTCCCGGGGTATTTTTTTAGATAATGATACCCGTCGGTTTCAATGCCGGCCACCAGTCATTCGTAAATGAGGCACTACTTTTTTTAAAATTTCCTTTATTATCTCATAAAATTCTTTACCTTTGCCTTCCGTTTTAAAAACAGGATTCCGCAAAACGGGAGAGTGTTTAGTATAGTACAGGTAAAAACAAAATATTAAAATGAAACGTACTTTTCAACCGCATAACAGACGCAGAAAGAGCGTTCATGGTTTTAGAAAGAGAATGGAAACTGCTAACGGCCGTAAAGTATTAGCTTCCCGCAGAGCTAAAGGACGTAAGAAATTAACTGTTTCTGACGAGCGTAAGCTGAAATAAGGTCAGCTTTAACTGCATGAGCCTTAGTGCTTAACTTGCAGCTTTTAAGGCTGGTTCCTGATCGAACAGAATGTTATTGCTTTTGATAGATAAATCGGACTTGCCATAAAAACTTATTCTTTTACAAAAGAAGAAAGGTTAAAAAGCAGAAAAATCATTGAAACGCTTTTTCGGGAAGGAAAAGCGTTTTCTGTTTTTCCCTACCGCATAGTATATATGCCGGTAGATACACCTGTTACCCCATATCCCGTTCAGGCCGGTTTCAGCGTTTCCACCAGGCGTTTTCCCCATGCTGTGGATCGTAACCGGGTCAAACGCCTGACCAGGGAGTGTTACCGCCTGCAAAAAGGTGAACTGTACGAACAATTACGGGCACAGCAACCCAACAGCCAGCTGGCCGTGTTCTTCATCTATACAGATAAGAAAATAGCTCCCTTCACTACCCTCCAACACAAAATTTCCCTAATTTTAAAGAAACTGGCGAAAGAAGCGCTGGCTGCATCATGAAGATCTTCAGCTTGTTGAGTTACCCGTTTATATGGGTTATCCGGATTTACCAATGGGGTATTTCACCGCTGTTGGGCAATAAATGCAGGTATACACCCACCTGTTCACAATATGGCGTAGAAGCATTGAAAAAGCACGGGCTTATCAAAGGTGGTTACCTGACTGTGAAAAGGGTCCTGTCATGCCATCCATGGGGCGGCCATGGACATGATCCGGTGCCATAGTCCATTTGCCCGTCTTCGTATTTTAACTTTTCAAATACGTAAAGAACTTGTAGCTTACGACTGCTTTATAAATTAGCTCACATTAACTTTTACCTATGCGTGCATTTTTTCAAAGAAAGAGGAGGATTGTTGTGATATTGGTGTTGCTTATCATAGGTGCTACCGGTATCAAAGCTTACAGTGACAAAGACAAATACTTTGAGATCGCTAAAAATCTGGACATCTTCGCAGCTTTCTACCGGGAGCTGAACACCTACTATGTAGACGACCTGCCCCCTGAAAAACTGATGCATAAAGGCATAGATGCCATCCTGGAAGAAACAGATCCATATACAGACTTCATCCCCGAAGAGAACCTGGATGAACTCAAATTCATGGCTACCGGTAAGTATGGTGGCGTAGGCATCTCTGTTATTACAGATAGTGTGCGCACCGTTGTTACTGACATTTACGAAGGTAGTCCAATGGACAAGGCCGGCGTAAAAACAGGCGACCTGATCCAGTCCCTGGATGGTAAACCCACCAAAGACATGGACCAGGACGACATCAGCCATATGCTGAAAGGTGTACCGGGAACTACCCTGCAAATTGTGATTAAAAACCCGTCTACAGGCGTAGAAACGACTAAAACCATTACCCGGGAAGAGATTAATGTAAAGCCTGTGAGCTATGCTGGTTTGGTAGGTAATGATATCGGATATATCCGCATGACACAGTTTACCGAGAATAGCGGCGATGCTGTATCTGATGCCTTTACCCAGTTGAAAAAGGAGCATCCGAACATGAAAGGGGTGATCCTGGACCTCCGTGGTAACCCTGGTGGTTTACTGGATGAAGCAGTGCTGGTAGCAAATATCTTCGTAGACAAAAATAAAGTGATCGTAAGTACCAAAGGGAAGGTAAAGAACTGGGACCGCGATTATAAAACTGAAGGCAATGCCCAGGATGCAAAAATTCCACTGGCAGTATTGACGAACCGGTCTTCTGCTTCGGCTTCCGAAATCGTGGCCGGAGCGATCCAGGACCTGGATCGCGGCGTGATTATCGGGCAGCGCTCTTTTGGTAAAGGATTGGTACAAACCACCCGTCCGCTGCCTTATAATGCGAAACTAAAAGTAACAACAGCTAAATACTATACACCAAGTGGCCGTTGTATCCAGGCGATCGACTACTCCCGCCGCAATGACGATGGCGAGGTGGAATCCGTACCGGATAGCCTGCGTAAATCATTCAATACTGCCGATGGCCGTAAAGTGCGTGATGGCGGAGGGATAGAACCTGATGATGCAGTGGATCCGACCATTTTAAGCCAGGTAACGGTGACCCTGCTGCGCAGACAGTATATCTTTGATTACGCTACACAATACTATTATTCCCATCCGCGGATTGCCGCAGCCGGCAATTTCTCGCTAAGCGAAGATGATTTTGCTGATTTTATGCGTTACCTGGATGGCAGGAATTATAGTTATAAAACACGTACAGAAGAAGCCCTGGACAACTTCCAGGCGACGGCCCGCAAAGAGAAATACTATGATGCCGTGGCGAAGGAATATGAAGCCCTGCAGGCTAAGATGAAGCATGATAAGAAACAGGATCTGCTGAAGAATAAAGCCGAAATCAAGCACCTGCTCGAAGAGGAGATCACTAACCGCTATTATATGCAGAAGGGAAGGATTGCACAGTCACTGATAACAGATAATGACGTGTCAGAAGCGGTGAAAGTACTGCACGATTCACAACGGTATCAGCAATTACTACATTGAAAATATTGAATCGCTTTTGCCGCAGGTAAAAGCGATTTTTTTTGCATCGTCTATTCAGCGCAACATAAATTTCACAGTATGAAAAAACGTTTCCTACCCCTTATTGTTGTCATCCTCGCTGCTTGTAATAACGCCAGCAGCGGCCATGAACACGACTCTGTCGCCGTGATCAGAAAAGATACCACTATGGAGCAGTTTGATACAACGGCAATGAATATATTGAGTGAGACAGAACGTGTGGAAGGGTGGCAGTTACTCTTTAATGGAAAAGATCTGAACGGATGGCATTTGTATCAGCATAAGACAGGTGGGGCATGGTCTGTAGATAGTGGTATGCTACATTGCAAAGGGGATAAGGATTTCAAAGCGAATCGTGCGGATCTGACGACAGACAGCACCTATGCAAATTTTGAACTGTTCCTGGAGTGGAAGATCGCACCGCAGGGGAATAGCGGGATTATTTATCTGGCATCAGAAGAATATCCTGCTGCTTACCAGAGTGGTCCGGAATACCAGCTGATAGATGACAGGAATTTTCCGGAGAAGCTGGAAGACTGGCAACTGACAGGCTGTAACTATGCGATGAGTGCGCCGCTGGTAAATGCAACCCGGCCGGCAGGTGTGTGGAATCATGCCCGGATTGTGGTATACCATGGGCATGTTGAGCATTGGCTGAATGGTCAGAAAACAGCAGATTACATAATTGGATCACCGGAGTGGAAAGCGCAAAAAGAGAAAGGGAAGTGGAAAGATGCTGCAGGGTATGGTGCTACAAAGAATGGATTTATAGATTTACAGGATCACGGGAGTGAAATCTGGTTTAAGAATATTAAAATTAAAAGGTTGTCATAAGAAAAGGCCATTGCGAAGCAATGGCCTTTTCTTATTGCATTATTAAAATTAATTAAAGAGCAGCTTCGTAACGTTTGCTCACTTCATTCCAGTTTACAACATTCCAGAATGCTTTCAGATAGTCAGGACGACGGTTCTGATATTTCAGGTAGTAAGCATGTTCCCATACATCCACACCTAAGATTGGCGTACCTTTTACTTCAGCTACGTCCATCAGGGGGTTATCCTGGTTAGGGGTAGAAGAAATTTCCAGTTTACCGCCCTTTACCAGCAGCCAGGCCCAACCTGAACCGAAGCGGGTAGCACCGGCAGCATTGAATTTTTCTTTGAACTCTTCGAAAGAACCGAAGGTGCTCTTGATCGCATCAGCCAGTTTGCCGGTAGGTTCACCACCTGCATTAGGGCCGAGGATAGTCCAGAAGAAGCTGTGGTTCCAGTGGCCGCCGCCATTGTTTCTGATCGCAGGGCTCAGTGTGCCGGCGATAGCAACCAGTTCTTCCAGTGATTTATTTTCGTTTTCAGTACCGGCAATTGCTTTGTTCAGGTTATCAACGTATGCCTGATGGTGCTTACCGTGGTGAATTTCCATTGTCTGCTTGTCGATATGTGGTTCCAGTGCGTCTGTAGCATACGGTAAGCTCGGAAGTGTAAATGCCATAACTTATGTTTTTTTATTGCGTTAATAAATAAGAGTGTATCAATAGGTACCAAATTTACTGCCTAATCAGGGAAATATCAAAAGGCGCATATGAATTGGGCACCTTCCTGGATGCGGTCGCCATGTGACCTGGTTATGATTGTCAACAAAACATGGGTATTTCCGCCCAATTCACGTACCAAAGCAGTTGGATATATGCTTTTTTATTTTATATTTACATTAAGTGTTGTAACAACTTTAGTACGGCATTCCGCTTACGTACACACGTAGAGGTTACTGTTGTTTGTTTAAAACTGAAAGCATGTTGTCAGACTCAGACATGGGCCAAAACTACTCCCTCACCGCCTTACAGAAGGAAAATGAACTGTTGAAGACACGGATCAAGTGGCTCGAGACCCTATTGGACCATGTTCCCGCTATGTTATATACTCATCAGAATGATATCAAGACGGTCAACTGGTGTAACCGTTATATGGAGGAGGTGACGGGGTATACGCAGGCTGAGATGAGCAGTATGGGGCTTGATTTTTTCAAAGCTGTTATGCATCCGGAAGACTTCGACCTGGCTGTGATCGCTCAGCAATCGTTTCAGGAAAATAAAAGTGTATTTGGCGGGGTGTTACGCTTTCGGAAGCGGGACACCGAACACTGGTGCTGGCTGGTGGGGTTGGCAATGCCGTTTACGCGGGATGAGGCGGGGAATGTAAGAGATGTAATCTGTGCCTTCCTGGACCTGACCATGGCAATGGATACAAATGATCAGTTGGCCGAAGCGATGCGGGAGGTCTTGCGCAGGCATAATGACGACCTGCTGGCAAAATTGACCATAAGAGAAAAAGAGATCCTCAAACTGGCTGTCAACGGCCTGAATAATAAAGAGATAGCTGAATCCCTCAACCTAAGCCGACATACGATTGAAACCCACCGGAAGAATATTCGAATAAAACTTAAAGTAAGGAATACTACTGAATTAGTAGCCCTGGCAAGAAAAGTTGGTTATCAATAATTTAGGTAAATTTTCTATCATTTGCCTGCGCCTGCACTGCAGAAAAATACCCAAGCTTGGGTATTTGCACAACACTCAAACTCAATTAATTTAGTAGTCTATTAACCAAAAGGAGAGATTGAAACGTTAGGAAAGACATTTTTTAAAAAAGGAAAAAGCTAGTTAGTAATACCCCTATTGCTATGATTACCGAGGAAAGCGCATTACAAGTTTTGCAGCTGGATGTTTCTGCAACAGCAGAGGAGATAGTTGCCCGCTACGAGTCATTGAAAGATCAATATAAAAAGATCAAAAATGAAACTGAGGATCTAAAAACACTGTTGGCTTATCAGCTTAAACAGATAGAATTAGACGATGTCTATATTTATTTCAGAAAAAAACAAAGGATTTAACCTGAAGCTATTACCCTTTCATTCGTTGTATTTTAGCTCGGCTTTCATCCATTGTTTGTCGCTGTATTTGACTTGATATACTATCGAGGTAATTTACCGTTTCCGCTTCTAATCTTTTACCCCGTCATATTTCCCAGATTAATAGCGTCGCGCACACTGGTGCCCTGGCATCAGTATGCGCGTATTTATGTGCCGGTAATAACCATATTGCCGACTTTTATTATATATTTACCTCTAAATCTCCTATATATGGGTACAATTGCTATTATTGTTCTGGTTTTAGCTGTACTGGTGGTATTCTCAAGTTTCGTTACCATACAGCAAGGTACTATTGGTGTAACCACAATCTTTGGAAAGTATAACCGTGTTTTGTTCCCCGGTCTTAACTTCAAAGTTCCACTCGTTGAAAAAGTATTCAAACGTATTTCGATTCAGAACCGCTCGGTAGAGCTTGAGTTCCAGGCCATCACTGTTGACCAGGCCAATGTTTACTTCAAGGCTATGTTGCTGTATTCTGTATGGAATCAGGAAGAAAACACCATCAAGAATGTGGCTTTTAAGTTCCTGGATGAGCGCAGTTTTATGCAGGCGCTGGTGCGCACTATTGAAGGTTCGATCCGTGGATTTGTAGCTACAAAAAGACAATCTGAAGTATTAGGCTTACGTCGTGACATCACAGAGCACGTAAAAGAACAGATTGATTTAACCCTGGAAGACTGGGGTTATCACCTGCAGGATCTGCAGATGAACGACATCACTTTTGATGATGCGATCATGAAATCTATGGCGCAGGTGGTGGCTTCTAATAACCTGAAAGCAGCTGCGGAAAATGAGGGCCAGGCATTGCTGATCACCAAAACCAAAGCAGCGGAAGCAGAAGGTAATGCGATTAAGATTGCAGCGGAGGCTGAACGCCAGGCAGCCCAGTTGCGTGGTATGGGTGTGGCCCTGTTCCGTGAAGAGGTGGCGAAAGGTATGAGCATGGCGGCAAAAGAAATGCAGCAGGCTAACCTGGATACTTCTGTGATATTGTTCTCCATGTGGACGGAGGCGATTAAGCACTTCTCTGAAAATTCGAAGGGAAATGTGATCTTCCTGGATGGGTCCAGTGAAGGAATGGAGCAGACAATGAAACAGCTGATGGCATTGAATAAATTGCAGGCGAAGTAAAAGCGCCAATATGTAAATAATCAATAAAAAAGCCGGCTTGCATTGCAAGCCGGCTTTTTTATTGGGTGTCATTGCAGCTCCCAGGGATTTTGCAATAGCACCGTTTGTATACTATCTTCTTTGCGCGAAGAAGGTTTTTACAAGCTGCAGGCTTTCTGCTTCCCCCGGCCCCTGTTCTACCTTTGTTTTTGGATGAAAAGGATTTGTCTCACCGGTTGATCTCCTGTAACTATTCTTCTCATCTTTCGCCGCATAGACGATCCTGCCAATCTTACTCCAGTAGAGCGCACCTGCACACATCAGGCAGGGTTCGAGTGTGACATACAGGGTCGCTTCCATCAGGTATTTGCTACCTAAAAAATTGAATGCCGCTGTCAGTGCCAGCATCTCTGCATGTGCTGTACAATCGTTCAGCTTTTCTACCTGATTGCTTCCGCGCCCAATAATTTTGTCATTGAGTACCACGATAGCTCCGACTGGCACTTCTCCCTCATCAAAAGCCTTGCGTGCTTCGCGCATGGCCTGCTGCATATAAAACTCATCGGTCATGCCTGTTGCTGGTTAATCAGGTTCAAAAATTCATCTTCACTCAGAATGCGTATGGTATTGATCTTTTTTGCTTTTTCCAGCTTACTGCCTGCTTCTTCACCTACTACAAGGTAATTCAGCTTGCTGGATACCCCACTCATGATCTTACCTCCCTGCTGTTCTACCATTTCTTCTGCTTCACTTCGTTTCAGTTTATTAAGTGTACCGGTAAAGAGGAATGTCTGACCATTGAAAGTACCATCCACCGGATGATCAGAACGGGAGCTTTTCAGGTTCAGCCCTAATTCTTCCAGGTGTTTCAGCATATCCAGGTTTTCGGGTGTAGCAAAGAACTGTTTGATGCTACCTGCTACTTTCGGCCCGATATCTTCCAGTGCCAGCAGCTGTTCTTCGGTCCAGTCTTTGAAATCCGGCAGGTAACTGACAGCATTGGCCAGCGTCTTTGCGGTGGTTTCCCCTACATAGCGGATACCCAGCCCAAAGATCAGGCGGTGTAATGGCTGGGACTTAGAGGCTTCAATCGCCGTTTGCAGGTTGGTGAGAGATTTCTTTCCAAATCCTTCCAATTGTTCCAGTTTACTGAAATCTATGGTATAGATACCGGGAATGTCTTTCATCAGTTGAAGACCATAGAACTTACGCACATTGCTTTCGCCCAGGCTCTTGATGTCCATGGCATCCTTGCTTACGAAGTGGATCATTCTTTCAACTACCTGTGCTTCGCAGTTGATATTAATACAGCGCCATACGCTTTCACCTTCCGGTTTGAAAAGTGGCTCTTTACATACAGGGCATTCTTTTGGGAAAACGATGTCCCTTTCAGTACCATCCCGCAGGTCGGCGACTGATTTTACAATATAAGGGATCACGTCACCCGCTCTTTCGACCAGTACGGTATCGCCAAGTTTCAAATCCTTTTCACGGATTACATCTTCATTGAATAAGGAAATGGAACCAACTGTAACCCCTCCGATCGGTACGGGATCAATCTTGGCTACAGGGGTAATAGAGCCGGTACGACCTACCTGGAACTCCACATCTCTGAGCTTGCTGGTTGCCTGGCGGGCCTTGAACTTATAAGCCATAGCCCAGCGCGGGTGGTGGGTGGTCATACCCAGTTTATCCTGCAGTTCGTAATCATTTACTTTTATTACCATTCCATCTATTTCATATGGAAGGTTATCCCTTTCATTTTCGAAAGTCAGCACATAATCGATTACTGCCTGAATGCCTTTTACGACTTTCTTTTCCTTTGCGGGAGAGCGGAATCCCAGCTGGGTAAGCATATCCAGGGTATTGCTGTGAGATTGAATCTCTTTGGGTTCATTCTGCCCGTCTTCCATAGAATGAAAGCTCATATGGTAGAGGAAGGCTTCCAGCCCACGTTTTGCGACTTCTTTCGGGTCTACCATGCGCAGGGACCCGGAGGCGGCGTTGCGTGGATTGGCCAGTGGGGGCTGGTTTTCGGCAGCACGCTGGTCATTAAAGGCCTTGAAAGTGCTTTTATTGATCAGTACTTCCCCGCGGATCTCTATGGTATGGATGCCGAACTTTGAGAAGTTGGCAGTCAACGGAATAGAGCGGATCTGGCGGATATTGGTGGTGATATCATCGCCGGCCACACCGTCGCCCCGGGTAGCGCCCCGGGTAAGGCGATCGTTTTCATATATTAATGAGATGCTGGCGCCATCGAATTTAGGCTCAATACAATACTCAATATCGGAGAGTCCGCTGATTTCACGGGCTTTACGGTCCCAGTCCAGCAGGTCATCGGCATTGTAAGAGTTCTCTAGGCTCAGCATGGGTACCAGGTGTTGTACAGTAGGGAATGCCTTATTCAGCCCCAGGGCCACGCGTTGGGTAGGGGAGTCCGGGCTTACGAGATCCGGATGGGCAGTTTCCAGTTGCTTCAACCAGGCAAAGAGCTGGTCATATTCGTAATCGCTCAGCACAGGATCACTCTGTACATAATAGCGCCAGTCATTGTAGAGTATGACACGACGCAGGTTTTCCAGCGTTTCGTCAATGGATGAGGGGCTTTCTTTTTTTTGCAATTGAGCTAACAGTTGCTTCGCTAATTGCGTTAAAGTGATTTCTATTTCTTTCGTATACATATATTTTTACTATCGGCGTGTAAATTTAAAATACTTTCCCAATTATTTCTAAAATAGGCTTTTCCCTTTACAGTATTGGGTTTGGGTGCATTTTGATGCTGTGCACACCTATTTATTTTAAGAAAAAGATGATCAAAAAGTTTTTTATTAACAAAATATTAATTAAGATTGTGTAACGAAACGAAAGCAACTGAAAGACGGATACAAAAATTGCAGATTGATAAGGAACAAGTGAAAGGTTGAATGTTATTTGCCTATGCGCTCCTTAAAGAAATCTATCAACGAAGTGAAAAACGACCAAAATTAGTTTAAAGCCATTTATAAATTTCACGTAAGCCTTTATAAATTCCAAAAGTTTGTCTTTGTAAATTCCACAAGGCCTTTATAAATTCCAGCCTTTATGAATTCCACGAAAGCTATTTAAGCTATTAATGTAGATTCCACGTACAATATTGAATAATTCCACGTCAATGAAATCTGGCAGTGTGTATTGCTGATTTTGTGAGATACTTCCCCTGCATAAAAGGTTTTATGCAGGGGAAACTTTTTTAAGGGAAGACCGAAGGTCGATGCAGGGGTAATTCCAGCTACATATTTCTTCTATACTGTCCACCTACTTCATATAATGCATGCGTGATCTGCCCCAATGAACAGCATTTCACCGTCTCCATCAATTCAGAAAATATATTTCCGTTGCTGATCACCACCTCCTGTAATTTTTTCAATGCGTTCGCACTTTCATTTGCATGCCGGGCATGAAATGCTTCCAGCGCATGGATCTGGAAATCCTTTTCTTCCTGTGTACTTCTTATGACCTCTGAAGGAATAATCGTAGGTGATCCTTTTGCGTTCAAAAAGGTATTTACCCCAATGATCGGATATGCCCCGCTGTGTTTGAGTGATTCGTAATGTAAACTCTCTTCCTGTATCTTATTGCGCTGGTACATGCGTTCCATTGCGCCAAGTACACCACCTCTCTCTGTGATCCTGTTAAATTCAGCCATGACAGCCTCTTCCACGAGGTCTGTCAGTTCTTCGATGAAGAAAGATCCCTGTATAGGGTTTTCATTTTTAGCAGTACCCAATTCCCTGTTGATAATAAGTTGTATGGCCATCGCCCTCCGCACACTTTCTTCGGTTGGGGTGGTGATTGCTTCATCATATGCATTTGTATGCAGTGAATTACAATTATCGTAGATCGCATACAGTGCCTGTAGGGTAGTGCGAATGTCATTGAAATCGATCTCCTGTGCATGGAGACTTCTACCTGATGTCTGTATATGGTATTTGAGTTTTTGTGAACGGTCGTTTCCTTTGTATTTATATTTAATGGCCTTTGCCCAGATGCGGCGGGCAACGCGTCCTATTACTGCATACTCCGGATCCATTCCATTGCTGAAAAAGAATGACAGGTTCGGTGCAAAATCATTGATCTTCATGCCCCGGCTCAGGTAGTATTCTACATACGTGAAACCGTTCGCCAGCGTAAATGCCAGCTGTGTAATCGGGTTTGCACCTGCTTCTGCAATGTGATATCCGGATATACTCACCGCATAGAAATTGCGCACTTTCTCCTCAATGAAATATTGTTGTACATCTCCCATCAATTTCAATGCAAACTCAGTGGAAAAGATACAGGTATTCTGTGCCTGGTCTTCTTTCAGGATATCTGCCTGCACTGTGCCTCTCACGGCGCCCAGTGCCTTGGCTTTTATTTTTGCATATATTTCTGCAGGCAGTACCTTATCGCCGGAAATGCCCAGTAATTTTAATCCCAATCCATTATTCCCCTCCGGTAGTGCACCTGCGTACTTTGGTCCATTCTCCACCTCTGTAGAGAGACCATGTTTCTCCATATACTTTTCGCACTCCTGGTCAATTGCAGCATTCATAAAAAATGCCAGCAGGATAGGCGCAGGACCATTGATGGTCATAGATACTGAGGTCATAGGATCGCAAAGATCAAAGCCACTATACAGTTTTTTTGCATCATCTACTGTTGCAATGCTGACACCGGAATTACCTACTTTCCCATAAATGTCCGGTCTGAAGCCAGGATCTTCACCGTACAGGGTGACGCTGTCAAATGCGGTACTGAGGCGCCTTGCCGGCTGACCTGCGGATACATAATGAAATCGCTTATTGGTACGTTCAGGGCCGCCTTCACCTGCGAACATACGGGTCGGGTCTTCTCCTTCTCTTTTCATGGGAAATACACCAGCTGCGTATGGGAAAGAGCCGGGGATATTTTCTGTCAATAACCAGCGTAGCTGATCACCCCAGTCCTTGTAAGCAGGCAGACTGATTCTGGGAATACGGAGGCCTGCCAGGCTTTCGGTGAATAGTGGCAGATTGATGGTTTTATCTCTTACTGTAAATGAGTATTGATCTTCCCTGTATTGTTGTTGTATAGCAGGCCATGCCTGCAAAAGCTGGCTACAGTCAGCATGCAGTTCTTTTTGGAGCTGATCAGCGATCAGTTGTAATTGTTGTTGTACGTGTGGTTGTTTAACCAGTGCAATACTTCCATTCAGCTGATAGAGTTTAGTGGCGATCGTACATTGTTCCTTTACCCAATTATTATATTCTTCCAGCGAAGCCACAATTTCTGAAAGATATCGTGCCCGTGAAGGAGGGATGATCTGTGTGCGTGTAGCAGGATGATGATCCTCATCTTTTGCAGCAGGTAACCCGAGTGCCTTCAGCAATTTTTGAAATAACAGGTTGATGCCTGTGTCGTTGAACTGCGATGCGATGGTGCCTACAATGGGGAGTTCGTTATCTGCAGCATTCCACAGGTGGTGAGCTCTTTTGTACTGTCGCCTTACATCCTGCAAGGCATCCAGCGCTCCGGCTTTATCGAATTTATTGATCGCGATCACATCTGCATAATCCAGCATATTAATCTTTTCCAGCTGGCTCGCTGCGCCGTATTCGGGTGTCATCACATACATAGATACGTCGCAGTGATTGATGATGGCAGTATCGCTCTGCCCGATCCCGGAGGTTTCCAGAATAATGAGGTCAAAACGTGCCAGGCGGCAGATGTCGATCGCTTCCTGTATATGTGCGCTAATAGCTCTGTCACTATCGCGGGTAGCAAGTGACCGCATGTATGCCCGGGGGTGGTGAATGGCATTCATCCGGATGCGATCACCCAGTAAGGCACCGCCTGTTTTCTTTTTAGAGGGATCGACAGAAATAACGGCGATGGTTTTGTCTGTAAAGGTGTGGAGAAAACGGCGCACGAGTTCATCGGTCACACTGCTTTTTCCTGCACCGCCAGTACCTGTGATGCCCAGCACCATGCTGCCTTCGGTAACTGCTGGTAGTGACAGCAGATCACTTTCGGCCGCAGTAATAGCTGCTGCAATGAGGTGATCATTTTTGGCGGGTAGTTGCGCCAGTTCACCATTCAGTTGTCGTGCCGTAGAGAAATTACATTGTCTGATCACATCGGCGATCATGCCTTCCAGGCCCATTTGCCGGCCATCATCAGGGGAGTAGAGGCGGGTGATACCATAGTTATGTAATGTTGTTATTTCGGCAGGTAAGATGGTGCCACCACCCCCGCCAAATATTTTGATATGCCCGCATCCTTTTTCCTGCAGCAGGTCATAGATGTATTTGAAGAATTCAACGTGGCCTCCCTGGTAGGAGGTAATAGCGATGCCCTGGGCATCTTCCTGGATGGCACAGTCCACAATTTCCGCTGCGGATCGGTTGTGGCCCAGGTGAATCACTTCGGCACCCTGGGATTGCATGATTCTGCGCATGATATTGATCGCTGCATCATGGCCGTCAAAGAGTGCTGCTGCTGTAACGATGCGAATTTTGTGGGCGGTAGTATCAGTCATTTGCTTTGGTGTTTATCACTTACGTGGTATCGTGGAAATCAACTATGTAATTTACAAATTACAGATTACTTAATATTCCCGTATTTTTTTATTTTACACCCATTATTCACGTTTATTGACTTGCATTTCCACAAAAAGCGCAAATCATAATTGAAAACTTATAACAGAAATGGTGGCAAGAAGAGAATTTATCAGGAACAGCGGTTTGCTGGCAGGCGCTATGGCGCTGGGATTCCCTGGGGCTGTATTCGCCCGGGCAGGATACGTTTCCAAGCGTCCTCCGCTGGCAGATCGTAAGTTTACCAGTCAGGCAGTAGAAAAGATGATCGCAACCATCAAGAAAGAAGTTGCGGATCCGAAGCTGGGCTGGCTGTTCGAGAACTGTTTTCCCAATACCCTGGACACCACGGTGCAATTCAAGGTAGAAAACGGTCGTCCCGATACCTTTGTATTGACAGGCGATATCCACGCGATGTGGCTGCGCGACTCGACCGCCCAGGTATGGCCTTACCTGGAGCTGGTAAATGAAGATGATAAGCTGAAGCAGCTGATCGCTGGTGTGGTGAACAGGCAGACTAAATGTGTGATCATCGATCCTTATGCAAATGCGTTCAACGAAGGCCCTACCGGTTCGGAGTGGGATAGTGACCTGACTGATATGAAACCTGAACTGCATGAAAGGAAATGGGAAATTGACTCTCTGTGCTATACTGTAAGGCTGGCGTACAACTACTGGAAAAAAACCGGTGATACCAGCGTACTGGACGATACTCATAAGAAAGCGGCTAAACTGATCGTGAAGACCTTCAAGGAGCAGCAGCGCAAAGATGGTCCTGGTCCTTACCATTTTCAGCGTAATACACCGAAGCAGTCAGACACGGTAGCCAACAGCGGTTATGGTAGTCCTATTCTGCCTGTGGGGCTGATCGCTTCCATGTTCCGTCCATCTGATGATGCAACTGTATTTCCATTCCTGATCCCATCCAACATGTTCGCAGTAGTATCGCTGCACCAGTTGTCAGAGATCAGCGAAGTGGTGTACAAGGATGCTGCTTTTGCGAAAGAGTGTAAAGACCTGGCCGAAGAAGTGGACCGGGCAATCAAGGCGTATGCGATCGTTGAACATCCATCTCTTGGTAAGATGTATGGATTTGAAGTAGATGGTTTTGGTAACCGCCTGTTCCTGGACGATACCAACGTACCGAGCCTGTTGTCAATCCCTTACCTGGGTTATACGACTGCTGATGATCCGTTGTACCAGACGGCACGTCACTTCGTATGGAGTCCGTTCCATTGCTGGTTCTACAAAGGTAAGTATGGCGAAGGGGTAGGTAGTCCGCATACAGGTGTAGATAAGATCTGGCCAATGAGTATTATAATGAAGGCGCTGACCAGCAGCGATAAGGAAGAAATAGCCGGCTGTCTGAAAACGCTGCGTAATACCGATGGAGAAACCGGGTTTATACATGAATCTTATCATAAGGATAATCCTTCAGATTACACCCGTCCATGGTTTGCATGGGTGAACACATTGTTCGGCGAGCTGATTGTGAAAATTCACAATGAGTATCCTGAATTGCTGAAGCGCAATTACGCATGATAACTACCTTCTAAAGGATTTGCAAAAAATCGCTTCTGTCTTTGGCGGAAGCGATTTTTTGCTTTTATTACAGTCGTTAAATATTGAAATATGGCCCCGATTGCTATTTATGAAGAACAGATAGACAAATGCAGGCAGGAACTGGGCAGGTTCCGGCGACAGTTAAGTCTGTTGGGATATGTACGATTGCTCAGTTTTCTGATCATGTTAATTTTTGGATACCTGTTTTTCCACGATGGATTTGAGCTGATGTGGTTATGGCCTGCCTTCCTGATGTTAACTGCGTTTGCAGTGGCACTGGTTGTGTATACACGGGTACAGCGTAAACAGACGTTGGTAAATACTTTACTGCAACTGAATGAGAAGGAGTATGCACTGGCTACAACGGGTCATTCTTCTTTTTATGACGGGGAATTTTTTATAGATGAAACCCATCCCTATACCGGTGATCTTGATGTATTCGGGCGTTCATCACTATATAGTCACATGAACCGCACAGGAACCCAGACGGGAGCCACTGTGCTGGCGCAGTTCCTGCAACAACCAGTCCTGGGAGTAGTGGACACACTGGAAAGGCAGGAAGTGGTAAAGGAGCTGGCGCCCAAACTGCAATTCAGGCAAATGCTGACTGCTCAGGCAATGCTGGCAGGGGAGAAGACGGATGACCGGAAAGAGTTGAGATTATGGCTCGACATGCCCATTACTTTTGCTAATAACAAATTTATACAGATAGCCCGTTGGGTGAGTCCCTTGTTGAGTATTACGGCGCTATGGTACCTGATTGCTGCGTCCAATAAGCTTCCGATACTTGCAGTGTTGGTAATTAATGGTCTGATATTGAGGCAGTATCTGGTAGGGCTAAATCGTCAGCATATACTCATCTCCAGCAAGGAACGTGTATTTGCGAAGTTTAGTCAGCTGTTGCAGATGATCAATGCGGAGCATTTTGGAGAAGCCGCTATGCTGAAAAGAGACCAGGAAAAAACAAGGGAGGCGGGTGTAGCATTGAACAAACTGGCGGGCATTGTGAATATGTGGGACCAGCGTATGAATATGCTGATAGGTATAGTATTGAACGGACTGGGATTGTATGATCTGCATTGTGCTGTGGTCCTTGAAAAATGGAAACTGAAATATAAAGACAGGGTACCTGGCTGGCTGGATGTGATCTACGGATTCGAGATTTATAATAGTATGGCCACATTTGCCTACAATCACCCGGAATTTGTATATCCCGAAGTAGATGATACGCAATCACAGCTGACGGGGAAAGGTATTGGTCATCCATTGATCCCGGCACAGGAGAGTGTGAAGAATGATATTGCTATCGGTACACCGCAGCAGTTCCTGATTATAACAGGTTCGAATATGAGTGGCAAGAGTACTTTCCTGCGCAGTGTGGGGAGTAACCTGTTGCTGGCGATGTGCGGGTTGCCGGTGTGTGCAGAGGAGTTCAGATGCAGCCCGATGAAGATCATGACAAGTATGCGGATCAGGGATTCCATAGAGAAGCATACGTCTTATTTCCAGGCGGAGTTGCTGCGGTTGCAGGAGATTGTGAAGGTATTAAAGTCCGGTGAGCAGGTATTTATCCTGCTGGATGAGATATTAAAGGGGACGAATTCAGAAGATAAGTTGTCAGGTAGCCGGAGCCTGATCGCGCATTTCCTGCAATACCGTTGTCTGGGAATGATAGCGACGCACGACCTGGAGTTAGGGCATATGGAAACGGAGTATCCGGGACGGGTGCGTAATTATTGTTTTGAGAGTACGATCAGAGATGAGCAGTTGTTCTTTGATTACCGGATCAGGGAAGGGGTAGCCAGGAATAAGAATGCGACGTTCCTGATGAAGAAGATGGAGATCATTTAGCGCGCACAGCTGTAAAATAATTAAAATTTGGCCATGCTAATTTAATTAGTATTTTAGCTAAAAATATTAGCTATGACCTTGCCTTTTCAGGAGAGTGTACCGGAGAATCTCTATTATAAAGGACGTGGTGCCCAATTAAATCCTAAGAACAAATATCTGAAGAACGAATATGCGCAGGAGCATGCCGAAGGCATAGACGAATGGTGGCAGGCAGACGTGCCTACCCAGGTGCTGGAAGAACATGCTAAGACATTGGTGAATAAAGTAGACAGTCCTGATGTAGGCATGTGGTACAGCATGAATCCTTATCAGGGATGTGAGCATGGTTGTATTTACTGTTATGCCCGGAATGCGCACCAATTCTGGGGTATGAGTGCAGGTCTTGATTTTGAGCGAAAGATAGTGGTAAAGAAGAATGCGCCTGAGTTGCTGCGAAAGTTCCTCGACAACAAAAGCTGGGTACCTAAACCCATTTCCCTTTCTGGCAATACAGATTGCTATCAGCCATTGGAAAGAAAGATGTTTCTGACCCGTTCCCTGCTACAGATAGCGTGGGAGTATAAACAGCCGATTGGAATCATTACAAAGAACTCCCTGGTATTAAGAGATAAGTATATACTGCAGCAAATGGCGCAGCATAACCTGGTATGTGTATATGTCTCCATCACGACGGCGGATGAAGAGCTGCGGCAGAAGATGGAGCCGAGGACTACCACGGCAGCGCAGCGATTTAAGATAGTAAAGGAATTGAGTGAGTTGGGGATACCGGTGGGGGTAATGACAGCGCCGATGATCCCTGGGTTAAATGATCATGAAATGCCGCAGCTGTTAGAAATGGCCGCAGTGAATGGCGCTAAATTTGCAGGGTATACGGTCGTTCGGCTGAATGATGCGGTGAAGGTGATCTTTAATGACTGGTTGTATAAGAACTTCCCTGACAGGGCGGACAAGGTCTGGCATCATATAGAAGGGATGCATGGTGGGCAGGTGAATGACAGCAACTTTGGAAGGAGAATGAGAGGAGAGGGAAATATTGCAGACCTGATCCGGCAACAATTCAAAGTACATACGAAAAGGTTTGGGTTGAATCAGGAGAAGTTTGAATTCAACACGGCATTATTTCAACGCCCGCAAGTGCAGCTACGTTTGTTTTAGCACATATCATTGCTACTGATTATATTAGATTGCTCTATAAAAAAATAGAAAAAATTTATTAAAGAATATAGCAGAAATAAAAAAATAAAAAATATCTTTGTGGAGCAATAAAAAATATAAATGAAACGCAGTCCAAAACATATTAATTCAGCGATGTCCTGTAAGCAAAAGCAGGCCAGCTGTGGGTTGCGGGAATGTTGCACCAATTGATAACGAAGAAATAACTTATCAAATGATAAAACAAAGGTCCCGCAGGTGATGCGGGACCTTTTGCTTTTTAAGCACTGAAATGAAGACGACTGAGTTAGATAAGGAATCGATACAGACAACTGTTATGTGTATATACTACCCGGGAAAGCCGGAAGTATCTGCGCGATGGATCGCATTGGCCTCTGCGGGGCCGAATGGGCCAGGTATGTACTGACATAGGGAAACTTATGTATATACACCCGGCCCGTATGTAAGGAGCCGGGTTTTTTATTTTATGAATGAGCCGGTGTAACTTAAAAACAAACTATGGACATTAATATTTTATAATACTGTTATGTACTAACCGTGTACAGAAAGTGGATCGGGATAGGGTGCATAACCCCAAACAGCAAGAAGATGAGAAACGTAATACAAGTAGTAAGAGAGGCATTGCTCACCAATTTCAGGGAGTTAGACAAGTGGTTTGAAAAAGACGCTGACCTGTTACACTATAAACCTGACGCGGGGCACTGGAATGCCAGAGAAGTGCTGGAACATATCAGCCTTACAAATTATTTCCTGTTACTGATCATTAACAAGAGTACACGGCGTGCACTGGATCGCAGGCATGCGGCCGGAGCGATCACATTACCTGCAGACTATCATGAAAAGTTTGATCAGATTGATGTGATAGGTAGCCGTTCTTTTGGCTGGATCAGGCCAGAACACCTGGAACCTAGTGGTTTAAAGGATCTGCATGAAATCAGAACATTGCTCAAACAACAGTTTGCACAATGTATGTATAATCTAAGTCTGCTGAAAAATGGAGAAGGCAGGTTGGTACTGACCAACATGTCTGTGAATCACCTGGGCAAACTGGATATTTACCAGTACATCTACTTTTTAACCAAACACATTGAGCGCCATATTCGCCAGATGGAAAGGTTGAAAAGAGAATACAATGGAGAAAAGGAGCCGGCTACACGTATTGTGACAGCCATCGTAGATGCACCAGACGAAGCAGCAGCAGATATCGCAGTGCTATAATGGTCAACTATATTTCTCATCCTTTGTTTTTAATTCCGCTGTTCTAATACCATCAATGTACCGGTGACAATCTTGTCGCCGGTATTTTTGTAGAACGGGCAGCACCATAAAATTTGTTTATACCCCAGGGGTTATTGATTTAATGGACATTTTGTCCCGGAAAGCGAGTGGCTTGCAGCCAGCGTCAGGAAGGGAAAAGCCAGTCAGAAAACCCCAATGATATTGTAAGAAACATCGTACGTAGACCGCGGGGTAATCCTGCCCTGCCAGTTTTCTTGTATAAGAGTGTACCTTTGCAATCATTTTTTTAAAACAGCATGGAAAATATTTTACAGCAGCGGGTGATCAGTGGGGATACTATATTTGGCAATGGCTTGCTGGAGAGCAGACCTTTTTACCTGTATTATTTCAATAGAATACCTAATATAAGCATGGTTTACGGCATTAACGGCGAGAAATCTTTCGCTGGTTTTAAGAATGCCTATAAGGATAAGATATCAGAAGTATACAGAAGAGAAGAGATCGATAAGAAAGATAAAACTTATCAGCATGACGTCTCCATCGTGGTCCTGAACAATGAGTGTATGGTGGAGTTCGGTGATGGATACTGCGAAATACTGCACAATGGACAGTCCGACGCCTTTGTCAAAGAGATCACTACCTTCGTAAGAAGATACCGCACCCGCGAAAAGAAGAAGAAATTTGAACTGAACCTCATCACGGTGGAGAATGGTGCACTGACCCTGAAAGCCATGGAGTTCAAGCGCACCAAACTGGACCTGCACCTCTATTATGAAGACGACTTTATAGCCATTGACCAGTTGATCTACAAGCGGCTTAATACAGAGGATGATAAAGGAATTGTATTACTGCATGGATTGCCCGGTACTGGTAAGACAACTTACCTGCGCTACCTGATCGGCAGATTGAAGAAGAGGGTATTATTCCTCTCTCCGGCAGTAGCCCGTAATATCATGCAGCCTGAGTTTATCGATCTGCTGATAGATAATCCGAATACCATCCTGGTGATTGAAGATGCCGAGAACATCATTATGGACAGGAAGACGACCGGTAATTCATCCGTATCCAACCTGTTGAACCTGTCCGACGGGCTGCTGGCAGATTGCCTGAATGTACAGGTGATCTGTACATTCAATAGTGATATATCGCAGATAGACAGTGCGTTGATGCGGAAGGGGCGATTGATCGCTAAGTATGAGTTCGGCAAGTTGTCAGTAGATAAGGCAAGGCAGTTGTCTGGTAATCAGGGATTTCAGACGATGATCGATAAGCCGATGACGATAGCAGAGGTGATGAACCAGCATGAGCCAAGCTTTGAGAAGCAGGAGGCAACGATTGGGTTCAGGGCAGGGTTTAAAGTATAATTTGTTGAGTGTAGGCAATAAATAGCCAGTTAAGGAGCCTGTATCGGAAGATACAGGCTCCTTGTTTTATATAGCTACCCGGCGGAGCCGGTCATTCCCCGGTAAAAATATATGGCTGACTTTTCCAGGAGAATTATTGTGGAAAGGATTCAAAAGAGCCTTAATTAGTCCATTAGAATTGTAGACTATTTAAATTATTTTATGTAATATTGCCTTGATCTTGCTCCATTGGCCACCAACAGTAGGGCTTTTACCCGTAATTCGAAATCATTCTTGGCGTGCATTTAAATCACATGGCCTGGGCCGTTCCGTTGTTCCTGGGATTGATGGGCTTAGAGTATCTTGTTGCCCGTAGAACAGGTAAGAACTATTTTGGTTTTGCCAACTCTGTCAGTAATATTAATGTTGGTATTGCAGAGCGGCTGCTGGATACCTTTACTGTGGGGATTTTTTATTTTGTGTATGAATTCCTGCATACTCACTTTTCAATTTTCAACATTCAATCGGGAGTATTGCTCTGGTTTTGTCTGCTACTACTTACAGACTTTATCTGGTACTGGTACCACCGGTTGGCCCATGAGGTGAATTTTCTCTGGGCGGCCCATGTAGTACACCATCAGAGTGATGACTTCAACTATACCGTATCGGCCAGGATCACCGTATTCCAGGCATTCGCGCGTATGTGCTTCTGGTCCATACTACCTGTGATTGGTTTTCCACCCGCTATGATTATCAGCGTGCAACTGGTACATGGCATTTATCCTTTCTTTATACATACCCGTACGATCCCCAAGCTGGGATTTTTGGAGTATATTTTTGTAACACCTTCACATCATCGTGTACACCATGCATCCAATGATCAGTACCTGGATAAGAACTATGGTGACGTATTCATCTTCTGGGACAAGCTGTTCGGGACTTTTACGGTGGAAAAAGAAGAACCTGTGTATGGTTTGACTAAACCCCTGGATAGCAATAGTTTCCTATGGCAGCACTTCCATTTTATACTTGAAATTATCTATACAGTCAGGCAGACCAGGGGATGGAGAGAGAAAATAAAAGTGATTTTTGGACGGCCGGATAAGATTGATCCGAATATGCGGGCTGAGCTGGAAAAGAAATTTCTGAAGGTGAACAGGAGCATTCAGGTATCCTCCCGGTTGAATGCCTATGTCACCTGGCAGGTGGGCATGTTGCTGGTATTACTGTTTTCATTTTTACTACTGGAACACTATATTCCCGTATTTATTCAAATCTGCACCACTATTATCATCTTCCTCACGCTGATCAACACCGGTGCTATACTGGAACAAAAACGCTGGGTTTTTTATTTGGAATATGTTCGGTTACAGACCGGGTTTATAATTATATCCTTTTACTGGCCTCATCCATTCTTGTTTTTATCATTGTTAATAATACAATTACCATTCTTTCTTCTACGGGGAGAAATTAAGCGGGGGTATTTTCGTTTGCTCTATGGCGGCTGATTTTCCTCTTAAAGGTTATAATAAATAGATATTATACCTGAATCGAAGCGTGGGTTGTAAATTGGGGTATCTACCCGGCTACATTGGATGTTAACTGGCTAATCCTGAACGTTTACGCAGATATTCCTAAAAACCTGGCAGCTATTTTTGAGTCATCCGGGCGATTGGGTTGTTCATATAAGCAGGATCCGTTTAATGAGGTGTGTAAGCAGCTCATAATTAATAACATAGCTCTCCTTACAGGAACCTGTCCGGCATTGGAATAATGGCTGTTCCAGCGATTTGAAATTTGTTATTCCATTGTAAATCAGGCGATTTTAATATCAAAAAAAAACTGGTGACTAATCGTAACGATCGTCACCAGTTTTTCGTTTTAACAGGGGCGGTAAAATGGTTATTTCCGCCCGGCTGACATTTATATGATATTTTTAATAGATTTGCAAACGTATTCTCGTCAATTAAAGTGATTGGAATACAGCATGTTAATCTGTTTACTATAATCCTAAGAAGAAATTTTATCTGATAGTTCATGTCCAAAAAAATACTTCTACTGCAACTGTTAATGCTGTTTATCGGTCTGGGGGTAAAGGCACAAATTTCGACCAATAGCATGACATCCAGTCAGTTGAGTCAGATAAAGGTGAGTAATCTAAGTGATGATCAGATTAGGCAGTTAGTTGCTGAAATGAAGAAAAACAATGTTTCTTATGATCAGATAGGTACATATGCCAGGCAGAAAGGGATTGCAGATTCTGAGGTAGAAGCACTTAAATCAAGGATAAAGCAACTGAATCTTGATACAGAATTATCTTCTAACAGTTCCAATAAGAACGGGTTGGATTCTACGGGTCGGCAATATGAGGATGAAGCAGCAGATACGACTTATTACTGGAATCAGAAATATAAGAAAATACTGGATAGGCAGGACCTGGAAAAGGAACTGAAACGCAGAAAAATATTCGGTTCAGAATTATTCAGTAATAAGAATCTCACTTTTGAACCTAATCTTCGTATGGCAACCCCGCCTAACTACAAGCTGGCGGCAGATGATGAAGTTATCATCGATGTATATGGTTATTCCGAAGTGCAGCACAAGCTGAAAGTAAGCCCTGATGGTTATATTCGTATACCATATCTGGGACCTGTATATGTGAATGGTCTGACGATGGCTGAAGCTACTCAGCGTATTACCAAACAACTTTCTACAATCTATGGCGGCATCAAAACAGGCAATACTTCTGTACAGGTGACGCTGGGCAATATCCGCAGCATTAGAATTCTGTTAATTGGTGAGGTGACCCAACCAGGTACGTATACGTTGCCTTCTCTTGCCACGGTGGCCAATGCACTGTATGTGTCAGGCGGTCCGAACGAAAATGGTTCCTTCCGTAATATAGATGTGATCCGGAATGGAAGTGTAGTCAGCACTTTTGACCTTTACGATTTTCTGGTGCATGGTGATCTTTCTAATAATGTGGTATTACAGGATCAGGATATTGTGAAGGTGAATGCGTATAAGTTGAGGGTTGAAATGACCGGAGAGGTAAAACGCCCTGCTATATTTGAGGCGAAAGAAAGTGAAACTTTACAGAACATCATTGATTTTGCAGGAGGATATACCGACAATGCTTTCCGTGACATCATCAGAGATTACAGGATTAACAAGCGGGCAAGGGAAGTTGTAAACATTCCAGCTGATTCTGTAGCTTTTTTTCGTCTGAAAACAGGTGATAAATTCTATGTAGACTCCGTGGTATCACGCTATACAAACAGGGTAACCATTGCCGGGGCTGTATTCCATGCCGGGGATTTTGCATTGGAGCCTGATATGACTGTGGCCGACCTGATTAAAAAGGCAGATGGTGTACAGGAAGAGGCAGTGATGTCCCGGGGTGTGATCCGTCGTTTACAGGACGACTATACTCCTTCTATAGTGAATTTTAACGTGCAGGATGTGCTGGATGGTAAAGAAAATGTGCCGTTGAAACGGGAAGATAGCGTCATTATCTTTTCAAAGCTGAAAGTACGTGAGGAATTTCTTGTAAAAATAGATGGTGAAGTTAATCAGCCAGGTTATTATGTATATGGTGATAGCATGCATCTGGAAGATCTGATTCTGTTGGCGGGAGGACTAAAGAATGCAGCAAGTTTGACACATGTAGAAATCTCGCGTCGTATTCATAATAAAGGCGTATATGACTCTGCAGACTATAGAATGGCCATTACACGGCAGTTTGATCTGAATGCTGACTTATCGGCCAATAGAGAAGCAAATACTTTCGCCCTTCAGCCTTTTGATGAGGTCATGATTCGCAGGGAGCCTTCTTATACAGAACAGGCTAATGTGATAGTAAATGGAGAAATCGCATATCCTGGAATTTACACTATCAACAATAAGAAAGAACGTATTTCTGATGTGATTCGCAGAGCTGGCGGCCTTCGTCCGGATGCATCCCCCGAAGGAGCCTTACTGCTACGCAAAACTTTCTCGAACACAGCTGACAGCACCTTCCTTTCCAGTAAACTGCAAGTGTTTTACAATAAATTGAGAGATAGTTCGAATGTAGAAAGGGTGAAGGATGAGATGACAAAGAAAATGCAATTGCTTGGCATTGAGCTTAAAAAGGCACTTGCTAATCCAGGGTCTAAATACGATCTGTATCTTGAAGAAGGAGATATAATCAGGGTGCCCAAAAAGCTGCAAACTGTGCAGCTGTTCGGCGAAGTGTATTTCCCCAAAAAAGTAAGATTTGATAGAAACTTTACTTTCCGGGATTATGTAAATGGATCAGGTGGCTTTACGGCCTCAGCCTTAAGAAGAAGAAGCTATATTGTATATGCCAACGGTAAGGTAAAAAGCACGCATAAAGTATTGTTTTTTAACCGTTATCCCAAAGTAGAACCAGGCGCGGAAATCTATGTTCCTCCAAAGAAGCAGCATCCGGGTATATCAACAGGTGAAGCTGTTAGTGTTGCTAGTGCGCTCGCCTCTATTGCACTTGTGATTGTTACAATTATAAACACAACCAAATAAACTGTCCAACTTATTAAAGTTTAAAGAAAGCAATATGGAACAATCAAACGAGTTGGCTGGCAGGGTGAAAAATGAGGAGATTTCATTAAAAGAATTGATTCTTAAAGTACAGGAATGGTGGCGATACTTATTAAGTAAATGGATAGTAATTGGAATATTTGGATTAGTAGGCAGTGGGATCGGACTCACCCTTGCTCTTTTTAGTAAACCCAGGTATGTTGGAGATCTGACTTTTGTGTTGGAGGAAAGTAATAAGTCTGGCGGATTAGCCAGTTATGCAGGAGTAGCAAATCAGCTCGGAATAGACCTTAGTTCGATGGGTGGAGGAACCAGTGGCCTGTTTTCTGGTGATAATGTAATTGAATTCCTGAAGTCGAGACTGATGATTGAGAAAACATTATTGACCCCGATAAATGTGAACGGAAAGGAGCTAAGCCTCGCAGATTATTATATTGAATTCAATGAGATGAGGAAGGGTTGGGGACCTCGGCTTTCTAATATACATTTTCCTGTTAATCCCGACAGGAAGAAATTCACCCTATTGCAAGATAGTATCCTGAATAGTATGTATGAAATGCTCATTAAGGGAAACCTGCAGATAGCAAAGCCCGATAAGAAGCTGAGCTTTATTGATGTGCAGACTATCTCCCGGAATGAACTATTCTCCAAGATCTTTACAGAACGCCTGGTAGATGAAGCCACTACTTTTTATACCATGATGAAAACCAGGCGATCCAAAGCAAATGTAGATATACTTCAGAGAAAGGCCGATTCAATTGAAACGTTGCTGAACCGTAAAACGTATAGCGCTGCGGTTGCCCAGGATCTGAACATGAATCCGGTGAGAAGTCAGGCGTCTGTTGGAACAGAACTCGTATTGAGAGATAAGGTAGTGTTGCAAACAATGTATCAGGAAGTGATGAAGAACCTGGAGGTAAGTAAGCTAACAATGTCACAGGAGACACCTATTATACAAATTGTGGATACTCCCATATTACCGCTGAAAAAGGAGAAATTAGGAAAAACAAAAGGAATATTGATCGGAGGTATTTTAGGAGGATTCCTGACGATAATTGTTCTTTTGGTGAGGCGGATTTATAAAAAGATCATGGAATAAATTAAATATTAATTATGAAGGTAGTAATTCTTGCAGGAGGATTAGGTACAAGATTGTCGGAGGAAACAGTCATTAAGCCCAAACCTATGGTTGAGATTGGTGGCATCCCCATTCTTTGGCATATTATGAAACTATATTCTGCATATGGATATAATGATTTTGTGATCTGCCTGGGATATAAGGGGTATGTGATCAAAGAATATTTTGCGAATTATTTCCTACATAAATCAGATGTAACTATAAACCTGAAAGATAATTCTATGAAGGTGCATGATTCTCAGGTGGAACCATGGAGCATCACCCTCGTAGATACGGGAATGGATTCAATGACAGGAGGTCGCATTAAGCGTATACAGCCACATATAGGCAACGAACCCTTCCTGTTAACATACGGAGACGGGGTGAGTAATGTCAACATTGAGGAATTGGTGAAATTTCACCGTAGTAATAATCGCTATTGTACAGTTACATCCGTACAGCCATCCGGCCGCTTTGGTGCATTAAACATTGATAAGGAAAGTAACCAGGTACATTCATTCCTCGAGAAACCTAAAGGTGACGGCGCCTGGATAAACGGGGGATTCTTTGTATGTGAACCACAGGTCTTTGATTATATCGATGGTGATGCTACTATTTTTGAACGTACCCCAATGGAACGGTTGGTTGCAGACAATCAAATGAGTGCTTTTAAGCATGAAGGATTCTGGAAACCCATGGATACGCTGAGAGATAAAATGGAGCTGGAAGAGGCCTGGGTAACTAATGCAGCACTATGGAAAATATGGTAACGATGTTTGAAAAATTGAAAAGTACTTATCAGGGTAAGCGGGTATTCCTGACAGGGCATACCGGATTTAAGGGAGCCTGGATGACAGCGTTGTTGAATATGCTGGGTGCAGAGGTGAAAGGATTTGCGTTGGCTCCGGAATATGAAGGTTGTATTTATTCTCTACTCGAAAAGGAGTTGAATGTCGATAGCATCATTGCGGATATCAGAGATAAACAACGCCTGACTAATGAAGTACTTTCCTTTCAGCCTGATTATATTTTCCATCTCGCTGCTCAGCCATTGGTACGCCGTTCTTATGCTATTCCTGCAGAGACCTTTGAAGTAAATGTAATTGGAACAGCGAATGTACTGGAAGCCTTAATTCATTTGAATAAACGTTGTACAGTCGTAGTGATCACTACTGACAAAGTATATGAAAATAAGGAGAAAAACCTCCTGTACAATGAAGCTGACGTATTGGGTGGATATGATCCATATAGTGCCAGCAAAGCCTGTACAGAGCTTGTAGTGAACTCTTTTCGAAATTCATTCTTTAATGTAGCTACGTACAGCGATCATCATAAGGCACTGGCGAGCGCCAGAGCAGGGAATGTAATTGGTGGCGGGGACTTCAGTGAGAACAGGATCATTCCTGATATTGTCCGTGCCCTGACCGCACAGGAAGTAATAACTGTGAGAAATCCATCTTCGGTAAGACCGTGGCAGCACGTGCTGGAGCCGATAAGCGGATATCTTTTGCTAGGTGCCCTTTTAAATGAGGACCCTGTAAAATATGGGAAAGCCTACAATTTTGGTCCGCAACCTCAGGATCATTTAACGGTAAAGGAACTGGTTGAACGAGCGATCTCGGCCTGGGGTAAAGGTGAATGGAAGGATAATTCTGATATCAATCAGCCGCATGAAGGACAACTGTTACAGCTTGATATATCATTGGCTGGTCAGGAACTACAATGGCTGCCTAAGCTGGATTCAAAACAGGCAATAGCATGGACGATCGATTGGTATAAAAAGAGCTTGCCGGAGAAGGTGACTTTTACCTTTGAACAAATTAAAAGCTACCTGAATTTATGATATTTAATGAAACTCCTTTAGCTGGCAGTTATGAGATAACTCTACAACCCTTCAGTGATGACAGGGGCTGGTTTGCAAGAACTTATTGCAAACGGGAGTTTGAGTCAATTGGACACGTGGAAGAATGGGTGCAAATGAATCACTCTTTTACTAAGCAGAAAGGTTCTATTCGTGGCATGCACTTCCAGCATTCTCCACATGAGGAGATCAAAATGATCAGGTGTATTTCAGGTGCTATCTATGATGTGATCGTAGATATCCGAAAAGATTCGCCCACTTATCTGCAATGGTTTGGCATTGAGTTATCCGCAGAGAATGGCAAAATGCTCTATATACCTAAAGGCTTTGCTCATGGATTTCAGACCTTGGAAGATAATTGCGCACTCATCTATCACCACAGTGCATTTTATATGCCTGAGGTGGAAGGTGGCTTACGATATGACGACCCTAAACTTAATATCAAATGGCCGTTAGCCGTTAAAGATATATCAGCAAGGGATAGACAACATCCGTTAATTAACTAATTAATTTCAATATACCGCCTCATGTGGGGCGCAAAATAAGGTTCACTTATGCACTGCAGATTTTGTAAGACCGAATTAACAAATACTTTCATAGACCTTGCTAACTCACCGGCATCTAACTCCTTTCTGACTGGTGAACAATTGAATGAACCAGAAACTTTTTATCCGCTAAAGGTATATACCTGCAGTAATTGTTTTCTGGTTCAGGTAGATGAGTATAAGAAATCTGATGCAATTTTTAATAGTGAGTATGTATATTTTTCTTCCTATTCCACTAGTTGGCTGGCACATGTAAAAAAGTATACTGAAGCGATGATAGCGCGGTTTGGATTTAATCAACAATCACAGGTGATTGAAATTGCATCCAACGATGGTTATCTCTTGCAGTATTTTAAAGAAAACCAGGTGCCGGTGTTAGGAATAGAACCTACTGCCAATACAGCAAAGGTTGCGATTAGCAAGGGAATTGACTCCATCGTAGACTTTTTTGGTGTAAGACTTGCAAGTGAGCTGGCAGCTAAGAACATACAGGCTGATCTTTTACTGGGCAACAATGTACTGGCGCACGTTCCGGATATTGTTGACTTTGTTAAGGGCATGAAGATCATTCTGAAGAAGAATGGGGTCATTACCATGGAATTCCCTCACTTGATGCAACTGGTGGAAAACAATCAATTTGATACCATTTACCACGAGCACTTTTCTTATTTGTCTTTTTACACCGTGAAAGAAATATTCGCGGCACAGGGGCTGAAGATGTTTGATGTAGAGGAAGTGCCAACTCATGGAGGGTCTTTGCGCATCTATGCATGTCATGCTGAAGATGATTCAAAAGAGCTTTCAGATCGTGTAACAGCTATGTTGAAAAAGGAAGCTGATAAAGGGATGTTATCGCTGGCTTATTATGACAATTTTCAGCAGAAAGCACTCAAAATTAAACTGGACCTTATTGATTTCCTCATCCGTCAAAAGAGAGACGGGAAGCAGGTAGCTGCATATGGCGCCGCTGCTAAGGGTAATACGCTATTGAACTACTGTGGTATTAAGAATGATCTGATCGACTTTGTTGTAGATGCTAATCCTCATAAGCAGAATAAATTTCTCCCGGCTAGTCATATTCCTGTAACTAATGAAGATTATCTGAAGGCAGAAAAACCTGCTTTTGTAGTCATACTGCCCTGGAATCTCAAAGAAGAGATTATGAATCAGCTGTCTTATATACGTAGCTGGGGAGGACAGTTTGTGATTGCAATTCCTGAACTACAAATTCTGTAACATGAAGAAGGTGTTGGTAACGGGAGCAACCGGGTTCATTGGAAATTATGTGGTGAATGAATTACTGCAAAGTAATTGTACGGTGATTACCTCTTCTTCCAGTCTGGAGAAAGCGCAGCAAGCCAGCTGGTATCCGGCAGTAAATCATATTGTATTTAATACTGAGTTATTCGACGACAGTGTCGACTACTTTGAATTTTTTGGAGCGCCTGATGCTGTTATTCATCTTATCTGGGAAGGATTGCCCAATTATAAATCGGACTTCCACTATAAGGTGAATCTGCCCCGGCATTATGCATTTCTGCAGAATATGATCAAACATGGATTGCGTGATCTTACAGTTACGGGTACATGTTTTGAATATGGAATGAAAGAAGGTTTGCTGCGTGAAGATATGGAAACGGCCCCCCAGAACCCTTATGCGATAGCAAAAGATACACTGCGGAAACAGTTACAGGTACTGCAGTCGGAAATTCCCTTCGATCTAAAATGGCTAAGGTTGTTTTACATGTATGGAAAGGGGCAGCATCCTAAATCGCTTTTATCTCAACTCGATACAGCGCTTTCCAGTGGCGATGCGGTATTCAATATGAGTGGGGGAGAGCAGGTACGGGATTACCTGCCAGTGAATAAGGTTGCTACATACATTGTCAGTGCCGCATTACAAAATCAGGTCACTGGTGTGATTAATTGTTGCAGTGGTAAACCGATCACCGTAAAGCAACTGGTGCTTGATTACCTGGAGGAAAAGAAAGCTGCCATTTCGTTAAATCTTGGTTATTATCCGTATGCAGATTATGAACCAATGGCTTTTTGGGGCGATACAAATAAATTAAGTTCAATCGGGTTGTTATGACAATATCTTTGTCCAGAGAGGAACTAGAGAAATATACATCAAAACAGCTGAATTTTTTCTTTCCGGACAATCATCCGGTACAGTTGTCAGATTTTTCTGCAGAGGTGGATCTGGCTTTGCAGCGACTGGAATATTGTTTTAAGCATTGTAGTCTGAAGCATTATTTTGATGGCTCCGATGTCAAATTCAATCACCTTTATAGTGATCACTATGTAATGTATCTGTGGTTCCTGGCTAATACAATCTGGAAGCAAAAACAGGCCACAGATGTATGCAATAAACTGTATTACCTGAATAAAGCCCTGCATGGACTGGATTGTATGTATAATACAGCGTTGCCGGATATTTTCCTGCTCTTCCATTGTAGTGGTACTATGTTGGGAAAAGCAACCTACTCGGACTTTTTTGTGGCGTTGCAGGGGTGTACTGTAGGATCTCATAAAGGAATTTATCCGGTAATGGGCAAGGGCGTTTCCCTGACAGCACACAGCGCACTCATAGGCGATTGCAGAATCGGACACAATGTGTCTATCAGCGCATATACATCGATATTTGGTACTAACATTCCGGATAGCAGTATTGTATTCAGGAATGACCAGGGAGCAACAGTCATCAGAGCCGCTGAGAAATCATATGCTCAAACATTCTTTAATGTGCAAATAATATAATTTGGCTTCTATCAAGGTGAACATAGTATCGAATTTACTCGGGAAAGTATGGGGTGCAGCCATCAGTATCCTGATGTTGCCTCTGTATATTAAATACCTGGGTATAGAATCTTATGGTTTGGTTGGATTTTATGCAACACTGATTGGAACCATGGCAATTCTGGATATGGGTTTAAGTACAACACTCAACCGCGAGTTGGCTAAATATAAAGTAGAAAATAAATCTGTGGAGGAGGTAAGGGACCTTACCTTTTCGCTTGAATGTATATATTGGTTAATTGGCCTGGTGATTGGAGCGATTATCGTTTTATTTTCCGGCCTGATAGCTACGCGCTGGGTAAAAGTAGAAACATTATCTCCGTCGATGGTAAAGCATGCGGTGATGTTAATGGGCATGGTTGTTTCTTTTCAATGGCCGGTAAGCTTGTACAATGGCGGATTGACAGGGTTGGAAAAGCAAATTGTCAATAATGTCATAACTGTAGTGATGACCACGTTAAGGGCTGCAGGCGTAATAATTGTTCTAAAGTTTATTTCATCTACCATTGATGCCTTTTTTTTATGGCAGGCAGCATTGAGTCTCTTATATGTTGTAACGATGCGTTGGGGATTATGGAAGCAAATGCCTGTTGCACCTGGGAAACCGAAATTTTCAATAACACAGCTAAAGATTATCTGGCGATTCGCTGCCGGCATGACCAGTATCAGTATTGTATCTTTCCTGCTGTCACAAATTGATAAAATCGTATTAAGCAAAATGTTGCCACTCTCCCAGTTTGGTTACTATACACTGGCATATACACTGGCTACGACAGTGAATCTGGTAGTGATACCCGTGAGTGAAACGTTTTTCCCCCGACTGGCGAAACTGGTGGCTTCAGATAGTGAAGAACAGCTCAAGACAGCGTATCATCAGGCTTGTCGGCTAATGGCAGCGCTGATTTTTCCTTTTTGTCTGGTACTTTTATTTTTTACAGAGGATGTAGCGCAGGTTTTGTTCAAAAATGCTGCAACTACTTCGCATGTATATGTGCTTACCCGTGTACTATTAATCGGCAGCATTTTTAATGCCTTGATGGTTATGCCATATAATCTCATTGTGGCCAATGGCTGGACTAAATTTACAGTAGTCCAGAACTTAATTGCGGCAATATTACTGATCCCTTTGCTTTTCGTGTTAACTAAACAATATGGCGCTATAGGAGCTACTTCAGTTTGGGTGATTGTGAATACCGGATACATATTGATCAGCCAACCACTCATGCACAGAAAGCTATTGAAAACAGAATTATTCAGGTGGTACTGGAAGGATACATTTTTGCCAATGTTACCTCCGCTGGCAGCTGTAGTCCTGATAAAACTGGTCACTATTTATACACTGCCGGGTATACAATTGAATTTCATTGCACTTGCTGGTATAGGAGTCATCGTGTTTTTCTGCTCCGGGTTATGTATGAAAGAAGCAAGACAGTATGCTGGTATGTTGTTAAAAGGATATGTATATGACAGACATAGGTAGAAAGCCATTAGTAAGTATCATTATTACTTCTTATAACAGGGCGCGATGGATAGGAGATGCAATTCAATCGGCGCTTCACCAGGATTATGAGAACTTTGAGATAATTGTTTCCGATAACTGTTCGGATGATAATACGGCAGATGTAATTACACCTCTCTTAATCGATTCGAGGGTGAAATTTTTCAGAAATGACATCAATGTGGGGATGCTGCCTAATTTCAAACTTGCCATCGAAACAAGGGCAACGGGAGATTATTTTGTAATACTGAATAGTGATGATTTGTTACCAGATGCCAGCTTCATTTCAAAAGCGGTAGCATTGGTACAGCAGTATCCTTCTGCTAATTTTGTAAAAGGCAGGTGTAAAAACCGCTATGAGGCAACGGGAAGAGAGGAAGATGCTGCAGCAGGTGATTTATTTGGTCATGAATTTCGCAAAGGAATCGATGTATTCCTGGGCTATTCCGGTAAAGAAGATTTAAGCTGGGCAGGCATTCTTATCAATAGGAGTATCTTTAATTCATTGCATGTATTTGATAGCAATTATACAGCAATTGACGTGGGGAGTAACTTGATGCTCATGCTCCTGGGAGATGTTGGATTCATCAATGAAGTCTGTTATACATTTCGTGTACACGGATCGAATGCACATATTCAGACAAGTGCACAACACTGTATCAACAATTTCCTGATGATCACGAAGCCCTACGAAATGGCCCTGGCACAAGGTACCATAGATAAGGGACAGCTTGATAAATGGAAGCATCGTTTCCTGATGAATCTTATAAAGGATAATTTGACCCAGCTCTATATCGGGAAGAGAGATGCTTACCGACAATTGCGTAATTATATCATTGAAAATTATTCGAATGAATACATAGAGCTGACAAACAGGATTAAATGGAAGCTGTTTCTGCTTTTATACGCACAGCCCATGATAGGTAAGACATTCATAAAACTCATTTTCAGGAAGTAAAAAGATTAGTTAATGGCAAATGCTAGATTATTTGTTGTATTTCATCATGAGCTCAAGCAGAACTATTACGATGGATCTTTGCTTGGTCAGTATGTATTTATAAATGTGAATCCTAAGAATGAGGCTGCTGTTCGGTATCCGGATTATAATATTATCAATCAGTATGAATTCAGAGATTTCCATTCATTAGGAAAGTGGTATACAGAATCGGAAGTGATGTATAATATTTTTAAGAATCCTTATTTATGTGAGGGAGCTGATCATCTTGGTTTTCTCCAGCATGATATCGATTCATCGGGTTTAAATGAGCGTATGATCACAGAACTCTTAGAAAAATATGACCATGTAAATTTTCAACCATATTTATTTGAAACGGACTATGCCCAGCGAATATTGATGGATGAAAGCCAACCGGAGAAAAGGAATGGAGACGGGCTCAATTGTTATGATTCGATCATATCGGATTACAATAAGTTCTATGGAACGAATCATACACTCAGCGAACTGAATGGTAAAACAATCAATCTCTGTTCTTCTTTTATACTGAAGAAGCACGTTTTTTTTAAGATGATGGAGTATATTGCTGCGGTGATTGAAAGCGGTAAGCTGAATATATTCGATACCGCACACCAGTTCCGTATTCAGGGAGGTTTGCTGGAGAGATATTACGCTGTCTGGCTGGCTTTTAATGACCTTAATACAACGGTAGTGCCGTTAAAGCATCATTTTATAGAGAGTGTAAGACAGGATTCTTTATTTAACCGTATACTAAGAAAACTTGGTTTGAAATAATAATAATAATGGAGCTATTGATTATTACCTCTACTGTATATGTGAGTAGCTGTTTTACCGTATTGACAGATCCTACTTTACGTACAGCGCAATATTTAGATAGTATTCGGTTTTACCTGCATTCATCGATATTGAAAGATGTAATAGTGTGTGATAATAGTGGTTACGATTATTCCAGACATCCAGAGCTGATGCAGTTAGCTAATGAGCAGGGAAAGAGACTGGAGATACTTTATTTTTCAGGGGATAAGCTGAATATGGAGGTAAAAGGAAAGGGATATGGAGAAGGCGAAATACTGGAATATGTGCAAAAAAATAGTCGGTTATTGCATGATGCCCAATCATTTTGCAAAGTGACAGGGAGAATTCGCATCCTGAACATTGATAAACTGTTAAAGGAAATAAATCCCGCATATCCATATTTCCAGAAAATGAATTTCAATCCTTTTGTCAATCAGAAAAAAGTAGATACACGCTTTTATCATTGTACAAAAGATGTATTCAACAGGAATTTGCTCTATGCTTACAAGGCAGTAGATGATAAAGCTATTTATTACCTGGAGAATGCTTATTATGATTATCTTAAGCAAGGAGGAGTAGTTTATAAAAGCTTTTGGCATCTACCCAGGTTTGTGGGAGTTTCTGGCAGCACTGGTGAATCGTATACTGTTGGAAAGGCTAGATGGTGGAAAGAAAAAATATTGCATGCAATTTTAAAGGTGTCCGGACTTAGGTAAACCGGGAAGAAATAATTGGAATGAAAGAACATCAGCCGTTAATATCGATAATAACAGTAGTATATAATGGTATTATATCATTGGAAAAGACAATACTGAGTGTATTGGGGCAGTCCTACCAGAATATCGAATATATCATCATTGATGGCGGATCGACAGACGGAAGCGTAGACATTATAAAGAAGTATGCTGATCGGTTGGCATATTGGGTGAGTGAGCCGGATGGGGGCATATATTATGCAATGAACAAAGGTATTGATCGGGCCAGTGGGGAATGGATTAATTTTATGAATGTGGGTGACTGGTTTTATAATGCTGATTCGGTGAATGATGTATTTGGAGCTAACGATCTGAGTGATTATGATCTGGTGTACGGCAATACGGAGAAAAGACGGGAAGATAAAAGCGAAATATACATACCTGGTGATGCCAGCAATTTCTATAAAAGGCTCATGATTCATCAGAGCACTTTTAGTCGTACAGCGCTGAATAGGAAGTATAAATTTGATACTACATTCAAAGTATCAGCAGATTTTGATTTTATGTTCAAAGTCTTTTTATATAAGCATAAAACCCTGCATGTAAATGTAGTAGTCTCCAGCTTTGATCTGGTAGGATTTTCTCATGATAATCGTTATAGAGGTTTTTCAGAAGATAGGGTCATTGCGTTTAAACACAAAGGAAATTTATTGCTTAGCTGTAAGGTGTATCTTTTTTATGTGTATATCACAGGAATAGGAAAGACAATTGATTTAATGAAAGCTTATCTGCCAGGTGTTTACAAGAAATTAAAAAAGATGAAAGGATGATACCATACTATCTTTTTTTTATGTTTTTTGGACTTGGTGCATCTCTTGAGTATGTCAAGCAGGATGATCATAAGGTACAGCTGTTGAAGCGACTCATGATTGCTGTTGGGCTGTTTATTATACTTTTTTTTGTAGGGTTCAGATATAAAATAGGAAGTGATTGGGCTGTATACCTCCAGGGATATAATGAAGTTGTACCGCTTGGCCAATTATTAGGAGGTAAGAACCTTAATTTTTCGGATGACTTTACCGAGCCGGGTTTTAAAATCGTGTCATCTCTATGCAGCTATCTCGGGATGAACTTTTTTATGTTTGTATTCCTGATCACCGTATTTAATACGTTTTCCCTTTATTACTTTATATACAGAAATGACTTCCGGAATAAGTTGGTATTTCTTGCTATCATTCTAATCCTAACTGTTTTTCTTGAGTTTGATATTCTGCGTCAGTCTATAGCTTTTCATATCGTTTTGTTTGGATTTATTGGAAACAGAATTAAGCCTGTAAAGTTTATTTTACTGGTGGTATTGGCTATGATGTTTCATTATACCGCTATAATATTTTTATTTTTTTATGTATTTCAGCGAATGAAACTGACACGCAGGAAGATTCTTTTTTTTACAATAGTATATGTAATCTCCCTCTTTGTTACTATACCTATTATCACTTCGATATTACTTGCATTGAAACCATTGGCAGGAGGGGTATTATCTGCGGTAATTGAGAAAGGTAGTAATCTTGTGGCTAATTTCGAGCTTACCAGGAATATCAGTTTTACATCTATCTTGAACCTGGCCTTCCTCTGCCTGCTTTATATGCGTTGGAATAAATTGGAGTTGACAGCAATAGAATCAACTCTTGTGAAGATGTTCCTTTTTTACATTTTGCTGATCTCCACTTTAAAGGAAGTGCAGGAGGTAGCAGACAGGTTTTCTTATTATTACAATATTGGCATTGCCTTTATGTTTGCCTTGCTAAGCAGCCTGATTACATTCCGAGCCAGGAATAAAATATTGTTGTTGGTACCAATGCTATTTATCCTGATGCGGTTGTTTTTGCATTTCAGGCAGGAGGCAATTGTATATGGTCAGACACCGTACAGAAATTATTTTTTTATGGATGAGTCGGATGAGCTGGAGATTAGGGTGCGTTATGATAAGATGATGACTATAAAACAAGCAGAGAATGACGGAAAGAAAGATTAGGATATCATTCATTTTACCCGGGAGGGGAACTAAGCCGGTGGGTGGTTTCAGGGTGGTGTATGAATATGCCAACCGTTTATCGGCAGCAGGGTTTGATGTCCAGCTTATACACACGGCCTGGTTGTTCAAAAGAAACCCGTTTGTGGATGGAGTGATCAGGTATTTGTATTGTCTTTTCTTTTACAGGTTCATTCAGCCATGGTTTACGCTGGATAGAAGTGTTAAAAATAAATGGATCTTCGCACCGTATAATTTTCTATTGCCGGATGCGGATTTTGTAGTCGCTACTTCCTGGGAAACTGCCGAGCATGTAGCCGGGTTCCCGGCCAGGAAAGGCCGTAAGTTATATTTGATTCAAGCCAATGAATCTGAATTTACTTATGTTTCAAATAAGGGCTTAGAAGAAGCTTCGTTAGAGACATGGAAATTGCCTATGCATAAGATTGCTATTTGTACCTGGTTGCAGGAAAAAATAAAAGATTATTCCGGACAGGATAGCACAGTAATTTTTAACGGACTGAACTTCGATGAGTTTTTTATTGAACCAGGTATAAAAAGGAAGAAGAACACAGTAATGATGTTGCATCATCATTCTCCTCATAAAGGCAGTGCGGAAGGGCTGTCAGCATTGCGTCTTTTGAAAAACAGGGTAAAAGACCTGCAGGTAATATTGTATGGTATGCCAGCAGCTCCTGATGGTTTGGAAGAGTGGATGAAGTATTACCAGATGCCCGATAGGAAAGAGCTACGCAGGCTATACAATGAAGCGACGATATTTTTATCACCATCGCACTCAGAGGGATGGGGGTTGCCGGTTTCAGAAGCGATGCAGTGTGGATGTTTAGCGGTAACTTCTGATATAGGTGGGTTTAAGGATTTTGTAAGAAATGGTGAGACTGCCTGTTGTTTTCCGGTTGGAGATGTTGAATCAATGGCGGCAATATTGCAGGAATTGCTTTTGGATGATGAGAAAAGAGAGCAGCTGGCCAAACAGGGGCATGCTTTTATACAGCAATTTACCTGGGATCGTGCAGTGGCTGATTTTATCAAGATATTAAAAATGCAATAATCAGAATGGTATCAGTATGTATGGCCACCTACAACGGAGCTGCATTTATAGAGGAACAGATTCGTTCTATTTTAACGCAGTTGAGAGCTGAAGATGAGTTGGTTATCTCTGACGATGGCTCTGGTGATGGTACCCTGGATATTATATGCCAAATAGCAGATGATAGGATCCGGTTATATCATGGCAATTTTCGGGATGTTATCAGAAACTTTCAGTATGCCCTGAGTAAGGCAAAAGGAGACTATATTTTTTTGGCGGATCAGGATGACGTGTGGTTACCAGGCAAGGTAACGAAGATGATAGAGTTGTTGCAGAAATATGATCTGGTGATCAGTGATTCGGAAGTTGTGGACGAGCAGCTGCAACAGTTACATGCTTCATTTTTCGCTTATTTTGGATCTGGTAAGGGCTTGCTGAAGAACATCGCCAGGAGTACGTATTATGGTTCCTGTATGGCGTTTCGGAAAAGTTTACTGAAGAACGCACTACCTTTCCCTGCTACCCGGGAAATTGGTCATGACCTGTGGATAGGATTAGTTGCAGAGATGATAGGTACAGTTTATTTTTATCCGGAAGCCTTGATCAAATACAGAAGGCATGGAGAAACCTTTACGTCAGCAGGAACAGGGAAAAGCAAACGGGGTTTGATCAAAAAGTTGAAAGGACGGATGATAATGATGAAAGAAGTTATTAAATATTACCTGAAGTATAAAATATGCAAAAAGGTTTAGTATCTATAATTACACCGGTTTACAATGCGCAGCGTTTCATCCCGGAAACGATCGAAACAGTGTTAGCACAGACTTATGCTAATTGGGAGATGTTGATTATTGATGATGGATCAAAGGATGATAGTGCGAAAGTAATTAGTGAATATGTGCAAAGGGACGGTAGAATAAAGCTGTTTTCCCAGCAGAACGGTGGTTCCGCCGCTGCAAGAAACAACGGTATCAGGCGGGCCAACGGGCAGTACATTGCTTTGTTGGACGCAGATGACTTGTGGGAGCCAACCTTTTTGGAAAGACAGCTGGCGCTGATGAAAGAGAAAAATGCAACGCTTGTTTATGCCTCACACAAAAGGATCGATGAGTTCTCAAAAGAATGCATGAAACCTTTCATTGTTCCGGAGAAGGTCGACTATAATAGCATGTTGTGCACCTGTTCAATTTCCTGTTTGACAGGACTGTACGATACGGAGCGTTTTGGTAAGATTTATCTGCGTGAGGAGTTTAAAAGCCTGCGTGATGACTATATCTACTGGCTGGAGATTATTAAGCATTGTAAGGTCGCTTATGGTAACACTGATGTAATTGCCAGCTATCGTGTATTGAGTAATTCCACTTCAAGGAATAAAAAGAAGGTAATTAAGCCCCAGTTCATGGTGTATTATAAAGTTGAGAAGTTGGGCCTGATCAGGAGTATGTATTACTTAGTGAGATGGGCAATAAATGGTTATTCAAAATATAGTACATGACGGATATTAAGTATGATTATTTAATAGTTGGTGCCGGGTTATTTGGCGCTGTATTTGCATATGAAGCGGGCAAAGCAGGTAAAAAATGCCTGGTAGTAGATAAACGTTCCCATACAGGTGGTAACGTCTATTGTGAAAACATAGATGGTATCAATGTACATAAATACGGGGCGCATATTTTTCATACCAGCAACAAGGATATCTGGGATTATGTAAATCAGTTTGCCGTATTTAACAGGTATACCAATTCTCCTTTGGCGAATTATAAAGGGGAGTTATATAATCTTCCTTTTAATATGAATACTTTTTACCAGTTGTGGAAGGTTGCTACGCCTGAAGCCGCTCAGATGAAAATCAGGGAGCAGGTAGAAAAGCTAAATATTAAGGAGCCTAAGAATTTAGAAGAGCAGGCGTTATCTCTCGTCGGTCCGGATATTTATAATAAGCTGATCAAGGACTATACAGAAAAGCAGTGGGGCCGGCCGGCTACTGAATTGCCTGCATTCATTATAAAGCGTTTGCCATTGAGATTTACTTATGATAATAACTATTTTGATGATAAGTATCAGGGAATTCCAGAGGGAGGGTATAACGTAATAATTGATAAAATGCTTGCAAATGCAGATATTTGCCTAAATGTTGACTTCTTTGCGGAACGGGAAGCCCTGTCGGAAAGGGCACATAAAATTGTATATACCGGTATGATTGATCAGTATTTTAACTACTGCTATGGGAAATTAGAATACAGAAGTCTGCATTTTGAGCATGAACAAAGGAATATTCCTAACTATCAGGGTAATGCGGTCGTTAATTATACAGATAAGGAAACTCCATATACAAGGATCATTGAGCACAAACATTTTGAATTTGGTACCCAACCTGTAACTGTGGTGACAAAAGAATATCCTGCTGATTGGTCGGAAGGGAAGGAACCCTATTATCCAATTAATGACGATAGGAATAGTAATTTATATAAACAATATAAGGAACTGGCTGAGAAAGAGATGAATGTTATCTTTGGCGGCAGGTTGGCAGAATATAAGTATTACGATATGCATCATATCATAGCTCATGCTTTGAAAAAAGTCAGGCTAGAACTTGATAATTCCAAATAGTATCATGAAGAAAGCATTAATAACTGGTATTACAGGGCAGGACGGTGCGTACCTGACCGAATTGTTGCTATCTAAGAACTATGAAGTTCATGGCATCAAACGTCGCTCCTCGTTATTTAATACAGATAGGATAGATCATTTATATCAGGATCCCCATGAGCAGGGTGTGAATCTGAATCTCCATTATGGTGATCTCAGTGATTCTACAAATCTTATCAGGATCATTCAGCAGATTCAGCCAGACGAAATTTATAATCTGGGTGCTATGAGTCACGTTCAGGTCAGTTTCGAAACGCCTGAGTATACTGCAAATGCTGATGGTATTGGTACCCTGAGAATACTGGAAGCAGTAAGGTTACTTGGCCTGGTTAATAAAACAAAAATATACCAGGCATCTACCTCCGAATTATATGGATTGGTGCAGGAAGTGCCCCAATCTGAAAGGACTCCTTTTTACCCTCGTTCTCCATATGCTGTGGCTAAAATGTATGCTTACTGGATCACTGTGAATTACAGGGAAGCATACAAAATGTTTGCCTGTAATGGCATCCTGTTCAACCACGAAAGCCCTTTGAGAGGCGAAACATTTGTTACCCGCAAAATCACCCGTGGTGTATCTAAAATATTCCTGGGAATGCAGGAAAAACTGTTTATGGGGAATATAGATGCACAACGTGACTGGGGACATGCCAAGGATTATGTAGAAGCCATGTACCTGATTCTTCAGCAAGAACAGCCAGAAGACTATGTCATAGCGACCGGTATTACAACTCCTGTAAGAGAGTTCATTAAGATGGCCTTTGCAGAAGTTGGTATTGAACTGGAATTTACAGGGAAAGGGATAGATGAAAAAGGGATCGTGAAAAGCGTAAGTGCAGAAAACCTGCACGTGAAGCCGGGACAGGAAGTATTGGCTATTGACCCGCGCTATTTCCGTCCTACAGAGGTAGATCTGCTGATAGGAGATCCCACTAAAGCTCAGACAAAACTCGGGTGGAAACCCAGGTATAATTTACAGGCACTGGTAAAAGAAATGATGGCGGCAGATGTTGAGCTATTTAGAAAAGAACAGTTACTCAAAAATGCTGGATTTAAAGTGTTAAACCAATTTGAATAGAAAAGATGCAACAGCAGGATAAAATTTTTGTAGCCGGTCACAGAGGTATGGTAGGATCGGCCATTGTTAGAAGACTTCAGAAGGACGGTTTTAATAATATTGTGACCAGGTCTTCAAAAGACCTGGATCTACGCGATCAGCAGCAGGTAAGTAAGTTCTTTGCTGAAGAAAAGCCTGATTACGTATTCCTTGCAGCAGCTAAAGTAGGCGGTATTATTGCCAATAATACCTACAGAGCACAATTTATCTATGAGAATATGATGATACAGAACAACGTTATTCATCATGCTTATTTGAATAATGTAAAGAAACTAATGTTTCTGGGCTCCTCCTGTATTTATCCTAAATTAGCACCACAGCCACTGAAAGAGGAGTATCTGCTGACAGGACTGCTGGAACCCACCAATGAACCTTATGCTATCGCCAAGATAGCCGGTATCAAGATGTGCGATGCATATAGGGCACAATATGGTTGCAATTACATTTCTGTAATGCCTACCAACCTGTATGGTCCAAATGATAATTATGATCTGAATAACTCTCACGTTTTACCTGCTTTGTTGCGAAAATTTCATGAAGCAAAAGTTAATGGTATCCCTGAAGTGGTAGTATGGGGCACAGGTACCCCATTGCGCGAATTTTTGCATGCTGATGATATGGCTGATGCCTGCTTTTATCTGATGCAGCATTACAATGAAGAGGGATTGGTGAATATTGGCGTTGGGAAAGATATCAGCATTAAAGACCTGGCGCTGATGATTAAAGAGATTGTAGAATATGAAGGTCAGCTGGTATTTGATTCCTCCAAACCTGATGGTACCCCCAGAAAACTCATGGATGTTGCAAAACTACATGGTCTGGGCTGGGAGGCAAAAATTGAATTAAAGGAAGGTATTAAAGAGGTTTATAAGCAACTAAAGACCAGCCTATGGAAGGAGAAAATATGATGAATAACCACAACCACGTTTTTATTATGGCCGGCGGCGTAGGCAGTCGTTTCTGGCCTAAGAGCCGTAATAATTACCCCAAACAGTTCATAGACATACTGGGCATAGGTAAGTCATTGCTACAATTGACCTATGAGCGGTTTAATAAAATAGTCCCCGCTGGTAATATATATATCGTCACCAATATAGCCTATAAGGGACTTATCCTGGAACAGTTACCCGAAGTATCAGCCGATAATATACTTTGTGAACCTTCCAGGAATAACACAGCACCTGGTATTGCGTATGCCGCATTTAAAATATTAGCAAAGGATCCAGATGCCGCGATGGTTATCGCCCCTTCTGATCATTTTATTCTCAGAGAAGAAGTGTTCCTCGGAAAGATCCGACAGGCACTGAATATCATAGCAGAGAAGGATATATTATTGACACTTGGAATTACCCCTACCAGACCTGATACCGGTTATGGTTATATCAAGTTCGCAGAAAATGGGAAGGAGGATATTCAAAAAGTGGTGAAATTTACAGAAAAACCAGTCCTTTCCAAAGCGCTTGAGTTTTTGAACAGTGGCGATTATGTATGGAATGCAGGTATTTTCATCTGGAAGGCACAATCCATACTCAATGCCATCAGGCAGCTTACCCCCGAATTATATGACCTTTTCAGCAAAGGCGAGGGCGCTTACAATACCCCACAGGAACAGGCATTCATTGATCAGTATTATCCACAGTCACCCAATATTTCAATAGATTATGCGGTAATGGAAAAAGCAGAGAATGTTTACACCATGCCTGTTGAGTTTGGATGGAGTGATCTTGGTACCTGGGCTTCTCTGTTTATGGTAGCCGAAAAGCAGGATGAAAGCAATAATGTTTTTTCGGGTGGAGATGGACAACTGGAAGATACCTCAGATTGTATTATTCATATTCCTAAAGATAAGTTGGCAGTGATTCGCGGTCTGAAAGACTTCATCGTAGTAGATGATGGAAACGTATTACTGATTTATCCTAAAACAGCAGAACAGGAAATTAAACGTGTTACAGAACAGCTGAGGATACAGAATAAGATCAGCCATTTATAATGGCCTTTTAATTTACGTCGGCCCGGTTTTCATGTAAAAGAGGATATATTTGTGGCTGGCAAGCTAATTCTTATCTATGTTCAAATCGTGTTTCACCTCATTAGGATTCCTGGTATGCTGCCTATTGGCAGCATCTACGTCTGTACATGCTCAAAGCATTGGACGGCAGTATTCACTTGGGTTTTATCAAAATTCCGCTGATAGCCTGGGATACCATTCCTCCCAGCGTGACTACAGCCTGGAACCTTCGTTTGATCTTCCAAAAGGAGATACAACCCGTAAGCAAAGCTGGCTGTATCGCAAATTGTTTAGAGAACACCTGTTGGAATTAAAAGAAGATGATTATACCTTTTATGCAAGTTTCCTCCCGGATTTTCAGGTAGGGCATAGCAGTGTAAATGGTACAACATGGTTGAATACCCGGGGTGTAATAGCTGGTGGTACTATCGGGAAGAATCTCACATTCAGGACCGAATTTTACGAGAACCAGGGAAAATTTGCAGCCTATATCGATGAATACGGCCGGACAAATAAAATTGTACCCGGACAAGGCGAGTGGAAGCCGTATAATAAAACTGCGTTTGATTTCGCTTATTCGTCCGCACTCATAAATTATAAGGCTGGTCGTCATTTTGATTTCCAGCTGGGATATGACAAGAACTTTATCGGCGACGGTTACCGTTCAATGTTGATGTCCGACGCTTCGTTCAATTATCCATTCCTGAAAGTGATCGCTAATCTGGGCCGTGTACAGTATACTACCATGTGGGCACAGTTCGTGGATATGCGCTATCCTAAATCCTCTTATGACAACGGTTACCGGAAGAAATGGGGGGTATTCAATTACCTGGACTGGAACGTCAGCAAAAAGGTGTCCATTGGATTGTTTGAAGCCGTTATATGGCAGGACTCTGATTCTACCGGCAAACGCGGATTTGATGTCAGTTATCTGAACCCGATTGTTTTCCTCCGCCCCGTTGAATTCTCTGTAGGTTCTCCTGATAATGCACTGATGGGCTTAAACCTGAAGTATGCGCCTTCTGTGAATAGTACTTTTTATGGTCAGTTTATCCTGGACGAATTCGTCTTAAAGGAAATGACCAGCGGTTCCGGTTGGTGGGGCAATAAATATGGAGGTCAACTGGGTTTCCGTTCCAACAATATCTTCAAGGTGCCTAACCTGAATGTGCTGACAGAAGTAAATGCGGCTCGCCCTTATACATATTCTCAGCGTACCACACTCAATAACTATGGCCATTATAACCAGCCACTGGCCCATCCGTTAGGCGCCAATTTTGTAGAGTGGGTCAATATTGCAGATTACCGGTATAAGCGTTTCTTCCTGCGTGGACAAATCACCTATGCAAAGTATGGCCTGGACTCTGCAGGGATCAATTATGGGAAGAACATCTTTGAATCTTATTATTCCCGTGCAGAAGATTTTGGTAATCATATCGGACAGGGACTCAAAACAACCCTCACCAATGTACAGGGTACTGTTGCTTACCTGCTGAATCCAAAGTACAACCTGCGACTGGAAGCAGCTGTAACTGCCCGTCAGGAAAAGAACTACCAGTATACCAAGAATGAGCTGATCTTTAATCTTGGCCTGAGAGCAAGTTTCAGGCAGTTATACTACGATTTTTAAGCTATAACAGCTATAACTTAATAAACCCCGGGCCACTCGCCCGGGGTTTTTTTTATAACTTCGCCCTATGCATTATGTTACAGTAGAAGGGCTTACAAAGTCCTACGGCGCAGGCCCCTTGTTTAAAGATATTTCTTTCCATATCGAAGAAGGTGATAAAATAGCCCTTGTGGCGCTGAATGGTACCGGTAAATCCACGCTGCTGCGCATTCTGTGCGGTCAGGAAACTCCGGATGCAGGCACCGTGTGGATCCACAAGGATGTAACAGTGGTAATGCTGGAACAGCAAAATGCTTTCAACGCCGGAGAAACCATCTCCCGGCACATTTTCTCACAGGGACATCCTGTACTTGCCGCTATCAGGGATTATGAAATGCTCACTGAAGAAGGAGAGGAGCCGGATCTGGATAAACTCACCAAGGCAATTGAACGCATGGATGAGCTGAATGCATGGCACTTCGATTCCAAGGTGAAGCAGATCCTTGGCAAACTGAATATTCATCATATGGATCAGCTGATGGGTAGCCTGTCAGGTGGCCAGGTCAAGAGAGTTGCATTGGCCAAAGTGCTGATCGACATCGGTTTTGAGCACAGACATACCCTGCTCATCATGGACGAACCGACCAACCACCTGGACGTAGGCATGATCGAATGGCTGGAGAACTACCTGGATCAGGAGAAAGTGACCCTGCTGCTCGTAACCCACGACCGTTACTTCCTGGATAGCGTATGTAACGAAATCATGGAACTGGATCAGCAACAACTTTTCATATATAAAGGCGATTACGAGAACTATCTCGAAAAGAAAGCAGCCCGTGAGGAGATGGCAAAATCCAGCGTGGAAAAGGCACGCAACGTATTCCGGAAAGAGCTGGAATGGATGCGTAAGCAGCCTAAAGCCCGTACCACCAAGTCTAAGTCACGTATAGATGCTTTTACAGAAGTAAAAGAAAAGGCGAGTGTAAGACTGGAAAAACAACAGCTGGAACTGAATGTGAAAATGACCCGCCTGGGGGGCAAGATCATCGAAATGAAAAAGGTCTACAAAGCATATGGGGACCTTCAGATCCTAAAGGGCTTTGATTATACTTTTAAGAGAGGAGAACGGGTAGGTGTGGTAGGAAAGAATGGGGTGGGGAAATCCACATTCCTCAACATGTTGCTGGGACTGGAACAACCTGATTCAGGAAAGATCAATACCGGCGAAACAATTGTATTCGGTAACTATGATCAGCGTGGCCTGGTGATCAAAGAAGACATGCGGGTCATTGAATTCGTGAAGAATATCGCCGAAAACTTCCCGCTGGCCGATGGTACCAAGGTCAGTGCCGCACAGTTCTTACAGCTATTCCTGTTCCCACCGGAAAAGCAATATACTTACATCTCCAAGCTGAGTGGCGGGGAAAAGAGACGTTTACATTTGCTGAGCATACTCTTCCGTAATCCCAACTTCCTGGTGCTGGATGAGCCCACGAATGACCTGGACCTGCCTACTTTGAGCATCCTGGAAGACTTCCTGTTGGATTTCCAGGGTTGTCTGATCATTGTGAGCCACGACCGTTACTTCATGGATAAACTGGTAGATCACCTGTTCGTGTTTGAAGGACAAGGCGTAGTAAGTGACTTCCCCGGCAATTATACCCAGTATCGTGAATGGGAAAAGGATAAACCTGAACAGGAAAAAGAACCAGAGCCGCAGAAAGCAGCTACACCTGCTCCTGAAGTGGCAACCCCACCGGCAGAAAAAGGTCGCAAAATGTCTTTTAAGGAAAAGCGTGAAATGGAACTGTTGGAAAAGGAGATTGCTGACCTGGAAAAAGAGAAAGCAATGCTGGATGCAAAAATGTCGGCAGGTGATATTCCTTATGCAGAACTGGAGCCGATGGCACGCCGCGTAGGTGAGGTGATTGGCTTGCTGGATGAAAAGGGAATGCGCTGGTTGGAATTGAGCGAATTGAGTTAACTGCGCAAGCTAAAGTTAATATAATATTAAAAAGGGCTGACTATCCGAGGTCAGCCCTTTTTTTATATGGACGAATTAATCTTTCTTGTCCTTGATCTCAGATGGTTTCAGGTATACTTTTTTACCCTTATCATCTACATAGTATTTGTTGTCCTTTTTATCGATGTAGACGGTCTGACCACCCGGACCTACTTTTCCTTTATAGGTCTTGTCAGTAATCTTGCTGGCACCTTTCACCGCTATCGAAGCAGTCTTGTTACCTACCTTTTTAGCAGTACTGTCTATGCCCTGTGCCATACCTGCATGGCTGGAGAGTAAAGCGGCAGCAGTAATGGTCATAGCCACTAAACCTGCACGTATTGTTTTTGGTTTCATGATATCAGATTTTTATACTGGAGATTATTCAATTTTGATGCCAGTACATCATTTGATGAGTCGGGCTGCAATGGATTAGCCTGGTATGTTCGTTGAATGATATATTTACAATACATTTGTTTTACATCATCAAAAAAATAAAAAATTACTATGGCTAAGTTACCCAAGTTTATGATCGCAGATGATCCAGTGACGGATCCAGATAACGAATATATCTTTCATACAGAACAGCCTCGTTTCTTCGCTAAGCGTGTGGAGGAAGATGAAGAAAGCGCCTACATTGATATCGTTCATGAGATTGACAATGTAGAAGAATTCTTCAAGAACGATCCGGCTAAAAAAGAAGAGCTGCTGGATGAACTGGAAAACTGGTATTATGCTTATCTGGAATGGTTGGATGAAGATGAATTTGGTGATGAAGACGACGAAGAATAGTCTGCAATAACTTATCGGATAACAGAGGTTAGCTCAAAAGTAAGCTGAAGGCTTCGGGAATCGTAGATACGAAATTTCGTTCCATCAGGAGCCCCGTACAAAACCGGGGAAAACTACTTTTGAGCTAACCTCTTTCTATTTACTATTTAACAGGATAGTAAACAGGTTTTTCTGAGCGGGGGACTTAATTTTAGACATAGATCAAAAAGTTTTGAAACCATGGAATACAGACAATTAGGAGGATCCGGATTAAGAGTGCCCGTATTGAGTTTCGGGACCGCAACCTTTGGTGGGGGCAACGAATTTTTTAAAGCATGGGGTAGTACGCAGGTGGAAGAAGCGCGTCGCCTGATAGATATCTGTTTAGAGGCAGGCGTCAATTTTTTTGATACTGCCAATGTGTATTCTGCAGGTGCCTCAGAAGAGATTCTGGGTAAGGCGCTAAAGGGACTGCGCGACCAGGCTCTGATTTCTACCAAAGCAACCTTCCCTTTAGGAGAGGGGGTAAATGATTATGGTTCTTCCCGTTTTAACCTGATCAAAAGTGCCGAAGCAAGCCTTAAAAGATTGGGCACGGATTATATTGACGTCTATCACCTGCATGGCTTTGATGCCAATACACCGGTAGAAGAAACGCTGAATGCGCTGAATACCCTGGTACAGAGCGGCAAAGTCCGTTACATAGCATGTTCTAACTTCTCCGGCTGGCACCTCATGAAATCACTGTCTGTCTCTGAGAGATATGGCTGGTCTAAGTACATCGCGCATCAGGCATATTATTCACTGTTGAACAGGGACTTTGAGTGGGAACTAATGCCATTGGGTATTGACCAGCAGGTAGGTACCATCGTATGGAGTCCGCTGGCAGCTGGCAGACTGAGTGGTAAATACCGCCGTAACCAGCCAGCGCCTGCCGATGCAAGGGTAGCACAGGGTGGTAGTCCAATCCCGGCCACTGCTATTGCCGACGAAGTATTCTACAACATTATCGATGAACTGGAAGCAATCGCGAAAGAAGTAGAGAAGACGGTCGCACAGGTTGCTATCAACTGGCTACTGCAGCGGCCTACTGTTTCCAACATCATCATCGGGGCAAGGAATGAAGAGCAGCTAAAACAGAACTTTGGCGCTGTAGGCTGGAACCTGACCCTGGATCAGGTAAAACGACTCGATAAGGTAAGTGAAGTACCACCGGTATATCCGTACTGGCATCAACGGGAATTCCCGATGCTGAATGCAGCACCAAAATTATATTAAGCTTGAATGCTTCAAGTTGAAGAGGTTATATCTTTATAGATATAACCTCTTTTTTTATGTGCCCCCTTGACGATACGCGGATTTTTGTATTTTTATCCGGGTCACAATACAATTTATTTTCATGGATGCGGCAGCTACCAGTTTTAATCAAAACATGACGAGGCCACCATTAGATAGCGCCTTCTTTCAGCGTATCGCATCCGGTGATCAGACTGCATTTGCATTGCTGGTCTCCCACTATCATAAGCGGGTATACTCCGTGGCATACCGGCTTACCAGGTCGGTGCCCCTGTCGGAAGAGATTGTACAGGACGTATTCCTGAAGATCTGGTTGAAAAGAGAAATACTGGTAGAGATCGCCAACTTTTCGGGCTTTCTGCACACCGTATCTACCAACATGATCTACAGCGCCCTCCGCCAGCAACAACGGGATGTACTGAGCATCAGTGATACTGAACTGGATGCATGCTCGCCGGCCGCGAATGCTACTGAAGAAGTAGTACAGGACAGAGAATATGAAAACCTGCTCGAAAAAGCAATTCGCCGCCTACCAGAACGGCAGCAGCAAACCTATATCCTGATCAAAAAGGAAGGGATGAAAAGAGATGCCGCGGCAGCAGCCATGAATATCTCTCCCGAAACTGTAAAATCCAATCTGGAACAGGCAATGAAAAACATCCGGGCATTCTGTATGGCCAACCTGGATCTTATGATGATTATCATCTGGCTGGGCAGGTGAAATTTTTTTTACCCTTTACCCCCCAAACCTATTTTTTAAGCGTCAATATTAGTAATGGATTCATTAAACCGTCTGGAAGAGTTATTTAATCGCTGCATGAGTGAGCAGGCTACCGAAGCAGAAGTAGCCGAATTAACCCGCTTGATGCAGCTACCTGAGAACGAGGAGAAAGCCAGGCAGTTAATCGAAAAGGCACATGAGACAGCCCCGGAAATGGAGCTGCCTATGAGCACCATTGCCGCCATTACCACCGCCATCTTCCAGGCTGAAGAAAGGAAAGAACTGGTAGTGATGGAAAAGAAGAAGCATTCCCGCTGGTTACGCTATGCTGCCGCCATCCTTTTAATAATAGCGGCCAGCCAGAGCGGACACGTGTGGCAGTTTTATAAAAGCAAACCCGTCGCCAAATCACAAGCCGTACACGATATCATGCCTGGCGGAGATAAAGCAATCCTTACACTGGCAGATGGATCTACCATTGTGCTTGATAGTACGGGCAACAAACAGATCGCTAAACAGGGTGGTACCACCGTAGTCAAAGCCAAAGGAGGGGAGCTTACCTACAACGCCGCCGGTAACAGTAACGAAGTTTTATACAATAAGATCAGCATACCACGTGGAGGCCAGTTCCAGATCACATTGCCAGACGGTACGAAGGTATGGCTCAATGCCCTGTCTTCGCTGCGTTTTCCAACTGTGTTCAATGACAACAACAGAACAGTAGACCTAACAGGAGAAGCCTATTTTGAAGTACAGCAAAATGCAGCTAAACCTTTCATAGTGAAAGTAGGAAGCATGCAGATAGATATACTGGGCACCAGTTTCAACATCATGGCTTACCCGGATGAAAAACAAATTCAAACAACGTTAATAGAAGGAGCAGTGAAAGTCTCAGCCCACGGACAGTTTAAACTGCTGCAGCCAGGACAACAATCACAGTTAGAACAAGATGGAAGGCTCAATGTGTTAGCCACCACGGACATTGAAAGCGTTATCGCATGGAAAAATGGATATTTTAGGTTCAATCAGGCAGACATACAAACCGTCATGCGTCAGCTGTCACGCTGGTATGATGTCGATGTGAATTTTGATGGTCCTATACCCGGTTTTCGTTTTGTTGGAGAGCTTAAGAGAAAAGCTAGTTTATCAACCAATTTGAAGATCCTGAGTTATAGTCAGGTCAATTTTAAGATGGAGGGCAATACCATCACTGTAACACCATAGCGTAGCGTCTATATCTATTTAATATCTAACCAAAAACTAAATCATCATTATGAGCAGTAATCAAATGAAGCATCAAACTATTGTCTAAACTACTGAAGGCTTTACATAAGTAAGCCGGGATCGCTGCAACAATCCCGGCAGTAGTCTGGTCTGGCTATAAGCAAATAGCCATCATGAAGAACTATTTCATTTCGTAACCAAAACCTACTCAAGGTATGAATTTATCCATGCACGGCAAAGCCTGGCCTGGCAGCCGTTTTATGTCCTCCAAAATCTTTTTGATCATGCGCCTTGCTACTTACTTGATATTAGCTTGCTGCCTCCAGATCCACGCAAAGGGCTTCTCACAAAAAGTTACCTATTCCGGCAGGAATGTGGCTTTAACCAGTGTGCTGAACTCTATTAAGGATCAAACCGGTTTCCTCTTTTGGTACGATGCCCGCCTGCTTGACAACGCGAGGCCGGTAAATATTTCTGTTAAAGATGCATCGATCGAAGAGGCCATGAACATGTGCCTGAAAGATCAGCCCATCATTTATAAGATTGAAGATAATACGATCGTACTGAGCCCTAAAAGGCTGATCTCTCCTTCACTGGCTCCCCGCCAGGTGATTACAGGTGTCGTAAGAGACCAGGCAGGCAATCCTCTCCCTGGCGTTTCCGTACGAATCAAAGGCGCTCAGAAAGGAACCTTAACCAAAGCAGATGGTAGCTTCGAGCTGGATGGTCCGGCTGGTGCTACCCTCGTGTTTTCTTTTATTGGTATGGAGCAGAAAGAGGTGGTCGCAAATTCAGACGAACCACTCAAAATAATACTGCAGGCCAAGACCGGTGCACTGGGTGAAGTAGTGGTTACCGGCTTTGGAGAATCCCGCAATAAAAGTTCATTAGGATATGCAGTATCATCTGTAGGTGGTGCAGACATCCTGAAAGCCACCCCTATCAACCCGATCGCTGCCCTGCAGGGTATGGTGCCCGGCTTACAGGTACAGTCAGGTATCGGTGGCCCCCAGGGTACTACCCGCTTCCTCATCAGAGGTAGCGCATCCCTGGATCCATACGGCAACCAGCCACTCGTTGTGGTAGATGATATCATCATGGACCAGGACGTAATCATGCCAAACAAAGGCAGCGATCAGGACATGGGTAATATCCTGAAAGACATCAACCCCGATGATATCGAATCTATCAGTGTACTGAAAGGTGGTGCGGTGACTGCATTGTATGGCAGCCGTGCCGCAAATGGGGTTATCCTCATCAAAACAAAGAAAGGATTCAAACAAAGGGGGCTGGGTGTAAACGTGAGCGCTGACATGTACACTGCTACTCCTTATAAAACCGTTGACTTCCAGAACCAGTTCGGCTCAGGCTATGGCCTGGCTGACTTTGCTAAAGATGCCAATGGTAACCTGAAAATCAACCCTGATACCTATGGTTACAACTTTGGCCCTGAAATGACAGGTCAGACGGTAATAGACGTAACAGGCAAAACTATCCAGAACAATCCCCGTCCACACAATATCCTGGATGCTTTCCGCACCGGTATCACCAGGAACTTCAATGTTGGTTTATCTAATGGTAGTGACCTCGGTACCTACCGCTTGTCTTATTCCAACCTGTACTCTGAAGGTGTCACACCTAACAACGACCTGAGTCGCAATAACATCGCGTTCCGTGGTACTACCAAGATTGCCAATGTACTGATGGTAGATGCAAACGTTACCTATGTACAGAGCACTGCTGTAAACCCTGCAAACGTAGGCGCGAATTACGGTACCATGAAGAATTTCGTATACGGTGGTACCCGTAACTACGATACCAAATACTGGATGTCAAATTATATCGATAAGGTAAACGGTGGTGTTAATCAAAACGACCCCAGTGGTATGACCTCCTATGTATGGTTCCCACTCCTGGAGAATAAAATGACACAGACTGAAAATAACTTCAGAGGTAGCATTGACCTGAAAGCAGATCTGACCACACACCTCAGATGGCAGGGCCTCGCCAGTGTAAACTATATCGGTACCAACTGGGACAATAAACAAAGAGGTCAGGATGTAGGGTTTGGTAACCCAAGGTACAATGTGAGCACTACAAACAAAACGATAGAGCGTTATCAGTCCAGCCTCGTTTACACAAATGACCTGACACCGTTCTTCAGCCTGATGGTACAAGGAGGTGGTGAGGTAAACAGAGGCGTGCAACAAAGCCTGTCTGCACAAATGGAAAGCTATATCCTGCCAGATGTATACCGCCTGTCGAACTCTAATGGCGTTTCAACTGTAAACGAATCTGCACCTAATAAATATCAATCCAGCTCCGCATTTGCACAGGCACAACTGGGGTATAAAGAATTTCTTTACTTAAACCTGTATGGCAGAAATGACTGGAACTCTACACTCGTATACAACGACGGACATGGTAACTATTCCTACTTCTATCCCGGTGCCGACGTTTCCTGGATCTTTACTGACAACTTCAAACTGCCTGCTGCATTTGACTATGGTAAACTGCGTGCATCATTTGCCAGCGTAGGTGGTGGTACTACCAACTATACTGCGAATACCGGTGCCTATACAGCAAATGGTTCTTATAACGGTGTAGCCAGCTACAGCTATAGCTCCAATACACTGCCTAACCAGTCATTGTTGCCAACCCGCTCACATAAATTCGAATCAGGTATCGAATTGAAATTCTTCAAGAACAGACTGGGCGCAGATATCACCTTCTACAATCAGGATAGTAAAGCACAGATCATCAGCTTCTCTTCACCTATCGAATCAGGTGTAAGTGCAACCCTGATCAACGGTGGTAAAGTACGCAACCGTGGTTGGGAAATTCGCCTGAATGCTACACCAATCAAGACGAAGAACTTCTCATGGGATACCTACTTCAACTATACCCGCAATAGAAATAAGGTCCTGAGCCTGCCTTATGGACTGGATTATGTATCGCTGGGTAGCGGCGATGGTTTCAGTGTGATTGCCAAGAAAGGCGGAGATTACGGTACTATCATCGCTAACTATGGCTATGCATCGTACAACAGCCCTGATGGTAAGCATAGCGAAAACAACGGTAAGAGAGTGCTTAGCATGTCAAGTGCAAAAGGTTCCTCTGTATATGTAAGAGCACAGAACTATAATGATGGTCTCAACAAGAACCCTGCAGTGGGCAACATTACGCCTGACTTCCTGGGTAACTGGCGCAATAACTTTAACTATAAACAATTTCAGTTAGGTTTTGTACTCGATAGCAAATTCGGTGGTAAAGTATACTCCTTCACACATGATCTGGGTAGCTGGCTGGGTAGCATGAAGAGCACACTGCCTTTCAGAAATGAGAAACTGGGCGGTAAGAAATTTACAAATGCCGCAGGCGTAGAAATGGAAACCGGTATGATCATCGACGGTGTATACAGAGATGGTACTGTCGTAACTGGTCTGGATGGTGCATCGCACGACCTGTCAGGTATGACAATGAAAGATGCATATGACAAAGGCTGGATCAATCCCACCAACTCATTCGCCTACTACCAGAACACTCATAGCTGGGGCAATGGTATCCGCGAAGCATCCATGTTTACCTCTTCATGGGTATCTCTGCAGCAGGTTAGCCTGACTTACGATATGCCTAACAAGGTAGCAGCAAAACTGAAACTGAACGGTCTGCGCTTCTCTTTAATAGGTAACAACCTCATGTACCTGTACAACAGTGCAAAAGACCACGTGAATCCTGATAACCTGAACAGCAGCGGATCGGATGCATTCCAGGAAGTATCTGCAATGCCTTATATCCGTAACATCGGCTTCCAGATCTGGGGCAGCTTCTAAGGTGTGATTTGTTTAATCAGAAAACTAGTTAAAGATGAATAGATTTAAATATATATTCCTGCTGCTCTTGATTCCTATATGCATGATCAGTTGCAGCCGAAAGAAATTTGCTGAAATGAATACTGACCCGGATGATGTATTGACTGTAAATCCTGAACAGGAGTTTACATCTGCATTGACGGCCATCAATGGTTCCGACTTCGAATACTATTACGATTACAACAGGGCCATGTACTACTGGACACAAACCTTTGTGACCATGAACGGCGCCTCTGCCACTGTCTATGAAGGTAGCGGTAACCTCAACCAGCGTTACAGCAACTTTTACACGCGTGTAGGCAATCAGCTGAAAGACGTACAACAGCTGATAGAGAAAAAGTCAGGCAGCGATCGCGAAAAGTATACTTACCTGTATGCAATCACTTACATTCCCATGGCTTATTATGCCAGCTATGTGTCAGATGTACAGGGTAGCATCGCTTATACAGAAGCTTTCCTGGCAAGGTATACCGGGTTGCTCACGCCAAAATATGATGCACAGGAAGTATTGTTCGATACGCTGCAGGCACAGCTGAAAAGAAGTGTAGCGACATTAAAGACCAATCCTACTGTATCCCAGGCCAATCTGGGTAACCAGGATATTTATTACGGTGGTAATGTGAGTTACTGGATCAAGGCTGCCAACAGCCTGCGCTTAAGACTGGCGATGCGACTGATAAACAGGGATGCTGCAAAAATGAAAACACTGGTAAGTGAGATCCTGGCAGACGATGGTGGACTGATTAGCTCCAATGATGAGAACTGGCAGATTGAAGGGGCCATCACCTATGCAAAGGGCGGTAACTACAACCCCGAAAGTAACGGGAATGTATCCGGTGCCAGGAACTACGTTGACTTCATGGTGAACACCGCCGATCCACGCACAAGGATCTTTTTCCAGCAATCCTTTACCAAAGATCAGTTTGACTCAGCAAAAGCCCAGAAGATCCTTCCGGATACGCTGCAATGGGATGGAAAGTCCTACAGGGGACAATTTGCAAACCCTGCTAAGTCCACCGACCCTACCGTCAACTACTATTATTCTGACCTGAAGTTCCGTTACAATGGCGCATCTGTAACAAAGAGATGGGTGTCAGAAATCCAGGACTCATTATTTTATAATCCAACCGGGCAGCATTCAATTACATTCCCTATCATTACATATGCTGATGTATGCTTTATGCGGGCTGAGCTGGCTGCAAGAGGGATCACCAACGAAGATGCACAAACCTTGTATTATGCAGGTGTCTCCGCATCTGTCAGCGCGTATGACCGCATGGGTAAAATAGCAGGTGTAACCGGCTATAAAGCACTGTCAGCAGATGAAATTGCTACGTATATTACCAAACCCGGTGTGAAGTATGATGCCGCCAATGCACTGGAACAGATCTGCGTGCAGGAATATATCAACAGCTTCAGAAACCAGAATGAAGCATGGGCTACCATCAAGCGTACCGGCTTCCCGTCTCAGACAGGCAACATTCTGAAGCGTGAACCTGTTGTTGTAGACAGCGATGAAAAGGTAATGCCAAGACGCTTTTCTGTAAGCTATCCTTCTGTATCCGACCTGAACTATGCAAACAGGCTGGCGGCTATTCAGGAGATGGTGAAAGTAAATGGATTCAGTACCCCTGACGACATCAAGGGTCGTGTATGGTGGGATACCGCTAATTAATAAATATTGTATGAGGGCCTTCGTATTGTTATTACTGATTTGCAATTTTGCCACCGCGCAGAATGTACGTCGTTATCATACACCGATGATAGCTATCGTATGGTTATCGCCGGAGTGCCCGCTATGCAAAAATTATACAAAACCATTAAATGAACTGAGCCAGAAATACGCCGGCAGCCTTACTGTTGTCGGCGTATTCCCTGGTCACTGGTACACACAACAGGATTTTGCCACATTCCAACAGAAGTATAAGGTCTTTTTTCCATTGTTAACCGATCAGGCAAATAAATTGGGAAAACAATATCGTGCCACGGTAACACCGGAAGTATGCCTGCTCGATAGCAACCGCAAAGTAGTTTACCAGGGAGCGATCGATGACTGGGCCACCCGCCTGGGGCAGACTAAGATCACTGCCACCGCGCATTATCTGGAAGACGCCATTATCAATACCATGGCCGGCAAAGCAGTGAATCCCGCTGTGACCAAACCGGTCGGTTGTTACATTAACGATAACTGATGAGAGCATTATTTTTATTAATGGTGATATTACTGCCCGCACGCCTGTTGCTGGCACAGACTTACGCTGATGTACAGCCTGTGATAGCAGCAAGGTGTGTAGGGTGTCACCATACTGGTGGATCAGCACCATTTTCACTCGCTACCTTCGAAGAGGTAAAGAGACGGACCTCTTTTATCAAAGAAGTGATTACTACTGGTTACATGCCTCCTTTCAAGGCAGATGTGCATTATAGAGACTACGCCAATAACCGTATTCTTACGCCGGCAGAAAAGAAAGTGATCCTGGACTGGATATCCGGCAACGCCCCCAAAGGAAAACCTGTCATTACCCCAGCATCAACGCCCGTTGACACCACTGCCCCCGATCTGATCATGAAAGCCGATAAAGCTTATACCGTGAAAGGCGACAATCAGGAACGGTTCGTGGTATTCAAAGTCCCCTTTGAACTGAAAGACACCGCCAATATTGAACGGCTGGAACTATACACCAACAACAAAAAAGTCATTCACCATATCAATTATGGTTTTTATGCCGTGCAGGATGCCGGCAAAGATATCAATATCGCCCCCTCATTTGTAGAAGCAGATACCGATACTGCCGGACTTGAAGTAAAGCGTTACGGTCCACTGAAGCGAAATATGGTGTACTACTCCGGCTGGATTCCGGGTACTACCGAAGAGTTTTATCCCAAACAGTTTGGCTGGGTGCTCCCTAAAAGAGGGGTCGTGCTGTTAACTGTACACTATGCCGCCATAGCTGCAGACGAAATCTCTAATGTAGGAGTAAAGCTATTCTTCAAGAAAGGACCTGTACAGCGCAAAGTCCAGATTATCAGTCTCGGATCGGGAGGAATTGCAGAACGAGACATTCAGCCCCGGTTTGTCATCTTCCCGAACCAGGTGAGCACTTATACCCTGAAAGTAAAAACACAGGAAACGCAATCCATCATGTACGTATGGCCACATATGCACCTCCTGGGAAAAGAGTTCACTGCCTATGCCGTGACACCGGAGCGGGACACCATTCCATTGGTACATATCCCGGCCTGGGATTTCCGCTGGCAGGAACTGTACCGGCTGCCACACCTGGTAAAGATCCCGGCCGGTTCTGTCATCCATATGACCGGGGTGTATGACAATACGAAGGATAATCCGGTGAACCCCAATCAGCCGCCCAAACTGGTGATGTCCAGCGGGGATATGCGGGCAAACGAAGAAATGTTTACCCTGATGATGATCTATGTACCTTATGAGGACGGAGATGAGAAAATTACCTTGTGATCACCTGGCCAATCCCATGACTGACCAGAAAAGACTTCCTTTTCCAGCCAGTCAGTATATGGGTTGGGATGGGGCTAATTGCGTTATCAATTCATTACGCTTTGATAGAAACTTAAAAGTGGGGCCTCTCTGCTAAATATTGTTGGGGCCACAAATATGAATGCGCTTACGAACAATTCTTTCCTCACGTTCAGGTGAGAGAAAGGGGATTAATTTCACTACAGGACAATAGGCCGATATGCTGTTATCAATTGTGAGGTAAAGAAAGGGTAAAACGCTCAAAATCGGATAAAATGAGCGTCTACAAAGTGTATACAAATGAAAAGGCCTATTTGTTATTATTTGATATTCAGCTTTTTGTTTAGTCTGGCTTTGGCCTGCCGTACACTCGCTGCCTCAATATTGAGTAGCGCAGCAATCTCTTTTGTAGACAGGTTGATGTGGAAATAAGCATATAATCTCAACTCATTATTGGTGAGATTGGGGTGTTTTGCCTTGAGTTTTTCGAAGAAACCAGGATGTACCTGTTCAAAATGTAACCTGAATTTATCCCATTCCGCATCCAGAAATTTATGTTCCCGCAGGGATGTCTTGATGGTTTTGATACCCGGATGTTTTATATGAGGGTATAATTCATCAATATCATGCAGTTGCTTTTTCAGGTCGTCCAGTAGTTTATTTTTCTGATGGATGTAAAGACTATTACTTACCAGCTCCCGGTTATTAGTATCCAGTTTTTGTTGTAGCTGCTCGTTTTTGTCTTTTTCTGCCTGTATGGCCAGGGAAATCTGCTCGTTTTCTTTTTCAATAAGCCAGTGGTGATGTCTGCTCCGGGCAATATCTGCTTCCAGTCTGGCTATTTCATATCCCTTGGCATCCAGTTCCTCATGGATGGTTTTGATGCGGGTGACCAGTACAATGGTGAAGGTAATGAGCTGTGAGATAATAGCGATCTCAGGCAGCAGGGAGCTGTTGTTGGTGTAGTTGGGGGTAGAATTAAAAATAAAAAAGACAGCCAGTCCGGTGGCAAATACAATCGGCAGGGCGTTCGCAAACATAAAAGCCCTTGCTGCCCTGATACGTTTTTTACAAGCTACTATGCTGGTAATCAATATGCCCAGAGATAGCAGGCAGATAAAAACATCATCATACAGAAGGGTGTAATTGTCCAGATAAAACCAGCCGGAAATGGTCACAAGCGCAGGAACAATCTCGAAAACCAGGTATCCGACCAGTAAATACCGAAGCACCGCATCGTAAACAGGCAATAATTCCCTGGTGCGCAGGTAAGAGCGCGTCAGCTGGATCAGTCCTGTAAACACGATCATACAACCGATATGTAAAAAGAACGAGTTGAGATTATACTTGTAAACGGTACCATCTGGCATCACCCTGAGTTGATACCAGGAAAAAGGGAGTAGCTGGGTGACGAAATGCTTGAAGGAAGTAATGAAGATCATAGCCCCCAGTTGTACCGCCAGGTACCAGAGATTGACACGATCACGCAGCTGAAACCAGTTGTATAAGTTATATGCGGCAAAACAGGCCAGTAGGGAAATCGTGATGATCCAGGAGATGGTCAGCAGGTGATCCCGGCTGGAGGCGGCAATTTCCTTTTCCAGTCTGATAACCGGATGTACCTTATAACCATAGTGTTGCACCTCTTCCTCGTTCAGCTGAAGGTAGAGAGCCGTGGAGGAATTGCCCTTGAAGGTCAGGTATATTTCCCCCCTTTCCCGCCGACGGATAGGGGTCGCCGGGCCGGCTTTATGGGCTTTGCCATCTATATATAAGGTATAATTCAGTGGCTGTGACAGGGAGAACCGGTACTTTTCGTCGTTGGGATAGGGGTTCCCCACTATAAAAACGGCAGCATCCGGGCTGATTTCCAGCACCGGTTCATTGTTCAGATAATGGATTTTAGATTGTGCGCGAGCCCCCATCGCCGCGAACAGTAGTATAATAGGAAATAAATAGTAGACAATCCTCTCTGGCATAAGTACCTAATAGCGGGGAAAGGTAGAGGTTAATCAGCTAAAAAGCAACAAGATGGGAGTTGTATATTGGGGGGATGAAATGGATAGCAAAAGATCCATAAGAAATATTATCTTGTGTAAAATGAAATGGTTTATTACCCTCCTGTTGCCTTTTTTTATATACTGTGGACAAACACCTAAACCGACAATATCAGCCAAAGAAACAACAAAATCAATAACAGATACAATACAAGATCAGGATGCTGAAGCTAATTATACCGAAATTGGGAAATATGAAATCGACTCCCTGTTCTCACATAATAAGGACTCGCTTTCTTTTAACTACGAAGACATCTGGGTAGCTATAAAGATTGGCTACCTATTCAACAAACAACACAAGGATGCAATCATAAGGTATTATCCAAACGACTCAACAGCACATATCATCATCTTAAGACAATCCGGAACCAAATGGGATACTATTTTTTCTGAAATGACCGCTCCGGTCCGACAGGGTACATACTCGGACTTTATTACAGTAAACGATTTTAATGGAGATCACATTCCCGACTTAAAAGTGATCAGGAATTTTTGGGAAATACATACTGGGGAGATTTCTGACCTATGGCTCTATCGAAATAACCATTTTATCCAGGTAAAGCATTTCGATCAGATCGTTTCAGCTGAATACCAGGAAAAGACAGGGCTGATCTTTTCGTACCAGAGTGCTGGCTGTGCCGATATGGCGATGCAGTTCGGAACTTACAGAATAGTAGCCGACACAGTACAACAGATTGATTCCAGGTATTGTGGTTGTTGTGATCCAAATGATAGTTGTGAGATCGCAATTCAGGGAAAGCCGTCATTTAAGGTACCTTATAAGCAGGCCTGTAAGTATGTACCGGGTTATTATCAGCAGTTCGTAAAAGACAAACTGGAAATGTAACCCACACTTAACACACAATGTATATTGAATAGCTTGTAATTCATATAATTTAACAACCAAAATCAAAATCAGGCAACTCATGTCGATCCGAAATTGTCTATTAACACTTGTGTTAATCTTTTGTCTACCTATGTTCCTACTGGCGCAGGAAACAACCTCCGAAATTCACGGTATCGTTACCGACGGCCAGACTGGAATTCCCGGCGCTGTTATTACAGCTGTACACACCCCAACCGGGACCCGCTATGTAACCACCAGCCGTGCTGATGGCCGCTACAACTTTGCAAACGTTCGTGTGGGGGGACCTTACACTATTGCCGTATCCTACATCGGTTACGCAGACCAGCATCTGGACAACATCAACCTGTCGCTAGGACAGGAATTCACCGGTAACTTTACCATGGCTCCTTCTACCAAACAACTGGGTGAAGTAGTGGTAAAAGGCAAACAGGATAAAACCTTCAACAACAGCCGTACCGGTTCCCAGGAAATCATCAGCAGAGACCAGTTGGAAAAACTGCCTACTATCAGCCGTTCTGCACAGGACTTCACCCGCCTGGAGCCAACCAGCAGCACCGTAGCCGCTGGCCAGAGCTTTGGTGGCAGAAGCCCTCAGTACAACAACTTCACGGTGGATGGTGCAAACTTCAATAACTCCTTCGGCCTGTCGGGTACCCTGGGTGGCCAAACCGGCGCACAGCCTATCAGCCTGGATGCGATCGAGCAGGTACAGGTGAACGTATCTCCTTACGACGTTCGTCAGGGTGGTTTCTCCGGTGCCGGTGTAAATGCCGTAACCAGGAGCGGTACCAATACCCTGAAAGCATCTGTATATACCTATATTAAAGGTGCCGGCACACAAGGTTATAAAGTTGGCAACAGCACAATCGCTAAAACACCCCTGTCCTTTAATATACGTGGCCTTTCCATCGGTGGACCGATCGTTAAGAACAAAGTATTCTTCTTCCTGAGCTTAGAGTCTTCCCGTCAAACTGCCCCTGCTACCAGCTGGGTACCTTCTGACGCCAGCCACCCTGCCAGCGCATCTGCCGGTATCTCAAATGCCAATGCAGATACCCTGAATGCACTCGCTACTTTCCTGAAAGATAAGTTTGGTTATGATCCGGGTGCCTTCTCCGGCTACTCTTTCAAAACCAATAGTGACAAGGCAACCATCAAAATCGACTGGAACCTGAATGAAAAGCATTCACTGACCGTAAAGTATAACTACCTGAAATCATCCAGCGACCAGTTTGCGAGCAACAGCCGTCCTGCAGGTGTTACCAATGGTCAGCCAAGCCTTAACGCACTGCCTTTCTCCGGTAGTGGTTACGTGATCAATAATAACTTCAACATCTTCATCGCGGAGTTAAATTCAAGGTTCAGTAACAGGGTGTCCAACAAATTCCAGGTAGGTTATACCGCCCTGCGTGACTTCCGTAAACCTAACTCCTCTTCCAATACTTTCCCACTGGTCGATATCCTGAACAATGGTAATATTTATACCACTTTCGGATACGAACCATATACTTACAACAACGTACTGAATACAGACGTGTTCCAGATCTCCGATATCTTCACTTACTATACAAGTGCACACGAGATCACCGTCGGTACACAGGACTATTACAGGAAATACCAGAACGCATTTGCTCCCGGTTACCAGGGTGCTTACCAGTTCAACAGCCTGACTGACTTCTACAACAGTGTGAACAATGGTACTGCAAATGCAAAGAGCTATTACCTGCAGTACTCCGCACTGAAAGATGGTTCTTTCCCATGGGCATATGCAGGTTCCACAGAACTGGGCGTATTTGCACAGGATAAATGGAGAGTATCTGATCGTTTCACCTTCACCTATGGTGTTCGTTTTGATATGACCATCTATAAACAATCCTTCACTGATAACCCTGATTTTGATAAACTGACTTTCAAAGATGGTCAGAGCTACAACATTGGGAAAGCGCCTGGCAATGCAGTACTGGTTTCTCCACGCGTCGGTTTCAACTATGATGTGATGGGAGACAGAACCCTCCAGTTAAGAGGTGGTTTCGGTATCTTCTCCGGTCCTCCACCATTCGTATGGTTGAGCAACCAGGCTAGTAACAATGGTATTCAGTGGGGCTCCTTCACAAATAATGCCGGTGTTGCATTCAGCGCCGATCCAAATACATACCGTCCGGCATCTGCTTCCGCTAATACTGCTTACAGCGTAGCCCTGACAGATAAGAATTTCAAATACCCTTCAGTATTGAAAGGAAGCCTGGCAGTAGATAAGAAGATCAGTGACTGGGTATTCACCGTAGAAGGTACTTATACCAAAGATATCAATGCGGTTTACTTCTCTAATATCAACCTGAATGAATCCAATGGCTATGCATTAAACAATGGCGGCGATAACCGTATGCGTTATAATACATCACTGACTACTGTGCTGAATAAAAGTAACAGGTATTATGCAGACGGTAGCTCATTATCCAGCCCAAATATTGGTAATGCTATCCTGATGAAGAACAATAACAAAGGGTATACTTACAATGTAACTGCAAAGATCGAGCGTACCTTTGGTAACCTGTACACCAGTGTTGCTTACTCTCATGGTGACGCAAGAAATACGTCTGAAACAGGTAGCACCGCATCGTCTATGTGGAGTGCACGTGCTGTAAGCGGCGATCCTAATGGCGGTAACCTGGGTTATGCTTCTTACAGATTGCCTAACCGTGTCATCGCAATGGCATCTTACAAGGTATCCTATGGTAAATACTTCGCTACTTCATTCGGTGCCATCTTCGAAGCTGCACCAGCAGGTACCGTTTCTTACATCTATAATGGTGACCTGAATGGGGACGGTTTTAACAATGACCTGATCTATATTCCAAAGAGCGCTACTGATATTAACCTGATCAATGTGGGTTCTTATAATACCACTACACATACAGGGTCTACTACCGGTACGGCTGCTGATCCAAGATCTGCATCCCAGATGTATACCCAGCTGGACAACTTCATCAGCCAGAACAAATACCTCGCGTTCCATCGTGGTGAAACAGCCAAAGCAAATGCTGCGGTATTACCTTACTACAAGAAACTTGACGTAAACATCACTGAAGATATCTCTGTAAAAACAGGAAAAGACAGGCATACACTGAGACTGTCGCTGGATATCATCAACGTAGGTAACTTCCTGAACAGAAACTGGGGCATCGTACAAGCGGCTACAGTGAACAACTTCCTGAAGTTCGAAGGTTTGGCGGATGATGGCAAAACACCATTATTCTCATTCCCTTACGCTGATTCAAAGAACCAGATCCCATATGTGAATAGCTATGCTAATAACACCGCATTGCTGTCCAGATGGCAAATGCAGTTTGGTATCAGGTACCTGTTTAATTAATTAAGCAGTTAATTGAAAATACTTAGGGCTGACCATGTAGCATGGTCAGCCCTGATTTATGGAGGTATCCTGTGGTGAAGACGGTTGATCGTTAAATAGTACCCAATGTCTTCATACACTTTTTGGATCAATACCGGTTTTATTATTTCGTGAGTGCCAGCGAGGCCGCCGGCCCTTTTATTTTAGCATTCCAATAAGCGATATACAGTGTTCCTATGATAGAGGGCAGTATCCACATCACCAGTGTCTGTATATGCAATCCTGCTACCAGGAAAGCCGTAACAGAGGCAATCAGCGCCGCTGTCATCCGGCCTATATGGCTACTCAGCCATGCATTTTTCTTTTCTCTGAATACTCTGAAAGTGTAAAAATCCTTCAACGTCATATACAGCCCAAACCCTCCGAAGAACACAAATAACACCGCATTACCTCCTTGATGGGCAACGAGCTGGTAAATACCTATCAGCAGCATGAGCACAGAGGCTCCCAGCATAGTCCCGGATATTGTTTTGTCAACGGTATCCGCGCTGCTTTTAATACCGCCTTTGAAGGTAAGCGCACGATTGCCTGCCAGTACCAGGTAGATGGTAAACACCCCGATCAGGAAAAGGAACAGGTTTTCGTGGCCTGGCATTCGCGCAATTACCAGCGATACCAGCGAGCTGATGATCATCGAATAAGAAAATGTTTTGCCACTGTTTTTGTGTAGCCTGGTACCTTTCTTTACGCCTATGCTGGCGATCCCACTGATCAGTCCAAGGCCGCCACTCAGGGCATGTATATAAATAAGGACTTTTACAAGCGTTTCCATAGTTGTAACGATTGAAGGTTAATTACATTTGGCGAGGTATCTTTCTGTTTCGGCCAGCCCCCAGTGTGGGTAAAGTTCTGCTGGCTTTGCTGTTTTGAACAGTTCTTCCGCTTTTACAAACAATGGTTTTGCTTTTTCTTTACCTCCGCCTATATATTCAGGCTTACCAAAGGTATTGGCCCCATCCAGGAAATACAGGCGTGGATTGTTCGGATCCAGTTTATAGCCTTCCTGCAGGTAAGTATATGCTTTGATACCAAAGGTTTTAAAACGTTCCATGGGGTTTACCAGCATCTGGAGGGTGGCTGCCATATTGTGAATGGTGCAGAGCTCTGCATTCTTTTCAATCTTTTCGCCTTTTTCTGCCAGCTCATTGGCTTTCTGACCAATCGCGTCCCTGTCTGATTTTGGATCGGCAAAGCCGATGCGCGTCTGTGCCAGGCCTGCATAGTAATAAGGCAGCCACTGTGTTTTTTCTGCATCCCCTATGCGTTCAAATGCCTGTGATACAGCCGCAAGGTCTTCAGTGGTTTTAGCAGAATCAAGTAACTGGAGGTTGTGCTGCATGGCGGCTACATATTTGCTGCTTTGTGCACGGGCTCCCATGGAGGCCAGCAAAGCGATGGCTAAGATGATTTGTTTCATGGTGATATTTTAAAGGTTATCAATTGCGTCTTGTCTTCTGTCTATCCCCCAGTTCAGTATCAGGCCTACAAAGAAGGTCCGTTGGGCGGGTGGCAGAATAGGTTGTTTTACCAGGGCATTGTAAGAGTAGTTGTAACCTGCGATGTTTGTCCGGCCCAGCAGGTTGGTCGCTGAAGCATACCAGATGGCAGCTGCTTTGCCCATGCGGGTCAGGTGATAAATACTCAGGTCCAGTGTCTGGTAGCCGTTCGTTTTGCCCTGATCCTTGATGTAGTAGCTATGACCGGTGCTATCAGGTATGATGGCATAATAAGGTCTGCCGGTGGCAAAGGTATAAGTGAGGCTCGCACCTGTACCGATCTTTGTGAAAAAGCGTTTTACAGAAGCAGACGCTGTGTGATTGGCAGCAATACCAGGCATCAGTGAGGTAGGATAATTCAGGTAATCCCGCTTGGTGTCCAGGTAGGAATAACTGATGCTGTAGTCGAGATGTTGAAAAGACGTCTTGTCCCGAAAATACAGTTCAATCCCTTTTGCATACCCACTGCCACTGTTGCTGTAGGAAGGGACTGTTTTAATCAGGTCTTCGTACTGCTTGTAGAATGCTTCCACTCTCAGGAAGGTACCCTGTACCTGTCGCTGATAATTGATGATATAATGAGTGGCCTTGGTATAACCCAGCCATGGGGCGACCTGCAGGTAATTGTTTTCGGGTTTCTGATAAAACTGTCCGAAGGCTGCAGAGACCGTTGATCCTTTGCCCATCCTATAGGCCAATGAGGCACGGGGTGCCACTTTGGCCTTTTGGAGGATGGAAGAATATTCTGCCCTTACACCAATCGTGGCTACGAGCGAACTGGTAAAGTAAAGTTCCGTTTCGGCAAAGCCTGCAGTCAACTGGTCTGGCAGGTGTTTGCTGATGGAGTTGTATTGAAAATCGTATTGCGCATACCAGTATTCGCTACCGAAACGAATGGTATTCAGGTTGCTGAATTTTTTCTCTATCACCGCCTTGCCCTGCAGCAGGGTCTCTCTTCTGTCCAACCGGAAGTTCACGGTATCCAGCCAGTATTTTTCGAAAGTATATTGAGGTACATTGTGCGCATCCTGCAATTGGCTGCTGATGCTGTCGTGTGTGATGCTATAGCTGGCAGAGAGGGTCATCTTCCATCCGTCTCCCAGGTTCTCTTTCCAGTTGAGGGCATTGAACCAGTTATAATTGCTGAGGGTAATGGCGTTCTTCATATCCACCGTGTCGATGTTGAAGGTACGTACCCCCAGTTTATTATAACTGAAAGTAGTATAGTATTTAATCATCCCGTTTTTGGTCCTGATGCGGAAGTTGGCGTCTGCATTATGAAACCTGGGACGGATAAAGTAATCAGGTGTCTGTTTCACCAGTGCATAATACAGGCTGGTGTTGGTATATTGATAGTTGAAGCCAAAGGAAGATTTGCCATTCTTTGCCAGGCGCTGTACGCCCAGGCTATTCTGAATAGGAGAGAGGAAGGCGTTGGCTTCTGACTGTTGTGGCAGATCGATCGTCTCCATGATCAATACAGAGCTGAGGGCTTGTCCGTAGAGAGCGGAGTACCCACCGGTGCTGAAGGCAAAGCCTTTGAACAGGGTAGCGGGGTACCTGCCCCGGGTGGGTATATTGGAGGCGCTCAGGTAGTAAGGTCGGTTTACCAGGGAGCCGTCTATGAACTGTTTGGCCTCATAGCTGTCTCCTCCTCTTACAAAGAGGCCTTCCTGGTTGCTGATCTGTTGTGCGCCGGGCAGGGTATTGACCGCCCGGGAAATGTCTGCGTTGGCACCGGCCGTGGTTTGCACGTCCAGCGAACTTAATACGGTAAGTCCTTTTTTGCCCATCCCACCCCCAAAGGCACCTGCGGTGACCGTGACGGCATTGAGTTCACTGATCTTTTCTTTCAGGGCAAAATCTGCCAGTATGGGTTGGCTACCCAGGGTAATGGTTTGTTCCCTGGTTTCATACCCCGTGGCCGAAGCGACCAGTGTGAAAGTACCTTTTTCTGTGGTACGGATCCTGAAATGCCCGGCTGAGTCAGTAGTAGCACCATCATAGGTGTCTTTCAAAGCAACAGATACACCGGGTATTGCCTGCTTTTTTGTGTCAGTAACCGAGCCGGTTATTTGCGCCTGCCCAAGGGCTACGGTGGTTATAAGCAGGAACAATATGGTAAGTATCTTTTTAGGCATACAGTCAATATTTGTAGCGGGTTAATTTAATTTGGATGCGTACAGTTCCCTGATTCTTACGATTTCTTTCTTGAAGAGCAGGAAACTCACGGGTTTATTTAAATATCCAACGTTGGCTAATTGTCTGGGTAGAACATCCAGCACATAGTCATACGGATACTTGGTTACGAAAACATATACAATGTCCTTCTGGAAAATGTCATCAAATACCAGGTTTTCAATACCTGAAATACTGATGTCTATAAAAACTATATCCGGGGCGGACTTTCTGATAGTGGTCAGTATGTCGGAGGCTTTGGTCGATTTGGCGATAAGCCTGGTCCCTTCCGTCTGACTGATATAGTATTCCAGCATATCAACACCGAGCGGGTCTTCGTCTATTATGATGCAGGTCAAAATCATTGCTGGGTAGATAATTGGTGAAATATGGATTAGGCAGTAATGGTTGCTAAACTCGATACACCGGTAGGCAGGGTGTTGATGGAAGAATAGTTGTTATTCTGCCCATTAGAACCTTTGCCACAACCGCAGGCGTTCAGCTTGCTGATGATTTCTTTGTTCAGGCTCAGGTTTGATTGTTTGCCGGTAGTTTGTTTAACTTGTTTCATAGTGGTAGTTTTTTGTTGTTGATTACGATACAAACTTTCATCTTTTTCCGCCGGACAAAAATTCTTTTAGACCAAAGTGATGTCTTACCCAACGAAATGATCACAGCTTAGGCATCAGGGATTTTGAAATTTGGGAAAATCGGGTTTATCAGGGGAAAATGACAAGAGCAGGTGGGGGGATACTCATCAAATTTTGGGCTGGAAACCCGCTTTAAATAGGGAATTACACCAAAAAAAACTTATCTTCATGAGCGTATGTAGTAATGACCCGTACCAAAGACGCAGATTTCTAATTGTTTAGTGGAGGACATGAAACCAAGACCCTTTGATTTTACCCGATTACTTATCCCGGAGAATGTAAAGTATGTGCACATCGTATTCTGGTGTATTATGTTGATCCTGTACACCTTGAATATTATGTTCCTTTACTCGACGAACGGACTTATTTCCCTCATATTCGGTTTAAGAAACCTGTTGGGGGCGATGTTTTTCTTTTACTTCATCTTTTATGTACTGGTACCCCTGTTCCTGAAAAGGCGGGAACGGTTCCTGTTTTTTATAGGTCTGCTGGTGCCCTTCTGGATCTGGGCAGTGATTAATTATTCATTTATGTCACTGCTAATCAATTACTTTACGATATCCGACCGGGACTTGCTGGCATCTGTAAAGGTCATCGCCGACAAATCGATCTGGCAGATCATTGCCCCACATACCATTTTTCAGACCTCTATCGGGGTATTAATGATCGTAACACCCCCTATCACCATAAAACTCGTCGAAGAGATCTCCCGGTCCATGACCCGGGCACTCCGCCTGGAAAGAGATAACCTGAACCTGGAGGTAAGTTTTCTACGATCACAGCTGAATCCACACTTTTTATTCAATACACTGAATAATATCTATTCGCTGTCTGTCAGAAATAATCCCCGGGCACCGGAACTGATTATGCAGCTATCCGATATGCTGCGCTATACGCTCTACGAATCAAATCGGGAAGAAGTAGAATTGTCGAAAGAAGCCGATTTTCTATATAACTATGTACAACTGGAAAAAGCCAGGTACGGGAAAGATGTAGACATTCAGTTTGTGTATGATGCTGAATCCCTGGAAGGATATAAGATCACACCACTGCTCACATTCCCGTTTATCGAGAATTCATTCAAACATGGCCTGGATACAACAACCAAAAATCCATGGCTCAGGATTTCATTTGAGGTGGAGGACAACACCCTGTATTTTGAAATCGCAAACAGTAAAGGGGACGAATCATTATTTAAACACAATAAAGAATCCGGAACGGGGGGGATAGGGATCGCTAATACGAAGAAACGCCTATCCTTGTTATACCAGAATAAACATTCATTATCGATTAACAATAGTCCGGACTCGCATAGCATCAACCTTAACATAACTCTTATCTAGCCATGAAGAAAATCAAATGTATCATCGTTGATGATGAGCCATTATCCCGCGAATTGTTAGAGAGTCACATTGAGCGCATCCCTTTTTTAGAGCTTGTCAAATCCTGCGCAGATGCTTTTGATGCAATTGATATATTGCAGACAGACAGCATAGAACTCCTCATTACCGATATCCAGATGCCGAGGATCAACGGACTGGAATTGATCAAATCATTGTCTAATCCGCCTTTCCTCATCTTTGCCACGGCGTATTCCAACTATGCAATTGAAGGGTATGATCTGAATGCGGTTGACTTTTTATTAAAACCTATATCATTCGAAAGATTTTTAAAAGCCATCAATAAAGCCAAAAAAGATATAGATCAAAAAGCAGGTGAAACCGCAGCTGTAGCAGCCCCGGTAAGCCAGGCACAAACACCCCAGCACCTGTTTGTAAAAGATGGACATAAATTGTCGAAGATCCTCTTCGAAGATATTCTGTACATCGAAGGCATGAAAGACTATATCAAAATCGTCACGAAACAAAAGAATGTAGTGACTTACATGCGTATGAAAAGTATTGAAGAAGTACTGCCTGAGACGCAGTTTGTGCGCATACATAAGTCTTATATTATTCACCTGCCGGCTATTAAATCGGTCGTGGGCAATTCAATTGAATTGATAAATAATGAATCCATCATTATTTCAAAGCAACACAAACAGATGTTGATCGATCGATTGAATGTAGCTGGTAAAGTATAGTAAAAAGCCCCGTTAGTATTGCGGTCAGCCCGCTTCAGCCTTGTGCTGGAGCGGGCTGACTGTTTTTAAGGACCTGCTCAGGCCCGTGTTCATTTCCCGGCCTGTGGCCGGCCGTTGCACCACGCAGCCCATCGTTGACCAGTACGGTAGCAGCTACAAACGATGCATACCATGCAAAATGTACTGATCCGGGGTCGCCGGCAACTGCCATATCTAAGAGGTGGTTTATTTGGTGTGGTAAACTCTCAATTTCGTCTAAAAGAGTTTTTGTGCGAACACTTTTGTTAGACATTTGAATCATCGAAGCAAACATGATCACAACGAAAACGAAAAACGAAAACGAAAATGTTCGCCACACGATACAAGATTTGAAGAGAATGAAATTTGGTTGTGTAGAAACAGCATCTTGTCTAAAAAAATTTTCAAAGTGTACGTTTCGAAGCAATTTTAAACCATCAATCAAAACTGAAAATAAAAACATGGAACTTAAAAATTACAGCACAGTATCGAATGCCTTCTACAAGGTGGTGCAAGCTGAAGCAAAGATAGATGAACTGATCACAGCTATCAAAACCACCAGCCTGCCTGCTCCTGAAAAGTATGCATACCAGGCATTCTGCTACGCGATGATGGCAAAAGAAGCTTCCGGAATGTTGCAGAAAGGAAAATATATTCAACAATACGGTGAGTTCATCGGTAAGTCTATCGTGATCAACAGCGAGTGCTACGAAGCAAGACTCATGCGCTTCATTGTTGAAAAGAAATTGTCAGAAGTAAACTTTGTTAGTCACAAACAAACAGACATAGAATTTCTGACAAGCAATGTCGAAACTATACAGGACGATTGTTTAAAGCACGTAACCTTAAAAGCCCTTTCAAATGTATAAGGACTCATTTTTCATCCCATTTACTGAACATCACGACTCGATTATTATTGATGCTACACAATCGAAGAGCTATACTTATGAAGAAGTGTATGGCCAGATTGCGGATATAGCAGCCGGTATTGAACAACTGCAATTAGCAAAACATTCTATCGTCGTAATCTATGGTTACAAGAATGCCTTCAAATCATTGTTGCTGTTCTTCTCCTGCCTGAAATGTGAGCTGATCCCTTTCCTGGTAGAAGCAGGTGGATTGAGTAAAATTACAGATCTCAAATTCAACGCGATCCTTTCAGAAGCAGCCATCAACGATAGCATCGTAGACAATGCAACAGCACATAGGATCAATGATGCATTCCTTTACTGCAACATGTACGAGGATGTTTATGTAGGCGATGAAAATGATCTGCTTGTAGTATCCAGTTCTGGTACAACTGCCGGCACTCCTAAAAAGATCCTGTTAGGTAAGCAGCAAACCCTTGCAAACATTGCGTCTAACAGGGAAGCGATGTCGATCACAAAAGATGATGCAACGCTGGTGCTACTGCCTGTATCCTATTCCTACGGCCTCATTGCACAATTCCTTACACACTTCTTTACAGGTGCAAAGATCGTACTGGGCGAAAGGTTGCTGGGTATCTTACAACTGCCGCAGCTCTTTCAGAAACACCAGATCACGAATGTGTTTATGACACCGCTGTTGGCAAGACTCATCTTATACTATTATCAGAAGATCCCTAAGATCAAAAATAACCTGCGGTTCATTACTATGGGTGGAGACAAACCACACCTGCCTACATTCCAGAATGTATTCAGATTGTTCAGCTGCCCGATCTATAGTACCTATGGCCTGGCTGAAGCGGGACCCAGAGTCGCAACCTGCAAATATACAGACGTGCCCGAAAAGGATAGTGAAGCCTGCATTGGCGTGGTCAATCCAGGTATCACACTTCGGGTAGCACCGGCAGAAAAGTACCAGGATAAATACAACGATACGCCAATTGGTTATCTGCAGATAGAAACACCTTCCATCTACCTCGGTTATATCAGGGGCAATGTGCTGGACAAACCCTCTTCCAATACAGTGCTTACCACAAAAGATATCGTGGTGAAAAAAGATGACCGGTACTTTATACTCGGCAGGGAAGGAGATTTCATCGAATACAAAGACAGGATTATCTGGTTCAACAGCTTGTCCGACGAATTGTATCATGCACCGGAAGTACTGAAGGTAAGTATCCGCAAAGATAGTGAAGACCGGATGGAAATAGGGGTCTTTCACCGGAACAGGATCAACATACCCGAAGTGGAGCAGGCGCTGAAAGATAAGTACGACCTGCATGCAGGGGATCACTATGATCTGAAATTAATAGAGTTTAATAATACCTATTACAAATGACCCATCTGTTCATTGCTGCAATAAAGTCCACAGTTGACGAGCGCTGTATGGATACGATACAGGAATATTTCAGCGATGAATTGGTAAACAGGTTAACCAAATCACCCGGGGCGGGGCACTGGCTAAAAAGAGTGACTTCCAGGTTAATGCTTGTACAGATCTTCCCTTTACTGGGACTGGATGTGCGACTACTCAAGGGACTGCAATACAACAGGCATGGTAAGTTAGTGATGGATACGGGGACCCCCAATATATCTATTTCCTATAGCAACAACATCGTAGCATGTGTAGTGAGTGAAAATAAAATAGGCGTCGACATTGAAGACATCAGTACGCCGCCAGCCGGCAGAACAATGACCCTGCTGGAAAAGTGGACAGGCCGGAAGGTAAAGGACCAGATGGATTTCTTTATGCTCTGGACACAGATTGAATCGATCGCCAAGCTATACGACGACAAGGGACTTGCAGACATATTCTACGGCAATCTGCTATCAGAAAAACATTATACCAGACAATATCTTTTAAACAATAATTACCTCGTATCCATGTCAGCACAGACATGCCTGGATACTACTGGCCAAATTAAAACATTGACTATATGACAACGGCAGAATTTGATACCCTGAAGCCATCTGCGCTACTACCCCACAGAGAGCCAATGTTGCTGGTGGATAAGGTATTGCACACAGACTTTAAAAATACGATTACCACCGAAACCGAAATAGGGGAAGATATGATTTTCCTGAAAGGACACTTCCCCGGTTATCCCTTACTACCAGGTGTCATCATCATCGAAGCGATGTTCCAGGCATCTGGTGTGCTGAACCGGGTGGCTACACTGGAGAGGGATGGTGAGGCTAAGCAGAAAACGAAACTGGGCAAGGCGGTGAAAGTAAAATCAGCTACGTTCTACAAAGAGGTGTTACCCGGAGATAAGCTGGTGATTACGGCTGAACGCATCAAGAATATCTTAAACTTCAGCGAATACAAAGCAGTTGCCACTGTAAACGGTGAAGTAGTATGTAAAGCAGAAATCACTTTATCTATAAGCATATGAAAAATAATAACAAAATCCTGATCACTGGCCTTGGCAGCGTTTCCCCACTGGGATATGGTTCTGCCGCCGCATGGGAGAAGATCCTCGCAGGTGAAAATGGTCTTAAAATAAAAACCGACTGGACCAATACCAGTATTCACCCCCAATATTATGGCGAAGCACCCGCAGTGGAATTTGCCAGCGAAGTAAAGTGGGACGATCGTTTTCCTCCCCAGCAATATTCCAAACTTGGTATGCTGGCCTGTAAGAAAGCGCTGGACGATGCTGGCATCGTACTCGAACCATCTGACAACGAAATTGGCCTGGTCATAGAAACCAGCCTCGGTGCCACCGCTTCTGTAGAAGATTACCTGTACGACCTGTACCGGTTCGGATTGCAGAAAATCAGTCCGGTGAAGTTTACAAAGACCGTTGCCAATACCGTACTGGGCGACATTTCACGGGTTTTCAAACTGAATGGTCCCAGCTCGCTGATCTATAATTCCAACAGTATCACCTACGGGTTTGATCTGATCAGGAAAGGTCTTGCAGACATCGTGATCTGTGGTGGAGTAGACCACTATACAGAGTTCAGGATACTGAGTGAACAGGAAAACAATCACCTGGTCGATGTAAATGAAGATACGGATCCATTCAGTGCATCCGGAACAGAGAAAGACGATCGCCGCAATATACTGGGAGATGGCGCTGCCTTCCTGGTACTGGAAAGCGAAGAAAGCGCTGTTCGCAGAGGAGCAAAGCGCTATGCTGAACTGGTAGAATACCACAGCTGCTTCGACTATCAGAACGTGGAAGATACCACCAGGCGCTCAAAAGAAGTAGTGAAGTCAGCGATCGATGCCCTCAAACCCATCGTCACGTCCAAAGGAAAACTGGTGTACCTGAGTGCATACACCACAGCTGAACAACTGGAGAAGAATGAACGGCACCTGTTAGAAGACCTCAATCAACAACACGAAACATACAGTCTGCGGCACAAAGCCTACACTGGCGACATGAAATCGGCCAGCAGCATCATGGGGGCAAGCATTGCCAGTCAGATCCTGTATAGCGACCGATTCCCTGAACCGGATGCTGCCGGAGATTATCCTTCCGGGTTCGGTTATGCCCTGGTCAATACCAGCCACGAAGGTGGTGGTAGTTCTCATCTCTTACTTAGAAAAACAAATTAATCATGAAAAATATATTCATCACCGGTGGTTCCAAAGGAATCGGTAAAGAACTGGTAAGAACATTCGCCCGCCTGGGCCATCAGGTAGTATTCACCTACCAGTACTCCGCAGAAAGCGCACAGAAAGTAGTGGATGAACTCCACGCAGAAGGTTTCCCCAATGTTTACACCTTCAAGTGTGATATGGGCAATGAAGCAGAAGTAAAGGCCCTGTTCAGGGGAAATAAAGAGATCCTGAAAGAGGTAGATGTACTGATTAACAATGCAGGCATCCGCGATAGCAAGCTCAATGCAAACCCTAAGCCTTTCCTCATGACATCGTCTGCCGAATGGTGGGAAGTGATGCACAACAACGTCAATGGTGTGATGAATACCTGTCGCGCAGTATTGCCTTCTATGATCAAAAGAAAGAACGGAAGGATCATCAATGTGACGTCGCTGGCAGGTATCAAAGGCAACCCAGGGCAATCAGCTTATGCCGCCTCCAAAGCCGCTATTAATTGCTTCTCCAAGTCACTCGCCAAAGAAGTGAAGGGCATGGGTATCATCATCAACTGTGTGGCCCCGGGATTCATCGAAACAGATATGGTAGACAATCTGCCTGATCAATATGTCAGCAACAGGGTCGGCAACAGCCTGCTGAAGCGCATGGGCACGACCGATGAGATCTCTAATTTCATCTCTTACCTGGCGCTGGATTGTCCCGAATTTTTAATCAACCAGGAAATCGTGATCGATGGTGGTATGAACTAAAAAAACTATGTAACATGAAAAAGAGAGTCGTTGTTACCGGTATCGGCGCCATATCAGCACTAGGCAATAATATCGCTGAGATGACCGAGAGCCTCGAAAATGGCAGCATCAGATATAATGCGATCCCATCGGACAGGTTCAGCACAGCCCACAAGCTGTTTGCCAATAACAGGGGATTTATGATGGATTATGACCTCTATCAGAGCTCCTGGGATAAAGATGTATCTATCATGAGTGAAGTAGCCGTAAAATGTATACAGGAGGCATTGGAAAGTGCCCGCCTGTCAGAAGAAGAGCTACACGCCAGCCATGCGGGCCTCATCATAGGTACGTCAGTAGGAGCCAGTTTCCCTATCCTGCAGCGCATCAAGAAGTCAGTGCAGGAAAATGAAGATGACTATGAGCTGGCGCTCTATTCCACTCCGAAGATCTTAGGTAAGATAGCCCGCGCTTTCAAACTAAACGGGTATGTCTCCGCCATCTCTACTGCCTGTGCTTCCGGCACCAACTCAATAGGCAGGGCCTTTGACCTGATCGAAAATGGCAAAGCCGATATCATGATCAGTGGTGGTATGGACATCTTCACAGAGCTTACCTACACAGGTTTTAATTCCCTGATGGCCATCTCCAAAACAAAGTGTAAGCCCTTTACCAAATCAAGAGACGGTATGTCGCTGGGCGACGGGTGTGCCATCCTGATACTGGAAAGCCTGGAATCGGCTATCGAAAGGGGAGCTACTATCTATGCAGAAATCAGGGGGTATCACATCCTGAACGAAGCATACCACGCTACAGCACCGCACCCGGATGGCATCTATGCGCTGAAGTGTATGAAGAGTGCCCTCGCATATGGCGGTATGAGTACAGACGATGTGGATTATATCAATGCACATGGTACCGGTACCGGCAAGAATGACAGCGCAGAACTGAAAGGGTGTGAAGCCTTACTGCAGGAAAAGACCACCAAAACCTATGTGGGATCTACCAAGTGCCTGACGGGGCATACCCTTGGTGCAGCAGGCAGCATAGAAGCGATCATCAGCATTCTGAGTATGCAGCACAATGCACTCTATGCAAACTACGAGGCGGACGATCTGCCTGCATCTGAAAAGATCGAATTCGTCACACAAAACAAAGTTAACATTCCGCTGGATACAGTATTGTCCAACTCATTTGGCTTCGGCGGAAATATGGCAAGCATCTTACTCACAAAATATAAAAACTAACAATTTAAAAACCTTTAAAAATTTATAATTATGGAACACAATGTAATCGAACAAAAAACTAAAGAAGTTCTCATCAGCGTACTGAACCTGAACAAAACTGTTGATGAATTATCTAACGATCAGGCCTTATTTGGCAATGACGAAAACCCAGGCCTGTTTGATGATTCACTGGCTGTACTGGAAGTGACATCTGTACTGATGGCAGAATTCGAACTGGAAGCATCTGACTTCGGCGAAGAAAGCTTCAAGACTGTTGGTACCCTTGCGCAGCGCATCTACGATGTATTGCACCTGGCTGTTGTATAATCGGTAATACATGCCCCATGCAAAAAGAATTAATTAGAAACGGTCTTTCCACCATTGTAACACCGGAGGGAGCCCGTACTATAAGGAGGCCCTTCAGACAGGTTTGCATCAACAAATAGGCATCCCGGTTCAACCCACTCATCAATCAAAATCTCTATCACATGTCCATGCTCGAACTCAACGTAGTAGAACTGGAAGCACGTCTCGAACTGGCCGGCGCTACTGTTATCGATTCTATCGAAGTAAACTGTTAATCACTTTCATAAACCTTTTAAAACTTACACACATGCAAGAGTTAAACGTAGTAGAACTGGAATCCCGCATTGAGCAGGCAGCTGCTGTAGGCATCACTATCAATTGCGACTAATTACACACCATTTTTTTTTACACCTTTTAAAACTTACACACATGCAGGAAACACAAATCGTAGAACTGGAAAGCCGCATTGAACAGGCAGCAGCTGCTGTAGACATCACCATCAATTGCGACTAATTACACACCATTTTCACACCTTTTAAAACTCACCCACATGCAAGAGTTAAACATCGTAGAACTGGAAAGCCGCGTAGAACTGGCGGCAGCTGCAGCAGCAATCGACATCACGATCAATTGCTAATCCGGCAGGGCGCTATTCAGAAGGAATAGCCAATTACACACCATTTTCAACCTTTTAAAATTTACCCACATGCAAGAGTTAAACATCGTAGAACTGGAAAGCCGCGTAGAACTGGCGGCAGCTGCAGCAGCAATAGACATCACGATCAATTGCTAATCCTGCAGGTCGCTATTCAAAAGGAATAGCCAATTGAATACCATTTTCAACCTTTTAAAATTTACCCACATGCAAGAGTTAAACATCGTAGAACTGGAAAACCGCGTAGAACTGGCGGCAGCTGCAGCAGCAATCGACATCACGATCAATTGCTAGTCCGGCAGGGTGCTATTC